>JBIOUG010000019.1:0-23883 GCA_044866775.1 Thermoanaerobaculia bacterium | reverse complement strand
CCCGGGCGCTCCTCCGGAGCGCGGTATCCTCATTGGGGGAAGGTTTCTAAAAAGGGGCACCATGTCGTCGTCGACGCCGGCGCTTTTACTCGTCCCGCAGCCGGCGGATGAGGCTCACCTCGGCCTCGCCGCGGATGACGGCGTCGCCGTCCTGGTTGTCGATCCAGGTGGCGAGGGCGAGGCGCTCGGCGGTGGGGTCGACGGCGGTGACCTCGACCCAGGCGGTCAGGGTGTCGCCGATGCGGACGGGGCGCAGGAAGTCGAAGCGTTGGGAACGGTAGATGGCGCCGGCGGCGGGCAGGAGGGTGCCGATGACGGTCGAGACGAGCGAGCCCGAGAGGAGGCCGTGGGCGATGCGGCCGCGGAAGAAGGTGCGGCGGGCGAAGGTGTCGTCGACGTGGAGCGGGTTGGTGTCGCCGGTGATGGCGACGAAGAGGGCGAGGTCGGCCTCGGTGATGGTCTTCGCGAACGAGGCGCGCTGGCCGACGTGGAAGTCGTCGTAGGTGGCGAGGCGGCGGCTCATCGACGCGGAGAAGTCTACTCGCCCGGCTCGCGCGCTCCGCGCGACGCCGGCGCTCGTCCCTCCGGCTCCGCCGCGGCGACCGGGACCGCCGCGGTCAGCGGCCCGAGCCGCGGGTCGCCCGCGTAGAGGACGCGCTCGAGGAACAGCCCCGAGGGTGGCGCGGTCCAGGCGGCGGTCTCGAGCGCCGCGGCCATGCTCGCGCCGCGCCGCGCGGGGGGCGTCCGCCCGCCGCCGGCTCCCCGCCCTCCCGCACCCGCTCGGCCGGCTCTCTCCCTTACGCCGCTCGGCACTGCCTGCCCTTCGACGAGCCGCGCAAAGTCGCCCACCGCCAGCCCGCCGGCGCCGACCTCGACCAGCGCCCCGACCACCCGCCGGACCATCTTCCACAGGAAGTGCGACGCGGCGAGCCGCACCAACACGAGCGCGCCGTCGCGCGCCAGCTCCGCCCGCTCGACCACGACCAGCGTGCTCGTCTGCTCGGCCGGCCGCTCGCAGAAGAGCTGGAAGTCGTGCCGCCCCGGCAGGACGGCCGCCGCCGTGCGCATCGCCGCGTCGTCGAGCGGCCGCTTCACCCACCAGACGAAGCGCTTGGCGAGCGCGGTGCGGCGGGTCGAGATCTGGTAGAGGTAGCTGCGCAGGACGGCGTCGTGGCGGGCGTGGAAGCGATCGGGCGCCCGCGCGAGGGCCAGCACGTGGATGTCGGGCGGCAGGAGGTCGTTGACGTCGCGGCGGAGGCGCTCGGGATCGGCTTTCGCCGCGCGATCGGAGCCCGGCGCGGGCGCTCTCGCGCCTAGGCGCACGTGCGCCACCTGCGCCAGGGCGTGGACGCCGGCGTCGGTGCGCCCGGAGCCCACCAGCTCCCGCACCTCGCCCGCCGCTTCCGCGAGCGCCCGCCGCAGCTCCCCGGCCACCGAGCGGGCGTTCTTCTGCTCCTGCCATCCATGGTAGCGGGTCCCCTCGTACTCAACCGTGAGACGGAAGGTGGACACCGGCGCATGATATGTCGCGGCCGCCGGGCGTTCCGGCGGCCGAGGGCCATCGCGGGCGTGCTATGCTGCGCCAACCACCGTAGCCGGGCCGCATGGCCCGTGACTCGAATCAATCACCCCAAGAGGGGAGGACCCATCATGCGGAAGACCTCCATCGTGCTGTTCGCCGTGCTCGTCGCCCTGGCCGTGACCCTGCCGCTGGTGGCGCGGGCCGACGAGGGGCAGTGGACCGGCTGGATCACCGACGACCACTGCGGCGCCAAGGGCGCCAAGGCCGAGCACAAGGACTGCGCCCTCAAGTGCTTGGGGGACGGCGGCACGCTCGTCTTCTACAACCCCGCCGACGAGAAGCTCTACAAGCTCGACAACCAGGACCTGGCCAAGGAGCACCTCGGCCACGAGGTGACGGTGAAGGGGACGGCCGAAGGCGACTCGATCAAGGTCTCGTCCATCGAGATGGCCGGGCAGGAAGGCCACGGCCACAGCCACTAAGGCACGCAGCGAGACGGCTGCCGAAAACGCCCGGGACGTAGCCCGGGCGCTACGAGCCCCGTCGGAGTCTGTGACGTGGCGCCCGGCCTACGTGCCGGGCGTTTTCACACTTTCGGCGTGAGGTCATTCGGACGCCGCCGGCAATGCTACCTTCCGCGTCAGCACCGTCACGTCCCCGTTGTTGATCGGCACCGCCGTCGGCGGCCGCCGGACCGCCACCCGCTCGCCGGCCGGCGGCAGGCCGTAGGAACGGTCGAAGGCCCGCAGCTCGAGCGGTCCGGCGGCGCCCAGCACGATCTCGACGTCGATCCCCTCGGCCGGCATGCCGGTGAAGGTGACGACGCGCCAGCCCGGAGCCACCCACGGGCCCATCCGCCCGTCCTCGTCCGGCACCGGCGTGCCGGCCACCGTCAATCGGCGCACCTCAGCCTCCTCGGGCAGCGCCAGGCCGGCGATCGGCGCGTCGCGGCGCGACACCAGGTGCAGGACGAGCCGCCGGTCAGCGCCATCGCGCCCGTCGGCCGCGACGCTCACCTCCGGCGGCGCGAGCGGCAGCAGCGGCGCCGGCGCCACCTTGACGCGCACCTCGCCGCTCCACGGGTAGAGCGGCTCCAGGTCCCGCTTCCACTCGGCGGCGGCCGCGACCTCGCGCGGCAGGCGCAGCAGGGGCCCCGCGGCGAAGAGCCGTGCCGCCACCGGCCGCCCGCCAGCGTCGAGCTCCTGGTGGAAGCCGAGGTTGAGCCCCTGGGGTGAGCGCTCCGTGTAGGCGGGTCGGGTGAGCGCCCAACCGGCGACCAGGAGCGCGACGGTGGCGAGCGCCGCGACCGTGACGCGGCGGGCGCGGCACGACGCCGCCGCGACGAGCGGCGCGAGCCCGGTCGTCGCCAGCGCCACCAGCGCGGCCGCCACCGGCAGGATGCCGGCGCCGAGCGCGTCCGGAAGGAAGCGCAGGATCGGGAACCAGAGCACGCCGGCAGCCGCGAGCGGCACCAGGGCCGCGAGCCCCGCCAGCGACGGCGCGAGGAGGCCGGCGATCCCCGCGAGGAGGGCCGGTGCGATGAAGAGGAACGACACGCCCGGGAGCGCGAAGGCCGTCAGCACGCCCAACACCGCCCAGGCGATCCACACCCCCGCCCAGATCCCCCAGGCGCCGCCGCGCCCGGCGAGCAGGCGGGCGGTGGCGACTGCGGCGGCGATCGCCAGCAGCCAGAACGGAGCGACCGCCGCCGGCGCGGCGAGCCAGCCGGCGCCGTACGCGCCCCGGCCGAGGAAAGCCTTGCCGAGGAGCCAGCCGACGAGCGCGGCGGCCCCGACCAGCAACGGCAGCGCGAGGAGTCCCCGGGCGATGCCGGCGGCGCGCGCCTCGCCGCGGAGGAGAAGCCGCACGGCCGCCACCAGCAGCAGGAGGAGGGCGAGCGCGGCGACGAAGGCAGTCCATCCGGCCGGCCACCGCACCACGCCGAATCCCAGGACATCAAAGAACACCGCCGCGCCCCGCGGCGGGCGCGAGAGGTCGGCGTCGGCCAGCGCGCGGGCGGTGGCGAGGAGATTGTCGCCGTGGTGCTGGAGGCTCCCGAGCGACAGGCTCTCGAGGTTGTCGAGCGGCGTGTGATAGTGCGCCGGGTGGCCGATGAAGGCGAAGTTGAGGCCGCGCATGCGGGCGCCCTTGAACACCGTGAAGTCGGTGTCGTTGGGCATCCGCTCGTAGATCGTCGAGAAGAGCGAGCTGGTCAAGGGGTGCGGCGCCGCGCCGGCGAAGAGCCCGACCAGCCAGGCGTTGTCGCGGTCGGTCTCGAACATCAGGCTGGCGCCCGAGGTGCCGCGCGCCTCGGCATTGAGCACCACGTCGACCTCGCGCGCCAGCGGATGGCGGGCGACGAAGGCGTGGGCGCCGAGGAGACCCACCTCCTCGCCGTCGTCGATCAGGAAGGCGACCGTGTTGCGTAAGCCCGAGGATGCCGGGTCGCGCGCATCCGGAACCTCGAGCAGCGCCCGCGCCACCTCGATCGCGGCGGCGACGGCGGCGAGGTCGTCTCCCACCCCCGGCCCGGCGGCGACGGAGTCGTAGTGCACGGCGACGAGCACCACGCCGCCCGCCTCGCGGCCTGGCCGCACGGCCAGGATGTTGCGCACCAGCGCGCAGCTCCCGGTGGGGTGGCAACCCACCGCCTCCTGCACCTCGACGCGGTAGCCGCCCAGCTTGCGGAGCACTTCGAGGATGCGCTCGCGCACGCGGGCGTTCTCGGCGCTGCCGACGGGGTGCGGCGGGTGCGGCGCTCCCGGTCCCAGGATCTCGCCCAGGACCCAGCGCGCCCGCGCCGCCGAGAACTCCTGCGCCGGCGCCTCGGAGTCGCGCGGCACCGGCTCGCGGTAGCGGGTTACGACGGCGGCGAACACGAGTGCCAGGGCGACCAGGCCGGCGAAAAGACTCCAGGTGGGGAACGACCGGCTGCCACCATCCACCTGCGCTGCGCGCTCGACCATGGAACCCCTCCCTCCACCTGACGCGGACGCGGCTACCCTATCGTGTCCTACATGACGCTCGTCGCCTGGCCGACGCCCGATCGCGCCGCCTGGCCGTTGAACCTCCCCGCTCGCTCGCGTAGCGTGGGCCAGCATGCCGTCAGGTCCTGCGAATCTCCTCCTGGGGCGCCTCGCCCTCCACTACAAGCTCGTCACTCAGGAGCAGCTCGCGCGCGCGGCGCGCCTGCAGGCGGAGGGTGGCGGCGCGCGCCGGCTGGGCGAGATCCTGGTCGCCGAGGGCTATCTCGCGCCGCACGACCTCGAGCGACTCCTCGTCGCGCAGCGCGAGGTGGCGGCGCGCCAGGAAGCCGTGCGCGCCGTGCCGGCGGCTCCCGCGCCTGCCGCTCCCGAGCGCGGCCTCGACGCCCTCCTCGCCGGCGCCGTCGAGCGCGGCGCGAGCGACGTCCACCTCCACTCCGGCGCTTCCATCCAGCTCCGCATCCACGGCCGCCTCGAGCCGCTGTCCGGCGCCACGCCGCCGCTCGCCCCCGGCGAGGCCGAGCGTCTGATCGACGCCGCCCTCTCCCCCGAGCAGCGCGAGCAGCTCGCGGCGCACGGCCAGGTCGACCTCGCCCTCTCCCTGCCCGGCGTCGGCCGCTTCCGCGGTAACGTCTACCGCCAGCAGCGCGGCACGGATGCCGTCTTCCGCGCCGTCCCGGCCGCGCCGCCGACGCTCGAGTCGCTCGGCCTGCCGCGCGCCCTCGCGCGCTTCGCCAACTACCACCAGGGGATGGTGCTCTTCACCGGTCCCGCGGGCTGCGGCAAGTCGGCGACCATGGCGGCGATGGTGCACATCGTCAACGAGGAGCGCCGCGACCACATCATCACCATCGAGGACCCGATCGAGGTCCTCCACCCCTCGCGCCGCTGCCTGGTCAACCAGCGGCAGGTGGGGCGGCACACCGGCTCGTTCGCCCGCGCCCTGCGCGCGGCGCTGCGCGAGGACCCCGACGTGCTGGTGATCGGCGAGCTGCGCGATCTCGAGACCATCTCGCTCGCCCTGACCGCCGCCGAGACCGGCCACCTCGTCTTCGCGACGCTCCACACCAACAACGCCGTGCGCACGGTCAACCGCCTGGTCGGGGTGTTCCCGACGGCGCAGCAGGCGCAGATCCGCACCATGGTCTCGGAGTCGCTGCGCACCGTCGTCTCGCAGCGCCTGCTGCTGCGCGCCGGCGGCGGCGGGCGTGTGCCGGCGCTCGAGGTGCTGGTCAACACCAAGGCGGTCGCCAACCTGATCCGCGAGAGTAAGACCTTCCAGATCCGCTCGGTGCTGCAGACCGGCGGCGCGCAGGGGATGATGCTCCTCGACGCCTCGCTCGCCGAGCTGGTGCGTACTGGGGTGGTGACGCGCGAGGAGGCGCTGCTCCACGCCGAGGAGCCGCAGCGCCTCGTGGGAGCGGCGGCGTGAGGACGGGGACGGACTGAGACGATGGCCCGCCTCCACGAGCTGTTCCGCTACCTCAAGGACTGCGGCGGCTCCGACCTCCATCTGGCCGCCGGCCTCGAGCCGCGGGTGCGCCGGTACGGCTCGCTCGAGCCCGTCGCCGGCTGGACCACCATCTCGCACCCCGACCTCCTCGCCCTCCTCCGCGAGGTGGCGACCGACGCGCAGTGGACCGAGTACCAGGGCACCGGCGACGTCGACTTCGCCTACGGCCTCGAGGGCGTGGCCCGCTTCCGCGCCAACTTCCTGCGCCAGGAGAACGGCGCCGCGGCGGTCTTCCGCATCATCCCGGAAACCATCGTGCCGCTCGAGAAGCTCGGCCTACCGCCGGCGATCGCCGGCCTCGCGCACCTGCGGCAGGGCCTCGTGCTGGTCACCGGGCCGACCGGCTCCGGCAAGTCCACCACCCTCGCCGCCATCCTCGACCGCATCAACGAGACCTATCCCAAGCACCTGGTGACGATCGAGGACCCGGTCGAGTTCGTGCACGCCAACAAACGGTGCGTGGTCTCGCAGCGCGAGGTCGGCCAGGACACCGCGAGCTTCGGCGCCGCCCTGCGCGCCGCCATGCGCCAGAACGCCGACGTCATCCTGGTCGGCGAGATGCGCGACCTCGAGACGATCGCCCTGGCCGTCACCGCCGCCGAGATGGGCGCCCTCGTCTTCGGCACCCTCCACACCAACGGCGCCGCCAACACCATCGACCGCCTGGTCGACGCCTTCTCGGCCGAGGAGCAACCGCAGGTGCGGATGACCCTCTCGGAGTCCCTCGCCGCCGTCGTCTCGCAGCTCCTCTTGAAGACCGCCGACGGCACCGGCCGCGTCGCCGCGCACGAGATCCTTCTGAAGACCTCCGGTCTCCCGAACGTCATCCGCGAGGGCAACACGCCGATGATCCAGTCGCTCATCCAGAGCGGCAAGACTCTCGGCATGCAGCTCATGGACGACGCCCTGATGGCCCTCCTCGACAGCAAGCGCATCACCCCGCGCGACGCCTACATGAAGGCGATGCAGAAGCAGCGGTTCGAGCCGCTGCTGGCCGAGGGGTGAGTAGGCTGCGCTGGTCCACCCGGGTTCACGCTCGCGCTCGGCAACTTCACCGAGCGGCACGACTGCGGCGAGCTCTTCGTCGCACCCTGCGACGTCGTCTTCTCGCCGCGAGACGTGGTCGAGCCCGACCTTCTCTTCGTGTCGCGAGAGCACCTGGGACTCCTCACCGAACTCAACGTCCAGGGCGCGCCCGACCTGGTGATCGAGATCCTCTCGCCGTCTACGCGCATACGCGACCAGGGCGTAAAGCGCCACCTCTACGAGCGCATGGGACTGCGCGAGTACTGGCTGGCCGACCCGGCGCTCGCGACGGTCAGGATCTACCGCCGGACCGGCGAGGCCCTCGCCTTCGTGGCGGAGCTCTCCGCCGCGGCCGGCGACATCCTCGCCACGCCGCTGCTGCCAGGCCTCGAGATTCCGCTGGCCAGGATCTTCGCGTAGACGCGGCGGAGGCGAGTGCGCCCCACCCCGGCTCACACTGCCCGAATCACCAGCTCGCCCGCGCGCACCTCCACCTCGTACCCCTGCCCCACCGCCCGCACACCGTGCCGGAGCGCCGCCCCGCCGCGCGCGCCTTCTGTGCGCGGGCCCTCTTGCGCTCGCTCCGCGCCTGCAGCTCGAAGGCGAGGGCGGCATAGTGCGCCGCGAGCTCGTCGACGAAGCCGCCCGCCGGGCTCCCCCGGAACTCGGAGGCCTTCAGGTCTTCCGGCGTCAGCGGAGCGTGGATGAAGCGGCCGGCCCAGCGGCTGGCGGGAGCCGGAAGGCTGGGTTGCTAGACCTGGTCCTACGGCTGCACATGGAGCTTACCCTCCTGTGTGGTCGAGGGCGCGGGAGAGGTACGAACTCTGTCGCGCCCGCTTTAATAGTCTCGCAGCCCGCTACGCTTGACTCCGCAGGCGGCTGCCGTCACGTGTTCTCGATCAACCGTATTTCCTGTGCGTACGCCGTGCCAACGCCAACAGCCTTGTTCCTCTCGTCATTCGCGTAAACGACTCCGGGCACCGCCGTGAAACAGGAGGCCGGCACGACAGCCCGCTCCGCCCGCCTAGTTCACGAGGCTGGAGATGGCTAGGCAGCAGCGGCCTCGCGAATTCGCCGATAGCCCTCGTTGCCACGATCCGTCAGCGCCGCGTAAACGGCGTAGGCGGTCTCTTTGGAACCACCAACCGAGTAGCCCGCGCCGCCAGGGGTTTCGTGCTCTCGGCGCCCAAGCAGGGGCGGCGGTCCCATGGCTCGCGGGCGCCATTCGTCTGCTTGCGCCCGAAGGTGAAGGCGAGCGCTTCTACTTACCCTGACGTCGGGCGCGGCCCCCTGCACGTTCACGATTATCCAGGCCTCATCGCGTGTTGCGAGAGCCTGACGTCCTACGCGCAGGTCGTATAGGCCGGCGTCCCGAGGGCAGCAGCACAGGCTTGACGAGAGCGGATGACGTCGATAGGAAAGTGCCCGGCGAGGGGTGGAACCCCCCGCCGGGATACGACTGAACCTACGCGCTCACCCGGGCCCTTTCCTCGGACTCGGGCTCTTCCTCCCCCTTCTTCCGCCGCCGCCGCGACAGCGGGCCGATGCCGAACTGGCGGAGCTCCTGGCTGCGCTTGCCGAAGTGGCTCTGCAGGCCCATGGTGCAGCGGCTGGCGATGTCGACGCAGCGGGTCTGGGTCTCGCGGCGTCTGGCGATGGTGTCGCGGAGGCGGGCGGTATAGGCGTCTTCGTCGACGATCAGCGCTTCGATCGCTTCGACCGCCGCCACCAGCTCTCCGTGCTCCTCCTTGAGATGGGGGAACTCCTCGAGCCGCGGCCGCATGGCATCGGCCAGGCTCTTCCAACGGGTGACCTTGTCGGCGATAGAGGTCTCGGGCATCTTCGCTCTCCTATGGGAAGTGCCGGCCCGCGGGCCGGCGGGGTGGAACGGGGAAGGCAGGGCGGCAAGCCGCCCCGGAACGCGCCGGAGGCGGCGCCGAAGCTTGAGCGGGAGCTGAAGGAGCTTCCCGCCGGGCTCGGGAAGCTTCCGCAGGTGCTCGGGAAGCTTCCCGAGATCGAGAGGAAGCCTCCGCAGCTGCTCGGGAAGCCTCCCGAGGCGCGGAGGGAGGTTCCACCGCCGCTCGGGAAGCTTCCGCAGGCGCAGTGGAAGCTTCCTGAGGTCCAGAGGAAGCGTCCGCAGCTGCTCGGGGAGCTTCCCGAGGCGCGGAGGAAGCTTCCGTAGCCACTCGGGAAGCTTCCGCAGGCGAGGAGGAAGCTTCCCGGGGTCCAGAGGAAGCTTCCGGAGCCGCTCGGGAAGCTTCCTGCGGCGCTGAGGAAGCTTCCTCGAATGCCTTGGAAGACCCCTCGCGGCGCGGCGGAGGCTTCGATTCTAGGATGAATACCAGCTTCACGGGCTGAATGTGCCACAGAAACTTATGTATGTCAACTCTCAGGCTCCGAGGCGCTGAAAGCATCCGGGCATCGGACAGCCATCACGGGCCGGCGGCGCGCGCCTGCGCTATCCTCGATCAAGCATGCGAGGCCCACCGCCGATTCGCTGCGCGGTCCTCCTGGCGCTCGCCACCGGCCCCCTCTCCGCCCAGCCCGCGCCCGATCTCTGGACCGGCTTCGACGCCGCAAGCTACGAGCTGATCAAAGACAAGACGGGGTATCGGCTCGTCGCGCCAGGGCGCGAGCCGATCGCGGTGCCGCGCGCGTGGCTCGAGCCGGAGGAGGTCCGCAAGCAGGAGGAGGAGACCTACGTGACTGCGCTTGAGTGGGGGCGGCCGGTCACGGCATTCGCGCTCGGCGACGGCCGCGTCGGGCTGCATCTGGCGTCGTACACGGTCGCCGCCGAGGGCTCAGCGCAGGCGGCGGCCGGCCGCGATCTCTTCCTCATCCACGACCCCGGCGCCAATCGGCTGCGCCTGGGTCTCGACCTCGGCGAGACTAAGGGGCGCGTGCGGGTCGACGGCTGCTTCGCGGCCTGGTACCACCGCATCCAGCTCGGCGACGTCGACTGCGACGGCCGGCTCGACCTCGGCGTCGTCGAGGAGCGGATCGACTGCACAGACGACGAGAACGAGGAGGAGACGCCCTACCTCGTGCCGTTCCTCCGCACCGGGACACTCGACTGGTTCGTCCTCGGCGACGAGGGGTGGCGGGCGCGCCCGGGCCTCGCAGGGCGCCTGCCGTGCTTCGGGATGCGTGAGTTCCCGCCCCTCGGCGCCGCCCTGAGCCCGGTCGACTGGGTGCTCGGCATGACGCGGCTGCGGTCGCCGCTGCTGCCGCCGCGCGGCGACTCGGCCAAGACCGCCGGACCGGCGGCACAACCGATCGCAGGGCGTGCCGTCACCTTCAAGCGCGCCGGCGTCGGGCTCCACCTGCCGCCCGGCTGGGAGGTCGAACGCGCCGACGCCGCCTGGGCCCACGTCGCGGCGCCCGAGGCGGGGATCGACGTCCGCGTTGAGGCGATCCCAGCGGGCCGTACGTTCGACGAGGCGATCGCCAAGCGACTGGAGTTCGAGCGCAAGCTGAGCGAGACGGTGAAGCTCTGGTCGCTCCACTCGGCGATCGAAGAGACGGGGTGGGTGACCGCGTCCGGCCTGCACGGCCGCCGCGCGATGTTCGGCTTGGCCGGCGCGCCGCGGCGCTTGGTCTATTTCCTGGCGAATCGCCGCGGCGAGCTGGTGACGATCGACACCCAGTTCCGCGTCATTGAGAGCGGCGGCTTCTGGGATCGCTACGACCGCCTGCTGCGCGACGGGCTCGAGCTGCTGGCAGGCGACGCTCCGGGCCCCCCGCCTGGAATGGACGGACCTCCTCCTCCGCGTTGACCGCGCGCCAGCGCCCGCGGCAGACACGTCGCGGGCGAGATCGAGATCGATTTGCCAGGTGATACGCCGGCGCGTACGGCCCGAGCGGCGGAGCGCCGTGTTAGGGCGAGATCAGTTCAACGGTCGGGAAGTACGCCCGGTATCGGCGAGGGTCCCGCGTCAAGAGACGGAAGCCGGCGACCGCCGCGTGCGCGCCGATGTAGAAGTCGGCGAGTGGCGACGTACGGACACCTCCGCGCCGCCTGTATTGGAGGAATGCCTTCCCGGCGAGGAAGGCAGCCTCGTAAGGAAGCGGCTCACGGCGGTACAGGCGCAACGGGAGGGCGCCCTCCAGATCCTCGATGCGCAGAAAGCCGATGGAAACCTCGGCGTAGATCAGCGGGTTGATCGCGAGCGGCGCCGAGTCGGCCACCGACTCGAGGGCCTGCGATGACCATCCGTACCAGGCGGGGTCGTTCGTCGCGACGTCGAGGATGACGTTGCTGTCGACGAGTACCGTGTGCATCAAGGCTTTCGCGTAAGCGCCAGGATCTGGTCCGTCGTCATGCGGACGCCGCCGCGACCTCGAAGGCGCTCCACGACCTCTCTGCCTCGACTACGGCCGGCCTTCGCCTCGGCCTTGACGAGGCGCACCGAGTTACCGCGCACCTCGAACTCGACTTCGGTCTCGGGAAGCAAGCCGAGCCTCTCCCGGATCTCGATCGGGATGGTCACCTGTCCCTTGGACGTGATGCGCATGGTAAGACTCCTCTCGGTAAGAGTACGACGAGAGGCGGGGCGGCGGCAACGAATCGCCGACAAGCCGAGCCCGCAGATGGGCGCGCCCGTCAGGCGGCGGGTGGGGCGCCGACGGCCTGGCGGATCCTGGCGATCTGGCGGAGGTGGACGAGGTCGTGGCCGGCGTACATCGAGATCAGCTTGCCGAGGGACTCGTCGCCGCGCTCGGCGTGGCGGCCGACGCGGCGCAGGTCCTCGGGCGAGGCGCGGCGCAGGAGGCGGAGGTTGCCTGGCGGAGCGTCGTGAAGTCGGCGAGCGCGGTTTCGAGATCGCTGTCGCTGTAGCGCAGGCGTTGCGCCCAGGCGTCCTGGTCGTAGCCGGGGAGCGCGGGAGCGTCGTGGGCAAGCACCATGCGGAAGCGGAAGCCGCCGACCAGCTCAGAGTCGGCAAGGTGCTGGACGACCTGGCGGACGGACCACTTGCCCGGGCGCTCGGGGGTCGCTTCCTGCGCGGCGGAGAGGCCGGCGACCGCCTGGCGGAGGTCGGCGGGCATCGCGCCGAGGACGTCGAACGGATCGCGGGAGCCGAGGGTGGCGAAGAGGGCGGCCACGTAGGCCTCGATCTGGGCGGGGCTGTCCGTCGAGCGGTTGGAGAGCTCGGTCATCGCGGCTCCTGACGCGTCAAGCCGACTGCCGCTTCCGAGTATACGTCCGCCGCTGCACCGCTGCGCTCGCTGCGCGTCCGCTACAATCACGAACGATGGGTGCCGAAGGACGGGGCCGGCTGCTGGAGCGCTATCGCGCGGTGCGCGTGGCGAGTGCCGCGCTGGCCCGGCCGCTGCGCGCCGAGGACTACCGCGTGCAGTCGATGCCCGACGTCAGCCCGCCGTGGTGGAACCTCGGGCACACCACCTGGTTCTTCGCCAAGAACGTGCTCGAGCCGTTCGGCCGCGCCGATCCGGGCGACGCCCGCTTCGAGTACGTCCTCAACTCCTACTACGAGTCGCTCGGGCCGCGCCTGGCGCGCGACCAGCGCGGGCTGGTCACCCGCCCCACGACCGACGAGGTCTTCGCCTTCCGCGCCGCGGTCGACCGCCGCGTCGAGGCGCTGATCGCGACGGCCGCCGAGGCCGACCTGCCGCGGCTCGAGTTCCTGGTCACCACCGGCATCCAGCACGAGCAGCAGCACCAGGAGCTGCTGGTGACCGAGATCAAGCACATCCTGGGCAGCAACGTGGGTGAGCTGCGCGAGCCCTATCTGCAGCCCGCCGCCGCCCCCGGGAACGGTGCGGCCGCCGCGGGTGCATCCGCCCCGCGCTTCCTCCCCTTCCCGGGCGGCGTCCACGAGATCGGCAACCTCGAGGGCGGCTGGTGCTGGGACAACGAGCTGCCGGTCCACAAGTCGTACCTCGAGGACTTCGCGCTGCTCAACCGGCTGGTCACCAACCGCGACTACCTGGAGTTCATCGACGACGGCGGGTATCGCGATCCCTTGCTCTGGCTCTCGAACGGCTGGGCGCGGGCGAAGGAAGAGGGGTGGGGCGCGCCGCTCTACTGGGAGCGCGGCGAGGACGGCTGGCGGGTCTGGACGCTCGCCGGCGTGCGGCCGCTCGATCCCGACGAGCCGGTCGCCCACGCCAGCTTCTACGAGGCCGACGCCTACGCCCGCTGGCGCGGCGAGCAGGGCGACGGCTGGGCGGGGGCGCGCCTGCCGACCGAGCGCGAGTGGGAGCATGCGGCTCGCGCGGCGGGCTTCGCCGTCGCTGCCGGCAACTTCCTCGAGAGCGGCCTCCTCCACCCGCGCGCGGCCGGCGCCGCCGCGCCCGACGGTGCGCTGCTCCAGGCCGCCGGCGATCTCTGGGAGTGGACCTCGAGCCACTACGAGCCCTACCCCCGCTACCGGCCCTTCGACGGCAACCTGATGGAATACAACGGCAAGTTCATGGACAACCAACGCGTCCTGCGCGGCGGCTCCTGCGCCACCCCGGCCTTGCACATCCGCGTCAGCTACCGCAACTTCTGGCCCGCCGACTGCCGCTTCCAGATGACCGGGATCCGGTTGGCCCGTTCCGTCGAGTAACGCGCCAAGCTAGCCGGGGTGCAGCTCCCCTTCGAGCCTCGTCACGCGCCGGTCCAGGTCGGAATAGGTGAGTCTGAGCAAGGCCCTCGTCTCTGCGGATTCCGCCTTCAGCTCCGCCCTCAGCTCCGCCCCCAGGCGATCGACTTTGCCGTCCACCGTGGCGATGCCCTCCGCCAGGAGCTGGACCGCGGACCTCCAGCTCTCCTCGACGACGTGAAACTCCCGGCGCGTCTCCTCCGCGGACTGCCTGATCTCCTCGCGCAGGCGCTCGGCCACCTCGTCGGTGTACCGCCGCGACCCGGCGAACCCCTCGTCGGTGTACCGCCGCGACCCGGCGAACCCCTCGTCGGTGTAGCGCCGCGATTCGGCGAAGGCCTCGTCGGTATGCCGCCGCGACTCGGCGAAGGCTTCGTCGGTATGGCGCCGCGACTCGGCGATCTCGGCGAGCAGGCGTTCGAACTGTCCGTCGTCCATGGTCTATCTCCCATGCAGTCTACCGTGGAAGACGGAATCGGAGCCGCAGATCGTGCGCTTTGGCGGGCGCGTCTCGCCCGGCCCTACAGCACCGCCCGCACGATCACCCAGCACCACGCCGCGGCCAGCAGCGCCGCCGCGAGGTCGAGCACCGCGCCGGCCCGCGCCATGCGGGGAATCGTCACGTAGCCGCTGCCGAAGACGATGGCGTTGGGCGGCGTGCCGGCGGGGAGGGCGAAGTCGCAGGAGCAGGCGATGGTGGCGGCGAAGAGGGTCGTCGTCAGGAGCTCGGGGGCGACGGCGTCCTTGAGCACCACGAGCATGACGGCGATCGTCGCGGTGTTCGAGGCCACCGCCGAGAGCGCCACCACGGCCGTGCTCGCGAGCAGCACCTGGCCGAAGGGCGGCAGGCCGCGTGCGGCGAGCAGGCGCTCGCTCATCCAGGCCGAGAGGCCGCTCTGCTGGATCGCCGCCGCCATGGCGAAGCCGCCGCCCAGCAGGAGGAGCGTCTCCCACGGCACGCGGCGGAGGGCGGCGAGACCGAGCACCTGCCGGCGCGGCTGGCGCTCCCCCGGCGGCTGACGCTCCCCCGGCGGCCGCCGCTCTCCCGGCTGCTGCTCCGCCGTGGGCTGCCGTTCCTCCTCCACCCGCGTCCGCCAGGCGAGGAGGACGAGCGCGGCGAGCACCGCGGTCCCGCCCTCGACGTGCGCCGAGGTGAGCTCGAAGAGGGTCACCTGCGGCTTGAGCGCCGCCGTCAGCCACTTGCCGGCGATCCAGAGCACCGCCGTGGCGAGGAAGACACCGAGCACCACCCGTTCCGGGCGTTTGATCCGTCCGAGGCGCGCCAGCTCGCCCGCGATCACGTCCGCCCCCACCTCGCCCGTCAGCCCGTCGCGGCGACCGATCCGCCAGAGCACCGCCAGCACGAGCGGCAGGAAGAGGAGCACGAACGGGAGGCCGACCACCAGGAACTGTAGGAACGAGATCTCGATCCCCAGCCCCTCCATGAAGCCGGCGAACATCGCATTCGGGGCGGTGCCGATCTTGGTGCCGATGCCGCCGACGTTGGCGCCGTAGGCGATCGACAGCATGATGGCCATCCCGTAGTGGGCGAGGCGCCGGCCGCCGACCTGGTCCTCGATCTGCGCGATCAGGGCGATGCCGATCGGCATCATCATCGCGGCGGTCGCGGTGTTCGAGATCCACAGCGAGATGAAGGCGGTGGCGGTGAGGCAGCCGGCCAGCAGGCGGAGCGGCTCGCTGCCGATGCGGTCCATGACGCCGAGCGCGATGCGCCGGTGGAGGTTCCACTGCTGCATCGCCGCGGCGATCGCCATGCCGCCGGCGAAGAGGAAGATGTAGGGGTCGAGGTAGGCGCGCACGACCGCGGCGAGGTTCTCGCCCAGGCCGGGGCCGAAGACGCGGAGCGCGGGAAAGAACAGGAGGGGCACGCAGGCGGTCCAGTAGATGGGCACCGCCTCGGTGAGCCACCAGATGGCCATCAGCGCCGCGCCGCCGGCGGCGAGCGCGGGGCGTGCGCCCCACGCGGTGTGATGGAGCGGCGAGTCGAGGCCGGCGAGGAGCGCGAAGGCGAGCAGGCCGGCGGCGAGGCCGGCGATTCGCCACGGAGTCCAGGTCCAGGAGCGGAGCACGGTGGGAGCCGGCGGATGCTAGCACTCCGCCGGCCTCAGACCCGCCAATCCGCGCTCTCAGCTCTCCTCGATCCCTTCCTTGACCGCGTCGACGGCGCTGCGCGCGGCGCGCTTGCCGCGGTCGACCGTCCGGCGGACCCGCTGCCGCGCCTCGCCGAGGAGGTGATCGCGCGGGCCGCCCAGCAGCTCGTCCTCGTGGCGGGACGCGGGGATGGCGAGCCCGCCGAGGAGCCCCAACGCCAGCCCCACCGCCCCCGCCGTCAGCGGCCGCTCCTCGATGAGCTCCCAGACGCGATCGCGGGCCTCACGGACGCGGCCGCCGAGGCTCGCGTGCGACGTCGGAGTCGCGTGGCTCTCCGGCCGCGCGCCGGCGCCGGCGCCGCCGTCACCGCCGCCGGTCCTCGCGCGCGTCTTCGCGCGCGGAGTCGCCGCCGGTCCGCGGGATTCCATCACCCACCTCCCGTGCGCTTCGTCCGGCTGCCGCCGGAGGTCCTCGATCGCGGGTTGGTGACGCGCCGCGGCGAGCTCGTCCGCGCCGGGTGCTCGTCCGGCCCTTCCAGCCGCTCCGCCGAGCTCTTGAGGAACCGCGCCAGGAGCAGGCCGGCCACGAACGCGCCGCCCAGGAAGACCTCCGGCCGCCGGCGCGCGAAGGCGCGGGTATCCTGGAGCAGCTCGTCGAGATCCCGCTCGCGGAGGTAGTCGGTCACTTCCTCGACCTTGGCGGCCGCCTGATCGGCGTAGCGCGCGAGGATCTCGACCTGCTGGTCGCTCAGCCGCTCGCCCGCGTGGCGGATCGATCCCGCGAGATCGCCCAGCCGTCCCGCCACCTGGTCCTTGCCCTGCGCGACCAGCCCTTCGATGCCGCCGCGGATCCGCTCCCGCGCACTCTCCCTCACGCCGGCCGACTGCCGGCCGCCGGCCGGCTGTACGTTCTCCACCATGATGACCTCCCTTGCGCGCCGTCTGGTGTCGTCCCGGGCCGCCGGCGAGGGATCGCCGGGCGGCCGCTGATGCCGTTGGAGAGAACCGCAAGAGGTATGCCACTGGAGGGGCAGTCGGACTGCGAGATCCTTCGGCGCTGCGCGGCTCAGTTGCCGGCCCTTTCCCCGAAGCCCTTGATGCGCTCGAGCCGCAGCGGCCGCTCCGGCGTGCCGAGAGTCCCCTCGTGCCCCGACACGTCGGTCGCGACGACGTACAGCTCCACCGTGCCGTTGCCGTGGAAGTCGGGGCCGATCTCGACGGTATAGCCGAAGGAGCCGCGCTGGGAGGGGATCTCCCGCATCGCGCCGCCGCCGGCGCGGCGGGCCATCACCCGCACCTGCTCCACGCCGTAGTCGTCCCGCACCCGGAACGACAGCTCGGCGACGGTGCCGCGCGCGTACTGCAGGCCGTAGCCCTCGCGCAGCTCGACGACCGGCGGCGCGCCGTCGAGGGTCGCGAGCTGCGCCGTGAAGCGCTGCCGCTCGGCGGCGAACGCCGGCGCCAGGTGGGGCGTCGGCTCGTGGCGCGCCAGCTCGGCGAGTGCCTCGTCCGGGCGCCGCCGCCGCTCGAAGCCCGCCAGCCGGTCGAGGAGGGCCTGCTGCACCGGCTCGGCATCGCGCTGCGCGATGACGGTCGCGATCTCCTCCCGCAGCCCCGGCGCGTCCGGCCACAGGCGCTGGAGGTCGGCGAGCCGGGAGAGCGCCCCGGCATAGTCGCCGGCCCGGGCGCGGTCGCGCGCCTGCTCCGCGAGCGCCGCGGCCGCGCGCTGGCGCAGCTCGAAGCCGTCGCGCTGATCCGGGAAGAGGGCGGCCAGCTCCCGGTAGACCTCGAGCACCCGCAGCGGCGTGCCGGCGGCCGTGGCCTGCTCGGCGCGCGCGAACACGTCGGCGAGCTGCCGCGCCCGCTCGTAGTCCTGCTCGGCGCCCGCGTAGAGCCCGGCCGGCGCCACTCCCTCCGCGGCCGCGGCGCGCACCAGCGCCACCGCGGTCGCGAGGCTGCCTTGCTCCAACGCCACCGGGAGGTCGTGCGCGAGGCCGTCGCGCGCCGCCAGCCGCAGCATCTGCTGCGCGAGGGCGAGGCGCGAGCAGCCCTCGCGGCCGAGGGCGGCCTGGTCGGCGACGGTCAGGGCGGCGAGGATCTCGCGGGCGCGGGCGTCCTCGCCGGCGGCCATGAAGCCGATGGCGCGGTCGAGGCGTACGCGCACCGGCTCCGCCGGCGGCGGCGCGGGAGCGACCGGGACCGGAGCCGGCGCCGGCTCGGGCGACCGCGTGGCGAGGAAGGCGGTGACGGCGAGCGCGGCGACGGCCACCGCCGCGGCCGCCGCGCCCAGCCAGAGCAGCGGCCGCCGGCGGCGCGGGGGCGGGGCCGGCTCGGGCGCCGCGGCAACCACCGCAACCGTTGCCGGAGGAGGCGGCGGCGGGGGCGGCGGCGCGTGGAGCAGCTCGTCGGTGACTTCGGACAGCACCTCCGGACCCTCGAACAGCTCCTCGCCGGCCAGCCCTGCCGCGGCCTCGGCCGCGAGGTCCGGCGCCGGCTCGGCCGGCGGCGGCGGCGCCGGCACCGTGCGCCGGAGCGCGGCGAGACAGGCGCCGCGCAGCTCGGCCGCGGCGGGCGGTCCGCTGGGCGGCGGCTTCAGCGCGCGCTCGAGCATCCGCCGCAGCGGCTCGGGGTCGTGCAGGCTGGAGGCGACGAGCGGCGGCAGCTCGACCACCCCGCGGTCGGCGTCCCAGCGCGCGTGCAGCGCCTGGCAGGCGGCGCGGGCGAGGGCGGTGACGTCGGGCTCGGTGGCGGCGTGATGGAAGGGGCAGGCGCCGAGGCCGAGCAGCTTGATCTGGCCCTCGTCGTCGCGCCGCGAGGTGCCGCGCGGGTCGACGACCCAGAGGTCGTCGAGCGCCAGGTTGCCGTGCTCGACGCCCTCCTGGGCGAGCGCCTCGAGCCCCGCCGCGGCCTGGGCGAGGAGCGAGACGGTCCGCACCACCGACTCGCCCGCCGCTCGCTCGAGGGTGCGCCCGATCAAGCGCTCGAGCACCAGGAAGGCGCTGCCGTCGGGCGAGAAGCCGGCGTCGAGGACCGCCGGGAACGCGGGGTGCCGGAGCGCCTGCAGCGCGGCGACGAGCCTCTCGAAGCCCGCTTGCGCCGCGGCCAGCCGCTCGGGCGGGCCGGGATGGATCACCTTGACCACGACCGGCCGGCCGCTCTGGAGGTCGGCGCCCTCCATCACGGTGCCGGCCCGCGTGGAGCGCAGGATCCTCTCGAGCCGGTAGCGCTCGGCGGGCTCGCGCGTGGCGTCCATCGGTGAATGTGCGTTTCAGTATAGCCGACGCCGCACCTCCGCCGACGTAGAATCGCGCGCGGCAGGCAGCCCGGTTTCCGCTCTTCCCCAGGAGGTCTCCGATGCGTACAGCCCCGCTCCGCCCCGCCACCCCGGCGCTCGTCGTCGCCCTGGCGGGCGCGCTCGCTCTCGCCGCTCCCCTGTCGCTCGCCGCCCAGGCGACGGCGCCGCCTCACGATCACGGGGCGGCGGACGCCGCCGCCGCGGCACGGCTCGAGGACTCGCCGCGCCACCACGAGTGGGTGGCGCTCAAGTCGGGCGAGCGGACCGTCCACGTCTACGTGGCGTTTCCCATGTCGGCGAAGCGGGTCCCCGCCGTCGTCGTCATCCACGAGAACCGCGGCCTGAACGACTGGGCGCGGAGCGTCGCCGACCAGCTCGCCGAGGCGGGCTACATCGCGATCGCTCCCGATCTCCTCTCGGGCGCCGCTCCGGGCGGCGGGAAGACGAGCGACTTCCCTTCGACCGACGCCGCCCGCGAGGCGATCTCGAAGCTGCCGCCGGCGCAAGTGCTGGCGGACCTCGACGCCGCGGCCGACTACGTCGCCAAGCTTCCCGCCGCCAACGGCAAGGTGGCCGTGGGCGGCTTCTGCTGGGGCGGCGGGCAGACCTGGCGCTTCGCCAACCACCGCCCGTCGCTCGCCGCCGCGTTCGTCTTCTACGGCACGGGCCCGGACACTCCCGAGGGGATCGCCGGTATCCGGGCGCCGGTCTACGGCTTCTACGGCGGCAACGACGCGCGGGTGACGGCGACGGTCCCCAAGTCCGCGGAGCTGATGAAGGCGGCCGGCAAGACGTTCGAGGCGGTCACCTACGAGGGCGCCGGCCACGGCTTCATGCGCAGCGGCGAGGCGCCCGACGCAACGGAGGCCGACCGCCAGGCGCGGGAGAAGGCCTGGCAGCGGTGGCGGCAGCTTCTCGCCGGTCTGTAGGACGGCGGGCGCGGCGGCCCGGCGCTCGGCTCGGCGAAGCGGCACGGCACGCCGGCGCCGTCATCGTCGCCGCCGTGTTGCTGGCCGGCTGCAGCGGCGGCGGTGAAGACGCCGCGGAACGGGCGTACGACCTCGCCGCCGCGTTTCCCATCGCCGAGGCGCGGCGGGAGACCGGCC
Source organism: Thermoanaerobaculia bacterium (assembly GCA_044866775.1). Taxonomy (GTDB): domain Bacteria; phylum Acidobacteriota; class Thermoanaerobaculia; order Multivoradales; family UBA5704; genus DASUNQ01. Next base: position 3,718 of record JBIOUG010000019.1, on the reverse strand, counting down.
GGATCGACTTCGGCACTCCGGCCGCGCGCGAGCACCTCGTCGCCGGCTGGTATGCCAACGAGCGCGGGCGCGGCGGCGAGACCTTCGTCTGGAGCCAGGGCCCGGCCTCCACCCTCGCCTTGTTCCTCGCCGCAGCCCGGCCGCTCCGCGCCGAGCTGCTCTGCGCGCCGGCGCCCGGCCTCGCCGGCCGGCCGCAGGCCGTGACCATCGAGGTCGACGGCCGCCGCGCCGGCGAGCTCGTGCTCTCGCCCGGATTGCGCGCCTACTCCGTCGAGCTGCCGGCGGAGCTCGTGCGGCCCGGCGTCAACCACCTGACCTTCCGCTACCGCCACACGGTCTCGCCGGGACGCGGCGGCCGGCGCGACGGCCGGCGTCTCGCCGTTGCCTGGCACGACCTGCGGCTGCGGCCGCTGCCGCCGCGCGCGGCGGCGCCGCGGGTCGAGGCGGGGGCGCGGGCGCTCGTCCTGCCGTGGGGAACCGAGGTCGCGTACGTGCTCGACCTCGAGGGCGAGGCTCGCTTGGAGGTCGAAGAGGTTGCGGCGATGGGGGGCGGTAGGGGCAGGCTGGTCGTCGGCGTGCAAGAAGAAAAAGATCGGGTAGAGAAGGAAGTCGCTGCGATGCGAACGGCGGCGACAGGTTCGACGTCGCTGTCGATGCAGCCGAGGAGCGCGGCAGCCGTCGGGCTGCCCGGCAGCGGGCGGCGCTTGGTCCGGATGGCGCTGCGCGCCGTGCCCGAAGCGAACGCGGGGCCGGTGGCCGGCGGTCTGAGGCTGCGCGCGCCCCGCGTTCTCGCCGCCGCCTCTTCGCCTCTGCCGCCGCCGCCGCCGGCCGGAGACATCACGGCGGTGGGTGCGCCGGGCGGTCACCCCGCCGCCGCGGGCCCGAACATCCTCATCTATCTGATCGACGCCCTGCGTGTCGACCGCCTCGGCTGCTACGGCAGCCGCCGCGGCCTGACGCCGCGCATCGACGCCTTCGCGGCGCGGGCGCTGCTCTTCGAGCGCGCCGTGGCGCAGGCGACCTGGACGCGGCCGGCGGTGGCCTCCATCTTCACCGGCCTGGGACCGCTGCAGCACGGCGTGCGCACGCTCGACGACCGCCTTCCCGCGGCGGCGGTCACCTTGGCGGAGCGACTGCGCGCCGCCGGCTACCGCACGGCGGCCTTCAGCACCAACGCCCACGTCACGCGCGAGACCGGCCTGGCGCAGGGGTTCGAGCACTTCGACTTCTCGCCCGAGGCGGCGACGTCGGACGCCGTCAACCGCCGCGCCCTCGCCTGGCTCCCGGCCGGCCCGGGCGAGGCGCCGTTCTTCGCCTACGTCCATGCCCTCGACCCGCACGCTCCCTACACGCCGCCGTCGGACCTGCGCGCGCGCTTCGCCCCCGGCGTGTCGCCGCGGACCGGGACGCGAGCGGGGGTGCAGCGGGCCTATGCGGCGCGCGGCGCGGAGCGCGCGCGGCTGGTGGCCGATCTCGCCCGCCTCTACGACGCCGAGGTCGCGGCCAACGACCGCAGCTTCGGCGCGCTGCTGGACGCCCTCGCGGCGCGGCGGCTGCTCGAGCGGACGGTCGTCGTCCTGCTTGCCGACCACGGCGAGGAGTTCGACGAGCACGGCGCCCTCGGCCACGCCAACAACCTCTACGCCGAGACGCTCTCGATTCCGCTCGTCGTCAAGCTCCCGCGGCAGGCGCGCGGCTGGCGGGTGGCCGCCCTCGCGCAACAGATCGACGTCGCCCCGACGCTCGCCGCGCTCGCGGGGCTTGCTCCACCTGCCGGCCTCCCCGGGCTGGATCTCCGGCGCCTCGCCGCCAGCGACGCCCAAGGCGCTCCCCCCGCTACGACCGCAAGTGGCCGCCGATCAGTGCCGGCGAGCGCGCCGGGCGATCGCCCGGCGTTCTCCCACCTGAGCTACAGCGGTCGCGCCGGCATCAGCGTCGTGCTCGGCGAGTGGAAGCTCATCCAGCCGCTGTCGCCGGGCTTCGGCCGCGGCGCCGAGCTCTATCGCCTCGCGCCGGGCTCCCATGAAACGGCCAGGGTCAATCTCATCGACCGCAACCCGGTCCGCGCCGCCCACCTCACAGCGTTCCTTCGCGCCGAGCGGCTCGCCGCGCAGCGCGGCTTCGCCTCCGAGCGGGCCGAACTCGACCTCGAGACCCGCCGTGCCCTCGAAGCATTGGGCTACCTGTGAGCTTTTCCCCACCCAGGTCTTGCGCTCCGCCACGCTTCGCGTGGCGTCTCCTGGGTCTCCTCGCCGCCGTCGCCGCCCTTGCCTGCGGCGACCGTCCCTGGCTCGAGCCGCAGGAGGCGACGCCGGCGCCGCTCGTCGAGTGGGTCTGGTCGGGCGCCGTCACGCCGAGCAGCGCCACGGTCAAGGCGCGCGTGCCGGGCGGGCGCCCCGTTCACCTGCTCGCCAGCCTGCATGCGGACTTGAGCGACCCGATCGTCTCGGAGTCGCAGCTCCCCTCGGTCGCCGCCGGCAACGTCGTGGCCGTCGCGCTCGAGCGCCTCCGCCCCGGCACCGTCTACCACTACGCCTTCGCCGCCGGCGACGAGATCGACCTCGCCCACCGCGGGCGCTTCCGCACCTTCCCCGCCGGCCCGGCCTCCTTCACCGTCGCCTTCGGCTCCTGCGCGACGACCGGCTCGAGTCACCCGGTCTGGGACGCCATCCGCGCCGCCGACCCCCTCTTCTTCCTGCACATGGGCGATTTCCACTACGAGGACATCGCCTCGCGGCGGGCCGATCCGTACCGCCGCGCCTACTCCGCCTCGCTGCGGGCGCCGCGCCAGGCGCGGCTCTACCGCAGCGTGCCGATCGCCTACGTCTGGGACGACCACGACTTCGGCGGCAACAGCGCCGACGCGACGAGCCGCGGGCGCCGCACCGTCCGGCAGGTCTATCAAGAGATCGTGCCGCACTACTCGCTCGCCGCCGGCAGCGGCGACGTGCCGATCGAGCAGAGCTTCACGGCCGGCCGGCTGCGCTTCGTGCTCACCGACCTGCGCTCGGAGCGCACGCCGCGCACCGCCCCGGACAGCCCGGCGAAGACCGCCCTGGGCGCGGCGCAGAAGGCCTGGTGGAAGGACGAGCTGCGCGCGGCGCGCGACGCCGGGCAGCTCGCGGTGTGGGTGAGCACCATCCCGTGGATCGGCGGCCCCAGCACCCGCGGCGACGGCTGGGGCGCGTACGCCGGCGAGCGGCGCGAGCTCGCCACCTTCCTCGCCGCACAGCGGATCGAGAACCTCGTCACGCTCTCCGGCGACGCGCACATGGTGGCGATCGACGACGGCAGTCACAGCGGCTACGGCCCCCCGGGCTCGCTTGGCTTCCCGGTCATGCATGCCGCGGCGCTCGACCGCAGCGGCTCGGTCAAGGGCGGCCCCTACAGTGAGGGCGCCTTCCCCAACCCGCGCCGCCGGCGCCTCGACGTCGGGCAGTTCGGCCTGATGCGAGTGCGCGACGACGGTGGCTCTGCGGTGTGCATCGACTGGAGCGGCCATCGCGTCGAGCCGATCACCGGCGACGTCTCCGAGCTGGTGCGCTGGGGGCACTGCTTCGACGTCGGGCCGCCGCACGTCCCGGCCGCACGTTAACTTCTGTCACCCGCCGCACGTACTGTGGTGCGTAGCCGTCCACCCCAAGGAGAGATCCTCATGTCGGCACGACCCTTCGCGCGGCATGACCCGCACCACCTTCACCGTCGCCGACTCGCAGCA
>JBIOUG010000018.1:0-3439 GCA_044866775.1 Thermoanaerobaculia bacterium | reverse complement strand
TCGGCGTGGCCGGCGAGCTGTTCATCGCCGGCGTGCAGGTGGGGCGGGGCTATCTCGGGCGGCCGGAGCTGACCGCCGAGCGTTTCGTGCCCGACCCGTTCTCCTCGGAGCCCGGGGCGCGGATGTATCGCACGGGCGACTTGGCGCGGCGGCGGGTGGACGGGGCGGTGGAGTACCTGGGGCGGCTGGATTACCAGGTCAAGATCCGCGGCTTCCGGATCGAGCTCGGCGAGATCGAGGCGGCGCTAGCGGCGCACCCGGCCATCGCCGAGGCGGTCGTCATGGCGCGCGACGCCGGAGAGGGAGGCGAAAAGGAGAAGCGGCTGGTGGCCTATGTCGTCCCGCGGCGAGAGCCGCCGGCGGCTGGTGCGGAGCAGGCGGTGACTTCTCTCGCCGACCAGCTCCGCGCCTCGCTCGCCGCCGCCCTTCCCGAGTACATGGTCCCGTCGGCCTTCGTCGTCCTCGACGCCCTCCCGCTCTCGCCGAACGGCAAGGTGGACCGCCGGGCCCTGGCGGCCTTGCCGCTGCCGGACCCGGCCGCCGCGGCGGGGGCCGGCGGCGAGCTCGCCGTGCCGCGCACTCCGATCGAGGAGATCCTGGGCGCCATCTGGGCGGAGGTGCTGCGGGTCGAGCAGGTCGGCCGCGAGGACGACTTCTTCCGGCTCGGCGGCCATTCCCTCCTCGGCACCCGCGTGGTGACGCGCGTGCGCCGGGCGCTCGACGTCGAGCTGCCGCTGCGGCAGATCTTCGAGAGCCGCACCCTCGGCGCGCTCGCGGCGCAGATCGAGTCGCTGCGCACCCGCCACGGCGCGCAGACGGCGCCGCCGATCGAGCCGGTGCCGCGGGACCGGCCGCTCCTCCCTTCCTTCGGCCAGGAGGGGCTCTGGTTCGTCGATCGCCTGGCGCCCACGAGTTGGGCCTACAACGTCCCGGTCGCGGTGCGGCTGGCGGGGCGGCTCGAGGTGCCGGTCCTCGCCGCCTGCCTCGACGAGATCGTGCGCCGCCACGAAGCGTTGCGCACCACCTTCGCGACGCGCGACGGCCACCCCGTGCAGATCATCGCCCCGCCCGCCGCGCAGCCGTTGCCGCTCGTCGACCTCGGGCGCCTCCTGCCGGCGCGGCGCGAAGCCGAGGCGCGCCGGCTGCACGTCGAGGAGGCCCGGCGGCTGTTCGATCTCGGCCGGGGACCGCTGCTGCGCCGGCTGCTCCTGCGCCTCGAGCACGGCCCGGAGCCGATCCACCTGGCGTTCCTGACCCAGCACCACGTCACGACCGACGACTGGTCGAACGCGGTGCTCATCGCCGAGATCGGAGCGCTGTACGCGGCCTTCGCCGGCGGACGCCCGTCTCCCCTTCCCGAGCCCCCGGTCCAGTACGCCGACTTCGCGTCGTGGCAGCGGCGCTGGCTGGCGGGCGAGGAGCTCGAGCGGCAGCTCGCCTTCTGGCGCCGCCATCTCGCCGGCGCGCCGCAGGTGCTCGATCTGCCGGCGGACCGGCCGCGGCCGCCGCGGCAGAGCTTCCGCGGCGCGACCCGCGCCTTCGCGCTGCCACCGGATGTGGCCGCCGGCGTGCGCGACCTCGCGCGGCGCGAAGGGGCGACGGTCCACATCACCTTGCACGCCGCCTTCGCGGCGCTCCTCCATCGCGTCACCGGTCAGGACGACCTGGTCGTCGCCGTCCCGATCACCAACCGCGCGCGCGTCGAGCTCGAAGGGCTGATCGGCCTCTTCATCAACACCCTCGCGATGCGCAGTGACCTGGGCGCGTTCGCGGCGGGCTCGAATCCCGGCTTCCGCGACCTCATGGCCCGTGCGCGCGAGACCGCGCTCGCCGCCTACGCCCACCAGGACCTGCCCTTCGAGAAGCTGGTCGAAGAGCTGCGGCCGGAGCGCGACCTCAGCCGCTCGCCGGTCGTCCAGGTCCTCTTCCAGGTCGTCAGCATGCCGCGCGCCGCCGTCGAGCTGCCGGGTCTGGCGATCGAGCAGATCGACACCGATGACCTCGAGGCGGTCAAGCTCGACCTCGTCCTGTCGTTGCGCGACGACGGCCGCGGCGCGGTCGCCGGCCTCTGGCGCTACCGCCGCGACCTCTTCGACCCGTCGACGATCGCGCGCCTCGGCGAGCAGCTCCGGACCCTGGTGGCCGGCGCGGTCGCCGATCCCGACCAGCCGCTCTCCGAGCTGCCGCTCCTCACGCTTCCCGAGCGCCAGCAGCTCATGGAGTGGAATGCGACGGCGACCGCCTATCCGCGAGACGTCTGCCTCCACGAGCTGATCCGCGCGCAGGTCGAGCGGACGCCCGACGCCGTCGCGGTGGCGTTCGAGGGTGAGGAGCTCAGCTACCGCGCCCTAGCCGCCCGGGCAGGCCGCCTGGCGCGCCGCCTGCGCGCCCTCGGCGTTGGTCCCGAAGTGAGGGTCGGCATCTGCGCCGAGCGCTCGCCTGAGCTGGTTGTGGGGCTGCTCGGGATCCTGGAGGCCGGCGGCGCGTACGTGCCGCTCGATCCCTCCTATCCGCCCGAGCGGCTGGCCTACATGCTGGAGTCCGCGGCGGTGCCGGTGCTGCTCACGCAGGAGCGGCTGCTGGCGCGGCTGGGGCGGGATCCCGGATGGCTCTCTTCGGGGCCGCGGCTCGACGGTCATGTCCTCTGTCTCGACGGCGAAGATCGTGACGAGGAGAGCCTTTCTTCCTACCCAGACGACGTGTCTGTTCCGTCTCCCGACCCCGACAGCCTGGCCTACGTCATCTACACCTCGGGCTCGACCGGCAAACCCAAGGGGGCGATGAACAGCCACCGCGGGATCGTCAACCGGCTGCTCTGGATGCAGGAGCGGTACGGCTTGACGGCGGCCGACCGGGTGCTGCAGAAGACGCCCTTCAGCTTCGACGTCTCGGTCTGGGAGTTCTTCTGGCCGCTGCTCGTCGGAGCGCGCCTCGTGGTGGCACGGCCGGGCGGGCACCAGGACCCGGCGTATCTCGTCGAGACGATCGCGGGCGAGGGGATCACCACCCTCCACTTCGTGCCCTCGATGCTCCAGGTGTTCTTGGAAGCGCCGTGGGTGGAGCGGTGCACGAGCCTGAAGCGGGTGATCGCGAGCGGCGAGGCGCTGCCGCCGGAGCTCGAGCAGCGCTTCTTCACGCGGCTCGGAGCAGCCGGGGCCGGGCTCCACAACCTCTACGGCCCGACCGAGGCGGCCGTGGACGTCACGCACTGGGACTGCTCGCCGGGCGCGGGCCGGTGGGTGGTGCCGATCGGCCATCCGGTGGCGAACACGCAGATCCACCTCGTCGGGCGCTGCGGCGAGCCGGTGCCGGTCGGCGTGGCCGGCGAGCTGTTCATCGCCGGCGTGCAGGTGGGGCGGGGCTATCTCGGGCGGCCGGAGCTGACCGCCGAGCGTTTCGTGCCCGACCCGTTCTCCTCGGAGCCCGGGGCGCGGATGTA
>JBIOUG010000017.1:0-30315 GCA_044866775.1 Thermoanaerobaculia bacterium | reverse complement strand
CGCGCCGCCGCGTCGGTCGCGGCGACCACGACCTGGCGCAGGACCCACGCCGCGCCGATCTCCTGCTCGACCTCCCCTGTGGGCACTCCCAGCTCGGCGCGCACCTGCCGGTAGAGGCGGAGGCAGTCGCCGATCTCGGCCGCGCTCTTGGTGCCGAGGAGCAGCGGCATGCCCTCGGCGGCGGCGCGGCGGATCGAGCCGGGCGAAGAGCTGGCGCGGCAGAGCGGCGGATGGGGGCGGGTGTAGGGACGCGGGCGGAGCGTGAACGGCGGGAAGCGCCAGAACCGCCCTTCGTGCGCGAAGACCTCGTGAGTGAAGACGCCGCGGAGGATCGCCAGCCCCTCCTCCAGCCGCTCGTGCCGCTCGTCGAGCGGCACGCCGAGCGCGGCGAACTCGTCCTGGCTGAACCCGGCGCCCACGCCCAGCAGCAGGCGGCCGCCGCTCAGGTGATCGACCCAGGCGACCTCCTCGGCGAGCCGCAATGGGTGGTGCAAGGGCAGCACGGCGACCGCGAAGCCGAGCCGCAGCCGGCGCGTGCGCTGGGCGACCGCAGCGGCATAGACCGAGGGCACACCGATCGAGCCGAGGCGCGAGCCGTGGTGCTCGGTCACCCAGAGGCTGTGGAAGCCGTGCTCCTCGGCGAGATCGACCTCGCGGAGCGCCCGGGTGACCAGCTCGCGGTCGTCGCCGCCGGGGGTGCCGGGAAGGAGCTGAAACAGCCCGAGGTTCATGCCTCGATGGTAACTTGGTACCAAGGTACCAGTCAACCATCGATACGGATTGCTCAGACCGCGACCAGCGCCGCGAGCTCCAGCAGGTCGCGGACGGCGTGCGTGGCCGGGCCCGGTCGGGCGTGCGGGCGCTCGACGTAGACGGTGGTGAGGCCGAGCCCCGCCGCGACGTCGAGGTCGTAGTCGGCGTAGGCCGAGACGTGCCACCAGGCGGGCGAGAGTGCGATGCCCCGGCGCTCGGCGACCGCGTGCCAGAAGCGCGGGTCGGGCTTGTAGAGGCGCACCTCCTCGGCCGAGGTCCAGCCGCTCAGCCGGAAGCCGAGCTGCTCCTGCATCTGCTCACCGTGGGCGCGGTCGCTGTTGGTCATGGCGACGCAGGGGGCGACGCGCTCGAGGCGCGCCAGGGCCTCGCGGGAGTCCGGGTAGAGCGGCCAGCGGCCGACCGCGGCGCCGATGCGGTCGGCGGCCTCGGGGGCGACGCCGAGCGCGCTCACCAGGCTCTCGGCGGTGATCTCGCGGTAGGGGCGAAAGGCGGCGGCCTCGAGCCCGGCCTGGAGGTCGACGACGCGGTCGAAGTCGCCCGGCGCGACAGAGTAGCCCGCGGCCCGCAGCGACTCCTCGAGCCCGCGCCGCCAGTCGACGACGGTGCCGAAGATGTCGAAGGTGAGGAGGGCCGGGCGGGCCGGCGCCGAGCCGTCGTGCGCCGTGCTCGCGTCTCCCATGCGCGGGCAGCCTACCGCAGCTCCTCCCGCCTGAGCCCGGACTCGATCGCGCCCCGCCGGGCCCAACCACAGCCTTGTTTTCACGCCCCGCAATTCGACGTGAATTTCCCGGTGGCGCGGGCGCGTCGGGGGCGTTACTCTGCGCAGCATGGTTACGCACGATCTCCCCAGCCGCGACGAGATGACCCACGCCTTCCTGCACCGTGACGCGAGCTACGAAGGCGTCTTCTACACCGGTGTCCGCACGACGGGCGTCTTCTGCCACCCCACCTGCCCGGCCAAGAAGCCGCGGCCGGAGAACGTCCAGTTCTTCGCCACGGCGCGCGAGGCGCTCTTCGCCGGCTTCCGCCCGTGCAAGCGCTGCCGGCCGCTGCAGCCGACCGGGGCCGCTCCCGAGTGGCTGGGCCGCCTCCTCGAGGCCGTCGAGCAAGAGCCGACGCGGCGCTGGACCGACGCCGACTTCCGGCGGCTCGGCGTCGGCCCGGAGCGCGTCCGGCGCTGGTTCCAGCAGCACTACGGGATGACCTTCCACGCCTACGCCCGCGCCCGCCGTCTGGGCTCCGCTCTCGAGCGGATCCGCGAAGGCGAGTCGGTCGTGGACGCCGCCTTCGACCACGGCTTCGAGTCCCTCTCCGGCTTCAACGAGGCCTTCCGGCGCGTGCTCGGCATGGCGCCGACTCAGGCCGTCGACGCCCCGGTCGTCCGCCTGCGGCACCTCGCGACACCGCTCGGCGCGATGATCGCCGGCGCCAACGACGAGGCGGTGTGCCTGCTCGAGTTCGCCGACCGCCGGATGCTCGAGCTGCAGCTCCGGCGCGTCGTCAGTCGCTTCGCCTGCCGCGTCGTCCCCGGTAGCAACCCGCTGCTCGACCGGCTCGCCGCGGAGCTCGACGCCTACTTCGCCGGCAACCTGGTGGAGTTCACGGTTCCCGTCGAGGCGCCGGGCACGCCGTTCCAGGAGGCGGTCTGGAAGCGGCTGCTCGCGATGCCGTCCGGAACGACGATGAGCTACGGCGCGCTCGCCCGCGAGATCGGCAAGCCCGACGCCGTGCGCGCGGTGGCGCGGGCGGTCGGCGACAACCGCCTCGCCATCGTCATCCCCTGCCACCGCATCGTCGGCGCCGACGGCTCGCTCACCGGCTACGGCGGCGGCCTCTGGCGCAAGCAGCGGCTGCTCGACCTCGAGCGGAACGCGACCGGGGCAGGTGCGGCGCCGCAGCAAATGGCGTTGACCGGCACATAGGCGCTGGGAGCTAGGGTGAGCTCTTGGAGGACAACGAAGCCAGCGCGCCGCGGAAAAATGGCAAGCCGGCGAGCGCGGGGAGGAGATAGCGCGTCGAGGTGAGGAGGCCGACCGCGGCGGCGGTGGCGGGGAGGAGCCAGGGGCGGTAGAGGGCGACGAGGGCGGCGTCGCGGGTGCCGAGACCGGCGAAGGTGAGGGGCACCAGGCCGGCGAGGATGGCGAGCGGCGCGAGGCCCAGGTTGGCGAGGGGGGGCACGCGGCCGCCGACCGCCACGGCGAAGAGGCGCACCTGCTCGAACTGCACTCCCCAGAGGATGAGCGAGAGGGCGGCGATCTCGGCGGTGCGGGCGCGGCGGGTGCGGAAGTGGGTGAGCACCTCGCTCCAGGCCTCGGCCAGACGCTCGGTGCGGGGGCGGAGCGGCGGGGCCAGCTTGCAGACCGTGCCGAAGGTATGGCCGGCGAAGCGGCGTGAGAGGAGGAGCAGGAGGCCGGTGACCAGCGCCGCGATCACTCCCCACGTGAGCAGCTCCAGCGGCCGGCTTTTGCCGGGCATCGAGAGTAGACCCACCGCGCACCAGGCGAGGAGCGCCAGGACGTCGCATGCCTTCTCGAACACCACCAGCGACAGAGCGAGCGAGCCGCTCAGCTCGCCCTTTCCACGCATGAACCAGCTCTTCGCCAGATCGCCCGCTTTGGACGGCAGGACCAGGTTCATGACGTCGGCGAGGAGGATCAAGCGAAGAGAGGCTGGGTAGGGAAGCGACGCGGTGTCCGGCATCAGGCGCTTGAGTCGCCACGCCTGGAGGAGCTTGACCGGGAGGATGGCGCCGATGGAGATGACGAGCCAGAAGGGGCTTGCTTCCCGGAATACCCGCCCCAAGCCTTCGAGGTCGAGCGCGCGGTAGAGCGCGGCGAGGACGACCAGGCTGACGGCGAGCGAGAGGAGCTGGCGGGCGCGGCCGCGGCGGCTGGAAGGCGCCGGCTCCAACCGCTCAGCCCTTGTACGGGAACTGCGCCCCGTACCAGCTCGTGGCGATCAGCCGCTCGGCCGCCTTTTTGCCGGAGAAGCGGTACCAGAGGTAGGTGTTGTAGACCAGCGCCGCGCGGGCCAGCACCTGGACCAGCGGCGTGTCGAAGAGGAGCGGTTTGAGCGGCGAGGCGCGGAGCTTCTTGTGCACCGAGCCGACGAAGTTGGCCTTGGGGCGGGCGAAGCGCTCGGCGCCTACCTCGTCGCCGACCAGGGCGCCCTCGATCGACCCCAGCCCCTGCCGCTCGGCGTTGGCGAGATAGCCGATCTCCCGCGGCTCGAAGCCCATGTAGCGCGCCGCGGCGGCGTCTGCGGCCACCAGGTCGTGGGAGGCGATCACCAGGTCGGCCACCCGGATCGCGCCGGTGCGCGGCCCCTTGCCCTCCTGCACGATGGTGCCGTCGACGACCGTGAAGCGCGGCGCGAGCACGCGGTTGATGTCGACGATCACCTGGTGGAGGACCGGATGGAAGTTGTGGCGGAACGTGGGGAGGCACCCCCACTGGTTCTTGAGCGCGCCGGTGATGGTCGAGAGGTGATGGCACTTCATGACCGGCAGCGAGACCAGGCAGTCGGCGTCGAGGATGGTGCGCGGGAAGGCGACGCGCCGCACGGCCTCGCCGTCCACCGCCAGCTCCACCAGCGCGTCGCGCGACAGGTCGACGTACTCGACGCCGTATTTCGCCGCCAGCCGGTCGTAGCCCCAGCGCGGTGCGGCGCGGCGGACGTTGTCGGCGCCGACGATCTGCGAGTCGCCCATCTGGATCGTGACGTCCGGCAGCCCCTCGCGCAGCGTCCGCAGCACACCCTCGATGATCCACGGCGAGGTGTTGGTTCCCGGCACGAGCGGGAACGAGAGGGTGTTGATCTTGAGGAAGATGCGCCGCCCGCGGACGTGCCGCCGCCACTCGGCGAGCTCCATCGCCCGCGCCACCGCCCGCTGCACGCCTTCCTCGGGCGTCACGCGCACGCGGGCGACGCGCGGGCGATCGGGCGTTGTCGCCGGAGCTCTCTCCGGTGCGGGCTCGATCGCCGGCGGAGGCGATGGCTCAGTGGTGGTCGGGGCCGGCATGAAAGAGAAATTCAGGTAAGGGGGCGGCACCCAGTGGTGCGGAGTCGAATTGTATGCCAGCCCCAGGACCAGCCCTTCTCTACCTGAGCTTCTTTTCTTCGGCTGAGCTCATACCGCGGTAGGCTTCCGCCTCGCGTGGCCATGAAGCTCGTCATCCAGATCCCCTGCTACAACGAGGAGGAGAGCCTCCCGACCGCGCTCGCGGCGCTGCCGCGCGCGGTGCCGGGCGTCGATCAGGTCGAATGGCTGGTGATCGACGACGGCTCGACCGACCGCACCGCCGAGGTGGCGCGCGCCCACGGCGTCCATCACCTGGTGCGCTTCTCCGGCAACCAGGGCCTCGCGCGCGCCTTCATGGCCGGGCTCGAGGCCGCCGTCCAGGCCGGCGCCGACATCGTCGTCAACACCGACGCCGACAACCAGTACGACGCCGCCGACATCCCGAAGCTCATCGAGCCGATCTTGGCCGGGCGCGCCGAGATCGTCGTCGGCGCGCGGCCGATCGACCAGATCGCCCACTTCTCGCCCGCCAAGAAGCTGCTGCAGAAGGTGGGGAGCGCGGTCGTGCGGCTGGCGAGCCGTACGGCGATCCCCGACAGCCCGAGCGGCTTCCGCGCCATCAGCCGCAGCGCCGCCCTCCAGCTCAACGTCTTCTCCGAGTACACCTACACCCTGGAGATGGTCATCCAGGCGGGGCAGAAGAACATCCCGATCACCTCGGTGCCGGTGCGCACCAACCCCGACCTCCGCCCCTCGCGGCTGGTCAAGGGGCTCGGCAACTACGTCTGGCGGTCGGTGGTCACGATCGCGCGCATCGTCCTGCTCTACCGCCCGCTGCGCTCGTTCTTCTGGGCCGGCACCGCTCTCCTGGCGCCCGGGTTCCTGCTCCTCGTGCGCTGGCTCGTCTTCTACCTGCAGGGCTCGGAGCGGGTGCGCGCGCCGAGCCTGATCCTGGCGGCCATCCTGGTGCTCGCCGGCTCGCAGCTCTGGACCCTCGGTTTCCTCGCCGACCTGATGGCGGCCAACCGCCGGCTCCTCGAGGACATCCAGCTCCGGCTGCGCCGGCGTGAGGCGGGGGAGGAGCGGGGGCCTGTCTCGGGTGGAGGACGAGACTAGGTGGAAGAGGGCTCCACCTGGGGCCGGTTCCGCCGCGAGGTGATCGACCCCGGCAACTGCACCCACTGCGGCGCCTGCGTCGGACTCCACCCGGAGCTGCTCGACTTCGAGGAGACGGCCCGCGGGCCGCTGCCCAAAACGCGCCGCGCTCTCTCCGCAGAGCAGGACGCCTCGCTGGCCCTTGCCTGGGCGGTCTGCCCCGGGCGGGGTATCCCCTACCCGGAGCTTTTCAGCCACCTTGGCCGGGAGGTCACGAGCACGAGCCGGCTCCTCGGCCCCTGCCGCGGCCTCTGGATCGGTCACGCCGCCGAGGAAGAGGTGCGACGGCGCGGCGCCTCGGGCGGCGTCATCAGCCGCGTGCTCATCCATCTCCTCGAGTCGCGCCAGGTGGACGGCGCGGTCGTGCTGCGCCAGGGGGCGCCGGAGCCGGAGCTCGCCGCGCCGGTCATCGCCACGACGCGCGAGGAGGTGCTGGCGGCGGCGCAGAGCGTCTACGCGGTGACGCCGGTGCTCACCGCGCTGCCGGCGATGGCCGCGTTTCCCGGCCGGCTCACCTTCGTCGGCCTGCCCGAGCAGGTGACGGCGCTCCGCCTCCTCCAGGCCGCCGGCCATCCGGCGGCGCGCAAGGTCGTCTTCGTCGCCGGACCGTACGTCGGCACGAACATGTACCGTGGCGCGGTGCGCGCCTTTCTGCGCGCGCAGGGCGTCCCGGACACCGTGGCGATCACCCGTCTCGCATGGCGCGCCGGCGAGTGGCCGGGCCACCTGCGCGTCGAGACCGCGGACGGGCGCGTGCTGACGGCGCAGAAGTTCTATTACAACTATCTGATCCCCTTCTACGTCTCGCGCGCCTGCCAGATCACCCCCGACTTCACCAACGAGGCGACCGACCTCTCGGTGGGCGACGCCTGGTCGCCCGAGCTCGAGGCGGCGGGGGGCGGCCATTCGGTCGTCGTGGCGCGCAGCGAGGCCGCGGTCGCGCTGCTCGAGGAGATGGAACGGTCCGGGCTCCTCGCGCTCCAGCCCATCTCCTTCGAGCGCGCGGCCACGATGCACGGCCACATGCTCGACTTCAAGAAGCGCGGCTCGTTTCTCCGCCTCGACGCGCAGCGGCGGCGGGGCCTGCCGGTGCCGGACTTCGGCTACCGCCCGGCGGCGATCGGCCGCGCCCGTCGCCAGGTCGAGGGAGTCATCGGCGCCGCCTTCGCCGTCGGCCGCCGGCGCTGGGCGCGGTGTCTGGTCGAGGCGCTGCCGCTCGGCCTCGTCGGTCCGGCGTTCAACGCGCTACGGAAGGGCTGGAAGAGCGCGTCGAGGCCGACCAAGCGGAAGGGCCTCGCGGAGGTCGAGTTCGTGGTCACGCCCTCGCCGGAGCGCTGGGCGGAGGTGCTCGGCGCGGCGGCCGGCCGGCGAGAGGCGGACGGCGCCGCCGGGAGCGCCGCATCGTGAGCGCCAGCGACCACGAGCACGTCGCCGGCCGGCGCCGGGCGCGCGCGGCCCTCCTCGCCTACGCCCGCCGCCAGCTCCCGCGGGTCCTCACGCAGATGGACCGCGACCCCGACTCCCCGACCTTCGGCTGCTTCGACCGCCACCACTGGCACTACAAGATGCGCGACTTCCCGTCGGCCATCCTGCAGCAGGGTGCCTTCACGCTGGAGGCGCTGCGACAGGGGTGGTTGGCAGATGCCGCCGAGGTCAGCGAAGACTGGTGCGCGGCGGCGATCAATGCCCTCGCCCGCCAGGTCGACCGCCGGGGCGGGGTCGACGAGTACTACCCCTACGAGCGCAGCTTTCCGGCCGCAGCGTTCGGCCTCTGGACCGCGACGCGCCTCGCGGCCGACTGGCAGGCGAGCGCGCCGCACCTGCTCGAGCGGCTCGACTGGGGACCGCTCGCGCGTCTCGCACAGGCGCTCGCCGGGCGCGCCGAGGCCGAGGCCGCCAACCAGCAGGCGGCGGCGCTCGCCGGGCTGGCGCTCGCCGCCGGCCTCGGCCGCCTCGGCATCGCGCCGGGCGACGTCGAGCCGCACGCCGCGCGCCTCCTCGCCGCCCAGCACGCCGAAGGATGGTTTCCGGAATACGGCGGCCCGGACTTCGGCTATCTCGCCGTCACGCTCGACGCCCTCGCCGACTACCACGACGCCACCGGCGATCCGCGCGCGCTCGCCGCCGCCGACCGTGCGATCGAGCTCCTCGCGTCGATGGTCGGCGCCGACGGCAAGCTCCCGTCGACGCTCAACAGCCGCAACACCGATTACGTCGTGCCGTACGGTCTCGCCCGTGCCGCCGCGCGCTCGCCGCGCGCCGCCTGGCTCGTCGAAACGCTCTTCGCCGGCGCCGCCGAGCCGGCCCACTTCCTCGCGACGACGGACGACCGCTACCACGCCCACTACGTCTTCGCGAGCTGCGTGCGCGCCCTGCCGCACCTCGAGCGCATGCTCCCGCCCGAGCCGCCGCCGGCGGCGACCTCGGTCTGGCTCCCCGGCTGCGGCGCCTGGGTGCGCTGGGCGCCGGACCGGAGCTGGACGGCCTACGTCGCCGCGCGCAAGGGCGGCCTGGTGCGGGTGCACCGGCGCGGCGCCGAGCCGCTGGTCGACAACGGCTGGCGCCTCGGGCGCGGCCGGCGCCTGTGGACCAGCAACTGGTGGTCGGACGCGTGGGCGGTCGAGCGTGACGCGGACGCGGTCACCATCCGCGGCCGCTGCCACCGCGCCGGCTTCCTGGTCCCGCGCCCCTGGCAGCACGCCCTCCTCCGCCTCCTCGCCTGGGGGCTCGGTCCGCGCCTCCTGCCGTGGCTCAGGCGGCGCATGATCTTCCGCCCGCGCGCCGCCGTCGGGCCGCCCTTCGAGCGGCGCGTCGAGATCTCGGACGCCGGCGTGGCCGTGCGCGACCGCATCGCCGCCGCCGCCGGCCTCGCCCCGCGCCGCGCGCCGCGCCAGAACCTGCGCCACGTCGCCAGCGCCGACAGCTTCAGCCCCGAGGAGCTGCAGCCACCGCCCGGCGCGCCGGGCGTGCTCGACGCGGATGGCACGCTGCGAGCGGAATGGTCGTGGCGGACAGAAGAACAAGAGCTGGGTAAGGAGGAAGTGGGCAGCGGGTGAGAGATGGAATGACCGAGGAGCCCGGTGCAAGGGAAGGATGGGCGCAGGAGCGCCTCGACGGCGCGGAGGCGACCGAGAGCGCGGCCATGCCGCCGTCCCGTCGCCGCCCTCTTGTTCCCTACCTGATCTTTTTCTTTCTTTTCCTCGCAGCCCTGGCTCTCTTCGCCTGCGGCATCTCCTGGGGTCTGCCGAGCCCCCGCGGCTGGGCCGGCGACGAGATCCTGCCGGGCGTCGTCGCCGCCGGCCTCCGCCGCGGCTTCGCCGCCGGCTGGCACACCAAGTACCCGCCGCTCCACTACTACCTGCTCGCCCTCCTCCACGCCGCGGTCCGCGCCCTGGCGGACGCCGGGCTGAGCTGGCACGAGCTCAATCATCGCCTGATGCTCGCCAGCCGCTGGCTTTCGGTCGTGATGGCGCTCGGCGCGGTGTGGGCCGTCTACCGCGCCGGCCGCGAGGTCACCGGCCGCCGCGGCGCGGTGCTCGCCGCCGTCGCCGTCGCGCTCATGCCGCCCTTCGTCTACTTCGCCAAGACCGCCAACGTCGAGATGCCGATGCTCTTCTGGCTGGCGCTCTCGCTCTGGCTCTCCCTCCGCGTCCTGCGTCGCCACCGCACGCGCGACTGGCTCCTTCTGACGATCGCGGCCGCGCTCGCGATCGGCGCCAAGGACCAGGCCTACGGCTTCTACGTCCTCGCTCCGCTCGCGCTCCTGCCTTCCCTCGCGCGCCACCGCCGCGCCGAAGGCCTCCCAGGAGGCGCCCGCACCGTCCTCGACCGCCGCGTCTGGATTGCCCTCGCCGCCGGCCTTCTCACCCTCGCCCTGGTCTTCAACCTCCCCGCCAACCGGCGCGGCTTCCAGAAGCACGTCCAGACGCTGACCGGCGCCGACGCCGCCGCGGGCGAGGCCCAGGAGTACACCCCCGACCTCCGCGGCCAGCTCCAGAACCTCCGGCAGAACGTCCGCCACCTCGCCTTCTGCCTCGGCTGGCCCCTCTTCCTCCTCTCTCTCGCCGGCCTCGCCGACGCCCTGCGCCGCCGCCGAGAGCCCCCGGCCCGCCGCCTCCTCGCCCTCCAGATCCTGGGCCTCTCCTACTACGTCACCTTCCTGGCCCTGATCCTCTTCAGCCGCGACCGCTACACGCTCCCCCTCGCCCTCCCCCTGGCCCTCTGCGCCGGCCGCCTCCTGGGCGACCTCCTAGCCCCCACCCGCCGCCTCCGCCTCGCCACCGCAGCGGCCCTCGCCGTCGTCCTCGCCTGGAGCGCCCTGCGCGCCGTCGCCGTCGACCGCCGCATGGTCAACGACTCCCGCTACGCCACCGAAGCGTGGCTCAGGCAGCACGGCGCCCCGCCACGCACGGCCCTGGCCATCGGCCGCCCGCGTCAGGTGCCGCGGATCGCCCGCATGGATTGGAGAAGAGTGCTGCGAGATGACGGGCAGACGCTCGCGCGCCGCGCCCCCGACTACCTGGTCGTCAACCTCACCGACCTACGAACGCCCAAAGAAAGAGCCCTCTACGACCGCCTGCTCTCGGGCGACCTCCACTACCGCCCAGCCGCCCGCTTCCACTGGACCTCCTGCTGGGACCGCCTCGACACCCGCGGCAGCCTCACCACCATCGATCTCATCAATCCCCGCCTGGCGGTCTTCGAGCGCAGGGTTCCCTACAGGAACAGCCCCTGAATCGTCCCCTGAATCGCCTTCGCCGCCTGATAGGGATCCGCCGCGCTCCGGATCGGCCGCCCCACCACGATGTAGTCCGCCCCGGAGAGGAACGCCTCCTCCACACTCACCACCCGCTTCTGATCGTCGACCTCCCGGTTCTCGACCGGCCGGATGCCGGGTGTCACGACCAGGAGCTTGTCGCCGAGATCCTCCCGCAGCGCCCGCGCCTCGAGGCCGGACGACACCACCCCGTCGCAGCCGATCTCGAGCGCCCGCCGCGCCCGCGACAGCACCAGCCGCTCGACGTCCACCGCAAACCCGAGATCCTGCAAGTCCCCGCGGTCGAGACTGGTCAGCGCCGTCACCGCCAGGACCTTCAGCTCCTCCCCCTTCTCGCGGCAGGCCGCCTCGAGCATCGCGTCGTTGCCGTGCACCGTCGTCATCGTGACGCCGCGCCGCCGCAGCCGCCGCACCGCCGCCGCCACCGTCTCCGGCACGTCGAAGAGCTTGAAGTCGGCGAACACTTTGGCGCCGCGCGCGCGCAGCCAGTCGACCAGCGCGAAGGCCTCGCCGGTCATGAACAGCTCGAGCCCGATCTTGTAGAACTGCGCCGCCTCGCGCAGCGTCTCGACCAGCCGCCGCGCCTCGCCGATCTCCGGCACGTCGAGCGCGAAGATCAGGCGGTCCTCGGGGGGGATCTCCTTGGTCGAGAGGAAGCTCGGCGCGGGCGCGGTCACGCGCCGGAAGGTAACACAGCCCCTACTGCAGCAGGCGCGCGAGCTGCCCGGGATCGACCGGCTTCGTCAGATGCAGGTCGAACCCCGCCTCCTTCGAGCGCCGGCGGTCCTCGTCGCGCCCGTAGCCGGTGACTGCGATGAGACGGACGCCGCGCGTCGCCGGGTCGCGGCGCAGCGTGCTCGCCACCTGGAAGCCGTCCATCTCGGGCAGCCCGAGGTCGCAGAGCACCACCTCGGGATGGAACCGACGCGCCGCCTCGACCCCCTGCGGCCCGGAGTAGGCGAGCGCGACCTCGTGGCCCGAGAGCACCAGGAAGTCGCGCATCGTGGCCGCGGCGTCCTGATTGTCCTCGACCACCAGCACGCGCCGGCCGCCGTGCTCGTGGACCGGCCCCGCCGCCGCCTCGGCCGGGGGGCCCGCCGGTGCGACCGGCAGGAGGATGGTGAACTGCGCGCCGCGCCCCGCTCCGCCGCTGCACGCCGCGACCTCGCCGCCGTGCAGCTCGACCAGGCGCTTGGCCACCGCCAGGCCGACCCCGAGGCCGCCCAGGGTCCGCTCCAGGCTGTGGTCGGCCTGGGTGAAGGCCTCGAACACGTGCGGCAGCAGCTCGGCGCCGATCCCGACGCCGGTATCGTGCACGGTGATCGCGGCCCGCCGCCCGTCCGGCGTGCGCGCCAGCCTCACGGTCACCTGGCCGCCCGCCGGCGTGAACTTGACGGCGTTGGAGAGCAGGCCCTCGAGCGCCTGGGTGAGCCGGCGGCGGTCGCCGCGCATGGCAAGGCGCTCGGCCGGCAGGTCGAGCGCCATCGACACCTCCGCCGCCTCGAACGCCGGGAGCTGCCGCTCGAAGGTCGCTCGCACCAGCTCGCCGAGCTCGAGCGGCTCGCACCGCAGCTTGACGTCGCCGCGGCCGATCCGCTGCACCTCGAGCAGGTCGTCGACCAGCCGCGCCTGATGGCGCACCTGCCGGTCGGCGGCCTCGAGCGCCCGCTGCCACGTCGTGTCGCCGCCGCCCTTCAGCCGCAGCACCTCGAGCGCGTTGCTGATCGTCGCCAGCGGGTTGCGCAGCTCGTGCGCCAGCATCGACAGGAATTCCTCCCGGCGCTGCTCGGCGCGGTCGAGCGCCGCACGCTGCACGGCGAGGCGGGCCTCGAGCTCGGCGACCTTGCGCTCGGCCGCGCGGAAGCGCTCGAGCCGCGCCACCATCGAGGCCACTCGCCGCTGTAGGCGCGCGATCCGTTGCTCGAACTCCACGATCCGTCACCGCCTCCCGAGGCGCCGGACGGCGCCGGCGCCAAGTGCCGCGCGAGAGACCGATCGCACTCCGTGCGCGCCGGCGCTCCCACGCCCGGTAGGGCGGGGCTGCAAGATCTGTGCTGTCCGCAGCGAGGGGTGAACCGCCTGCCTGACGGGACGTCGGGGGCGCGCTCAGCGGTGGCGGCCCGCGGCGGGCTCCTCGGGCCCGCTCGCCGCCGCCGCGCGGCCGTGGTGGCGCAACAGCCGGAGGAGACCCTGGACGATCTCGCCCACCGCCCGCTCCTCCTCCCAGGCCAGCGGACCGGGCACTCCGAGAAGAGCGGCCGCGTCGGCGCTCTCGCCCGGCGCCACCGGCCGCCCTGGCGGCGCGGCCGCGATGGGTGCGAGCGGGCGCTCGTTGACCACCGCCAGGGCCCGCTGCAGATCGGCGAGGTCGCAACCGAGCGCCTCGAGCAGTCGCTCCAGGGTGTCGAGTGAGGGTTTCTGCCGGCCGGTCTCGTATGCGGAGAGCATGGCCTTGGTCACGGCGGCGGCATCGGCGACCTGGTACTGGCGCAGCCCCCGGCTGTCGCGCAGCCAGCGCAGTGCGCGGCCGAGCCCCTGGAGGAGAGCCATGGCGGCAATGTACCGCCGCCGGACCCGAGCGGCAACAGCAAGTCGAGGTCCGTCAATCATTTAGGGCCCGAATGACCGGGGCCCGGCTGACATTTATTGCTTGACAGAGTGATGAGTGGCTGGGTAGAGTTACCGTCCGTGACGATTTATCTCTTCGAACCGGTCCACCCCACCGCTCAATGGTGCGGCGGTCGGCATGTGGAACCGGAGAGCGCCGGTGCCTGACCGCCACCCGCCGCGCGAGCTCCTGGAGCGGTTTCTCCGCGGCGAGGTCGGGCCGCCGGAGAGCCGGCGCCTGGTGCGCCACCTCATCACGGGCTGCGTCCGCTGTCTCGGCGAGACCCGCCGGCTGTGGGTGGCGGTGCGGCGGCGGCCGGAGGCCCAGGCCGGCGCCGAGACGCACCCCGCCTGCTATGGCGAGGCCTTCCGCCACGTGCTCGAAAGCGGCGCGGCGCGCGAGAGCGCGGTGGCCCGCGAGCGCGAGTCCGCGCCGGCGCTGGCGTCCGAGCTGCTGCGCCACCCCGTGGATCGCCGACTGACGCTGGTCGTCAACTCCCGCCGCTTCCGCACCGTGGCGCTCTGCGAGCACCTTCTCGGCACCGTCGCGGCGCTCTGGCAGGACGACGCCCCGGGCGCCGCCGAGGTGGCCGAGCTGGCGCTCGCGGTCGCCGAGCGCGTGGATCCCGCGCCGTGCGGCGCCTCGCTCGTGGCGAGTCTGCAGGGGCGCGCCTGGGCCTACCTCGGCAACGCCCGGCGCGTGGCCGGGCAGCGCGAGGCCGCCGAGGAGGCGTTTGCCCACGCCCATGCGCTGGTCGAGGTCGGCAGCGGCGATCCGCTCGAGCGGGCCGAGGTCGGCGTGCTGCGCGCCGCGCTCGCCGCCGAGCAGGGCCGGCCGGCGCTGGCGGCGGCCCTCTACGACCGCGCCTCCCACATCTACCGCGCCCTCGGCGAAGCCCACCTGCTCGGGCGCACGCTGCTCGAGAAGAGCGCAGCGGCGGTGGGTCTTCACCCGATGGCGGCGCTCACATTGCTGCGCGAAGGCCTGTCGCTGCTCGACGAACGGGAGGAGCCGCGGCTCGCGGCCGCCGCCTACCACCGCCTGGTCGCGGGTCTGGTCGAGGTCGAGCTGGCCGGCGAGGCGCTGCTGTACCTGCAAAAGGCGCAGGCGCTGTTCCGCAACCTCGACGATCGGGTGGCGCTCGTCCGCCTGCGCCGGCTGGAGGGCAAGATCGCCGAGGCCCTGGGCCGCCCGGCCGAGGCCGAGCGGCTGTTCCTCGAGGCGTGGCTGGGACTCGTCGAGGCGGGCCTCGGGCAGGATGCGACGGCGGTCACCGTCGACCTCGCGCTCCTCTACCTGCGCGAAGGGCGGAGGGCCGAGAGCCGCCGTCTGGCGGACCAGCTCTCGCCGCTGTTCCGCGCCCGCGATCTCGATCGCCGGGCGATCCCCGGCCTCGTGGTGCTGCAGCGGGTGCTCGAGACCGAGAGCGCGAGCCCGGGGTTCCTCTCCGAGCTCGACCGCTACCTCCGCCGGCCCTGGCTGCGCCGGGCGAGCTGAGCCTCCCCTCGGCCTACGGCCCCGCCTGCTGCTTCTTGTCCCAGTCCTCCTTGCTCATCCAGGCGATCTGCTCGGCCTTGTGGCGGGCGAGGTCGCGGTTGGCCGCGGTCAGCTCCTTGGTGCGGATCGCCTCGGCCCGCGCGTAGGTGGCGTCGAGCTGCTTGCCGAGGACGCCGGCCAGGTCGAGCTGCGAGCGCGTGGGCCGCCCGTCGTAGCCGTTGACGGCGCCGTAGAGCGTGCCCAGCCTCTCGCGGAGCTGCTCCTCGCCGGAGAGCCAGCCGCCTTCGCTCGTCGCCACCAGCTCCGAGCGCAGGGTCGTGAGCGCCGCCGCCAGGGTCTCGAGCGACCGCCGCTCGCCGCCCTTGAGCGTTTCGGCGCGCGCCTTGGCCTGCTCCTCGGCCGCGGTCACCGCGTCGGCCAGGTAGGTGAGCCGCTCCAACTTGCGGTAGAGGTCGAGCACCAGGCGCTGCTGCTCCGCCCGGTCCTCGGCCGAGTGACGCGCCCGCGGATCGGCCACCAGCTCGACGGTGCCGCGGTAGCTCTGATCGCCCTTGATCACCTTGAAGCTGTAGGTGCCGAGCGGCACCCGTGGGCCGAGGAACGAGAACCCGGACATGACGAGCGAGTTGGCCGGCGGCATCTTGGGGGGCTTGAGGCGCATCGGCCAGGGGACGCGGTTCAGGCCCTTGCGCTTGCTGCCCGGGAGTGTCGTGACCAGTTTCCCTTCGGGGTCGTAGACCTCCACCTTGAGATCGCCGAAGAGGTGCCGCTTCTTCAGGTAGTAGACGATGCTCGCCGATTCGGTGGGGTTGAAGCCCACGAACTCGTCGTCGCCCGAGAAGCTCTGCTCGACCGCCGGGATCATCGCCACCGCCGGGCGGGTCGAGAGCACCGCCGCGTCGGCGGCCAGCACCTCGGGCGTCAACTGCCGCAGCGGGGTGATGTCGTCGAGGATGTAGATGCCGCGCCCGTGAGTGGCGATGACCAGGTCGGACTCGCGCGGGTGGACCACCAGGTCGCGTACCGCCACCTGCGGGAACTTGCCGGTGAAGCGGGCCCAGCGCCCGCCGCCGTCGACCGAGATGTAGAGACCCGTCTCGGTGCCCAGGAAGAGGAGCGCGGGGTTGACCGGGTCCTCCTCGAGGACGTGCGCGTAGCCGGCGACGGCGTCGCTCGCGAGCGGCTTCCAGGTGGCGCCGAAGTCGTCGGTCGCATAGACGTAAGGCTTCATGTCGCCGCGGGCGTGGCCGTCGAAGGTGGCGTAGGCCCGCCCCGCCGCGTGCGCGCTCGCCTCGACGTGCGACACCCAGGTCGCCTTGGGCAGGTCCGGCACGTTGCCCTCGAGGCTCGTCCAGGTCGTGCCGCCGTCGCGCGTCACCTGGAGGCGCCCGTCGTCGGTTCCCACCCAGATGACCTGCGGGTCCTTGGGGGACTCGGCGATCGAGTAGATCGTGGTGTGGTTCTCGGCCGTCGAGTTGTCGACCGTGAGCCCCCCGGAGTGGCGCTGCCGCTGCTTGGCCGGGTCGTTGCTCGTCAGGTCGGGCGAGATGCGGTCCCAACTGTCGCCCCGGTCGCGCGAGCGGAAGAGGAACTGTGAGCCAAGGTAGATCGTCCCCTTCTGCGTCGGCGAGAGGTGGATCGGGGTGTTCCAGTTGAAGCGGAATTCGGGCTCTCCCGCGCGCGGCTGCGGCTTGATGTCGCGCGACTCGCCGGTGGTCAGGTGGACGCGGGAGATGTTGCCGCCCTGGTACTCGACGTAGGCGAACTCCGGCTCGGCCGGGTCGCGGAAGGCCCAGAAGCCGTCGCCGTAGAAGAGGTTCTCCCAGTCGCGGTTCTCGATGCCGCCGGTCGACACCGACGGCCCCATCCAGGAGCCGTTGTCCTGCAGCCCGCCGTAGACGTTGTACGGCCAGTCGAGGTCGTAGCTCACGTGGTAGAACTGCGACACCGGCAGCCCCTTGACGAACCGCCAGTGATGCGCCCGGTCGGTCGACATGTAGACCCCGCCGTCGGTGCCCAGGAACATGGTCTGCGGGTCCCGGGGATCGATCCACAGCGCGTGGTGGTCGCCGTGGACGCCGCCGCCGAAGCCGCCGCTGAAGGGCGAGTTGAAGGACTTGCCGCCGTCGGTCGAGATGGTCAGCGTCAGGCCCGGCTTGTAGACGTAGTCGTAGTCGGTCGGGTCGACGACGACGTGGGCGAAGTAGAACGGGCGCTGCTGGATGTTGAACGAGGAGTTGACCTCGCTCCACGTCACGCCGGTGTCGTCGGAGCGGTAGAGGGCGGTCTTCTTGGACTCGACCAGGGCGTAGACGACGCTCGGACGCGACGGCGCGACCGCCACCGCGATCCGCCCCTTCTCGCCGCCGGGCAGGCCGTTGGCGAGCTGCTTCCAGGTGTCGCCGCCGTCGGTCGACTTGTAGAGCCCGCTCCCCTTGCCGCCGGAGCTGAAGGACCAGGGGGTGCGGCGGAACTGCCACGTCCCGGCGTAGAGGATCCGCGGGTCCTGCGGATCGAGGGCGAGGTCGGAGCAGCCGGTCGCGGCATCGACGAAGAGCACCCGCTTCCAGGTCTTGCCGCCGTCGGTCGTCTTGTACACCCCTCGCTCCTCGTGGTCGTCCCAGAGGTGCCCGGTGGCGCACACCCAGACGGTCTTGCCGTCCTTGGGGTGGACGGCGATGCGGGCGATGCGCTCCGAGTGCTCGAGCCCGGCGCGCTCCCAGCTCTCGCCGCCGTTGGTGGTCTTGTAGACGCCGTCGCCGACCGAGACGCTGTTGCGGGTCCACGACTCGCCGGTGCCCACCCAGACGGTCGTGGCGTCGGAGGGGTCGACGGCGATGGCGCCGATCGATTGCGTGTGCTCGTCGAAGACCGGCTTGAAAGAGATGCCGCCGTCGATAGACTTCCAGACGCCGCCCGAGGCCGCGCCGGCGTAGATGGTCAGCGGGTCGGTGGCGACGCCGTCGATGGCGGCGATGCGGCCGGCCATGACCGCCGGGCCGATGGCGCGGGCTTCCAGGCCGCCGAAGGTCGAGGAATCGATCTCGGTCGACTGGACCGCCGCCGCCGGGGTCTCAGCCGCCGCGGCGGGCGCCGCGGCGAGGAGGACGAGGACAAGGGAAGGTCGCCAGCGCATGGTCGTGCCGGTCCGCGAGCGGGTCAATGGGCCGGGCCGCCATCCTTGGCTTCGGCGGCGGGTGCCACGGCGGGCATGGCGAAGCGGTCCGCCGCAATCTCCGGGTTGAGCTCGATCTTCTCGATCACCAGGTGCTGGCCGGCCGGCGCGCCCTTGGGCTTGATGTCGAGCGAGTGGGCGAAGACGATCCCGCCCACCTCCTTGTAGTCGCCGAAGGCGATCTCCATCTCCATCTCCTGCCCGCGGCGGTTGCTCTTGCCGTCGGCCTTGATCTCGAGGAAGGCGTCGGCGTCGAGGTAGAGGGTGACGACATCGCCGTTCTTCTTGGTCACCTTGAGCGCGTGCGCCAGAGTGCCCTCGATGTCCTTCTTACCCAGGTACTCGACCTGGTGCCCCTTGTCCTTGTAGTCGACCAGCGGGCCATCGATGTCCGCTTGGTCCTCGATCTCCTTGAGATCCTCGGCCGACATCTTCTCGGGGTCCTTCTTGCCCATGAACGGCATCACCGCCCAGCCGGTCGTGCCGTCGAAGGCCTGCACGCCGGTCATCCCCTGGACGGTGAACTCCATGCGCACGTTGTGCGGGCGCTTCTGCTCGAGGACGAAGGGCGCCTCCATGGTGCCCATCACCATCTTGCCGGTCATGCGCAGCGACTGGACGCTCTTGAGCTTCTCGCGCCCGCCGCGGGCCTCGAGGTTCTTCTCGATGAGCTCGTCGCTGGTCTGGGCCGACGCGGCGGCGGCGGCAAAGGCGACGAGCAGACAGGCAAAGGTTCTACGCAGCATCGTGGGTCCTCCTCCTCACTGAAGGGTCTGTTGCGAAGGGAAGTTCCAGGAGGGGCGCCGGGGCACCCGCACCTCCATTGCTACTAACGCCGCCGAGGGCTGAAAGTTGCGGCTCGGGTCGCGGGCTCAGCTACCGCTCCGTCCCGACCTTCCTCCTGCTCCCTTGGTTCGGAGGCTGGATAATACCTCAGCGACTAGCGGAAGATCGGGTGCCGCTCGCTCGCGTTCCTGGGCTGGAGTGGGCTCCTGCGAGCAGCGTCCGGCGCCGCCGCTGCCGCAGGCGCTCGTCGCCACCGCTTACCTAGCGCAAGGGATGCGCCTCCTGCACCAGGGCCCCGCCGACGAGCCGGTTCGAGACCCACCTTGGGCTCGCCACGCCGGGTTGCGACTCCACTCGTTGCGCTTGATGCTTCTCGCCCTCGGCACTCTCACCGCCTGCCTCGACTACTCCCTCATCCACCCGCGCGCGGTGCCGGTGGGCGTGGCTGCCTAGAGCGGGGCCGCGGTGCGGGGGAAGCTACTGATCCGGCTCGAGTGGGCACAGCCGGCAGGCGAGGGTCAGGCCCGACTGCCGCTCCTCGTACCAGTCCCGGGCTTCGAGAAGGTCGAGCTTCGCCGCCCGGCGGAGGACGATCCTCATCGGCCGGGCCAGAGCTCTGCCTTCACCTGTTCCCAGGGTTCCTCGTCGTCGGGGTTGCGGTCGAGGTCCTCCAGGCGCTCCCTGAGGATCTCCCGCTGCCAATCCGGGACAGAGAGGAAGTGCACCTCGTCCTCTGGCTCGACGCTCCTCCAGAGAACCTCGGCGATTTCCAGGCGCTCCGCGGGGGGAAGCTGCAGGAGTTTGTCGACGTCTGCCTTGGTCATCGATCGCCAGTGTAAACCTCTCTAACGTCCTGCGCCGCCGCAGGCCGCTGGTGCCCCTACCTTCGCCGAGATCGGGGGAAGCCACTCAGGTGCCGTGGCGGGCAGGCGTGGATGTCGCCGAGGCCAAGGCAGTTGACAGTTAAACGCTCCCGTGCAATCCTCTACGATAAGGATCCAGATCAGCGTTCGACTGTGGATCGAGCCCGATCTGCCCTTGAGTCCGAAGCTTGGCCGGCGGCACGCTTGGACGGCTTCCAACGCCGTTACAGGCGGCATGCGTCGGCCTGCTAGTAGGTGGCTTCGTTGCCGCCATCGGCGCCCCCCCAATGTTCGTTCAGCGGGGGTTTTTCCTGATGTTTCTGGTCTTCCAGTTCCCCTTTTCCGACCTGCGTCCCTTTCTGGTTGATCAGGGGAACCGGCTTCCCGTCCCCAAGTGGCCGCTGGCGGAGCCCGGCCGTGAGTTCGTGCGCTCCTCGGGGGCCGTGGTGGCGAGAAGGGGTGGTGGCGTGCCAGGCTGGGCGGGCGAGGAAGTCTTCAGTCGGGCCACGGCGGCGCTCCGATTCACGGATCACCTTGGGCGTGTGAGGATGGGCCAGCAAGCGGCTGACCTGCGCCTGATCTGTGCGTTGCGCCGCTTTCATTCCGACGGCTCCGTTGCGCGACTTGAAACGGGATTCCGACTGCGCAGCCGTTCGTATGGTCCCCTCAACGCGGTTCAATGCCTTGCGGTCCTCAAGGATTTCCTCGACCTCACGGTCACGGTCTTCGATGCGCAGGGGAAGCGGCTCCCCTGCCAGTTCGTCAAGGCTGGGCGTTACCTTGCGGAGCATTACCTTCGCAGCACCACCAAGCGGACGGAGAGGAAGCTTGCAACAACTGAGAGTTGGTGGTTGTCAGCCGGCGAGCCATTGCTTCTGCTTGAGTACCGAGTGGAAGAGTTGCAGGAGCTACCACCCTTCAGCCGACCGATCGAGGTGGCGCCAGATCAGGGTTTTCGGTTGCACCACTGCCGACTCGAACGGAATGGCGTTCAGGTTGGAGCCTGGTTTGTTGGTCGCTCCCTAGAAACAAACCGCGACGAGATCAGGCGTCTCAGGATTAATCTCCTACGGTTGCACGCTGAGCGCGAAGGGGTGAAGGAGGTTCTCCGCCAGCTCGCGCGCAAGCGGATCACCGTGGTGCCTGGCACCGAAGCGTCAGAGGCTCTACAGGTCTACCTCAACTCCGCGCTCCGTCTCCTCAACCAGGACCAGCGTCACGGCTTCGACCAGCCGCCGCTGCTGGCCGCCGCCATCCAGTTCACGGATCTTGCGTCACCCGGCGCAAAGGCTTCGATTGCATCAGAGCTCGACAAGGCAAGGCGAACCATCTCCCGCCGAGTCGACGACTTCGTCGCGAAGCAGCGCGCTGAGGCCCGCGTGATCAATGTATTCCATGACGTCGAGAAGGTGGACTTCGCACTCCAAACCGTGGAGAGCCTGGTGATGAGAAACATCGAGTTCGGCGGTGACGTGACGGTGCATGGCGACTTCAACGCCGTGACAGCGGAGAAAATCGAGAACAGCTTCAACAAAGCCGCGCACGCCGAAGTGTCGGGCGAGTTGAAGGACAGGTTGAAGGAGCTCGCGGTCGAGGTGGCGAAGATGACCAAAGAGTTACCGCCAGAACGCGCCGAGGAGGCGGCGCGCGACCTCGAGACGCTGACGCAGGAAGCGGTCTCTCCGAAACCGCGGGCGAAGTGGTATCAGCTCAGTGCTGAGGGGTTGGTCGAGGCGGCGAAGGCGGTTGGTGAAGTTGCGCAGCCGGTGATTTCGACCGTGAAGGCGATCCTTTCGCTTTTGGCGCTCTAGCAAGGTGGAAGCCACCTTTCTTTGACCTCGCCGGCGCGCGAGCGGCAGCGCTGTAAGGAAGCACACGGGAGGGTCACTACCGTCAAACGCGTGGCTGACGAGCTCGGCGTCAGGCAGGCGGCGATGATGTACGCAGTCGAGTAGCATCAGGCGCGAGCAAACCTTCCCACCCCCGGGCGCGTAGGAAGCGCGGAGGACCCCGAACCGATGACCCCCACTCTCGAGCTGCGCGACGTGCGCAAGGCCTATGGCGACGTCCAGGCGGTGCGCGGGGTGGACCTGGCGGTGCCGCCGGGGAGCATCTTCGGGCTCCTCGGGCCGAACGGGGCCGGCAAGACGACAACCCTGCGGATGATCATGGACATCATCGCCCCGGACGCGGGCGAGGTGCTCTACCAGGGGCGGCCGCGGCGGCGCGAGGACCTGCGACGGATCGGCTACCTGCCCGAGGAGCGCGGGCTCTACCGCAAGATGAAGGTCCAGGACCAGCTCGTCTTCCTGGCCGAGCTGCGCGGCCTGTCGCGGCGCGAGGCGCTGCCGCGGATCGGCGCCTGGCTCGAGCGCGTGGAGCTGACCGCCTGGGCGAAGAAGAAGGTCGAGGAGCTGTCGAAGGGCATGCAGCAGAAGGTGCAGTTGATCGGCACCGTGCTCCACGAGCCCGACCTGCTGATCCTCGACGAGCCGTTCTCCGGCCTCGACCCGATCAACCAGTCGCTCTTCCGCGACCTCCTCCTCGACTATCGGCGGCAGGGCAAGACCGTGCTCCTCTCGACCCACGGCATGCTCCTCGCGGAGCGGCTCTGCGACGACATCTGCCTGATCTCCGACGGGCGCGTGATCGTCTCCGGGCGGCTGCGCGACATCAAGCGCCGCCTCGGCGGCAACGCCTACCGGCTGCGCGCCCGCGGCGACCTCGACCGGCTCGCCGCGCTGCCGGGCGTCGAGCGGGTGGCGGCCGAGGACGGCGCGAATGCTCTCGCGCCGGGCTCCAATGAATCCTGGGAGCGCCGTCCGTCGCGCGCCCAGCGCGACGGGCTCCCAGTCCAGGTCAAGCTCCTCCTCGCCCCCGACGTCGAAGGCCCGCGCGTGCTGCGCGAGATCGTCGCCTTCCTCGACGTCGAGGAGTTCCGCAGCGAGGAGCCGGACCTCGAGGAGATCTTCCTGAAGGCGGTGCGCGATGCGGCTCTCTGAGGCGTTCGTGGTCGGCAAGCGCGAGTACATGACGCGCATCAAGGGGTGGGGCTTCTGGGTGGCGACGGCGGGGCTGCCGCTCTTCCTGGCGGCGATGATGGTGCTGCCGTCGCTCCTCCTCATGCGCAGCAGCTCGGCGCAGCGGCTGGCGATCGTCGACACCATCGGCGAGCTGGCGCCGGCGCTGGTCGAGCGGCTGGCGCGCGAGCAGCGCGACCAGGGCGGGGCGATGGTCGAGTTCGCGGTGCGCGTGCTGCCGCCCGAGCGCGATGCCGCGGCGCAGCGCGCCCGGCTCGACCGGATGGTGCTCGGCGAGGAGATCGACGCCTGGGTGTGGCTGGCACGCGACGACCTCGAGCGCGGGCGCGTCGAGTACCACGCCGAGAGCGTCTCGTCCTGGATCACCCAGGAGCTGCTCGAGCGGGCGCTCTCCGAGCAGGTCAGCGCCTGGCGCCTGCGCCAGGCCGGCTACGACTCCAAAGTCATCGGCGACCTGACACGCGGCGTCGATCTCGACACGGTGCGGGTCTCCGCGGCCGGGAGCCGCGCCGAGGCCGGCATGGGTGGCTTCTTCCTCGCCTTCGGCCTGTTCATGATGCTCTACGTGGTGCTGATCCTCTACGGCACGCAGGTGATGCAGGGGGTGCTCGAGGAGAAGAGCTCGCGCATCATCGAGGTGGTGACCTCGGCGGTGCGCCCGCTCGAGCTGATGGCCGGGAAGCTCGGCGGCATCGGCCTGGTGGGGCTGACCCAGGTAGGGATCTGGATCGCGGCCGCCGCCGTGCTCACCGCCCCCGGCCTCCTCGCCTCCCGCGCCATGCTGCCGGCGGGCATGGAGCTCCCCACCGTCGGCGCCGGCATCATGTTCCACTTCCTGGCCCTCTTCCTGATCGGCTACTTCCTCTTCGCCAGCCTCTACGCCATGGTCGGCGCGGCCTGCAACGACATGCGCGAGGCGCAGCAGCTCGCGAGCTTCGCCATCATCTTCCTCGTCGCCCCGATGCTCTTCTTCATGCAGGTGATCAACGACCCCGACGGCCGGCTGGCGGTGGTAACGTCGCTGATCCCGTTCTTCACGCCGCTCGTCATGATGCTGCGCATCGCGCTCAAGACGCCGCCGCTCTGGCAGATCGCGCTCGGCTACACGCTGTCGCTCGTCACCATCGCCGGGCTCGTCTGGCTCTGCGCGCGGGTCTATCGGGTCGGCATCCTGATGTACGGCAAGCGCCCGACCCTCCAGGAGCTGTGGCGGTGGGTAAGATACGCCTGAGGCGGGCGGCTAGGACGGACCCACCCCTTCCTCCCTGAGTAGGGTCGCAGGGTTCCCCTGAAGTCGGGTGCTGGTCGTTCTCGTGCTAGATTGTTCGCAGCTTCCAGCCTCAAACCGATGGCTCGCGCAGACCTCCTAGTCCGTCTCGTCCGCTCCGCCGCCCGAGGGGATCAGCCGCTCTTCCGCAGGACCGTAGAGGCGCTTGTCGCCGAGGAAAGGGCCAAGCAGCACCACCTCCTGGCTGGCCAGCTGGAGGAATCGCTGCGCTCAAATGGCGCCGGGGGAGTTGTCGCGCGCCAGATGGTAGCGCCAAACGGTGAACAGGTCATCGAGCTACAGCCAGAGAGACAACTGGACGGCCTAATCCTTCCGGAGGTGGTTGATAGAGCTGTGCGGGAAATCGTGGAGGAACAGCATCGTGCGGAGCTGCTGCGCAGCCACAACTTAGAACCCCGGCACCGCGTGCTGCTGGCAGGTCCTCCTGGCAATGGCAAGACAAGCCTCGCCGAGGCCCTAGCGACCGCGTTAATGGCACCACTCTGCGTGGTACGATACGAGAGCGTGGTCGCCAGTTACTTAGGCGAGACCTCAACCCGACTGCAGAGGCTTTTCGACTATGTTCGCACCCGTCGCTGCGTTCTTTTCTTCGATGAGTTCGATACACTCGGCAAGGAACGAGGCGATGAGCACGAGACAGGTGAGATCAAACGCGTAGTGAGCACTCTGCTTCTGCAGATCGATCGCTTACCGAGTTATGTGGTTGTAGTCACCGCCACGAACCACCCGGAGCTTTTGGATCGCGCTGTATGGCGAAGGTTCCAGCTGCGACTCCACTTGCCGAGCCCAGGTCCGGCGGAGATTTCTGAGTGGTTATGCCGGTTTGAGCAGCGAGTGGGTCAGGAGTTCGGCCGTTCGATCACCTCTTTGGCCTCCGAACTATCCGGAGCGAGCTTCGGCGAAGTCGAGGAGTTCGCCTTGGGCGTATTGCGACAACAAGTGCTTGCCGGTCCCACCGCCGATCATCGCGCTATCACGAAGTCGCGCATCGAGCAGTGGAAGGCACGCTTCCAGCCCTCGTTGTAGCGGGCTTACACTTTTCAATTACCCATGCCGAACGGTGAAGAGCGCCTGCTCCCGTTGCTGCGCCTTCCGGTGCCGGAGACGGCGGACCGGGCGAAGGGCAGCGGTGGCCCTTCGCGGCTCCACCGCCCAGGTCACGGACGCATTGTGGAGCGGGTCGGTCCCCGATTGACGGGCCTCCAGGATGCCTTCGAAGCGCGCCGCGTGGAGCTCCGAACAGAGTTGTTGGGGGTAGAGCCTGAGCTCGCTTTGGTCTTCGAGACTTTCGATTCAGTCGCCCGATTTCAACGGGCGGTCGAGAAAATCGCCGGCATGGAATGGCTTGCTGCGGCTGATGAAGTCGAGATTCCACCGGACGAGGACTTCTATCTTGAGTCGAAGCGCCACGAAAGAATTGACCGGTCGCTGGGAGGGACGCTCTACCTGGTCATGAGCAATCGGCAAGCGGTCGAGCAGCTCCTTTCTCTTTGGGAGCGCTACCGCAAGGATCCAAGCTTCAAGTTTCCAACCGGACTTACTCCCTGGCGCGATTTGTTTGTCAATCTACGAGAGGTCCGGCTCTGGGGAATTCAGGATCGTTTCGGCGGTACCGGAATCTTGGAGCAATGGAAGGGCCGTCTTACGAAGGGCGAGGATCGGGTGAGAGCTCAGGTCGAGCTTTGGTTCCGCAGGAGTGAGAATGATCGTGACCGTCAGCTCGGAGATTTTGTACGACGACTCGAGGAGGCCGGAGGAAGCTTAATCGGGCAGAGCGTCGCGGTCTCGGATATCGCGTATCACGCCTGCGTGGCTGAGGTTCCGCGTCAGGCTGCACGGCAAGTATTGGCTGGGGAGGAGGTGGCGTTCGCACGCGCAGAAGGCGTGATGTTCTTCAGGCCCACCGGCCAGTTTGTTGCGCCGGTCTTCGGCGAGGAGACTGCCGGGCCGCTGACACCGCAGGAGGAGACACCACCATCGGCCACAGCCGACCCGACCGTCGCGCTGTTCGACGGACTTCCGCTGGAAGGTCACGTTCTTCTCCGGGGCCGAATGGTCGTAGATGATCCTGATGGGTGGGCGGCGAAAGTCCCTGCTGCACAGCGGCGGCACGGAACGGCGATGGCGTCGCTGATCCTTCGCGGTGATCCTCCAATTGGATCGAAGGTCCTTTCGGGGCCACTCTACGTGCGGCCGGTTCTATCGCCCGTGGAGCACGGTTTCGGACCAGCCTACGAGCAAATCCCGGAGGACGTACTCGAGATTGACCTCGTGCACCGGGCCGTGCGACGCGTGGTTGTAGGGGAGGCCGGGGAGCTTCCGGCAGCGGCCGGAGTGGTTGTGGTGAACTTCTCTGTCGGTGATCCTTCTCGGCCCTTTGCCGGCTTGATCAGCCCCATGGCTCGGCTCCTCGACTGGCTCGCCTGGAATCATGAACTCCTCTTCGTAGTCAGTGCAGGGAACCCGGGCGGAAGCCTCTCGCTCGAACTATCGTGCGCTCGCGGTGAGCTGCAGGGTCTGTCGGCCGAGGAGCTACAGCGCCTCGCCTTGCGGGCTATGGTAGAGAAGGCGGACTTACGCGGGCTCTTCTCACCTGCCGAGAGCGTGAACGCCCTGACGGTGGGTGCTAGCCATCGCGACATGGCCGGAGGCTTTGATATAGGGAACCGTATCGATCCTTTCTCCGCAAGCAGGGGCCGTCACCTGATTCCCTCACCGGTTGGCAGTGTCGGCGCCGGCGTCGGTCGCTCCATCAAACCCGACGTACTATTTCCGGGCGGCAGATTCCTCTACCGAGAGCGTCTGGGGACGGCCCACGAACGCGCGACACTGGAGCCCTCGCAATATGTGGCAAGCCCTCCTGGACAACAGGTGGCGACGCCAGGATTGGCCGGCGAAACTTCCAGCACCATTTACACGTGCGGCACGAGTAATGCCGCTGCATTGGCAACTCGAGCCGCGGCGCGTCGTCTCGAAATATTGCCCGAATTGCTTTCTTCAGAAGAAGGTATAGCTCTTCCATCCCGGCGTAGCCTCGCACCGCTGCTGAAGGCGCTCATTGTGCACTGTGCGAGTTGGGGCTCTACGCAGCAGCTGCTTGATGATCTCTTGGAAGAGCCGCTCAGCGGCGTCACCCGGGCGAAGCTTGGGCGGTTTCTAGGGTACGGCTTTGCAGATGAGTCGAGGTTGGATGGCTGCACGCCCCAGCGCGTAACCTTGGTTGCTTGGGACGATATCCGCGATGGCGAAGGCCACCTCTACCGCATTCCCCTACCAACGAGTCTCAGTGGCGTAAGAGTGGGCCGCCGGCTCATCGTCACTCTCGCATATCTCACACCGATCAACCCCTTTGACAAACGGTACCGGCGGGCTCACGTGTGGTTCACGCCAAAGGAGACTGGCGTTTTCGACGCCGAGCACGACCTGCGCGTAAAGCGGCAGGAAGCGGATCAGCGGGCGGCAGTGCGAGGCACTGTGCAGCACGAGATCTTCGAGGGTGACCAGGCGGCCGTTTTCGCTCCTGAACAGGACCTCGTTCTCAAGGTCAATTGCCGTGAGCACGCGGGGCGCCTCACGGTGGCTGTCCCGTACGCTCTGGCGGTGAGCCTTGAAGTCGCACCCGAGGTGGACCTTCCAATCTACGAGGAGGTCAGAGCGCGGCTCCGGCCGAGGGTACCGGTTCGGCCGTAACGCGTGCGTCTCACGGTACCGATGAGTGGGGTCTATGGGCCGCGGTGACCGCAAGCCGCCGGAGCCGAGCGATCCCGACGCCGGCATCTGGCAGGGCCGGCCGGTGGCGCGGCGCTTCGTCTCCCCCGACGGCATGACCGTCTTGGTCGGCCGCACCGCCGCCGACAACGACGTCCTCACTCTGAAGCTCGCCGCCCCGCGCGATTTCTGGCTGCACGTCGCGAGCGAGTCGGGCTCGCACGTCGTGATCCGCAACCCCGAGGGGCTCGAGCGCCCGCCGCGCGAGACCGCGCGCTTCGCCGCCGCGCTCGCCGCCGGCTACTCGAAGGCGGCGCGCGGCGGCCGCGTGGCGGTGCACATGACGACCTGCGCCGAGGTCAGCAAGCCGCGCGGCTTCGCGCCCGGCAAGGTCCTCCTCGGCCGCTACACGACGGTCTACGCCGCGCCGAGCAAGGGGCCGGCCGGCGCCTCGTCGTAGGCCCGCTCACCAGGTCGGGAAGTGCTCGTCGGCGCGCACCCGCTGCGCCTGCCCGAGGTGCCGCTGCTCGTGGACCACCAGCATGGCCAGGGCGTCGCCGAGCGTGAAGCGGAGGAACGGCGCCACCGGCGAGGCGACGCGGATGTGGTTGACCGGCAGCTCCGCGGCCTCGCGCAGGATGCCGAGGAGCGTCGGCTGCCCGGCCAGGAAGTGGCGCCAGGAGGCGGCCGGCGGCCTCTCGTCGGGGCGGAAGACCTTCTGCGCGCGATGGCGCCGCGTGGTCGTGGGGTGGAGCTCGCGGAAGAACAGGCGCCCGAGCCAGGAGAGCCGCAGCGGCTCGCCGCCGGTGCGCCCGCGGCCCCGCGCCCGCTCGATCGCCGGCCGCAGGCGCCAGGCGTAGAGGTCGTTGACGACGCGCAGGTGGTCGAAGCAGTGGGCGATCGACCAGCTTTCGAGGTCCGGCCGGTAGAGGAGCTGGTCCTCGGTGAGGCCGGTGCAGAGCGCCTCCGTCGCGCGCGCTACCTCCCCGGCGTCGGCGAGCAGGGTCGGGAGAGTGGGATCCGCCGGCTGGTGGGGAGGTTCAGCGACCATGCGTAGCGCATGATACGCGCGCCGTGCGGCGACGCGCCGGCGCCCGCGCCACGCCGGCCTGAAGCGGCCCCTAGCTGTTCGAGGGCCGGACGATCCCCAGCGTCTTGAGCTTCTTCGTCAGGCCGACACGCGACAGTCCGAGGCGGCGGGCGGCGGCGCTGACGTTCCAGCGCGTCTCCGCCAGCACGTCCTCGACCAGCCGTGCCTCGTAGCGGCGGCAAAGCTCGCGCAGCGAGCCGTAGCCTGGCGATTCGCGGACGATTCTTGGGGCGTCGTATAGGGTTTCGATCATGAATTTGCGCTCGATTGCAGAGGGCGTCCGTAAGAGAGGGTGCTTGCCCCCCCGGTCCGCGTGACAACCGGACTAGACAGATTCTTGAACTCTCGAGCCCGCTGGCCTCTGGCGGGCTCGAGTGACAAGCGGACCTCAGGGAGCCGCGGCGGTGCCGGGCGCGTCGCGCACCGGCTTGTCGCGGCCGCGGCGCAGCGAGACGCGCATCTCGAGCGCGACCAGCGCCGGCAGCCCCACCACCAGCACGACGGCGTAGTGGAGCCCGCGGTAGAGGAGGGTCCCGGCCGCGGCGTCGACCCGGTCGACGCCGAGGGCCGCGAAGGAGGCGACCATCGCCGCCTCGGTGGCGCCGATGCCTCCCGGGGCGCCGGTGAGCATGCCGGCGGCGAGCCCGAGCGACACCGCGCCCACCACCACCGGCATCGTCACCTCGGCGCCGAAGCCGCGGAAGGTCACCCACTGCGCGAGGGCGTTGACCAGGAAGAAGACGGCGCCGAGCGTGACCACCTGCCAGCGCAGTGTGCGGTCGGCGAAGAGGCGGGTGAAGACCTCGACCGCGTCGTGGCCGTGGGCGAGGAGGCGCCCCATGCGGCGGCCGCGCGCGGCGTCGGCCCGGCGGGCGAGGGCGCGCGCCAGCTTCCCTTCGCCGCCCTCGCCGCTGCGGCGGCTCCAGACGACGAGCGCGACCGCCGTCAGGAGGAGCGCCGCGAAGGCGCTCCAGGCGAGCGGCTCGTAGCCGAGGGCGAAGCCCATGACGATGAGCGCCATCCAGGAGAGGGCGGTCATCACCGCGTTGTGCGCGAGCTGATCGAAGAAGACGACGCCGTAGGCGCGGCCGAACCCCGCCGTCCCGCCGTGCGCCGTGTAGCGCGCCCGCACGAGGCCGCCGGCCAGGCGCACCGACGGGGTGACCAGGTTGACCGCCGCCGAGGCGAGCAGGGCGAAGAAACCGAGCGCGAGGCTCGGCCGGCGCTCGACGCGGCGCATCGCCAGGTACCAGCGCACGTCCCAGACCAGGAACCGCGCGACGAGGAGCGCGACCGCCAGCGCCAGGAGCTCCCAGCGCGGAGCGCCCAGGCGCGCCGCCAGGTCGGCCCAGTGGATGCCGGCGAGGAGGCGAACCGCCAGCCAGGCGGCGAGCCCGACGATCGTGAGCTTGAGGAGGATGAAAGCCCAGCCGCGGAGGGACAGGCGCTCGCGAGGCTGGTCCTGAGGCATCATTACCGTCCCCGCCGGGGCTGGGCGCCCGTCGCGCTGGTCGCGCAACGGAAAGCGCGCC
>JBIOUG010000016.1:0-33309 GCA_044866775.1 Thermoanaerobaculia bacterium | reverse complement strand
ACCGGGCGGCCGCCCGGGGCCGCGGCGCGCGCCGGCCCGGCGGCGGACACCACGCGCCGGCGCGGCGGCGGACGCGCTCTTGCGCGGCCGCCCGCGCCTGCCGGCGTTCTCCTGCTTGATCTGTTGGAAGACCGGCAGCGCGTCCTCCGGATAACGCTGCTTGCGCCCGACGCCGGACGCCGGGATGCGGCCCTGATACATCTTCTTGTAACGCTGCAGCGTCGGCATCGAGATGCCGGTCCTCTTCGAGACCTCGGAGAGCGTGTACATGCGCCTTCCTCCTGGCGATCCGCCGGGTTGCGTCTCAGGTTCGGCCATGACTCCTCCTGTGCGCGTTAATGTCAATTGATGCGAGGGAGACTCTCGCAAACGGGCGCTATTATCAAAGTCTCATCTTGCGATGTCAAGTTACGGCGCGACGCTACTTGACAAATCAGTGGGTGCGTCGCGCGCGGCGGGGATCGAGCAGCTCGATCACGCCGTCGCCGAGCAGGTGCAAACCGACGACGGCGACGAGGATGGCGAGGCCGGGGAAAAGCGAAAGGTGGGGAGCGTCGAGCAGATGGCTGCGCCCGGCGTTGATCATCGAGCCCCACGACGCCGCCGGCGGCTCGATCCCCAAGCCGAGAAACGAAAGCCCGGCCTCGGCGAGGATGGCTCCGGCGAGACCGAGCGTCGCCTGCACCGTCAGCTCCGGCAGCACGTTCGGCAGCAGGTGGCGCAGCACGATGCGCGTGCGCGGCACGCCGGCGGCGCGCGCGGCGAGCACGAAGTCGCGCTGTTTCCACTGCAACACCTGCGCGCGCACCAGGCGCGCGTAGCCGACCCAGCCGATGATCACCAGCGCGAGCACGACGTGCGACAGCGCCGGGCCGAGCACGGCGACGAACGCGATGGCGAGCAGGATGCCGGGGAAGGCGAGGAAGACGTCGGTCGCGCGCATCAACAGCGCTTCGAGGCGACCGCCCGCGAAGCCGGCGACGGCGCCGATCGCGGTGCCGATCGATCCGGCGACGAGGACCACGGCGAGACCGACGGCGAGCGAGGTGCGCGCGCCGTAGACCAGGCGCGAGAGGATGTCGCGCCCCAGCTCGTCGAGACCGAGCGGATGGCGGGCCGACGGCGGCTCGAGCCGCTGCTCGAGCTGCTGCGCCAGCGGGTCGTACGGCGCGAGCCAGGGCGCGAGGAGCGCGGCGACGCAGAGCGCGGCGAGCACCGCGCCCCCGGCGACCGCGCTCGCAGGGAGGCGTCTCATGCGCCTATCTTCGCCGAAGCCACGCTGGCCTAGAATGCGCCGCGATGGAGAACGGAGCGAAGCAAGCGATCTATCGCCGACTGCTCGCCGAGCTGGCGGCGGTGCTGCCCGGCACCGGAGACGCCGTCGCGGCGATGTCGACGACCGTCTGCCTGATCCACCAGGCGCTCCCCTATGCGAGCTGGACGGGGTTTTATCGCGTCGTGGCGCCGGATCTCCTGCGCGTGGGGCCGTACCAAGGGCCGCTCGGCTGTCTCGAGATCCCCTTCGCCCGCGGCGTGTGCGGCGCCGCGGCGCGCACCGGCGCGGCACAGCTCGTGACCGACGTGCACGCCTTTCCCGGCCACATCGCCTGTGATGCGGCGGCGCGCTCTGAGGTCGTGGTGCCGATCTGCGATCGCCGCGGCGCGCTCGTGGCCGTGCTCGACCTCGACTCGCACGCCCTCGCCGCGTTCGACGAGATCGATCGCGACGGTCTGCTGCAGGTCGCCGAGCTGCTCCGCCCGCACGTCGCGTGATCAACCTTCCCGTAGCCGCGGATCGAGCCAGGCATAGGCCAAGTCGGTGACGAGGTTGACCAGCAGATACGTCCAGGCGATGAGCAGCACGCCGCCCTGCACCAGCGGGTAGTCGCGCAAGCGGATCGCCTCGATCAGCAGGCGCCCCAGCCCGGGCCACGAGAAGATCGTCTCGGTGACGATAGCGCCGGTGAGCAGCGCCCCGAACTGCAACGCCGCCACGGTCAGCGCCGGCACCAGCGCGTTGCGTAGCGCGTGCACCACCATCGCCCGCCGGCGCGGCAGACCTTTGGCGAGCGCCGCCGCCACGTACGGTCGCGCCAGCTCCTCGGCGACCGACGCCCGCACCAGCCGGGTGAGAAAGGCGGCGAGCCCGCCGCCGAGCGTCAGCGCCGGCAGCACCAGGCTGGCGGCGCCCTCGCGCCCGGAGACCGGCAGCCATCCGAGCCGGACCGAGAAAAGCAGGATCAGCATCGGCCCCAGCCAGAAGTTCGGCAGCGACACGCCGAGCACCGACACCGCGCGCGACAGGTGATCCACCGGGCGCCCGCGGTGAAAGGCGGCGAGGGTGCCGAGCGGCAGCGCCACCGCCAGCGCCACCAGCATGGCGGCGCAGGCGAGCTCGAGCGTCGCCGGCAGGTGCTCCAAGAGGACCGCGCTGACCGGGTCGCCGGACTGCAGCGAGCGGCCGAGGTCGCCGCGCGGCAGGCCGGCGAGGAAGGCGAGGTACTGCGCGCCGAGCGGGCGGTCGAGACCGAGCCGGGCGCGCAAGGCCGCGACGTCCGCCGCCTGCGCCCCCTCGCCCAGCATGACCTCCACTGGATCGCCGGGGATCAGATGGAGGAGCGAGAAGACCAGCGTCGCGACGAGCAGCGCGATCGGCACGGCCTGCGCGAGGCGGCGGAGAAGGAAGCGGCTCACGCCCGGTCCTCGTCCTCGACGAGCGGGAGATCCCCCCCTGAAGGGGGCGTCGCGACCGTGCGGCTGCGCTCTGCGACCTGTGCGGGCACCGTGTCTCAGCCTACGACACAGGACCCGAGAGGAGCCTGATCAGGGTAGTCCTAGCTGCCGTGCCAGATACGACAGCGCCTGGCGCGAGAGGCCGAGCCGGCGCGCCGCCTTGGCCCGATTGCCGCCCGCCTCGGCGAGCGCCTCCGCAACCATCGTGCGGCGGAAGGCATCGAGACGCCGGTGATACTCCGAAGGCCCCTCCGCCGCGTCGTTCTCCGGCCGGCCGGCGGGCGCCGGCAGGTCGAGGTGCTCGGGAAGGATGGGCCCGCCGCCGGCCAGGGCCGACGCCACGGCCAGGACGTTGCCCAGCTCACGCACGTTCCCCGGCCAGGAGTGCGCGAGGAGGCGCGCCTGCGCCGCAGCGGAAAGGGCCGGCGGCGCCGCCGGCCCGGCGAGCCGGCCCAGCAGGTGGCGGGCGAGGAGCAGGACGTCGTCGCCGCGGTCGCGGAGCGGCGGCAGCAGGACGCTCGCCACCTTCAAGCGGTAGTAGAGATCCTCGCGGAAGCTCCCGGTGCGCACCATGCCGGCGAGGTCGCGGTGGGTCGCGGTCACCACCCGCACGTCCACCTTGCGCGCCAGGCTCTCGCCGACGCGCCGCACCTCGCCTTCCTGCAGGACGCGCAGCAGCATCCCTTGCGCCGACGGCGGCAGGTCGCCGATCTCGTCGAGGAACACCGTGCCGCCCTGGGCGGTCTCGAAGACGCCGGAACGGTCGCGCTCGGCGCCGGTGAAGGCGCCGCGCACGTGGCCGAAGAGATCGGAGAGGAGGAGGGTCTCGGAGAGCGCGGCGCAGTTGACCGGAAGAAACGGCGCGCGAGCGCGCGGGCTCAAGCGATGGACGAGCCGCGCCGCCAGCTCCTTGCCGGTGCCGCTCTCGCCCAGCACGAGGATGGGGAGCGCCGCCGGCGCCAGCTTCTCCAGCCGCGCCAGCGCGGCGGCGAGCGCCGGGCACTCCCCCACCAGGCCGCCGCGCGACGCCGGCGACGGCCGCGGCGCCGCCGCGAGGTCATCGGCCCGGGCGGGCGGGTCCAGCTCGCGGCGGGCGAGGGCGAAGAGCGCCGCGAGAACGTCGTCCATGGCCGTCGCCCGCACCGTGAGCAGGCCGCCTCCGGCCGGCGCGCTGAGCACGGCCGGGCCGCCGGTGCCGCCGGCGAGCAGGCGCCGCTCGCCATTCTGCTCCCAGGCCAGCTCCGCCTCGCCGTGCCCGGCCGCGGCGAGCAACCGGGCCCAGCCGTCGGCAGCACCGGGCAGCCGCTCGAGGTGGGCGGCGAGAGCCCGCCAGGGCGCCGGATGACGGCGCTCGAGGCGCTCGGCCGGAAGACCGGCCCCGAGCGCCCGCAACGCGGCGACAGCACGGGCGACCCAGTGCGGCGGCGCGCAGCCGGGGGACACGAGCTCGGCGTCGAACACCAGGCGCGCGGCACGATAGGGCTCGAGCGCGGCGAGCGGCTCCCAGTCCGGCGTCGGCGGCGATCCACCGGCCAGGAGCGCCTGCCAGAGCGGCCCGAACGGCGTGCCCGCCGCCTCGCGCAGCGCCTCCTCACGCCGGCCGGCGTTCGCCCAGAGCGCCGGCCGTTCCTCCGGCTCGAGCTCTCCACGGGCCTCGGCGGTGGTCTCGGCCAGCGCCGCGGCGGCCTCGTCCGCGCGCCCGAGCCAGCCCAGGGCCCGGGCCGCCAGCACGTGCAGCTCGGCGCGCCGCCAGCTCGATCCCTGCCGCTCCAGCTCCGCCACGGCGCCGCGGCAGAGAGTGAGCGCGGCGGCCGGCCGCCCCTGCGCCAGCTCGAGCCGCGCCCACAGCTCGGTGTCGTGCGTGAGCCCGCGCTGGTTGCCGGCCAATCGGTTCTCGGCCGTCGAGCGCTCCAGGATCTCGCGCACGCCGTCGAGGCGCCCACGGCGCAGCCGCACCTCGGCCAGGTTGTAGAGCGCGAGCGTGGTCTGCCGCGGCCCGTCGCAGCCGGCCAAGAGGTGCGCCGCATGGCGGAAGGCGCGCTCGGCTCCCGCCAGGTCGTGCTGGCGCGCGCGGCCGAGGCCGAGGTCGTTCCACAGTCCCGCGGCGTCGTGGCGCGACAGCCGGCGCCGGCCGGCGAGCGCCTGTCGCAGGTGCTCGACCGCGGCCGCGCCGCCGTCGAGCTGCGCGAGAGCGCGCAATGCCCGTGTGTGATGCCAGCGCCAGGCGAGCGCCGGCTCGCGCAACGCCGCCTCCGCCGCCGCGAGGTGCCGGTCCATCACGGCGAGATCGCCGCGGTCCCAGGCCGCCTCGGCCGCGACCAGCTCGGCGCGCGCCGTGAGCGGCGGCCCGGCCGCCTGCGCCGCCGCGAGCGCCCGCTCCACCCACCGCGCCACGCGCTCGGGCTCGGCGCTGTTGGCGAGGACACGCGCCGCGATCTCGGCCAGATCGACTGCGTCGGCGGGCGCGAGCGCCGCCGTCTCGAGCCGCCGCAATGCCGTGCGCGCCGCGCCCAGGCCCCCGAGCTTGACCTGGCAGCGCAGCCGCAGGCTGCGCGCGGCCGGCGCGCGGCTGTCGCCGAGCGCCTCGACCGCCGCCGCGAAGCGGCCGAGGGACGCGAGCGAAGAGGCCAGCGCCTGGCGCTCCTCGGCCGTCGCCGGCGGCCGGCGGCGCCAGGCCGCGACCGCCGCCTGGTGACGGCCAGTGGACGCCAGCGCCGCGGCATCCGCCTCCTCCTCTTCTTCCCAGAGCGCGCGCGCCGCGGGCGCGGCGAGGAGATCCGCGACCGCGAGCCAATCGGCGCGCGACGCTGCGGCGAGGACACGACGGCGGAAGCGCCCGGGGCCGGCGACCCAGACCTGGGCGCCGGTGGCGCGACGATGTTGCGCAGCGAGCGCCCGCCGCGCGACGGCGCACGCCGGGTCCCAGAGGAAGGGCGCCTGTTCGAGCACTTGTTCGACGGCGGCGTCCGGCGAGAGCGGCGTCAGCACCTGACGCCAGGGCGCGAGCAACGCGCGCACGGCCCGCCGCGCCTCGCCGCGGCCGGCGACCGACTCGCCGGGGCCGAAGAGCTCCTCGACGAGCTCGCGCAGCAGCTCCTGCGGCAGTCGCCGCGCACGGCCCGGTCCGGCCCCCGGGACGCGGAGCAGGCCGTCTGTCGTCACGGCGGCGCCGCGCCAGCCCGCCGGCAGATGC
The DNA here is from genome assembly GCA_044866775.1 of Thermoanaerobaculia bacterium. Lineage (GTDB taxonomy): Bacteria > Acidobacteriota > Thermoanaerobaculia > Multivoradales > UBA5704 > DASUNQ01. Next base: position 27,383 of record JBIOUG010000016.1, on the reverse strand, counting down.
CAGCCGGCATGCTCGAGGTGGGCGAGGAGGGCGGTGCCCTGGAGGAGCAGCGCCAGCCGCTCACGGTCGGTGAGACGCGCCGCGCGCAGGGGAGCCGGCGGCGCGCCCGCGCCATCGGCGTGGGCCTCCGCCGTGACGAGCGCGGGATGGACAAGCTCGAGCGTGGGCTCGAGGAGGGTCACGGAGGCGCTTCTCTACGCCAGTTCGAAAACGCCGTCAAGGCGCGCAAGCGTCGCGAATACAATCACTTGAACGCTGGATCGCGCGCCCAGTTGCCGGCGGCGGCAACGCTCACCCGCCGGCAAGTCCCGGCCGGATGGCGCTCAGGCCGCGAGCAGCGACGTCAAGTCGCGCCAGAACCGCGGATAGGACTTGGCGACGACCTCCGGATCCGCGACCGCGAGCCCCGGCCGGCGCAGCCCCACGAGGGCCATGCTCATCGCGATGCGGTGGTCGCCGTGCGGATCGATCACCACGGCGGCGGGCGGCAGCTCCGCCGGCTTGAGCCCCACCCAGATCCCTGCGATGGCGAGGCCGTCGGCCTTCTCCTCGACCGGCACGCCGGCCGCCGCGAGCTGGCTCGCCATGGCGCGCAGGCGGTCGCTCTCCTTGAGGCGCAGGTGCGGGACGTTGCGGATGTGCGTCGTGCCGCGCGCGAACGGCGCCAGCGCCGCCAAGGTCGGCACCTGGTCGGGCATGGCGGAGAGGTCGACGTCGATCGCCCGCAGCGCGCCTCCCGGCGCGCCGCGCACGGTCACCACGTCGCCGGCCCAGGCGATCTCGGCGCCCATCGCCGCGAGGAGATCGAGAAAGGCTCGGTCTCCCTGCGCCGAGGCGCGCGGCAGCCCGGCGAGCACGACCTCGCCGCCGGTTATGGCCGCCGCGGCGGCCGGGTAGCAGGCGGCGGAGGCGTCGCCTTCGACTCGCACGCGGCGGGCGCCGAGACGCGAGGGCGCAATGCGAAACGAGCGGGCCCGCGACCCCGCGCCCGTCACCTCTTCGACGCTGCCGCCGAAGGCCGCGATCGCCGCCAGCGAAAGATTCAAGTAGGGCTCGGAAGTCAGCTCCTGGACGTCCACGGCAACCTCACCCGGCGCGCGCGGCGCCGCCATCAGGAGCGCCGAGAGAAACTGGGAGGAGGAGCCGGCGTCGAGCGTCGTGGCGCCGGCGCCGAGGCTCGCGCCCTCGATCTCGAGCGGCGCGAAGCCCTCCCGCTCAGGGCAGTGGATGACGGCGCCAAGCCGCCGCAACGCGTCGACGAGCGGCCCGACCGGCCGCTCGCGCAGGCGCGGCACGCCGTCCAGACGCCAGCGGCCGGGAAGCGCCGTGAGCGTGGCGGTCAGGAAGCGCAGCATCGTCCCCGACGCGCCGCAGTCGATGTCCGCACCGCCGGGGAGGGACCTCGGGGTGAGCCGCCACTCACCGCCGCCCTCCTCCACCCGGAATCCACACGTCTCGAGCGCGGCGAGGAAGCGGCGTGTGTCCTCGGCCTCGAGCGGATGCTCGATGACGACCGGCTCGTCTCCAAGGAGCGACAAATTCAGGTAACGGTTGGTAAGGCTCTTCGACGGCGGCAGCGTGACCCGCCCGCGCGCCACGTGCCCCGCCGGCACCGGATGTGCGGCCGAGCTCATTTCTCTACCTGGGCTTTCGTCTTTCCGTTTCCTTGTCCGCGGCCGCGCGCACCGCTCGCCTTCCCTCTCACTCCACCTCGAACCCGAGCCCGTCGTAGCCGAACTCCACTCCCACCGGCAGCGGCATCGCCGGCGCGGCGTGATCGACGTCGTGCGCGAGGTGGGTGAGGATCGTCCGCTCGGCGCCGATGCGCGCCGCCGCGGCGATCGCCTCCGCGACGCTGAAGTGGGTCGGGTGCGGGCGGTAACGCAGGGCGCCGAGGATCAACACCCGCACACCGGCGAGCAGCCCGTAGCTCTCCTCGGGGATGCGGCTGCAGTCGGTGACGTAGGCGAACTCCCCCAGGCGGTAGCCGAAGACCTCCAGCTCGCCGTGCCATACCGGGACCGGCACGACCGCGCGGCCGAGGACCTCGAACGGCCGCCGCACCTCAACGAGCTCCAGCACCGGCTTGCCGCCCCCCTCTTGGCCGTCCTCGAAGGCGTAGGCGAAGTAGCGGCGGAGCATGGCGAGGGTCGCGCTGGAGGCGTAGCAGCGGATCGCGGTGCGCTGGCGGAAGTTGAAGATGCGCAGGTCGTCGAGGCCGAAGACGTGATCGGCGTGGGCGTGGGTGAACATCACGGCGTCGACGCGGTCGACGCCGAAGCGGAGCGCCTGCTCGCGGAAGTCGATCGGGGTGTCGACGAGCGCCACGCCGCGCTCCATCTCGAGCCGCAGGCCCGCACGCCAGCGGCGGTTGCGCGGGTTGCCGGAGGTGCAGACCGCGCAGGTGCAGCCGATGACCGGCACGCCTGTCGAGGTCCCACTCCCGAGCATCGTCACGCGCATCGGCATGGCGCGCGGCAGTTTAGCGTGTCATACCCACTCGATGAAGTGGTTCTGGAACCACGCATCGAGGAGGCGGACTTCGCCGCCCTTCACTTGCCAGGTGCGTGGCTCATGGAAGTGGCCGAGGAGGAGGACGTCGTGGCCTTCGGCGAGGCGGCGCTCGGCGTAGGTGCGGATCGCTGCTTCTGGGAGTCGGACCTTGTGCTTGAAGTTCGTTTGTGAGAGGCGGCGCTCGGTCGAATTGACCACGCGATGCGCGAGCCGCCGCGGCAGGCGCAGGACGAGGAAGCGGCTGGCGCGGCTCTTCGAGAGCGCGCGCCAGGAGAGGTACTGCCAGTCGCGGTCGTTGAGGCCGTCGCCGTGGACGGCCAGGTACCGCCGGCCGCCGCTGGTGAAGGCGACCTCGGAGGCGACGCTGTCGAAGGCGTCGGCGTACGGGCTGCCGGCGAGGAAGAAGTCGCGGTTGCCCTCGATGTAATAGACGGGCACGCCGCGCCCGCGCAGCCGGCGCAGGGCGTCGGCGACCGCGGCGATCGCCGGCGTCTCGAAGCGCCGCGAGCCGACCCAGGCCTGGAAGAGGTCGCCGAGGAGGACCAGTCGCTCGCAGCGCCCCGGCTCCAGCGAGTCGAGCTGCTCGAGCAGGGGGTCGGGGCGACCGCCCGGCCCGTCGAGGTGAGCATCAGCAATGATGGCGGTGGGCATCAAACGCCGCGAGCTGTCATCCTGAGCGAAGCGAGAAAAGCTCCTCAGACGATCGACAGTTTCGGCCGCAGCTCTTCCTGCCGCGCGACCTCCTGCACCACGGCGCGCGCCACCTCGCGGAAGGCCGCCGCGTGCGGGCCGTGCGGCGCGGCGACGGCGATCGGCACGCCGGCGTCGCCGCCTTCGACGATCTTGGGGTCGAGCGGGATGCTGCCCAGGAACGCCGTCCCCAGCAGCTCGGCGGTGCGCCGGCCGCCGCCGGCCTTGAAGATGTCGGTGGCGTGGCCGCAGTGCGGGCAGACGAACGTCGACATGTTCTCGACGATGCCGATCACCGGCACGTTCACCTTCTTGAACATCGCCAGCCCCTTGCGGGCGTCGACCAGCGCCACGTCCTGCGGCGTGGTGACGATGACCGCGCCGGAGAGCGGGATCTTCTGCGTCACGGTGAGCTGCGCGTCGCCGGTGCCCGGCGGCAGGTCGATGACGAGGTAGTCGAGCGCGCCCCAGACGACGTCGCCCAGCATCTGCTCGATCGCCCGCATCACCATCGGCCCGCGCCAGATGACCGGCGTGTCGACGTCGAGGATGAAGCCGAGCGACATCACGGTGACGCCGTGCTTCTGGAAGGGGCGGATGCGGTTGCCTTCGACGTACGGGCGCTCGGTGATGCCGAACATCATCGGCACCGAGGGGCCGTAGATGTCGGCGTCCAGGAGCCCGGTCTTGTGCCCGAGGTGGGCCAGCGAGACCGCCAGGTTGGCGGCGACGGTCGACTTCCCCACCCCGCCCTTGCCGCTCGCCACCGCCACCACCGAGCGCACCTGCGGGATGAGCTGCGGGTCCTGCGCGATCGCCCGCTGCGTCACCTCCTCGCGCGACGGCGGCCGGGTGACGTTGACGTTGACCCGCAGCTCGCCGACGCCGGGCAGCGCGCGCACCGCGCGCTCCACCTCCTCGCGCACCCGCTCGCCGGCCTCCGGCCGCTGCGTGGCCATCTGGAGGTCGATCGCCACCGCGCTCCCCTGCACCTCGACGCGCTGGACGAAGCCGAAGGAGACGATGTCGCGCGTCATGCCCGGGTACTTGACGGTCTTCAGGACCTCCCAGACCCGCGCCTCGAGGTCGCTCGCCATGGCCCGCAAGGGTACCATTCAACGATCGTCGCCGGACGCGGCCGCGGACCGCGGCGCCTCGGGCGCCGTAGCCGCCGGCGCGAGAGGCAGCCCCGCCAGCTCGGCCACCCGCCGCCGCACCTCCTCGACCAGCTCCCCCTTCCGCCGCACGCCGAACCCCGCGATGTCGATCGGCGCTCCGTAGCGCACCACCGCGGTCCCAGGGCGGATCGTGAGGCTCCGGCGCGGCTGGACGGCGCGCGTGCCGCTGATCCCCACCGGCACGATCGGCAGCCCGCTCTTGAGCGCCAGCAGGAACCCGCCGCGCTGGAACGGCAGCACCTCGTCGGTCAGCGAGCGGGTCCCCTCGGGAAAGAGCAGGATCGAGGTGCCGGCGCGCAGCCGGGCGGCCGCCTCGGCGAAGCTGCGGCGCGCCGTCGAGCGGTCCTCGCGGTCGACCGGGATGTAGCCGCCGGCGGCGATCGCCCAGCCGAAGACCGGGATCTTGAACAGGCTCCGCTTGGCGAGCATCCGCAGCTCCCCGGGAGAGGTGGCGATGACGGCCGGGATGTCGAACAGGCTCTGGTGATTGGCGAGGAAGACGTAGCTCGCCCGCGGATCGAGCGCCGGGTCGGCCTCGGCGCGCACCCGCACGGCGCCCGCCGCGAGGAGCCCGCGCGACCAGATCCGCGCCACCGCGAACGTCCAGCTCCCACGCGGCGGGATCCAGGCGACGGCCAAGGCGATGACGGAGAGGATGGCGGTCCCGAAGACCAGGAACGCGTTGCCGGACACCGTGGCCACGGCCGTCGCGACGCGCGCGGCGACGCCGGGCGGCGCGGGAGGGGTAACAGCGCTCTGCGGGTCCACGGGCGGCACATTCTCCCCCAATCAATGGATGGGGGAGCGCGTTGACGGCGGCACGCCCTCGTATTACGATTCGTAATACAGAAGGGGGACGCGCATGGCCGTACGCACGGTGCGTTTGGATGACGACAGCGAGAGGATCCTCGGCGAGCTGACCGAGGAGACGGGGATGACGATCTCCGCCGTGCTCAAGGAAGGGCTGCTTGCGCTGCGAAACCACCGCGCGGAGTCACCCCGGCGCGCGGCGTACGAGCTCTACGAGGAGCTCGACCTCGGGCCGGGAGGCTACGCAACCGCCCCCTCCACCGAAAGCCGTCGAGGTGTCCGCGAAGCGATCCGCCGGAAGCACTCGCGGTGATTCTGGTCGATACCGGCCCGCTGGTCGCGCTCTTCGATCCCAAGGACGGCGAGCACCAGCGCTGCCGAAAGGTCTTGCGAGATCTCCGCGATCCCCTGTTCACGACGATCCCCGTCCTGACCGAGGTCTTCCACATGCTCTCTCCGGGCAGCCTGGGCGCGGTCAGGCTCCGCGAGTTTCTCCTGCGTGGCGGGATCTCCGTCTGGTTCATGGAAGCGCGGGCCCTCGCGCGCGCCTTCGCGCTGATGAGCCGCTACGCAGACCACCCGATGGACCTCGCCGACGCCTCCATCGTCACGGCCGCCGAGTGGCTCGACATTCGCAAGGTCTTCACCCTCGATCGGGACGACTTTGCCACCTACCGGATGCAGCGAGGACACCGGCACGAGCCGCTCGAGATCGTTTCGTAGAATCCCCCGATGAGCCTGCCGGCGCGGTTCGCGCTCCGTTTCCGCTTCCTCCGCCTCCTCCGGCTCTCGCTGGTGGCCGGAGCGGTCTACGACACGGCCTTCGCCGCGTTGATGGTCCTGCGCCCCGAGCTGCCGGCGCGGTGGCTCTCCCTACCGCTTCCCGGCGAGAGCTTCTACCTCTGGGTCCTCGCCATCCTGCTCGTCATGCTCGCGGCCCTCTACCTCGCGGCGGCGCGTGACCCCCGCCGCTACAGCGCCGTCATCGCGGTAGCGATTGCCGGGCGCCTCGCGGGGAGCCTGGCTCTGCTGCTCGCCGCCCTGCCGCGGCCCGAGCTCGCCGGCCTCTACACGCTCTCGGCGGTCGACGGCGCCTTCGGGCTCGCGCACGCGCTCTTCTGGTGGCCGATCCGGTCGTGAAGTCCCGTCTCTTCGTGGAGCGGGCCGGGGACCTCACGCTCCTCACCGGCCGCGCCTTCGTCGCCATGGTCAGCCCGCCGTACGAGCTCCGCGCCTGGGTCCGCCAGATGGAGCAGATCGGCGTGCGCTCGCTCGGCGTGGCGAGCATCACCACGATCTTCACCGGCATGGTGCTGGCGCTGCAGACGGCGTACAGCCTGCCGTCACTCGGCATTAAGTACTACATCGGCGCGGTGGTCTCGAAGTCGCTGGTTCGGGAGCTCGGCCCGGTGCTGACGGCGCTCATCGTCGGCGGCCGCATCGGCGCCGGGATGACCGCCGAGATCGGCACCATGAAGGTCACCGAGCAGATCGACGCGCTGCGCTCGATGGCCGCCGACCCGGTCAAGAAGCTGGTCGCCCCGAAGCTGGCGGCGACGCTCGTCATGCTGCCGGCATTGACCATCGTCGGCGACGCCCTGGGCATTCTCGGCGGCCTGTTCGTGGCGCGCGCCCAGCTCGGCCTGCCGTCGGGGCTGTACCTGAACGACGTCTTCGACGCCCTGACGCTGGCCGACGTCTTTTCGGGGATCGGCAAGTCCTTCTTCTTCGCCTACTTCATCGCCATCGTCGGCTGCTACAATGGCTTGATCACCGAGGGCGGCGCCGACGGCGTCGGCCGGGCCACGACCAACACCGTGGTGCTCAGCGCGATCCTGGTGCTGGTCTCCGACTTCTTCCTGACCAAGCTCTTCTACCTCCTCACCTGATGTCGAAAGGTCGTCCGTTGCCCGAAGCGCTCTATCAGATCCGCGGCCTCGCCAAGCGGTACGGCTCGCGCACCGTCCTCGCCGGCCTCGACTTCGACGTCCTGCGTGGCGAGTCGCTGGTCGTCCTCGGCCGCTCGGGCTCGGGCAAGAGCGTCACGCTGCGGCAGTTGAACGGCCTCGAGAAGCCGGACGCCGGCACGGTGACCTTCGACGGCCAGGTGATCTCGGCGATGGAGGAGCGCGAGCTCTTCCCGCTCCGCCGCCGCATCGCCATGCTCTTCCAGGGCGGCGCGCTGTTCGACTCGATGACCGTGTTCGAGAACGTCGCCTTCCCGTTGCGCGAGCACGCCGGCCTCTCGGGGCAGGAGATCGCCCAGCGGGTGCGGGAGAAGCTGGCGCTGGTGCGGCTCAAGGAGGCCGAGGAGAAGAAGATGCCGGCCGACCTCTCGGGCGGCATGAAGAAGCGGGTGGCGCTCGCCCGCTCGCTCGTCCTCGACCCCGAGGTCCTGCTCTTCGACGAGCCGACGACCGGGCTCGACCCGGTGACCTCGGCGACCATCGGCAAGCTCATCCGCAGCGTGCAGAAGGAGCTCGGCGTGACGGCGGTCGTGGTCAGCCACGACCTCGCCCTGGCGCACCAGGTGGCGGACCGCGCTGCCTTCCTCTCCGGCGGCCGTTTCACCTTCCTCGGCCCCTGGGAGGCGGCCGAGCAAAGCGACGACCCCGAGCTCTCCGCGTTCCTCAACCGGCGCGAGGAAGAGGAGGACGAAGATGCCGCCGCCTAGCGAGCGCGCCCTCAAGGTCGGCCTCCTGGTGCTCGCCGCCGTCGCGGTCCTCGCCGTCGGCGTCTTCCTGATCGGCGAGCAGAACAACCTCTTCACGCGCAAGAACCGCTATTACGTGCTCTTCCAGAACGTCTCCGGCGTGCGCAGCGGCAACCCGGTGCAGCTCAACGGCGTCGACGTCGGCGCGGTGACGGAGGTGGTGCTGCCCGAGGATCCCGCCAAGCGCTTCATCCGGGTCTGGATCAGCGTCGACCGCCGCTACTCGGACCGCGTGCGCGAGGACACCCTGGCGCGCATCAAGACGCTCGGCCTCTTGGGCGACAAGTTCGTCGAGATCACCTCCGGCTCGGAGGCCTTCCCGATCGTTCCCGACGGCGGCCAGATCCGGGCGGCGCCGGCGACCAACGTCGACGCCCTCCTCTCCTCGGGCGAGGACGTGATGGAGAACGTGGTGGCGATCTCGCACTCGCTGCGCAACATCCTGCACCGGATGGAGGCCGGCGAGGGACTCCTGGGCGAGCTCACCTCCGACACGCCGCAGGGCCAGCGCCTGCGCGACTCGATGCTCGCCACCTTCGAGTCGGCCGAACGGATCGCACACCAGATCGAGAGCGGCAGGGGGCTCCTGCCACGGCTGATCGGCGACCCGGTGCTGGCCGACCAGTTCGGCAGCGCCGTCGATCGCCTGGAGAGCCTGGTGGCGAAGGCCGAGAGCGGGCCCGGGCTCCTCCCCGGCCTGATCAACGATCCCAACACCAAGGCCGAGTTCGACGCCACGCTCGCCACCGCGCGGCAGGTGGCGCAGGACCTCCAGGAGTTCTCGACGAGCCTGCAGTCCGACGACGGCCTGCTGCCCCGCCTGGTCAACGACGAGGCCTACGGCAAGGAGGTCAGCGACGACCTCCGCCGCTTCGTCGGCAGCCTCAACGAGGTGGCGGACAAGGTCAACCGCGGCGAGGGCGCGGCGGCGAAGCTGATCAACGACCCGCAGGTCTACGACGCCGTCAACGACATCCTGATCGGCGTCAACGAGTCGCCGCTGCTACGCTGGCTGATCCGCAGCCGGCAGAAGAAGGGGATCCAGAAGCGCTACGACGACGCGCAGCAGGAGGGGGGCGGACAGGGGCAGAAAAAGGACCAGGTAAAGGAAGAAGAGGAGACCGTCGAACCGGCGCCGGCAGAAAGGCCGCAGCCGCAGACCACCGAGCCGCCGACCACCGAGCCGCCGCCGACCGCGGCGCCACCGCTACCATGACCCGGGCGCGCCCGAGCACGCAGCCGCTTTCTTCCCTACCCGGATCGTTTCTTCTCTCCCGCTTCCCCTCCCGATGAGTCCCCACGTCCTCGTCACCGGCGGCGCCGGGTTCATCGGCTCGCACCTGGTGCGCCGCCTGCTGGCGCGCGGCGACCGGGTGACGGTGCTCGACGACTTCAACGACTTCTACGACCCGGCGCGCAAGCGCAAGAACGTCGGTCCGCTGCTCGGCCGCGACGACTTCCACCTGGTCGAGGGCGACATCCGCGACGCGCGGCTCGTCGAGCGCCTGTTCGCCGGCGGCGGCTTCGACGCCGTGGTGCACCTGGCCGCCCGCGCCGGGGTGCGGCCGAGCCTGCGCGAGCCGATCCTCTACGAGGACGTCAACTGCGTCGGCACGCTGCGCCTGCTCGAGGCGGCGCGCCGCCACGGCCCGCCGACCTTCGTCTTCGGCTCCTCCTCCTCGGTCTACGGCATCAACGAGAAGGTCCCCTTCGCCGAGGACGACCCGGTCGACAAGCCGATCAGCCCCTACGCCACGACCAAGCGGAGCGGCGAGCTGCTCTGCTTCAACTACCACCACCTCTACGGCCTGCGCACGGCCTGCCTGCGCTTCTTCACCGTCTACGGCCCGGGGCAGCGACCGGAGATGGCGATCCACAAGTTCACTGACCTGCTGGCGCGCCGCGCGGCGGTGCCGATGTACGGCGACGGCGAGAGCCGCCGCGACTACACCTACATCGACGACATCGTCGGCGGCGTGGTGGCGGCGCTCGACCTCGCGCCGGGCTTCGAGATCATCAACCTGGGCGGCGCCGACACCACCTCGCTCGCCGACCTCGTGCGGTGGATCGCCGAGGAGCTCGGGGTGAAGCCGAAGGTCGAGCGGCTGCCGCCGCAGCCGGGCGACGTGCCGATCACCTACGCCGACGTGCGCAAGGCGGGGCGGCTCCTGGGGTACTCTCCGCAGGTACCGATCCGTGAAGGGCTGAAGCGGTTCGTCGCCTGGTACCGCCACGAGCAGGGCGCTCAGGAAGGGACGCGCACATGAACATCTGCGTCGTAGGCAGCGGCTACGTGGGCCTGGTCACCGGCGCCTGCCTGGCCGACTTCGGCATGCAGGTCGTCGGCGTCGACAAGGACCGCGACAAGGTCGAGGCGCTGCAGCGCGGCGAGGTGCCGATCTACGAGCCCGGCCTCGAGACCCTGGTCAAGACCAACATGGCGGAGGGGCGCCTTGCCTTCACCACCGACCTCGGCCCGGCGATCGAGGAGGCGGCGGCGGTCTTCATCGCCGTCGGCACGCCGCCGCGGCCGGACGGCTCGGCCGACCTGACGTTCATCCGCGAGGTGGCGACTTCGATCGCCGAGCACCTGAACGGCTACAAGGTGATCGTCACGAAGAGCACGGTGCCGATCGGCACCGGCAAGATGATCGAGGAGATCGTGCGCCGCGGCGCCCGCAACCGCCACCGCTTCGCCGTGGTCAGCAACCCCGAGTTCCTGCGCGAGGGGTCGGCGATCGAGGACTTCCAGCAGCCCGACCGGGTGGTCCTCGGCACCCGCGACCCGAAGGCCGTGGAGCTGATGCTCGACGTCTACTCGCCGCTGCGCGCCGCCGGCGTGCCGTTCGTCATCACCGACGTCGAGAGCGCCGAGCTGATCAAGTACGCCTCGAACGGCTTCCTCGCCACCAAGATCTCCTTCATCAACGAAGTGGCGGAGCTGTGCGAGGCGCTGGGGGCGGACGTCGAGGTGGTGGCCAAGGGCATGGGGCTCGACAGCCGCATCGGCCCCAAGTTCCTCTCGCCCGGTCCCGGCTTCGGCGGCTCGTGCTTCCCCAAGGACACCCGCGCGGTGGCGCAGATCGCCCGCGACGAGGGTCTGCGCTTCCGCATCATCGAGGCGGTGCTCGAGGTCAACGAGGCGACCAAGGCGCGGATGCTCGAGAAGATCCGCGAGGCGATGGGGAGCTTCGACGGCAAGACGGTGGCGGTCCTCGGCCTCTCGTTCAAGCCCAACACCGACGACATCCGCGAGTCGCCGGCGCTGCCGATCGTGCAGGGGCTCGTCGACGGCGGCGCCACGGTGCGCGCCTTCGACCCCGAGGCGATGGCGGACTGCCGGCCGCTCTTCCCCACAGTCACCTTCTGCGACAACGCCTACGAAGCGGCGGAGGGGGCCGAGGCGCTGGTCATCCTGACCGAGTGGAACCAGTTCCGGAAGCTGCTGCCGGAGCGGCTGCACGCGGCGATGCGCCGGCCGCTGGTGGTCGACCTGCGCAACCTCTACGAGCCGGAGAAGATGGCCGAGGAGGGCTTCCACTACGTCTCGATCGGCCGCCGCGAGGGACGCCCCGCCGCCGAGGAGGGCGGCAGGCCCATGCGGCTCGAGAGCGTCTCGGAGGGAGGCTCTCGCTCGTGACTCCGTGGACGGTCGTCACCGGCGGCGCCGGGTTCCTCGGCTCGCACCTCTGCGAGCGGCTGCTCGCCGAGGGGCACCGGGTGATCTGTGTGGACAACCTGCTCACCGGGCGCATGGAGAACGTCGCCCACCTGCTCGACCGCCCGGACTTCCGCTTCCTGCGCCACGACGTCTCGCGCCCCTTCGAGGTCGCCGAGGAGGTGGACTGCGTCCTCCACTTCGCCTCCCCGGCCTCGCCGATCGACTATCTCGAGCTGCCCATCCAGACGCTCAAGGTCGGCTCGCTCGGCACCCACAACACGCTCGGCCTCGCCAAGGCGAAGCAGGCGCGCTACCTCCTCGCCTCGACGTCCGAGGTCTATGGCGACCCGCTGGTCCATCCGCAGCCGGAGAGCTACTGGGGCAACGTCAACCCGGTCGGGCCGCGCGGCGTCTACGACGAGGCCAAGCGCTTCGCCGAGGCGATGGCCACGGCCTACCAGCGCTGCCACGGTCTCGAGGTGCGCATCGTGCGCATCTTCAACACCTACGGGCCGCGCATGCGGCTGCGCGACGGCCGGGTGGTGCCGGCCTTCATCCAACAGGCGCTCCAGGGCGAGCCGATGACCGTCTTCGGCGACGGCGGCCAGACGCGCTCGTTCTGCTACGTCGCCGACCTGATCGAGGGCATCTATCGCCTGCTGCGGAGCGACCTGGCGCAGCCGGTCAACGTCGGCAACCCGCACGAGATGACGATCCTCCAGTTCGCCGAGACGATCCGCGACGCGATCGGCAGTAGCTCGCCGATCGTCTTCGAGCCGCTGCCGGTGGACGACCCCAAGACCCGCCAGCCCGACATCACGCTGGCGCGCACCCGCCTCGGCTGGGAGCCGCGGGTGCCGCTCGCCGAGGGGCTCGAGAGCACCATCGCCTACTTCCGCGGCGAGCTGGCGCGGAACGGCGGGACCGGCCTCGCCCCCCATGTACAATCCGCCCATGTCGTCTGACCCGCGCCAGGCCCTCGGCTTCGCCCTCGAGAAGTACCCCGAGCGCGTCGAGATCATCCCGCTCGAGCGGCTGGTCACCGAGAGCGCGCGCCGCAACGAGAAGCGCAACGCCTACGTCAAGCTGGCGGTGCCGGACGACGTGGTCAAGGGGCTGCGCGGCCGGCAGGAGGAGCGCGACCTGGTGCTCCTGGTGCGCGTGCCGAAGGAGGTCCTCGAGCGCGTCGGCAGCCGCATCGTCCTGCCCGGCGAGGTGCGCTAGGAGCGGCGCCCCATGGCCGAGACGACCGCCACCGTCCACTGCGCGCGCTGCGGCCGCCCGGACGCCCCCGCCCTCGCCCGCCCGCCGCTCTACGGCCCGCTCGGCGGCGAGCTCCAGCAGCGGGTCTGCGCCGACTGCTGGGGCGAGTGGCAGCGGATGGAAGTCATGGTCATCAACGAGCTGCGCCTGAACTTCATGGACCCCGGGGCGCAGCAGATCCTCGATCAGCAGATGCGGCAGTTCTTCCTCCTCGACGCCCCCGCCGCCGGCCATCCCGGGCTACCGACCACGCCTTGAGCCACCAACCCCGAGATCCCAAGCGTAGCGCCCGGGCTACGTCCCGGGCGTTTTCGGAGGACGTAGCGAATGTCTTCACGGGCTCCGACCGCGGCGAAGGATCCAGGCGCTGGACGGCGACCGGCCCGGTATGACCGAGGTCCCCGGCGAGCCCTCTTCGAGCCCTGAAGTCCGCGGCCGCCTGCCGCGCCACCTGCTCCTCCGCTTCCTGCTCCTGATGGCGATCGTCGCCGCCGGCTTCGTCGTCCTGCGCTGGACGCCGGCGCGCGGCCTCCTGTCGCAGGAGGCGATGATCCATGCCTTCGAATCGCTGCGGGAGAGCTGGTGGGCGCCGCTCGTCCTGGTGGCGAGCTATGTCGTCCTCTGTCCTTTCGGCGTGCCCGCCACCCCCATGCTGGTAGCCGGCGGCATCGTCTTCGGCACCCTCGGCGGCTGGGGCCTCTCCTTCCTCGGCACCATGCTGGCGGGGGCGGCGACCTACCTGCTCGGGCGCGTCCTCGGGCGCGACTTCGTCGTGCACTTCTTTGGCCGCCGGCTCAAGAAGGTGGAGCGCTCGATCGCCCGCCGCGGCTTCTGGAGCCTGGTCGGCGTACGCTTCATGCCGCTGCCCTTCACCCTGGTCAACTACTGCGCCGCCCTGGCCGGGGTGCGGCCGGGGATGTTCCTCTTGACCACCGCCGTCGGCCTCGCCCCGATCACCCTCTTCTTCAGCTACTTCGCCGCCAGCCTGGCCGCCGCCGCCGGCCCCGAGCGCTCCGGCGTCATCGTCCAGCTCGTCGCCGCGAGCCTCGTCCTCCTCGCCCTCTCCCTCGCCCCCCACGCCTGGACGGCGCTGCGGCGGCGCAAGCGCTACCGCGATCTGCGGCAGCAGCGGGGCGAGCGGCGCCCGCGATGACGCCGTTGCGAGATAGCGACCTGACCGAGCAGCGCGTCCCGACCGCCGACGGCCGAGCGATCGCCGCGCGGTTCTTCTTCCCGCCCGACGAGCCGGCGGGCGGCGTGCTGATCGCATGTCGGCGCGCAACGTCGAGTCCCTGCACGGCTTCTACGTCAACGCCCCGAAGGTCATGAAGCGGATCGCGCCCGGCGACATCGGCGAGCGCCGCATCGGCCACTTCGGCTTCTTCCGCCCGCGCTTCGAGCAGTCGCTCTGGCAGGCCCACCTGCTGCCCGAGCTAACCTGAAGCGACCGGACCCCGGCGCGCGTTCTGGTAACCTGAAGCAAACACGGAGGTGCGATGCTGCGTCCTCGCGCGCGGCTCGGGCTTCGGCCGAGCCGCTTCCTCGCCGCTCTCGCCCTGTGGGCGCTCGCGTCCGGCGGGGTAGCGAGCGCCGGCACCGACCTGTCGCTCGTCCCGCTCTGGGACGGCGAGACGCAGGACCTCTCGGGCAGGCTCCTCAACCGTTTCGGCGGCAACGACGTCGGCGGCATCCACGCCCGCCTCGCGCATACGACCGCGGTGGTGCGGAGCGGCGGCGGCGCCTTCCGCATCGACACCAACGGCGTCATCGCCGCCGGCGGGTTCGACTTCGTCGGCATCGCCCTGACCGGCTTCGGGCCGTCGGCCGCCTACGTCGACACCCGCGACCTGACCCCGTTCACCGACATCGTCTTCTGGATCCGCAACGAGACCGGCTCCCCATTCCGCCTGGTCCTCGAGATCAAGGATCACCGCGACAGCAACCTGGACCGCATGCGCCGCGGCTACACGATCTCCGCCACGCCCGAGTGGAGGGAGGTGCGGGCGTCGCTCGATCTCCGCAGTGGCTGGACGATCTACGGCATCCCCGATCTCACCCGGGCGAAGGTCTTGAGCCTGGTCGTCGAAGCGAGCCAGGGAGCACCCGTCTCGGGGCGCATCTACGTCGACGACATGGTGCTGATCGAGCGCGGCCTGCCGCTCGACGCCGAGACCGCGCCGCTCGACAAGCTCGTCGAGCGCCTGGCCTACCGTCAGGTGCGGGCGCTGTGGGGGATGCGCGACCGCAAGACCGGCATGCTGCCGGCGATCTCGTCGTACGCCGACCTCTGCGCGACGAACGTCCTTGCCGCCCTCATCCAGGCGCTGCCGGCGGCGAAGGAGCGCCAGTGGGTCAGCGACCTGGACACCGACAACTTCGTCTTGAACGCTATGAACACCCTGCAGGGTGTCATGGACGCGGCGGACCCGCCCGCGCACCTGCCGCCGCGCTACCTCGACCGCGTGACGCTGGCGCCGGCGGGCGCCCGCGAGGAGTCGAGCGTCGACGCCGCCCTCCTTTTCCTCGCCCTCTACCAGTACAAGTCGCTGCCGGCGACACCGTCGCACGTGCGCACCGCGATTGATCGCTTCCTCGCGCGCTTCGACTTTGCCGCCTTCTCTTCGCCCGCCGGCTGGCGCCTCGCGTACCTGATCGACGAGGGCCGGCTCACCGAGCAGACCTACGACGGCTACTCCGGCGAGCCCTGGCTCATCTCGCTCGCCGCGCACCTGTCGCAGGCACATCACGTCGACATCGCGACGCACTGGAACACGTCCGTCCACCGCACCCGCGACTTCCTGGTCGATCCGGCGCGCGCCCATCTCGTCCACAGCTCTCGCGACTTCCGCGCGCCCTTCCTGCAGTGGCTCTTCCCGCTCCTCGTCGACGTCCAGGCGCGCGGGCTGGACACCTACCCCGACCCCGCTCTGGCCGGCAACCCTTTCGCCAACGCGGTCGCCTACCAGCGCGAGGCGCACGCCAAGGCCGCGCTCCTCGGCCGCGCCACGAGGCTCCAGCCCGACGCCGGCGACGACGGCTCGGGCGGCAACTACGAGCAGTTCAGCTACTACCAGGACTTCGGCCTGCCCGAGCTCTACATGCCCTGGTCGGCGGCGTTCGGCCTCCTCGCCGAGCCGCAAGTCGCCGGCGCGGCGCTCCGCGATCACCTCACGAACCGCCTCCACGGGCCGCTCGGCCTTTCCGACGCAATCCGGTGGGAGACCGGCGCCCCGGCGCCGGCGCTGGTCACGGCGCGCCACGACCTCTGGAACGTGGGGCTCTCGACGATGGCGCTGCTGAGCTATCTGGAGGGAGGCAAGACACCGCTGTCGGAGCTGCCGGAGGTCCGGGCAGCTCTCGACAAGGTCTTCTCGCCGGCGGTCTGCGTCCCGGGCCCGACGGCGCTCTGCCTCAGCCACGGGCGTTTCGAGGTGAGCGCCGCCTGGCGCACCGGGCAGGGCACGACGGGCACCGGCCAGGGCGTCGCGCTCACCGACGAGACCGGCTACTTCTGGTTCTTCGCGCCGACCAACCTGGAGGCGATCGTCAAGGTCCTGGACGCCTGCGCCCTCACCGGCCGCTTCTGGGTCTTCGGCGCCGGGCTGACCGACGTCGAGGTCGACCTGACGGTTCGCGACAGCGTCAGCGGCACCGAGCGGACGTACCGCAACCCGCAGGGCCGCCCGTTCGCGCCGCTCCAGGACACCAACGCCTTCGCGTGCCCCTAGCGCTCGCCGAGCGCCGCCTCGACCTCCTGCAGATCGATCGGCAGGACCCCCGCCGCGGCGGCGGGGCCGGGGTCGTACTCGTAGTCGCGGATCACCCGGCGGAAGACCTCCTTGAGGGCGCGGGCGCCGAGGCGCGGCTGGCGGGCGGCCTCGGCGGCGATGCGGCGCACCGCCGCCGGCGACAGCGCCAGGTGGACGCCGCGGCTCTCGAAGTACGCGCGGCTCTGGTGGAAGGCCGAGTCGGGGACCTCGAGGAAGATGCGCACCAGCTCGTCGCGCCCCAGGCTCTCGAGCAGCACCACGGCGTCGAAGCGCGACAGGAACTGCGGGCTCATGCCGTACTCGAAGAGGTCCTCGTTGCGCAGCCACTGCCGCAGGTCGAAGACGATCTCCTCGCGCACCTTGCCGCCGTCGACCACGGTCCGCGGCTGCAGCGCGCCGCGGTCGCGGCCGATCGTCACCCGGTCGTAGACCGCGTCGTAGAGCCCCTCGAAGGCGCCGGCGCAGACGAAGAGGAGGCCGCTCGAATCGAGCGTCGCCGCGCCGCCGCCGGCCCAGACCGGCAGGTCGACCTGCACCGCCTCGTTCTCGATCAGCGTCAAGAGCGCCTCCTGGGCGCGGATGCCGGCGACGTTCGGCTGCTCACCGACGTGGGCGCGGATCTTGTCCACCTCGTCGACGAAGACGATGCCGCGGGCGGCGCGCCCGAGAAGGTCGTCGAGCGGCGCCTGCGGCCCGAGCTGCTCGCGCGCCCGCTCGAAGAGGCGCGAGAGGACCGCCTGCCCCGGCCGCCCGCGCCCGGCCTCCTCGCCGAGGACGTTGGCGTGGATGCGCACCACCGTCGAGCGGCCGGCGAGCGCCGGGTCGGCGGCGAGGTACCCCTCGACGGCGCGCATGAGCGTGGTCTTGCCGGTCCCCGAGGAGCCGACCATCAGGATGTTGCCAACGCGCAGCCCGGCGAGCTTCTTGGCCAGCGCCACCGCCAGCTCGCGCACCGCCGTCTCCTGGCCGATGACCGACCGGGAGAGCGCCGCGGAGATCTCCGCCGGGCCGGGCGTGGTTGGAGACATCGGGCGTGATTGTAGCGGCTGGGGGCGCACCGCTCCCGCGGAATCTCGACGGCCCGTTGCGTTTACCGCCCGATTGCCGCTAAGTTCCACGATGCGCCGACGCCCCCAGGCCTACGATGCTCCCTCACCTCACCGACACCGCGCCGGAGGCCGAAGAGGTGTGGATCGAAGGCCTGCGCCGCATGACCGGCGCGGAGCGCCTGCTGCGGGCCCTCGACCTCACGGCGGCGGTCCGCGCGCTCGCGGCGGCACGCATTCGGGCGGAGCACGGCCCGGACGTCTCGGAGGGCGAGCTGCGCCTCCGCCTCGCCGCGCTCTGGCTCGACCGCGAGACGATGGTGCGCGTCTTCGGCTGGGACCCCGAGGTCGAGGGTTACTGAGAGTGGCCGAGATCGAGGCGCTCGCCGTCGCCATGGAGGTGGTGCAGGCGCTCGCGGAGCTGGGCGTCGAGTACCTCGTGGGCGGCTCGCTCGCCAGCTCCGTCCACGGCATCCCGCGCGCCTCCCAGGACGCCGACCTCGTCGTGGACCTCCGGCCCGAGCACGTCGCGCCGCTCGTCGCCAAGCTCCGCGCGGCGTTCTACATCGACGACGAGCGCGCTCGCGACGCCGTCCGCCGTCGCACCAGCTTCAACGTGATTCATCTCGGCACCATGTTCAAGATCGATCTCTTCGTCCTCAAGGACGAGCCGCTGGCGCGGGAGGAGATGCGCCGCCGCCAGCGGCTCGATCTCCCCTCCGGCACCCTGGAGATCGCCTCACCCGAGGACACCATCCTCCAGAAGCTCCTCTGGTACCGCCTCGGCAGCGGCGTCTCCGAGCGCCACTGGCGCGACGCGCTCGGGATCCTCAAGGTGAAGCGCGGCACGCTGGACCTCGAGTACCTACGCCATTGGGCCGAGCAGATGGCGATCGGAGATCTCCTCGAGGAGGCTCTGAGCGAAAGTGGCATCGCGCCGTCGGCGGGGACGACAGACTGAGCCACCGCCCACAGCGCCGATGGCAGAGGGACGGTTTGGGGCAGTTTTGAGTTCGGCGAGAAGGCGCGCTAGAATCTAAATAGGCTGATCGCAGTGTCCCGCTACCGGCTTCCCCTGCTCGCCGCGCTGGCGCTGCTGCTTCTCGCCGCGCCCGCCGTCGCGGCGCAGCGCCCCGAGCCGGTCAAGTCGAGCGAGACCGCGCAGGCGCAGATCCTGATCGACGCCGGCCGGCCGCAGGACGCGATCGCGGTCCTCGACCGCGCTCTCCGCCGCCAGCCCGACGACGCGCGGGCGCTCTTCCTGCGCTCGACCGCGCGCTTCCTGACCGACGACCTCCAGGGCGGCCGCGCCGATCTCGACCGCGCGCTCGCGCTCGACCCCAAGAACCGCCCGGCGTGGCTCACCCGCGCCGGGCTCGAGATCGCCGAGAAGCGCTATGGGCCCGCCCTCGAGGCGCTGCAGCGGGCCGAGGCCCTCGATCCCGCCGCCGCCGACAACCACTTGAACATCGGCGCCGTCGTGCTCCTGCAGGGCAAGCTCGCCGACGCCACCGAGCGCTTCCGCCGCTACCTCGCGGCGCAGCCGGCGGCAGCCGAGCCGTTCTTCCTGGTGGCCAAGAACTTCGCCGGCGCGGGCTACGCCGGTCTGGCGATCGAGCACCTGCGGCGGGCGATCGAGCTCGACGAGCGCTGGCGCGTGCGCGCCCGCACCGACCCGAGCTTCGGTGGCCTCGCCGCCCACGCCGACTTCCAGCGGCTCCTGGCGACCGACTCCTACCGGCCGCCGCCGGGCGCATGGACCGCCGCCCGCGTCTACGCCGCCGACTATGACGGCGGTGAGGGGAAACTCCTCGCCGCCGTGCTCGACGCCCTGCTGACGCTCGGCGAGCGTGTCGACCCGCGGGTCGAGGTCACGCCCGACTGGGCGCTCGTCTGGGGTGAGATGCGGATCCGGGTGGCACCGCACGCCGGCGGCGGCGTGGTCGAGCTGTCGGCGCCGGCCGAGCGCTTCACCGCCGAGCGCTGGGAGGCGCAGAGCGAGCGGCTGTTCCGCGCCATCACCCTGCAGCTCGTCCAGCGCAGCCGTCCGGACGCCAAACCGCCGGTGCGCCCGCGGTGAAGCGGCCGCCTTCGCGTCGCCCTGTCCCCTTCGCGGCCGCCCGCGCCACCGTGCTGCCGGACACCTGCGAACGCGAGCGCGCCTGGCACGCCGCTGGCACCTATGGCGGCACCGGATCTCGCGCGCGTGAGGAACGCCGCGGCCGCCGGCCTTTTGCGGGCCGATGGTTTTCGTTTCTCTTATGAAGGCTTCTGGATTCCTATGAAGGGGACCATGAACCAGATCGAGCACTCCACATCCCGCGGCCGGGGCGCCCGCTGGCTGGCGTGGGGAGGCGCGGCGCTGGTCGCCAACAGCGCCTACCTCGCCGCCGCCGGCGACCCCCACATGGTTTACTTCGGCAACGTCGCCCTCCATCTCGTGCTGGGGCTGGCGCTGCTGGTCCCGTTCGCGGTCTGGTGGTGGCGCCGCCGGGAGCGCCCGGCGATGCTCGCGGCCGGTCTCCTGCTGCTCGCCGCGGCGGCGAGCGGCATCGCGCTCTTCTGGGTGGGCAACACCACCCCCATGCGCCCGCTCCTCTGGACGCACATCGCGCTCTCGGCCGCCGGGCTCCTGACGCTCCTTGTCGCCCTCCGCCCGCGGCTCGCGCCACGCACCTGGCGGCTCGCCGCCGCCGGCGTCGCACTGGCGCTCGTCCTGCCGCCGGCGGCGCTCGCCATCCAGAGCTGGCTCGCCAGCCGGCGGCCGGTGTTCGAGAACCCGCCGGCCGCGGTCGCCATGGCGGACGAGGCGATGCTCGGCAAGCAAGGACCCTTCTTCCCGTCCTCGGTCCACACCTCGAACCGCGACGTCGTCCCCTCGCGCATCTACATGGACCCGCAGAGCTGCGGCCGCTCCGGGTGCCATCCCGACCTCGTCCACCAGTGGCAGAGCTCGGCGCACCACTTCTCGAGCATGAACAACCAGTGGTATCGGAAGTCGATCGAGTACATGCAGGAGGTCGCCGGGGTCACCTCGTCGAAGTGGTGCGGCGGCTGTCACGACCCGGCGATCCTGCAGTCCGGTTTGATGAACACGCCGATCAAGCAGATCGTCGACCTGCCCGAGACCCAGGCGGGCCTGACCTGCACCGCCTGCCACATGATCTCGAGCGTGCGCAGCACGATGGGCCAGGGCGACTACGAGATCGAGGTGCCGGCGCTGCATGGCCTCGCGACGAGCAAGAACCGCGCTCTCAACGGCGTCCACGACCTGCTCGTCCGCATGGACCCCGAGCCGCATCGCCGCACGTTCCTGAAGCCGTTCTTCCGCGGCGAGTTCAGCGCCGAGTTCTGCTCCTCCTGTCACAAGGTGCACCTCGACGTGCCGGTCAACGGCTACCGCTGGATCCGCGGCTTCAACGAGTACGACAACTGGCAGGCGAGCGGCGTCTCGGGCCAGGGCGCGCGCTCCTTCTACTACCCCGCCGAGTCGAAGAACTGCGTCGACTGCCACATGCCGCGCGTCGCCTCGGACGACGCCGCCAACAAGGCCGGCATGATCCGCTCGCACCGCTTCGCCGCCGCCAACACCGCGCTGCCGATCGCCAACCGCGACCCCGAGCAGTTGAAGGCGGTCGTCGACTTCCTGCAGGCGCGGCAGCTCACCGTCGACATCTTCGCCATGACCGAGGCGCGCGCGGCCAGCGAGGACGCCGCCGAGCCGGCGAGCGAAGGGCCGGCGCTGTCCACCTCGTTCGCGGTCGGCGAGGAGAGCGGCATGGCGGTCGGAGCGGGCGGCGCCGCCCTCGGGCCGGCCGAGACGATCTTCGCCCCGCTCGACCGCATCCCGGCGACGGTGCGGCGCGGCGAGTCGACGCGGGTGGACGTCGTGGTCCGCACCCGCGGCGTCGGCCACTTCTTCCCCGGCGGCACGGTCGACGCCTACGACTGCTGGCTCGAGCTGAAGGCGGTCGACGACCGCGGGCGGGTGGTCTACTGGAGCGGCATGGCGGACGAGGACTCGCCGGTCGAGGAGGGAGCCCACTTCTACCGCTCGCTGCTGATCGACGCCAAGGGCAACCCGATCAACAAGCGCAACGCCTGGTCGGCCCGCGCCACGGTCTACGTGCGCCTCATCCCGCCGGGCGCCGCCGACACCGTGCACTTCCGCCTCGACGTGCCGCCCGACGCCGGCGACGAGATCCGCCTCCACGCCAAGCTCAACTACCGCAAGTTCTCCTGGTTCAACACCCACTTCTCGTTCGCCGGCGAGTCGCTGCCCGGCGGCGAGGTCACCCGCGACTTCGACGACCGGCCGGTCGCCTTCACCGGCGACACCTCGCGCGTCTCGGGGAAGATCAAGGGGGTGCCGCGGCTGCCGATCGTGCTGGTGGCCGAGGACACGCAGGTGGTCAAGGTCGTGGACGCCGGCGCGCCGCTGCCGGCGATGGAGCGCCCGGCGCTCGCCGACGGCGACCGCGAGCGCTGGAACGACTACGGTATCGGCCTCTTCCTCCAGGGCGACCTGCGCGGCGCGCGCGCGGCGTTCATCAAGGTCACCGAGATCGAGCCCGGCTACGTCGACGGCTGGGTCAACCGGGGGCGGGTGGCGCTCGGCGAAGGCGACCTCGAGGAGGCGCGGCGGGTGCTCGGGGGGGCCCTCAAGCTCGACCCCGCGCTCCCCCGCACGCACCACTTCCTGGGCCTGCTCGAGAAGGAGCTGGGCGCCTACGACAAGGCGCTCGCCCACTTCCGCACCACCGCGCGCAAGTACCCGCGCGACCGGGTGAACGTCAACCAGATCGGGCGCGTGCTGTTCCTGAAGCGCGATTACGCCGGCGCGGTGCGCGAGCTCCAGACGGTGCTCGCCATCGACCCCGAGGACCTGATGGCGCACTACACGCTGATGCTCGCCTACCGCGGCGCCGGCAACATGGAGAAGGCCGCCTATCACCAGCAGCTCTACCAGCGGTTCAAGACCGACGAGGCGGCCCAGATCCTGACCGGCGAGTACCGCGAGCGGAAGCCGCACGACAACAACGAGCGCCAGCAGATCCACGAGCACCGGTCGGTGCCGCGCGACGCGATCGACGCCTTCCTCGCGCCCGGCAGGCGCCGGGCTCCGGCCGGGTCGGCGACTGTGGTGAGCGCCGGCGGATAAGGCGAAGAAAAAGATTCAGGTAGAAAGGACAAGCGTAGCGCCCGGGCTACGTTCCGGGCGTTTTCGGAGACCTCGCAGCGAAGGATCCGGGCGGGGGCCGGCTGGCCGCCGCCACTCATGAAGTCATGGACTGTGGAGACGTATGGACACGAGACGCACATCCCTTACCTGGCTCTGCTGTCTTCTCTTGACCCTCCCATTGCTCGGGCAGGCGACCAAGGCGCCGGCCAAACCGGCGGCGAAACCCGCGCCCGCCGGCCCGCGCTTCGTCGACGTCACCGCGAAGACCGGCATCGCCTTCACCCACAACACCGGCGGCTTCGGCAAGAAGTGGCTGCCGGAGACGATGGGCCCCGGCGCGGTCCTCTTCGACGCCAACGGCGACGACCGCCTGGACGTCTTGTTCTTGAACGGCCGCAGCTTCCCGGGCAAGCCGGGGAAGGCGACGACGCAGCAGCTCTACGTCAACCAGGGCGGCATGCGCTTCGCCAACGTCACCGGGAAGAGCGGCGCCGGCATCGCCGCCTACTGCATGGGCGGCGGCGCCGCCGACCTCGACAACGACGGCGACGCCGACCTCTACCTCTCCTGCGTCGGCCAGGACTTCCTGCTGCGCAACGACTCAAGCGGCGGCGCCGTGCGCTTCAAGGACGTCAGCGCCCAGGCCGGCCTCTCGCGCGACTACGAGTTCGGGGCCTCGGTGACGATGTTCGACGCCGACAAGGACGGCCGGCTCGACATCCTCGCCGCCCGCTACGTCACCTGGACGCCCGAGGCCGACCTCTTCTGCACCCTCGACGGCAAGACCAAGTCCTACTGCACCCCCGAGTCCTACCCCGGCGCCTCGCCGCGCTTCTACCGCAACAAGGGCAACCTCACCTTCGAGGACCAGACGAAGAAGGCCGGCATCTTCAAGCCGTCCGCCAAGTCGCTCGGCGTGACGGTGCTCGACCTCGACGGCGACGGCTGGCTCGACCTCGCGGTCGCCAACGACACCCAGCCCAACCTCCTCTACCGCAACCGCGGCCCCAACCCATCCGGTCAAATCACCTTCGAGGAGATCGGCGTCTCGTCCGGCATGGCCTTCTCGGAGACCGGCGTGGCGCGCGGCGGCATGGGCATCGACGCCGCCGACTACGACCGCAGCGGCCGTCCCAGCCTGGTGATCGGCAACTTCGCCAACGAGATGGTGGCGCTCTACAGGAACGAGGGCAACCAGCTCTTCGTCGACGTGGCGCCGGCCTCGCAGATCGGCCGCCGCACGCTCTTGACCCTCGCCTTCGCCGCCTTCTTCTTCGACTACGACCTCGACGGCTGGCTCGACATCCTGCTCGGCAACGGCCACCTCGACCCGGAAGTCGAGAACGTCCAGACCAAGGTCAAGTTCCGCCAGCCGACCCAGCTCTTCCGCAACGCCGGCGGCGGCCGCTACGAGGAGGCGACGACGACCGCCGGCGGCGACCTCGCCAAGCCCCGCGTCGGCCGCGGCGCCGCCTACGGCGACCTCGACGGCGACGGCGACCTCGACGTCGTGCTGACCAACAACGGCGGCCCGGCGCAGGTCTTCCAGAACGCCGGCGGCGGCCACGGCCGCTGGCTCCGCCTGGCGCTCGAAGGCACCCGCAGCAACCGCGACGGCCTGGGCGCCGCGGTCGAGGTCACCGCCGCCGGCGTCACCCAGCGCTGGCTGGTCCGCAACGGCGGCAGCTATCTCTCGCAGTCGCAGGTCGACCCCACCTTCGGCCTGGGCCGCGCGGCGAAGGCCGACCGGGTGGTGGTGCGCTGGCCCTCGGGGAGGGTGTCGACGCTGGCGAACGTGGCGGCGAACCGAAGGGTGGCGGTCAAGGAGCCGGCGTAACGGGGGGCAGCCATCCAAACGGCCTTCGCCGGCGTAGTCCTGAGAGGAAGCACACAGCACCCCGTCTTCCGGGAGGAACCCATGCGATCCGGCAAGGCCCCCATCGCCTGCGCAGTGCTGCTCGTCTCTCTGCTGGCGGCGTCGTCCGCCGCGGGGCAAGACGCACCGTCGCTCTACAAGAGGTTGGGAGGCTACGACGCGATCGCCGCCGTGGTCGACGATTTCATCGCGCGGATGGCCGCGGACCCGCAGCTCGGCCCCTTCTTCGCCGGCCACAGCACCGAGTCGCTGAAGAGGATCCGCCAGCTCGTGGTCGAGCAGCTCTGCGAGATGAGCGGCGGCCCCTGTTTCTACACCGGCCGCAGCATGAAGGCCTCCCACGAAGGGATGAAGATCTCCTCGGCCCACTGGGACCTGGCGGTCAAGCACCTGACGGCGACGCTCGACAAGTTCAAGGCCGGAACGAAGGAGCGCGAGGAGCTGTTCGCCGCCGTCGGCACGCTGCGCGGCGACATCGTCGAGCCCTGAGGTCATGGGCCTGTCTCTCTATCAGCGGGTCGCCCTGAGGCGTGACGTGCCCGAGCACGGCCTCAGGCGGGGCGACGTGGCGGTCCTCGTCGAATACGTCGAGCACCCGGGAGGCGGCGAGCAGGGGTGCGTCTTGGAGGTCTTCAACGCGCTCGGCGAGTCGATCGCCGTCATCGCCGTCCCGGAGTCGGCCATCGAGGATCTTCGAGCAGACGAGGTGCTGGCGGTCCGGCTTCTCCCGGACGCGGTATAGCGCGCGCTCCCTTAAGCGGCGCGCGCCTATACCCGCATCATCAACACCGACTTCTTTCTTCGACTGCGACCTCGACGGCTGGCTCGATATCCTGCTCGGCAACGGCCACCTCGACCAGCCAGCTCAGACGGCGACCGCGGGCGGCAACCTCGACGTTGTGCTGACTACCAACGCAGCCGGCCCGGTCTTCTAGGCCGTCGGTGCCGGCCACGGCCGCTCGCTCCGCCTGGAGCTCGAAGGCACGCGCAGCAACCGCGACGGCCTCAACGAGCCGGTGAAGGTCACGGCCGGCGGGCACCTCCCAGCTAGGGACACGTCGCGAACGCGCTCGTATCCTGAATCGCGGCGAACTTCGTGCCGAGAGGGTTGGTGTACGTTTTCACGGCTCCCGTTTCCGTATCTGTCACCGTCAGGTCAACCCGCACATCCGTCAAGCCGCCAGCGAAGACCCAGAACCGCTGATTGAAGGTGCAAGCGTTGATGACCTTGACCACCGCTTCCACATTGGATGAACTGAAGAACCAAAGATACCCGGTGTCGGGCGTGAGCTGGACGACCTGAGCTTGCCCGCTGAGGCTCCCGGCCGCTTGGAAGGTAGCTTCGACCTTGAAGCGACCTCCCGACAGACAAAGGGCTGTGGGAGAAGGGACACAGTTGCTCAGGGCTTCACCAAATTTGGCTCGGATGCCGAGCGTGCGGTACTCCGGAAAGAGGCCGACCTGACCGAGCCGGGATGAGGGCGGACCGCCGAGGATCGAACTACCGCCGTACGCTGGCTGCTGGTGCGCACCATTCGTGTCCATGCAGACGAAGAAGTCCTCATCGTCGTCTGGCGCCCACCGAGGCCCGACGTAAACGGGCCCGGATGCAACGATGTTCAGCGCGGAGAGATCGTAGCGATAGAACTTCCTGGTACTTGAAGACACGGCGCTTGCCGAGACGGTCGGCAGTGTTCCCAGTAAGGTGCCTGGTGCACCGTTCGCGCCGTCTGCCGCCCAGACATTGATGTCGAAGAAGACCTGGCTGTCGACACCGGTCTTGATCCAACAGACACACACGCTCTGGACCTGAGAAGGGGCTGCGGGCGGATCGACACGCATGACGTACTGTCCGGTTGAAGCGAAGGTCTGCCAGCCAACACCGGATTCGTAGCTGCCATCGTCATGAATAGTTCCGTCTGCACAGTCGGCGGGCTGGCCTTTGACAGCGCCAGCTGAAGCGACGATCAGGACGAGCACGAGCATTGCCCAGCGCATAGCTTAACCTCCGTTAGGTGGCGCTAATTAGACGGACCAGTCATACCGGCTCCCCACTGCTGGCAGTAGCCAATCATGCGCGGTAGCAGGTCAGGGGCGTCGAGTAACCTGCAATCGGACACCAGGTCCTATGCCTCCGTAGGGCCGCTACCGGAAACCTCCAAGGTATCGCCGATCATAGCGGCGATGCCGCCGACGCGGGTGGCGATCTTGCCTGCCAGGCGGGAGAGGTGCTGGTCGGCGGGGCTCAGGTCGCGATCGAGGTACTCGCGGCCGACCTTGAAGAGGAAGCTCTGGAGGGCCTGCAGGTCGGCGACGGCGGCGCGCAGCTCGTCGCGCGTGGACGGCTGCTGCTCCTGGCCGAGTTGCTTCTCGACCGCGACCGCGAGAGCGGTCAGGGAAAACCCAAGGCGGTGCGCGATTTCCAGCCCCTCGGGGCTGTGGTGGAAGTGCAGCAGCAGGTCGCGCGGAAGGCGCTCACTTCCTCCGGCCGCTGGACGGGCTGCTCGGCAGGCAGAGGCTTCCGGCCCGCGGCTCGGGACGGCGCTCGCTTCTGCTGACTCGCGGCGGTGGGGCGTGTCATCGGGGCTGTCTCATCTCGGTCTCCTATCGAAGCCAGAAGCCCCGGCGGGGGAGCCTGCCCCCCGCCGGGGCCCCTCGCGCCTACTCGTCCGCGGCGGCC
>JBIOUG010000015.1:0-10942 GCA_044866775.1 Thermoanaerobaculia bacterium | reverse complement strand
CGCCGGCGGGATAGGGCTCGGGGATCGGGGGGGGGCTCGCGGGCTCGCTCGCTTCCGGAGCGGCGGGGGACGGTGTCTGGTCGTCGCGGTCGTCGCGGTCTTCGTCTGCGGCGCCCTCTGCCGTGGGGCGCAACCACCATGGGCTCACGTTGGAGTTCCTTTTCTAAGCCGCGGCGCGGCTCGCAGGGTGTAACTGGAGGTCATCGATGCGGTCGAAAACGCTGCTTCTGTCGGCGCTCGCGCGCGGGGGGCGGGCCGGAATCTCGTTGATTCTACCGCAGATCGGGCCGGCCGCCCAAACGGCCCGCCTTGCGGCGGTTTGCGGCCGGAGCATAAGATGCGCGCCGCTAGGACGACCCCTTCCGCGGAGGAGCCATGGCTGCCGAGCCGCAAGCCGAGAAGTTCCAGCCGTTCGTCCCCGCCTCCAAGACCATCCCCGAGTTCACGCCGCGCGCCATCATCCTGGGTGCCCTCTTCGGCATCATCTTCGGCACTGCGACCGTCTACCTAGCGCTGAGAGCAGGGCTGACGGTCAGCGCCTCGATCCCCATCGCGGTGCTGGCCATCGCCATCCTCCGCCGCTTCGGTTCGACGATCCTCGAGAACAACATCGTGCAGACCATCGGCTCGGCGGGCGAGTCGATCGCGGCCGGCGTCGCCTTCACCATCCCGGCGCTGATCTTCTTGACCGGCGGGGTGAACTACTTCACCTACCTCAACATCTTCTCGCTCGCCCTCGTCGGCGGCACGCTCGGCGTCCTCTTCATGGTGCCGCTGCGCCGCGCCCTGATCGTCCAGGAGCACGGCGTCCTGCCCTATCCCGAGGGGACTGCGGCGGCGGACGTCTTGATCGCCGGCGAGCGCGGCGGCAGCCTGGCGCAGCGGGTCTTCGCCGGCCTCGGGATCGCCATCGGCTATCGGGTGCTGATGTCGATCTTAGGGCTGTGGAAGGAGACCCCGGTCTGGTCGGCGGCGCGGGGCTCGGCGTTCCCGCGCGCCACCGTCGACATCGCGGTGACGCCGGAGTACCTGGGGGTCGGCTACATCATCGGCCCGCGGATCGCTGGCGTGCTGGTGGCCGGCGGCATCCTGTCGCAGCTCGTCCTGGTACCCCTGGTCGCCATCTTCGGCGACCAGCTCCCGGTGGTGCTCAAACCGGGCGGACAGCTCATCTCCGAGATGGACTACAGCGCCATCCGCCTGGGCTACGTGCGGTTCATCGGCGCCGGCGCGGTCGCCGCGGCCGGCCTCATCACGCTCATCAAGACGCTGCCCACGATCGCCGCCGCCTTCCGCGGCAGCTTCAAGAGCCTGCGCGACCTGCGCGCCGGCCAAGCCCAGAGTCGCACCGAGCGAGACATCCCAATCACCATCGTCGTCGGCGGCGCGCTCCTGCTGGTCGTCATCGTGGCCCTCCTGCCGCAGCTCCCGGCGACTGGAGTTCTCGGCCGGGTGCTCATGGGCCTGCTGGTGGTGGTCTTCGGCTTCTTCTTCGTCACCGTCTCCTCACGCATCGTCGGCATCATCGGCTCGTCGTCGAACCCGATCTCGGGGATGACGATCGCGACGCTCATGGCGACCTGTCTCCTCTTCGTCGCCCTCGGCTGGACCGGGGAGGTCCACCAGGCCCTGGCGGTCTGCGTCGGCGGCATCGTTTGCATCGCCGCGGCCAACGCCGGCAACACCAGCCAGGACTTGAAGACCGGCTACATCGTGGGATCGACGCCGATCTGGCAGCAGGTGGGGCTGATCATCGGCGTGCTGGTCTCGACCTTCGCCATTGGCATCACGCTGCGCATCATCGACAAGGCCCAGGTGGCGAACGTCATCGTGCCGGGCCACGCCATCGGCTCGCCGGATTACCCGGCGCCGCAGGCGACCCTCATGGCGACCATCATCCGCGGCCTGCTGGCGCAGGACCTGCCGTGGGGGCTGATCTTCGCCGGCATGGCGATCGCCGTCGTCATCGAGCTGTGCGGGATCGGGTCGCTCTCCTTCGCCGTCGGGCTCTACCTACCGCTGTCGACGACGCTGCCGATCTTCGTCGGCGGCTTCATCCGCGGGCTCATCGAGCGCGGAAAGCAGGCGTCGCACGGGGAGACGGAGCTGTCGTCCGGGATGCTCTATGCCACCGGGCTGGTGGCCGGAGGCACTCTGACCGGGGTACTCATCGCCGCCCTCCAGGGTTGGCCCCAGTCGGGGCCGGGTGGGGCGCCCAGCAACATGGCCAACCGCATCCTCGACGCGGTCGGCGTCCACGAGTGGCAGCGGTTCGGCGCAGTGGCCGACCTGATCGGGCTGGTGATATTCGGCCTGCTCTGTCTGACGCTGGTGCGGACGGCAATGAAGAAGCTGGAGCTCTAAGCGCGAAAGCTTTCGCGCCGGGCTCCAATCAACCCTGGCAGCGCCGTCCGTCCGCGTTAGCAGGACGGACGGCTAGCCGGGCACTACCTCAATCCAGATCGAACGGGCGGTGGGGCGGGCCCTGGTCGGGCTCCTCTTCCGCCCGCTTCATCGCTTCACGGAACTTCTCCTCCAACAGGCGGTCGCGGTCCTTGAGGGCCGCCACCTCGCGGGCGAAGACCTCGTCCGCCTTGTTGCGGTCGTCGTCGAGGCCGCGCAGCAGGGAGTCGAAGTCCTTGCCGCCGGCCGGCGGGCGCTTGGGGGTGCGGTGGGAGAGGACCTCGCCCGTGGCGGCGTCGACGACCAGGTCGGAGCTGCACTCCGGGCAGCGCACGGTCAGCTTGCGGGTGTCGACCATGAGGGGATTGTACGCGGTGGGGGTGTCCACCAGGCGACGGCGACCGCGAGAGCCAGCGCGGCCATGCAGCATCCGGCGAGGAATGCCGCCGGCCGGTAGAGGAGATCCAGACGCCGGGTGTGGGCGGGGAGGTCGGCGGCGAACAGGGTCCGCGGCGGGCTGGCGGCGAGAGGCCGGCCGTCGGCGAGGAGGCGCCAGTTGCCGTCCTGGTAGATCGAGGAGGAGAGGCGAGCGGGCACGGGGTGGTGGAGCCGTGCGGTCACGTGGGCGGGGGCGAGGCGGAGGCGGTCGATGCCGGCGCCAGGGGGGCGGTTGACCAGGTGGAGACGGCGGAGGGCCCGGGGACGGCGCCAGATGGTCGCCGTCCGGTCGCGGAACATGGGTTTCCAAGGCAGGGGAACCTGCTCGCCGGGGGAGGTCAGGAGAAGGCGGACGCCGAGGTCGCGGTAGAGGGGGTGCTCGGGACGACCCCACTCGGGGACCTCGCCGTCCCAGCGCCGGCGGACGGTTGCCGTCAAGGCGACATAGGCGCTCGGGGCCAGCGGGCTGTAGAGGCGGGCGTCGGGCAAGCCGTAGAGTGACGGAAGGTTGGGCGGGAACGCCCGTCCCAGCGCGGCCATGCGGTCGTTGCCGAGGCGCCGCTCGAGGACGCGGATGGCGTCGTTCTTGGGCAGGGCGAGGCGCTTGGGCATCGACGGGTTGGCGGGCAGGTGGAGGAGGATTAGCTCGGCGGCGATGAGGGCCGCGATGGCACCCGGCGCCCACGAGCGACCTCTCCCCAGCAGAAGGACCAGCGCGGCCAACGCCAGGAATCGCATCTGCCAGTGGAACCAGCCCCAGCGCAGGACGGCCAGTGTCTCGGGCCGGGCCGGATCGGCGAAGGCGATCGTGGCCCAGACGAGCGCCGCCGCGAGCCCCGCCGCGACGATGATGACGGCGAAGCGCTCGACCCACGCCGCCCTGCTTCCCCTACCCGGCTCTTCGCGCAGCCCGTCCGACGGCTGCGCTGCCTCAGAAGGCGATCGCCACCGCTGGAGCGCGCACGCCGCGAGGTAGGCGACGGCGAAGTTGACCAGCAGCAGCGGCCGGCGGCTGTCGGGGAGGACGGCGAGGAGACGGTCGACTCCTGGCGGATGGATGATCCAGAGGAGCGCCAGTGCGCCGGCCGCGAGGGCGACCCGCTCCTGGGGAAGGCGCGGGCGGGCCGCCACGGCAAGGAGCGCCGCGAGCAGGGCCGCCGTGCCGGCGAAGCCGGAGGCGTCCTCGTTGGTATTTGAGAGGCCCCAGTAGTGGGCGTAGCGGCTGTTGCCGAAGGCGTTCGGGGCGATGAGCGGCACCCAGCGCGCCGGGGCCGCAGCGTGGGCTGGTGGTGATGCGGCCGCGGCGCCGAGGCGCTCGGCGCGCAGGGTCTGCGGCAGGTAGTCGGCGGCCGGCAGGAGCGCGGGGGCGGCAGCCGCCGCGGCGATGAGCAGCGCGAGGGCCGTCCGGCGCACGAACCGGAGGCGCGTGGCGCGGGGCTGCTCGAGCGCCAGGCTGGCGGCGAAGGCGGCGGCGAGCGCCAGCGCGTAGAGGATCGCTTCCGGGTGCCCGGCGAGAAGGAGGCCCCAGAGCGCCAGCGCCAGGAGCAGGAAGTCGCGCCGCCCCCCCGCGCGCGCCGCTCGTACCATCGCGTAGAGCACGACCGGCAGCCAGGCGGCGGCATTGGCCAGCGGCCACCCGAGCCAGAGGAGGAGGAAGCCGCCGAGTCCGAAGGCGAAGGCGCCGGCGAGGGACGGGCCGGCGGCGAGGCCCTGGCGCCGCAGCAGCAGGAAGGTGAAGGTGAGGGCGAGGAGGACCCGCAGCGCCGCCGTCACCGCCGCGGCGCGCAGCAGCGGCAGCGGGAAGGCGAGGAGCGCCAGCGGCTGGAGGGCCTGCGCCTGGGGGTCGGCGAGGAGCGGCATGCCGGCGCCGGCGAGCGGGTTC
Source organism: Thermoanaerobaculia bacterium (assembly GCA_044866775.1). Classification (GTDB taxonomy): domain Bacteria; phylum Acidobacteriota; class Thermoanaerobaculia; order Multivoradales; family UBA5704; genus DASUNQ01. The sequence continues at coordinate 6,219 of JBIOUG010000015.1, read as the reverse complement.
CAGAGCGGCCAGCGCCCGTCGTCGTAGGCCCGCCGCACCTGGGCGAGCGCCGGCGTCACCAGCGTGATCAGGTCGCCCTGGAGGATGTTGCCGTGCGGCGCGGTCGGCGGGAGCTGCGTGAACGGCGCGTGGCCGCGCAGGTTGTCGAGCGGGAGAAGGAGCTTGCCGCCGGCGAGCACCGGAGCGAAGAGGACGACGAGCGCGAGGGCGAAGGCGCCCCAGGCCGGCGCCGGCACGCAGTCGTACCAGCGGCGGAGCGCCGCGGCGAGAAGGCAGCCGAGGACCACCACCCAGACGGCGGGCAGGAGGTCGACCGGGCTCCAGTCGGACATTGGCGCGTGTAGCGCCCGGCCCCCGTGCCGGGCGTTTTCGGCCCGTAGAGCACGCCGGCCGGGCGTGCGTGTGGTGGTGCGAAAACGCCCGGGACGGGGCCCGGGCGCTACAGCACGCGTCCCTTGACCGGCACCTCGACCACCGGGCTGCGCGGGTGGTTGGTGTAGAGCTTGAGAGTGCCGTGGAAGGCGCCCTTGGGCATCTCCGGCTTCAGGGTGAGGCGGATCTTGAACTCCTTGCCGTCGGCCTCCGTGACCGGCTCGACGGTAGCCTCGAACCCCGGCAGATCGTCCTCCACTCGAGTCACCGTGAAGTCGACGCCCTCGGCGAAACCCTGCACGTGGATGCTCGACTTGAGCGGCTCGGTGATCGTGATGTCGCCGAAGTCGACGACCGGCGGCGTCACCGCGACCGGCGGCCGGATGAAGCCGGAGAACGGGATCTCGACCACCTTCTGGCGCGGGTGGGTGGTGTGGAGCACCACCCTGTCGGGGGCGATGGCGCCAACCGGCGCCGTCGCGTAGTCGAGCGCGAGGTCGACGACGTAGCCGCCGTTCGGCGCGTTGACGGCGGCGCGATCGTCGTCGTTGGCCGGGCGGTAACTGACCTTGAGGAACGAGTATGGGGAGTCCACCTTGGTAATCTCGAAGGCCTCGCCGCGCGGCGACCAGACCATCTGCTCGACCTTGCCGACGCCTTGCGGCGCCTGCTTGATGAAGCGCGCGTAGCCGGGCCGCACGGCGAGGAGCGGCTGCACGTCGGCGCGGATCGTGAGATCGATCTTGGGGTTGGCCGGATCGCTCGTGTAGGCGGTCACGCTCTTGGCGATCGGACCGCTGAAGGTCGTGGTGTCGAGCTCGACGCGCACCTTGCCGGTCGCGCCGGCGGCGATCGAGCGGTCGTAGGTCGTGGCGGTGCAGCCGCAGGCGGCCTGCACGTCGGTGATCTCGAGCGGCGCGTCGCCGGCGTTCTGGATCGCGAACTCGTGGACGACCTTGTCGCCCTTGCCGACGGTGCCGGCGTCCTTGATCGGCTCGACGGCGACGGCCTTGGGGGCGCCGGCGGCGAGCGCGGCGGGGGCTGCCGCGACGAGCGCGGCGGCGAACAGCGTCAAAATGGCGTTCTGGATGCTTCGCATACGGGTTTCTGCTCCTCGGGTGGATGCTACACTCGCCGCCTTCAACACAGAAGACGCGCTGTGAAATTCGCCCCGCTCGACATCTACTGCCTCGCGGTCGGGGGGACTGGGATGGCTCCGCTCGCGTGCCTGCTGCAAGAGCAGGGCCACAGGGTGCGCGGTACCGACGGCCCGCTCTACCCGCCGATGAGCACCCTCCTCGAGCACGCCGGCATCCAGCCGCTCCAGGGCTACGACCCGGCGCACCTCGATCCCCGCCCCGATCTGGTCATCGTCGGCAACGCCATCCACCGCAACAATCCCGAGGCCGTCGAGGCCGAGCGGCTGGGGCTGCCGCGGAAGTCGATGCCGGAGGCGCTGGCCCACTTCTTCCTCGCCGGCCGGCGGCCGCTGGTGGTGAGCGGCACTCACGGCAAGACGACGACGACCGCGCTCGCGGCGTGGGTGTGGACGGCCTGCGGCCGCGATCCCGGGTACCTGATCGGCGGCGCGCCGAAGGACCTGCCGGCGAGCTTCCACGCCGGCTCGGGCGACCGCTTCGTGGTCGAGGGGGACGAGTACAACGCGGCCTACTTCGACCGCGGCCCCAAGTTCCTGCACTACCGGCCCGAGACGCTCGTCCTGACCAGCGTCGAGTACGACCACGCCGATCTCTACCCGACCCCGGAGGCGCTGCGCGCCGCGTTCGCCGCGCTCCTCGCTCTGCTGCCGCGCGACGGTCTCCTGGTGGCCTGCGGCGACGATCCGGCGGTGCGTGCGCTCGCCGCCGCCGCCCCCTGCCGGGTCCTCTACTACGGGCTCGGGGAGAGCAACGAGGTGCGGCCCCTCGGACCGATCGAGAGCCGCCCCGAGACGAGCCGCTTCCGGGTGCGCGATCCGGAGGCGGGGGAGGTCGAGCTGACGCTCGGGCTCGCCGGCGGCCACAACGTGACCAACGCCCTGGCCGTCTGGGCGGCGGCGCGCCAGGACGGTCTGCCGGCGGCGCAGGTGGCCGAGGCGCTGGCGCGCTTCCGCGGCGTGCGGCGGCGGCTCGACGAGCTGGGCGAGAGCGAGGGGGTGGCGGTGGTGGACGACTTCGCCCACCATCCGACCGCGGTGGGCAAGACGATCGAGGCGCTGCGCCAGCGCTACCCGGGGCGGCGTCTGGTGGTGCTGTTCGAGCCGCGCAGCCTGACCGCCGGGCGGCGGATGTTCTTCGACGCCTACCGCGAGGCCTTCGCCGCCGCCGACCGCGTGCTCTTCGCTCCCACGTTCCACGCCGGCCGGCTCGGCCCCGAGGAGCGGCTCGACTTCGCCGCGCTGGCGGCCGCGCTGACGGCCGGCGGCGTCCCGGCCACGCCCTGCGCCTCACCTGCCGAGGTGCTCGAGAGCGCGCTCGCCGAAGCGCGTCCCGGCGACGTCGTCGCCACCATGTCCTCGGGCTCCTTCGAGAGCCTGCCTCATCGGCTGCTCGAAGGGCTGGGCGCTCGGGTGGCGGCGACGTAGCGCGCGAGCCGCCGCTCGAGGACTGTCTCGCCGCCGAAGCCCTCGAGCAGCAGCGCCTCGCGCAGGGCGGCGTCGACCGCCTCCTGCGGCACCAGGCCGACGACCTCGCTCGCCACGACGCGCGTCCCGAGCGCCTCGGCCTCCTGCCGCACGCGCGCCAGCGCCGCCGCCATCGAGGTGCGGCGGTAGTCGAGCAGGTTCATCGACACCTGCGCCCGGCCGCGACTCTCGAGGTAGACGCCGATCGCCCGCACCGCCGGCAGGCCGCCGGCGCGCTCGCGCACCCGCGCGGCGATGCGGCGCGCCACCTCCGGATCGGCGGTGTCGAGCACGACGTTGTAGGCGATCAGGAAGAAGCGGGCGCCGACGATGGTGGCGCCGGCGGTGGGATGGAGGCGCGGCGGGCCGAAATCGGGGACCCAGGCCGGATCGGCGAGCCGCGCCGGGAGCCCCTCGAAGCCGCCGCGGCGGACTTCGGGGAGGCGCCGACGCTCGGGCCGCCGCGCCGCCTCCTCGTAGAGGAAGACCGGCAGCGCAAAGCGCTCGGCCACCGCCTCGCCCAGGCGCACGGCGGCGGCCACGGCCGCGGCCATCGTCGACTCGCCGAGCGGCACGAAGGGCACCACGTCCACCGCCCCCACCCGCGGGTGCACGCCGCGGTGCCGGGTGAGATCGACGGCGGCCAGGGCCGCCTCGTAGAGCGCGAGCAACCCGTCGTGGAGCGCCGCCGGCTCGCCGGCGAGGGTCAGGACGGTGCGGTTGTGGTCGGGGTCGGAGGAGACGTCGAGGACGGCGACCCCGGGAGCCGCCGCGGCGCGGGCCAGCTCCCGCACCACCTCGGGCCGGCGGCCCTCGCTGACGTTGGGTACGCACTCGAGCAACGGCAAGCGACGGCAAATATAGCGCCTTGACCGCAGTCTGCTACGATACCGGCGACCCACGATTCGAGGCTTGCCGAGGCGACTCTTCCCTACCCCGCCATGACGTACCGCGGCAACTCCGCCCTCCCGCCGGACACCCAGCAGCGCATCCTCGGCACGTTCGAGCAGACGCTGGCGCTGGCCGAGGACGGCAGCCGGCAGGAGGCCCTGCTCGGCTGCGACTTCATCCTGCGCATGGACCCGCGCTTCGAGCCGGCGCGCCTGCTCCAGGAGCGGCTGCAGGGGGCGAGCGGCGCGGTGCACGTCAACGACCTGCGCACCGGCCTCGCCCGGCCGGCGCCTGCGGCCACGGTGCCGGTCTCCGAGCCGCCGGCCGAGCTGTTCGCGGGCTTCGATCTCGAGCTGCCGGACCTGCCGCCGCTCGGCCGGCCGTCGATTGCCGACGTCGCGGCGCTCCGCCTCGAGCTGACCGCGCTCTTCGACCGGCGGGCCTTCCGCGAGGTGGTCGAGACCGCCGAGCGCGAGCGCGCGGCGCTGGTGCGCGATCCGGACCTCGCGGCGCTGGTCGAGACGGCGCAGGCGCGCCTCGAGGCCGAGCCGTACGTGGCCAGGTTCCTGGCTGCCGCCCGCGCGGCGCAGCAGGCGGGCAACCGCGACGAGGCCGAGCGCCTGCTGGCCAAGGCGCGGTCGCTCGATCCGACGCACCCGGACCTCGCCGCCGCGCCGCCGCCGCCGGCGCCACCCGCGCCGGAGACGCCGCCGCGCGGCGTGCCGCTCGCCACCGACGCTCTCTTCGCCGGCGGCGACGAGCTCTTCGGCGGCCCCCCGGCCGGCGCCGAGTCCGAGAGCGACCGCCGCATCGCCGAGCTCCTGGGCGACGGCCAGCGCGCGTTCGACCGCGGCGACCCCCAGGGGGCGATCGACGCCTGGTCGCGGATCTTCCTGATCGACATCGACCACGAGGAGGCGGCGCGCCGCATCGACCAGGCGCGCAAGCTCAAGGCCGAAGGCGAGCGGCAGGTGGAGGAGGTCTTCCACGACGGCCTGTCGCGCCTCGAGGCGGGGGACACGGCGGCGGCGCGGCGGGCGTTCGAGCAGGTGCTCGAGATGCAGCCCGGGCACCTGACGGCGCGCGAGTACCTGCAGCAGATCGAGGCCGGCAAGACGCCGCTGCCGCCGCGGCCGGCGCCGGCCGCCGCAGCCGGCATGCCGCTCGAGTTGTCGCTGCCGCCGGGCGGCGAGCGCGGCGGGGCGGAGGAGCTCAAAGAGGAGATCCTGGTCCCGCCGGAGCCGGGCGAGGCGCGCGCGGCGGAGAAGCGCGAGCGTCCGGCCGTGGCGGCGGCGCGCCCGGGCGGCCTGCGGAAGTTCGCGCTCGTCGGCGGCGCCGTGCTGGCGCTCGTCGCCGCCGGCGGCTGGTTCGTCTTCCAGAACCGCGAGCGCCTCTTCCCGAACTCGCAAGAGGAGCCGTCAACGGCGCCGGCGGCCGAGAAGGACCCGATCGCCCGCGCGGCGGAGCTCCACCAGTCCGGGCGCACGTCGATGGCCATCGCCCAGCTCCGGCGGCTGCCGCCCGGCAATCCCCATTACGAGCAAGCGCAGGCGCTCATCAAGCAGTGGGAAGCGCCTTCGCCCGCGCCCGCCACCGCGCCGCGCGTGCTGGCGCCGGAGCAGGCGACGCGGCGCGAGACGCTGCTGGCCGCGGCGCGTGAGGCCGCCGCCCGGCGCGAGTATCTCGGCGCGGTCGAGAGCCTCGATCGCGCCGCCGCCCTACAGCCACTCGCCGGCGCCGACGCCGAGCTCCTGCGGCAGGCGAAAGCTGGCCTCGAGCCGCTCACCTCCCAGGTCGACATGTTCCGGCAGCAGGACTGGGAGTACCTGGTGCCGAAGCTCTGGGTGCTGCGCGAGAGCGACCCCGCCAACCCGGTCGTGACGCGGCTCCTCGTCGACTCGTACCACAACCTCGGCGTGCAGGCGCTGCAGCAGGGAGACGTCAAGCGGGCCGAGACGCACCTGACCGAGGCGCTGAACCTGGCGCCGGACGACGCCGAGACCCGCCGCCACTACCTGTTCGCGCAGACCTATCAGCAGCGGTCGCAGGACCTGCTGTACCGGATCTACGTCAAGTACCTGCCGTTCCGCTGACGATGCCGCCGCGCCGCTTCGAGCCGGACGACGAGCCGAGCCTCTTCGATCTGCCGCTCGAGCCGGAGCCCGCGAGCGCCCGGCCGCCGGCCGGCCGAGCGCAGCGGCCCGAGCGCCCGCCGGCCGTCACGCCGCCACCGGACGCGCTGCCGCTCTTCGTTCCCGAGGCGGCGGCCGAGCGCGCCCCGGCGTCCACCGTGCCGGCCGGCCGCGGCGCCGGGCGCGCGGCCGGCGCCGGCG
>JBIOUG010000014.1:0-8945 GCA_044866775.1 Thermoanaerobaculia bacterium | reverse complement strand
GGCGGGGGAGATCGCCGGCCCGCAGGGCGGCGGCGAGCTCGCCTGCCAGCCGCTCACGGCGCTCGGCGGCCACGGTGTCGGCGAGGCGCTGGTAGCGGTCGCGCTCGCCGGCCGAGAAGCGCTCGCGCTCGCCCCCCGGGATCGCCGCCCAGGCGCCCTCGCGGTCGCCGGCGGCGAGGCGCGCCTCCGCCAGCTCGATCTGCGGGTGGACGAGCGCGGTCCTCTCCGCCCGCCGCGGCGCCGCCGCCGGCAGCGGCGAAGACGGATCGGCGCTCGCCTGGAGGCCGGCGGGCTGGGCGCCGGCCTGGGGTGCGTCGTCGCCGAGCGACCAGAGGGTGAGCGCGGCGAGGAGCAGGGCGAGGGGCACGGCGGCGGCCACCGCGATCCATCGCCGTTGCCGGAGCAGCCGCAGCGACCGTAGCGCCGCGAGCACCTTCGTCCAGGGCCGCTGCCAGAGCCGGAGCAGCCTCAGCCAGGGGCTCGGCCGTAGGACGGGGAGCTCGGCCGTGGCCGCATCGGCATCCATCCGTGCCGTCGGCAGCGGAGCCGCGGATGGATCGAGCACGAGCGTGCCCGAATCGTCGTCGGCGCGCGGTGTGGGGGCCGCGGGCGGCATCACCACTGTCGTTGCGTCGTCACCGAGCCGCGGCGCCGCCGCGGCAGGGGGCGCCGGCACCGTCACCGCGCGCAGGACCGCGGGCGCCGCGCGCGCCGCGGTCGCCGTCTCGTTGCCGCGCGCGGCCCGCCATCCGCCGCCGGAGAGAGCGCGGCGCAGCGCGGCACGAACCTCCTCGTACGCCGGCGGCGCCGCCTTGCCGTCCTCGCGCAGCAGGTCCTGGAGGAGCCCCTGCAGCGCCTCGGGGTCGTGCAGCACGCCGGCCACCGTGCGCGGCAGGTGGATGCGCGCCGCGGCGGCGCCCACCGGCATGCCGATCCCCAGCAGCTCGCCGATCGCGATGGCGAGCGCCCGCAGGTCGCTTCGCCTCCCCTCCGGCGCCTCGGCGTCCTCGCCGGGGCGGAGCGCCGCCGTGCCGAGGCCGAGGAGCTTCACCTGCTCGCCTTCGGCGGCGGGGGTGACGAGGAGGTTGTCGAGCCGGAGGTTGCCGTGGGCGACGCCGGCCTGCGCCATCGCCTCGAGGCCGTCGACGGCCTGGAGCAGCAGTGCGAGGACGCGCGGCGCCGGCGAGCCGGTGAACACCTCGAGCGTCGTGCCGTAGAGCAGCTCGCTGACCAGGAAGGCGTTGCCGAGGGTGGTGAAGCCGAAGTCCAGGACGTGCGGCACCGCCGGGTGCGCGACCACCTGCAGGCGCCGCGCCGTGCGGCGGAAGCGCTCGCGCTGCGCCTCGGACTCCGCGCCGCCTCCCTCGGTGACGAGCTTGACTGCGACGGCGGCGCCCGAGCGCAGGTCGGTGGCACGGAAGACGCTCGCCGCGGCGCTCGCCCGCACCAGCTTGTCGAGGCGGTACTGCTCGGTGATGCGCCGCAGCTCGCTCATCGGGTGCTCCGAGGGCCGTGCGGCAGGCTATCGGAGGCCGCTGGGACCGTCAAACACGCGCCGGGCGGGCGCCGGCGCGCTACGGGGTCTGCTGGACGAGCTTGAACATCTCGACGCCCTTCTCGCCCAAGTGGCGGCGGATGACGTCGTAGAGCAGGCCGCTGCGGCGCAGCGTCGCGATGTGGTCGGAGAGGGCCTGGCGCAGGTCGCTCCCCTTGGTGACCGCGTAGCCGTAGTACTCGGTGCCCGGGAGGTGGAAGGCGACCTTCAGGCTGGCGAAGCGCGGCAGATTGGTGAGGACGGAGGTCGAGTCCATGAACGCGAAGTCGGCCTCGCCCTTGGCGACCGCTGCGTAGTTCTCCGGCGAGCTGTCGACGTGGTGGAGGACCACCGCCGGCACCGCCTTCATCCGCTCCTCCTGGCTCGAGCCGGGGACCGTCGCGCCCGTCTTGCCGCGCAGGTCCTCCTGGCGGCGGATCGGGCTGTCCGTGCGCACTATGACCATCACCAGCACCGGGAAGTAGGGCTCGGAGTAGTCGACCTGCGCCGCCCGCTCCTTGGTGATGCTGTAGGAGCTGCCGATGACGTCGCCCTCGCCGCGGCGGAGGGCCGGGATCAGGTCGTTGAAGTCCGCCACCGGCTTGATCTCGAGCGGCACGCCCAGGGCCTTGGCGAAGGTCTGCACCAGCGACACGTCGACGCCCTCGAAGGTGCCCGGCGTCTTGCCGCGCTTGACGAAGGTGCTCAGCGGGTGGGGATAGCAGAGCATCACCAGCTTGCCGCGGGCCTTGACCTGCGCCACCGTGCTCGCCTGCGCGGCGGCCGGCGCGAAGACCAGGAGCGCGAAGAGGCCAAGAAGAAGCTTACGGACTGGGGCTTGCATGACAACCTCCAAGGAAAGTCACTCTATACCCTCGTAGGAGAGCGGCGGTTCAGATAGATCCCGCGCAGCGCTTCGGGTATACTAAGCAGACCAAGTTCTTAGGTGCGATGACTGCCTGGCGCTTCGTTGCGCCGGGTTGAGGTTTCGCGTGCTCGGGAGGGCTGTCGATGGGGCGCTTGTGGAGGCGGCTGATTGCAGGTGGCGGCGTCGTGGGGCTCGTGACCGTTCTCGCGGGGCTCTCGGAGCTGAGCGGTTACAGCCTCCGCGACCTCGCTGCGCGCTGGAGCCCCTTCGCGCCGGCGGAGCTGAGCGACGAGGCACGAACGGCGCTGCGGGCGCGGGTGCGCACGCTGGGTGTCGACGGAGCGCTCTCGGCCGACGAATCCCGCGCGCTGCGCGACGATGTCGCCGGCCTCAAGCTCGACGCCGAGCTGGCGGAGCGGTATCTGGCCGAGATCGAGCCGCGGATGCTGCGGGCCGCAAGGGACTTGCAGGAGGGGGCCGAGCTCGCCGCCCAGGAGCGCTTCCCAGAGGCGCGGGTCCGCTTTCGCGAGGCCACCCGTCTCGACGCCGAGAACGCCATTGCATGGGCCAACTTTGGCGGCGCAGCCCTCGAGCTGGGGGCCGCCGCGGAGGCCGAGGCGGCGTTGCGCAAGGCCCTGGCGCTCGAGCCCGAGAGCATCGAGGCCAACTACAACCTCGGTGCGTGCCTCGCGGCGCAGCGCCGTGGCCCCGCCGCCCTCGACCACCTCGAGCGATCGATGACGCTCCTGTTGCGCGGCGATGCGCGCCCGGCCTTCGATCGACAGGCGCTGCTCGACGACCTCGAGACGAGCGAACACTTCTCCGCCGTGCGCGGCTCTCCCCGGTTCGCGGCGCTGATCCGCCGGGTCCACGATGATTTTCGTTGACCGGCGCGGGGTGCCGCCGCGCTTCCTCGCGGCTCTCGTCCTGCTGGCCGCGGCCGCGCTGCCCGGACCGGCGCGGGCGCAGGAGAGCGCCGGCTGCCGGCAGGCGCGGCAGATCGTCGCCGAGGTCGCCCGCCTCGCCGCCACGGGCCAGCCGGATCACGCCGCGCTGCTCAACCGACTCGCCACGGCGCGCGACCTCTGTCCTTCGCTGGGCGAGGCGTGGAAGTACTCGGCCTGCAGCGCCAAGGCCCTGGGCCAGGAGGCGAAGGCGCGCGTCTACGCCGATCGCGCCGTCCTCAACGGCGTCTCGGATCTCGATTGCGGCGGGGCCGGCGGCGCCGCGGCGCCCCCGCTCGCCAACCTCGGCCCGATCCGCGACAAGTACGCGCTGGTGGTCGGGATCGGCACGTTCGCGGACGCCCGCATCCCGAAGCTCCGCTATACCGCCAAGGACGCCCGCGACTTCCGCGACTTCCTGGTCGACCCGCAGGGAGGGCGCTTCGATCCGAGCCACGTCAGGCTGCTGGTCGACGAGAAGGCGACGCGGGAGGAGATCCTCACGGAGCTGCAGTGGATCTTCCTCCGCGCTCGGGAGGAGGACCTGCTGGTCGTCTACATCAGCAGCCACGGCTCGCCGCGCGAGGGCGAGCTGGGCCTGCAAGGCGTCGGCTACATCGTCACCCACGACACGAACCGCGACAACATGTTCGTCGACGCCCTCGAGTTCCAGAACTTCTCCGAGAAGGTTTCGCTGATCAAGGCGCGGCGCAAGGTCACGTTCCTCGACACCTGCTACAGCGGACAGGCGCTTCGCCCGGGCGAGAAGAACCTCTCGATCACCGCGCTCGGCGTGTCGGCCGACACCGCCAGGCTCTTCACCTCCGTCGAGGGGAGCTACCTGATCACCTCGAGCGACTCGAACGAGCAGTCGTGGGAGAGCGACAAGCTGCAGAACAGCTTCTTCACCTATTACCTGCTCGCCGCTCTGCGGGAGGGGCAGGAGCCCCGCACCTTGAAAGATGTCTTCGCCGACCTGTCGCGCAAGGTCGCAACCGGCGTCCTGGGAGAGAAGAATGCGCGGCAGAACCCGCAGCTCCACCCAGTGCAAGGCCCTGCCGATCTGCGGATCGGCGCTCCGACGATCGTGGACGCGTCCCAATGAAAGGAAACGGAGCATGAGAGCGCTCACCCGATTCTCGTTCTGCTTTCTCCTCGCCCTGCTCGGCGCCGGCAGTCTGCACGCGAAGGAAGGCTTCGGGGTCATGAAGAAGCTGGTCACCCTGCGCCGCACGAATCCGCCCGAGATCCTGATCACCGGCACGCGGATCGCCGCCATCGGCAAGGGGAAGGGCCACGACGAGCAGGCGATCGCCGAGCAGATCGCGACGCAGCTCGGCAGCGAGCTCGTGCAGCACGACGCGCGCCTCACCCTCGACGCCCAGCGGCCGCAGACGGTCGTCGAGGTGACGGTGCTGCACAACAGCTTCGACACCAAGTGGGAGAATCGCACCGGCACCCGCCTCGAGCCCGTCGGTAAGGACGACAAAGGGAAGACGCAGTACCGCGAGGTGCAGGTGACGCTGCACTATCAGGTGGTCAATCACCGCCTCGGGGCCTCCTACGTCGTGCAGGATCAGGGTGCCAAGAAGACGCTCTTCGCGGATTCCCTGGACCTCGCCTACAACCAGGAGTTCCAGGACGGCCACGGCGCGCCGACCGCAGCCGACCGGGTGAGCCAGGCGGTGCAGGAGACGGTCGGGCAGATCGTCTACAAGCTGACGCCGACCGAGGAGCTGTTGCAGGTCCTGGTGCCGAAAGGGAGCTTCGAGGACTTCATCAACCTGGCCGAGGCGGGCCTGTGGAGCCGCTACTCCGAGACGATCGAGGCGCGGCCGGCGCTGCCCAACCCGCTGGAAGAGGCCTACCGGCAGTACGCCCTCGGCCTCGCCTACGAGGCGATGGGTTACGGCGCGGACGGCACCGAGACGACCCTGCGCTACCTCGAGCAGGCGGCGCAGCACTACAACAGCGCCCTGTCGCTCAACCCGAAGGAGGACTTCTTCGCCAAGCCCTACGAGGGGTCGATCGCCGGCTCGGTCGGCCGGGCCTCGCTCAACGTCCTGCGCGGGGTGAGCGGTCAGGCGCCGATCGCGGGCGGCCGCAGGCAGGCGCCGGCGCCGCTGCAGCGGGTGCAGGCGGCGATGAAGAAGTACCAGACGCTGCTCAGCCAGAACGAGATCCGGAGCACCAAGGGCGGCGACGCCGGGGCGAAGGCGCTCGGCGCCGGCGCGGCGGCGAGCGCGCCGCAGGGGATGACCAACGCCGACGTGATCTCGATGGTCAAGGGCGGCGTGCCGGAGGAGATCGTGCTGAATGCGATCGACAGCGCCGAGGAGTGTGCCTTCAACACCGCTCCCGCCGGCCTCATCGAGTTGACCAAGGCCAAGGTCGGCACCGAGATCCTCAAGCGGATCCAAGCCAAGCCTTGCGGCTGATCAGGGAGAACCGACCGTGACGCGATGGGTTCTGTTGCTCCTCGTCCTGGCGAGCGATCCGGCCGCGCCGAGCGAGGAAGCCGGCGCCAAGGCGATGTTCGGGGATCGCTCTCTCAACGTCATCCACATCTCGCCGCGCGAGCGCGAAGCCAAGCCGCCCCGCAACGACCTGCCGGCGGAAGCGCCGGAGAAGGTGACACGAGCCCGCTCGCCGCTCCCGCAGCCGGTCACGCGCCGCGTGCACGGCGGCCCGCCGCCCGTCCCGGCGACAGCGGAGCCGGTGCGCTCGATCGGCGTCCGCTTCTGGATCCAGGAAGTCGACGATCACGGCAAGGTCGTGGCCGAGGTGGAGGTGGGGCGCGTCTTCCGCAGCGGCGACCGGATCCAGCTCGTCGTCGAGTCGAACACCGAGGGCTACCTCGCCGTCGTGCAGCACGGAGCGGACGGCAGGGCGGGGCTGCTCTTCCCGGCGCGCGAGAGCGATCTCGGTGCCGATCGCATCCGCGCCGGCGTCAAGGTGGTCCTGCCGGACCCGCGCCACTCGTTCACCTTCGATCAGGAGGCGGGCACGGAGCGACTCTTGATCGTCCTGGTGCGCGATCGCCAGGAGCTGGCGGAGTTGCCCCTGCGCAGTGAGATGGGCCCGGCCGATCTCGCGGCGGTGCGGCGCCTCGGGGAGCTCGAGCTCGGCGCCAAGAACCTCGTCACCCAAGCCTTCGCCGAGGACGATCCCGCCACCTACGCCGTGAATCGCGCCGGCGGCGCGATCGTCCAGGAGATCGCGCTCGTCCACGAGAGGTGAGCGGCGCACCCGCGTCCTGAGCGCGAGCCGAGCTAGGGCTTGGTCTTCGCGGCGGCGGGGGCGCGGAGTCGCAAGGTGAGAGTCACCGCCCCCAGCGTCGTCGCGCGGTCCTTGACCAGGACGCTGAGCTGGACCGCATAGACGCCCGTGCTCGCGTCGAGCGCGGGCTCGTCGACGAAGCTGCCGCCCTTGGACTGCGCCGTGCGCTGCCACTTGGCCTCGTCGCCCTGCCAGTAGTCGGAGGTCTCGGCGGTGCTGCAGACGAGCGCGCCCTGGGCGTCCATCACCAGACCCTCGACGATGAGCTTGTCGGCGGCCACCAGCTCGCGCAGCCGGCGCGCGCAGGCGTTCTGCACCAGCTCCTTGCGCAGCGGCAGGGTACGGTCCTTGACCCAGGCCGCGTCCTTGGTGCGGATGGCATCCAGCGTCTCGCCGGCGGCGTTCCTCGCCGCGATCGCCTTCAGGATCTCGGGATCGGCGGCGATGGCGTGGGCGCGGTCGAGGCGCGCGTAGGCCATCTGCGTGACGTAGGCGCGGTCGCTGTCGGTCTGGGTCTGGGCGAGCAAGGCGAGAGCCAGCAGCAACGGTGCCATCGTCCCCTCCTCGAGGAGAGCAGACCGGCCGGACCCGCCGGGCGGGTTAGCCCGCGGGTCCTCAGGGAGGCGGATCCAAGGATGTTAACGCCAGGATACAGCGCCAACCCTGTGCCGGTCAAACGCCGGGCGAGTAGGATACGCGCGATGAACGACAGCCATGGACGTGCGGTCGGCTCCGGGACCGCCTCCCGGATCGCGGTAGCGGCTGCGCTCGGCCTGCTCGGCGCGGCGGGATGTGGGCCGCAGTACGGCGCGCCGCCGGCGGCTCCGGCTGCCCCGGCGGACGCCGCGGCGCATCGCGCGCCGACGGCGCCGGCGGCGGCGGTCTGCGCCGATCCCGCGGCCGCCCCGGCGCTCGCGCCGCCGGCCGAGCCGGCCTGCGACAACGAGGCGCTGACGAAGTACGACGGCCTGCTCGTCATCGGCCCGCACCCCGACGACGAGATGCTCGGCTTCGCCGGCCTCGTCGCGGCCTACCGCGAGCAGGGCAAGCCGTTCGCCGTCATCGTCACCACCGACGGCGACGCCTACTGCGAGGCCTGCCGCTTCTGGAAGACCAGCTCGGTGCGCGGCGCGACGTGCGACGCGCTGGATCTGTCGAACCTCGCCACCCCGGAGCCCGACAGCTTCGCCGAGGTGCGGCGCGGCGAAAGCGCTGCCGCCGCGGCGGCGCTCGGGCTGCCGCCGCCGACCTTCCTCGGCTACCCCGACACCGGGCTCGGCGCGGCGTGGAAGAACCTCGCCGCCGGCGAGCCCAAAAAACCGCTCCGCCGCTCCGACTTCGGCAAATGCAGCGACTGCGAGACCTGCGAGGGCGGCTACGACGAAGGGCCGGCGACCGAGCTGACGGCCGAGACGTTGATGGCGTCGCTGCGCGAGCGGATTGCCGCGACGTCCGAGCGCACGCTGCTCGCGACCACCCACTGGCTCGACGGCCACGCCGACCACGCGGCGCTCGGCAGCTTCGTGCGCCAGCTCAACGGCGAGCTCGACCGCCCGCGCGCCGTGGCCTACGCGGTCATCCACGCCCACACGCCGAAGTCGACGCCGCACCCGGACTGCTGGTACCCCGCCCCGGCGGCCGTCGCCTGCCCGTGCATGGACGAGCGCTGCGCCGGCGCCGACCCGGCCTGGATCGCCAGCTTGGCGCGGCACCGCTTCCGGCCGGATTGGCCCGCCGCGCTGCCGGACGACACGGAGTACGGCGAGGAGACGCAGCTCTGCCTCCCCGAGCGGCTGTACCAGGGGGAAGCGGCGGCGAAGCTCGCGGCGGTCCGCTCCTACAAGTCGCAGCTCGGCTTCGCGGCGCGGACCGGCAGCCACCCCGACGCCCTGGCCGGCATCATGGACTGCAACGGCTACCTGATGTCCTTCGTGCGCCGCACCGAGGCATTCGTGCTCGCCGAGCCCGCTCCCGAGCGGGCAGGAGTCGGTCACTGAGCGCGCGCCGGACGGCCCGCGAGATCCTCGACTCGCCGGAGCTGCGGCACATCGTGTCGCGGCGCTGGACGATCTCGCTCGCGCTGACCGCGGCGCTCTTCGTCTCCTACTACGGCTTCGTCCTCCTCATCGCCCTCGACCCGGCGGCGCTCGCCCGGCGCATCGGCGCGGCGACGACTCTCGGCATCCCGATCGGCGTCGGCGTCATCCTCCTCGCCTGGGCGTTGACCGCGGCGTACGTGCTGTGGGCGAACCGGGTGTACGACCCGGCGGTCGAGCAGCTCAAGGACCAGTTGCACGGCGAGGACTAGGCGCGAAGGCCA
>JBIOUG010000013.1:0-25929 GCA_044866775.1 Thermoanaerobaculia bacterium | reverse complement strand
GCGGCGGCCGGCGCCGCCGCCGCGGCGCTCCGCAGCTCGACCGCGCGTGTCGAGCGCGCGGGGCCGGCGGAGCCCTTCTGGATCGATCATCGCGTGGATTGGCGGCGCATCCCGGTGGTCTCCTGGCATGAGCTGCCGCTCGTCGTGACACGGCGGCCGGCGCTCCTGCGCGGGCGGGTGCTGCTGGTGGGCGGCGGCTCCGATGGCGGCGGCGACGACCTCTATCGCGTCCCGCCCGGCGGCGGCGGCTCGCGCAGCGTCTCGGGCGTCGTCCTCCAGGCGCTCGCGGCGCACACGCTCCTTGCCGGACGCCCGGTGCGCGACGCCCCGGCAGGCCCGGCCCTCGCCGTCCTGTGGCTGCTGGCGAGCGCACCGGCGGCCGCCGCGCTCTGCCTGGCGCGGCGGCGCACCGCGGCGGCCGTCGCGGCCGGCGCCGCGCTTCTCCACCTGCTCGCGGCGTGGGTGCTGTTCCGCGCCGCCGGCGTCGTGCTGCCGGTCGCGGCGCCGGTGCTGGCGATGGCGCTCGTGGTGGCCGCCGCGCTGGTGCTGCGTGGGCGGCTCGCGGCGTTCCCCGACGAGGAAGCCGCGTGAGGCGGCGCATGGTCGCAGCTCTCATCGGTTTGGTGACGCTTGCCGTGGCTCATGCGGCGGCACTCTCTCCAGGCGCGCCCATGGCTCCGGCGGGCGCCCCGGGGCGTGCCGCGGTCGATCCCGTCGCGCCGGCGAACGACGACGTCGCCGTCGTCTTCTGGCTCGCCGGAGACGCCTGGACAGTTGCCGCGGCCGGCCGCCGCGTCCCTCTCCACCTGTTCGCTTGGCTTGCGGCCGGCACGCGCGTCGTCGCCGCGCCCGGCGCGCGCGTCGCGCTCGCCTTCGCCGACGGCGGGCGCTGGGAGCTGGACGGCGAGGCCGCGGCTACGGTCGCCGCCGCCGGCCCGACGGCCGTGGCGGGCGCAGTCCGCGCCCTGCCCAAGGTGCCGCCGCTGCCGCAGCTCCCCCCGATCGACCCGCGAGCCCGGCCGGGCGGGCGGGCCGCCGCGGTGCGGATCCGCGGCGACGCCCCCGTGCGCGTGCTGGCGCCGCGGGACGGCGAGGCCATCCTCGCGGAGCCGGTCCTCCTCCGCTTCGCGCCCGTGCCCGATCTCACCCGCTATCGGGTCGCGGTGGAGGACGAGGAGGGCCACGTCCTCCTCGAGACCGAGATCGAGGCCGCGACCGAGACCGCCGGCGTCCAGGTGCCTGCGGGAGCGCTGCGGCCGGGCGGAAGCTACGTCTGGAAGGTGCGCGGCCCGAGGACGCCGGCGCTCCTCGCCAGCGCCCGGTTCCAGACGCTGCCCGCCGCGGCCGCCGCCGGCCGCGCGGCGCTCGCGGCGTCGCTTTCGGCCGAGACGACTCCCCAGGCTCTCACGCTTCTCGCCGCCGCCGATCTCGCGCTCGGCCTCCGCGAGGCGGCGCGTGAGCGGCTCGCAGCGGCCCGCGAGGCGGCACCCGACAACGCCGCGATCGAGGCGGCGCTCGCCGCGATCGAGGCGGCGCTCGCCGCGCCGCGCAAGACGCCATGAGCGGTCGCGCCTCCTTCCTCGCCGCCGTCACGACGCTCGCCGTTTTCGCCTCGGGCCCTGCCGCCGCGCCGCTGGCCGCCCGCTCGACCCCGGCCGGCGCCGTCGTCGAGACGGTCGAGGAGGGCTCGGCCGCGGCCCTTGCCGGTGTTCTGCCGGACGATCTGCTCCTGATCTGGTCGCGCGCCGCGGCGCCGCCGGCGCGCCGCCCCGCCCCCCGCGGCCGCATCCGCTCGCCCTGGGACGTCGTCGAGGTGGAGATCGAGGAATGGCCGCGAGGCCCGGTGACGCTCGAGGGCCGCCGCGGCGGGCGCCGGATGCGCTGGACGATGACGCGGGGGACCTGGGGGCTCGCCGTGCGCCCACGCCTGGACGACGATCTCCTCGCCCGGCACGAACGGGCGCGCGTCGTGCTCGCCGCCGGCGACCCTGCAGCGGCCGCCGCGAGCTGGCGGGCGGCGGCCGCCCGCGCCGCGGCCGGCGGCGAGGTGCGCCTGGCGGCCTGGCTCACCTGGCGGGCGTCGCAGGCCCTTGCCGACGCCGGCGCCTGGCCCGCCGCGGACGCCGCCGCCGCCGCCGCCCTCGCCGGCCTCGAGCGGACCGGCGAGCCCCAGGCGGCGGGCTTCGTGCTGCGCGCCTGGGGCATAACCTTCGATCGGCGCAACGACTGGCCGCGCGCCGAGGACTGCTTTCGCCGGGCGCTCGCCCACGCCGGCGGCGCCGCGGCGGAGAACGTGGCCGCCGCCCGCGGCCTGCACCTGCTCGCGCGCACGGTGTCGCGCCGGGGCGACCTGGCGGCGGCCGAGAGCGAGTACCGCCGCGCCCTGGCGCTGCTGGAGCGGCTCGCGCCGGAGAGCCTGGAGCTGGCGCGGACGCTGAACGGCCTGGGAGTGCTGGCGCTCAACCGCGGCGACGCCGCCGGCGCCGACGAGCACAACCGCCGGGCGCTGGCGCTGCAGGAGAAGCTGGCGCCCGGCCGGGCCGAGATCGCGTCGAGCCTCAACAACCTGGGCATCGCCGCGGCGATCCGGGGCGACCTCGCCGCCGCCGAGGCCTTCCACCGCCGGGCGCTGGCGATCCGCGAGCGGGTGGTCCCCGGCGGCGCCGACGAGGCGGGCAGTCTCAACAACCTCGGCTACGCGCTCATGCGCCGCGGCGACCTGACGGGCGCCGAGGACCACCTCCGGCGCGGGCTCGCGATCAAGCAGCGGCTGGCGCCGGACACCCTGGAGGTAGCGACGAGCCTCATCAACCTCGGGTTCGTGGCCACCGAGCGGCGCGACCTCGCCACCGCCGAGGACTTCCTGCGGCGCGCGCTCGCGCTGCGCGAGCGCCTGGCGCCCGACGGCCTCGACGTCGCCGCAAGCTGGAACGACCTCGGCGTGCTCGCCGATGCGCGCGGCGAGTTCGCGGCCGCCGAGGACGCGCACCGGCGCGCCCTGGCGATCCGCGAGCGGCGGGCGCCCGCGAGCGTCGCGGTCGCCGCCAGCTTGAGCAACCTCGGGGAGGCGGCGCGGGAGCGCGGAGACTTCGCCGCGGCGCGGGCGCACCTCGAGCGCGCGCTGGCGATCTTCGAGCAGCGAGCGCCCGCCAGTCTCGAGGCGGCGGCGGTGCTCAACGCCCTCGGCCGAGTGCAGCGGGCGGAAGGGAACACCGCGGCGGCCACCGCGAGCTTCGAGCGCGCGCTGGCGATCCAGCAGCGCCTGGCGCCTGGAAGCTGGGCCGAGGCGCGGCTGCTGCACGATCTCGGAGAGGCCCGCCGCGCCGGCGGCGACGCGGCGGGAGCGACGCCGCTGCTCTGCGACGCGCTCGACGCGCTCGAGGCGCAGACCGCCCGCCTCGGCGGCCGCGACGAGGCGCGGTCGGGGTTCGGCGTCAAAGCGATGGACCTCTACCGCGCCTGCATGGACGCCCTGCTGGCGCAAGGCGACGCCGCCGCGGCGTTCCACGTCCTCGAGCGCTCCCGCGCCCGCTCGTTCCTCGCCCTCCTCGCCCAGCGCGACCTGCTGCTCGCGGCCGAGCTGCCGCCGGAGCTGGCGCGGGAGCGCGCCGAGGCCGACGCCGAGCACGAGCGGCTGCGCGCGGAGCTGGCGCGGCTCGACGGCGGCGCCGCGGCGGTCGAGCCGCTGCGCGCGCGGCTCCGCGACCTCGACGACCGGCGGGCGGCCATCGCCCGGCGGATGCGCGAGGCCGCGCCGCGCGTCGCCGCGCTGGTCGACCCGCAGCCCCTCGACCTCGCAGGGGCCGCGGCGGCGCTCGATCCGGGGACCGTCCTGCTGAGCTACGCCGTCGGCCGCCGGCGGAGCGTGCTCTTCGCGCTCGAGCCGGGGACGCCGCGGCTCACCGTCGCCGAGATCGCCGCCGGCGAGGCCGACCTGCGCGAGCGGGTGCGGGCGTTCCGCAATCTCATCGAGCGCCGCGACCCGGCGGACCTGCCGGCGCTCCTGGCGCACGGGCGCGCGCTCTACGACCTGCTGGTCCGCCCCGCCGAGGAGGCGATCGCGCGCGGCGAGCGCCTCCTGCTCTCCCCCGACGGCCCGCTGCACGCGCTCCCCTTCGCGGCGCTGGTCCGCGCCGAGGGCGGCGACGGGGCCGCCGGCAGCTATCTCGCCGCCTGGCGCCCTCTCCACGTGGCGACGTCCGTCACCGTCTACGCCGAGCTGCGCAAGGCGGCCCGCCGCGAGCGCGACGGTCAGCCGCCGCAGGCGCTGGTGGCCTTCGGCGATCCGGCGTACGCGGCCGGTCTCGCCGGCGGCCGCGCCGCGCCGGCCGACCCCGAGCTCCGCTCGCTCGCCGCGCGCGGCGCGCGCTTCACGCCCCTGCCCTCCACCCGCCGGGAAGTCGAGACCCTGACCGCGCTCTTCGCCGACCGCGCGCAGGCCTTTCTCGGCGCCGACGCCAGCGAGGGGCGGGCGCGGGCGGCCGCGCCGGGCGCGCGGTACCTTCACTTCGCCTGTCACGGCTACCTCGACGAGCAGTTCCCGCTCGACTCGGCGCTCGCGCTGGCGGCGCCGGAAGGCGCCGCGCCGGGCCGCGACAACGGGCTCCTGCAGGCCTGGGAGGTGTTCGAGCAGGTGCGGCTGGACGCCGAGCTGGTGACCCTCTCCGCCTGCGACACCGCCCTCGGCAAGGAGATGGGCGGCGAGGGGCTCCTCGGCCTCACCCGGGCGTTCCAGTACGCCGGCGCGCGCGCCGTGCTCGCCTCGCTCTGGGCGGTCTCCGACGACTCGACCGCCGACCTGATGGCGGGCTTCTACCGCCACCTGCGGGCCGGCGCGGCGAAGGACGAGGCGCTGCGCGCCGCGCAGCGCGAGCTGCTCGCCGCCCATCCCTTCCACTGGGCCGCCTTCGAGCTCTTCGGCGACCCGCGATAGACCCTCGCCACCGCGCGCTACCAGTCATGATCGCCATGGACCAACGCCGCCCTCGAGCTGGCGCGCGAGGCCGACCGCCGCGACACCATCGCGGCGCGCGGTCGACGGCGGTGGCGGGGATGGGCGTCTACGGGCAGGTGGTGAAAGCGCTGGTGTCCTGGATGGGTTCGAAGGGCTTGCCGAGTGGGTTCTTGTAGGTCTTCACTTGGCCAGTGACCGTGTCGTGGACCGTCAAGGTGACCTCGACGTCTGTCACCCCCGCGGCGAAGACCCAGAAGCGCGGTGCGCCGGGGAAGGCGCAGGCGTCGAGCACCTTGAGGACGACCTCGAGGTTGGTCGGGCCGAAGAACCAGAAGGTGCCGGTGTCGGCGGTGAGTGGCGAAGCGAACCCGTCGCCGGTCTTGCCGTCGCCGGTGCGCCAGCGCGCGGTGACGCGGAAGCGGCCATCGGCGAGGCAGAGGGCGGTGAGGCCCGGGGCGCACGTGGAGGAGGGCGACGAGGTCGGTGGGGAAGCGGTCGTCGCCACCAGGGCGAGCGGCGAGGGCGCCGGCGGTGCGCCGCAGGTGGGGAAGGCGGCGGTGTCGAGGATGGGCTGGAGGGCGGTGCCCGAAGGGTTGGTGTAGACCTGGACGTTGCCGGTGAGGGTGTCGCGGACGCGGATCTCCGTCTCGACGCTGGTGAGCCCGGCGACGAAGACCCAGAGACGGTCGTTGAAGCCGCATGCGTCGAGGGCCTTGATGAGCACCTCGACGTTGCCGGGGCTGAAGAACCACAGGTAGCCGGTCTCGCTGGTGAGCGCCACCGTGTGCGCGACTCCGGGCCGGCCCTCGAAGTCGCGCCAGGTTCCGGTGACCTCGAAGCGGCCCTGGTTGAGACACAGCGTGGTGTCGCCGGGGACGCAAGGCCACTCGGGCTCCTGGGGGGGCGCGAAGAGCTCTTCGCCCTGCAGCAGGAGGTTGCGGGCGCGGAAGAGGTCGGCGCCAGCGCCGTCTTTGGCGACGGCCATGAAGCTCATCGTCACGGCGTCGGCGCCCGCCTTGCCCTCGGCGTCGAAGAGGTCGAGGTTCGGGAAGTCCGGCGCCAGGCCGGGGGCGTCGTAGGAGTAGGTGAGGCCGGGCAACTGTCCCTGCTCCAGGACGAAGCCCGGCATAGTCGTCGTGGAGTGGACCTTGATCTGGGTCGCGCCGGGAGGGTTGGTCAACGCGAAGGGGACCGCCCCCTGGGCAGGGCGGATGAAGGAGTCTTCCGACTTGTCGACGCCGAGTGGCGGAGCGTCGCGGTGCACCACGTAGAACGAGAACTCGCCGTTCGCGGTGCCGAGCACGTCGCCGGTGGGGAAAGGCGCGCTGACCTGGCCGGCGGAGGTGACGCCGTCGAACGTACCGCGAACCGCGACCTTCCATCGCCCCGGCTCGTCGGCGTAGAAGTCGAGAGTCGGGTCGTAGGAGTAGCCGACCTTGTTGGCCCGTGCCGCGAGGTTGCGCACTGCTCCCGACGGCGAGGTGACGGTCAGCTCGAGCCTGCAGGGGAGCGTGGGGCCGAAATACCCCGCAAAGCTCACCCGGTCGCCGATCTCCAGGATCGAACCCGGGCGCACGGCGGTGGGATGCCAGAACAGGTCCACCGCCCGACCCCGGAGGGTCATCAGCGGCCCACCGCTCGGCCCGCCGCCGTTGCCCTGGAACGGCGGGAAGACGCGACTGCGCTCGATCGGGTCGTCCGCTGGCAGGTGAATCCACAACGAGCCGTAGACCGCGTACTCGGGCGCGGCCAACGCGGCTCCGCGCAGCACGGCGCCGCCGAAGAGGAGCTTGAAGTCGTTGGGCAGGTCGCCGCGCTCGCCGACGCCGGCCTGAGCGTTGTACTGCTCGTTGAAGCGCCAGTACTCGCTGTTGAGGCCGTCCTCGGCGACCATCTCGCGGACCCGCACCAGGGGCCGCTGCGCGGAGCGGTAGCTGTAGGACCAGAGGTCGACGCGCCTCGGGTCGAGGTTCGGCTCGGCACCTCCGGGGCGGCTGGAGACGAGGGGGATCTCGCCCGCGGCGGTGCGCGCCGCGTAGTCGGGCGGGACCGGGGAGCCCACGCGGCCGGCCAGCAGCGTAGCGACGTCGCCCGAAGGGTCCTGTACGGTGACCGCCAGCCGCGCGGCGTCGGTGCCGGCCTGCCAGGCGATGTCGCCGCGGTGGAAGGGGAAAAAGAGGTGGTCATGCATCCAGCCGATCTGGGTACGGTCGAACCATTGCGGGCCCAGCTGACAGATGTCGGTGCAGCGGCGGCCATGGGCGATCAGCTGGGTCGTGCGGGAGGCGACCACGCCTCCCCATGTGCGCGCGCCCATGCGCGGCCGTCCGCTCCCGTCGCGGTACGAAGCCACCAGGTCGACGCGATACTCGCCGGGCTCGGTCGGCGCGAAGAAGCCATCCACCGTCGCAAAGTAGCCGAAGCGGCTGGCGCGACCGCGCCGGCGGGTCTCGCGCACGCTCTGCGGGTTGGAGGCGGGAGCGAAGCGCACGCGGACCTCCACGTCGGCCGGCAGCGGCGGCAGGATCTGCGTTCCGAGGTGCAGGCTGTCGCCCACCTCGAGCGGGGTGCCGGGTAACGTCGCGGTGTCGAGCGCGAGAGGATCGGCGACCCACACGCGGTAGGTGCCGCCGCCGTTCCAACGTTGGCCGGCGACGTCCTCGACCCAGCCTTCCAGACGCACCTCGTGCAGGCCATCTTGGTCGAAGGCGACCTCGAAGGCCGGATCCATGGTGGAGAGCTGGAGGACGCCGGAGAGGCTCGCCCCGCCGACGCCGAGGACCTCTCCCCGCCCGTCGACGGGCGTACGCACCCGCGTCTGCGCAAAAGGGGCGGGGCCGGCCTGCCGCACGCTCCCGTCCGGCTTGGTGACGGTGAGCTGCAGCTGGCCGGAGGGAAACCGGAACGGGACCCGGGGGGAGTCGGGAGCGGCACCGCGCTCGCCCAGGCTCACCAGCGGCACGAAGGGCTCCAGTCGGTACGAGAGCGGCATCCCCGAGGCCTCGTGGCGTCGAGGCACGACGAAGGTCGGCGACGGCGTGAGGATCCGCGGCGCCAGGGCGTACCGCGCTTCGTCCTCGATTGCGACCACCCCCGGCGAGCCGCCGCTGAGAGTGTCGGTGAGCAGGCTCCAGAACAGCCGCGGCGGCTGGGGCGAGCCGATGCGGAGCGGCGGCAGGTAGAGGTTGCCCTCCCCGGTGCGGCCGATGCGATCGACCAGCGCCACCGCAACGTCTCCTCCGAACCGGCACTCGA
The DNA here is from genome assembly GCA_044866775.1 of Thermoanaerobaculia bacterium. Lineage (GTDB taxonomy): Bacteria > Acidobacteriota > Thermoanaerobaculia > Multivoradales > UBA5704 > DASUNQ01. Next base: position 17,720 of record JBIOUG010000013.1, on the reverse strand, counting down.
CCCCCGCAAGTTCCAGGTTGAGGACCGGGTGGTAGAAGCCGACCGGCAGGTCGGCAGGAATCGGCACCTGGACCGAGACCGGGTCGGCATACTCGCCGGGCGCGACGCGCGCCAGCGTGCGCCGGCCGAGCCCGGCTCCGACGCGGTCGCCGTGCGGCGAGCGCTCGATGGCAATGTCGGTCGTGGTGAGGACGTGGGACGCCAGGAACGTGTTCGGGCTTCCCGTCGTCCCGTCGGCGTAGGCGGCGGTCAACAGGTAGAGGAAGCCGTCCACCTCCATGGATGCGGCCGAGAGGCCAGGCGCGTGGGCACGCAACGTCCCCGTGAGGCTGAGGGTGCCGCCCGGAAGAGCGGTCGCGGGGGCGATCCGGCCCGCGAAAGCGAAGCTTGGATAGCCGCGCTTGCAGGGACCGGAGACGCCGGACATGGCTCGTCCGGGCCCTGGCACAGCGGCATCGGGGACGCGCAGGATGGTGCCGGGGGCGGAAGCGGCACCGCCCTCGCAGCAGGGGGTGGTGATCTCCTCGAGCAGCCGGCGGGTGGCGATGCCGAGCGGGTCGGCCTGCAGCAGCAGCGAGCTGCCCGGCGGCGCGCGATGGACGAGGCTGAAGCTGCCGTCGCCCGCGGCGGTGGTCCACGCGAAGTCGCCGCTGCCGAGGGTGGTGGCGAGCACGAAGTTGCCGCCGCCGACGGCGCCCGGCGCGCCGGTGACGGTGACCACGCCGTCCGGGGCCGGGGTGGTGAGCCCGATCAGGGCAGCAGTGGGCGGACGATCGGGCGTGAAGACGAAGGGCGCGAGCGGGAGCTGCAGCTCCACGTCGTTCGTTCCGGAGGCGGACACGACGAGCCGTCGCTGCGCGGCGCCGAGCTGCGGCGGGCCGCTGGCGCTGAGGACGTACTCCCCCGCTTCGACGTCGCCGGCGAAGTGGCCGCCGGCGTCGGTAAGGAACGTGTACTCGGGGCCGCAGCAGGGCTGAAATCGCAGGCTACCGGCGAGGACCGCGGCCCCCTCGATGGGAGCGCCGTGCTCGTCCACGACACGGCCGCCGAGCTGTGCGGCCATCGCCGGCGCGGCCGCAGCCACGAACGCGCCCGCTGCGAGCCACTGCCGGGAGCGATGGCACGGCACCGCCGCTACCTCCGTCCCTCGGCGAAGGCGGCGAGGTCCATCCCGCCGCAGAGATCGCCGGCGGCGCGTGCGTAGACCCGCCGCGCTCCGGTCACCGTGTCTGTCACCGCGAGCTCGTACTCGACGTCGGTGAGCCTGCCGTCGAACAGCCAGAAGGCGCCGTTGACGCCCCGGCCGTCAAGCAGCTTGACGGCCACTTCGGGGTTGCCACGGTCGAGGAAGGAGAAGAAGCCGCTGCGGTCGCGCAGCGGCAGGGCCCGCGCGGTGCCGCTGGTGCCGTCGCGCGGATTGCGCCAGCTGGCCTCGACGCGGAAGCGATCGCCGAGGAGGCACAGCGCCGTGGGCGTCGGGGAGCAGGCGCCGGTTGCCGGTTCTCCGGCCGAGCTCGCCGGAGGAGAGCCCGAGGGAGGAGCGGGGACTGCCGCTCCCTCGGCCCGGGCGGGGAACGTGCGGGCGTCGAGCGCGCCGCACCCCGGTTGGTGCGAGGGGAAGGTGTGCGTCGCTGCTTCGCCTGGCACGCTGACGGTGAGCTCCCAGGGCACGCTGGTGAGCGATCCTGCGAAGACCCAGAGGGCGGCCGGCGCCAGCGGCCGCGGGTCGAGGGCCTTCACCGTCACGTCGAGCGCCTCGGGATCGAAGAAGGTGAAGCCGCCGCCGCCGTCGGCGAGCCGCACGGCGCGAGCGGCGCGGCGGACGCCGTCGCGCGGGTCGGTATAGACGGCGCGGGCGCGCAGGTGGCCGGCGAGCAGGCACAGCGTCTCCCCGTCGGGGACGCACTCGTCCGCCTGCACCCCGAACGGCAGCGCCCGCAGGAAGGCCACCAGGTCGGCGAGCTCGCCGGCATCGAGCTGCGACGTCCGCCCGTGGCGGTCGCCAGGGTTGTGGGTGGTGAGCACGTCCTCGAGCGTGGCGGCCCGGCCGTCGTGGAGGTAGGGCGCGGACTCGTGGAGGCTCCCCAGCGACGGCGTGTCGAACGCCGGCCCTTTGCGCTCGCCGACCCCATCGCCGGTGCCGACGTCGTGGCGCTGCCGGTCGGTGTAGAGCGGCACCGGGTGGCAGCCGCTGCAGCCGGTCTCGGGGCGGAGGAAAACCTCGTGCCCGCGCTGCGCCTCGAGGCCCAGCGCGCCGCTCACCAGGTGCGGGCTGCGCAGCGGGCGCAGCGAGCGCATGAACGCGGCGAGGTCATCGAGATCGCGCGAGCGGCCGGCGTTGGGTGGCGCCTGGTCGCAGGCCGGCTCGCAGTTGCTGGGGCCCGGGGCCAGGCCAGTGCCTGCCTGCAGGCCCCGCACCGTCGCCTCCACGTCCTGGAGCTCGTCGAGATCGCCCGACCAGTGCACCGGGAGCGTGTCGCGTACCCCGAGCAGGCTCGGCGTGTTGCGGGGGCCGTCGGGAAACGACCAGGTGCGCCCGTCGCTCTTGCCGTCCGGATGACAGCCGGCGCAGGAGATCCAGCGGTCCCTGGCGAGCGCGGTGGGTCGCGAGCTGTGGAAGAGCACCTTGCCGCGGTGGACGGCCACCGGCAGCGGGCTGCGCGTCACCGGCGCAACCGCACGCACGGACAGCGTGGCGACGTCGATTGCCGTCACCGCGCCGTCGAGCGAGGCGTGGACGTAGGCGGTGGCCCCGTCGGGAGCAAGCACGATGCCGGTAGGGTTCTCGCCGACGTCCAAGTGGGTGATGGCGCGGCCGGTCGCGAGGTCGATGACGGAAAGGTCGCCGCTGCCGGCATGCACCACCCACAGCCGGCCGGCGGCGAGCAGCGCCGCCGCCGGACGGCTCGCCGGCCGGTCGGCGATGTCGATGGCGATGCGCCGCTGGGGAAGCTCCCGCCCGGCGGCGACGTCGACCACGGCGACGATCGGCAGCAGCGTGGTGTCGAAGAGCAGGGCCGGATTGCTGGCGTTGGCGCGGGTCGCCGGCAGGTAGGCGAGCCCGGCTGCTTCGTCGAGCGTTACCGCAGTAGCCAGGTTGGCGTCACCCGTGGTCGCGATCACCCTGCGCACCGAGAGGGTCTCGGCGTCCATGACGGTGAGACGACCGGAGGCCGAGTGGGTGACGAGGAGCGTCCGCCCGTCGGCGGTCAAGGCAAGGGCCTCCGGTGACGGCTCGGTGTCCACCGCAGCGAGCAGTGAGAGGCCACGGGCGTCGTAGGCCAGCAATCTGCCGGCGCCGCTGGCTGCGACGTAGACGCGCCCGCCGGCATCCGCGACCACGCCGGCAGGCTCGTCCTCGACCTGGCGGCTGCCCACCACACGCCACCTGACGAGGTCGACCACGGTCAGGCTGTCGTCGAGCCGCCCGGTGACGAAGGCTCGCGCCCCCGCAGGATCGATGGATACCGCTCGCGGCGAGCGGCCGACCGGCACCTCGGCGACCACTTGCAGGCTCGCGGTATCGAGTAGCGTCAGCGAGTCCGAGTCCGGGTTGGCCACGGCGAGCAGACGGCCGTCGGGAGTGAGGGCCAGGGAGCTGCTTCGGTGCGGCGCGGATGGGCCGATGGCGTCTGTAGCCTGCGCCAAAGCAAGAGCCAAGAGCAGAGTCGCCGAGGACCGATGCATACGCCCGGAGCCGGGGAGGATAGTGTCGATCAGGATACACCTTGGGCCCGGGCTGCTACAAACGCGAACGGCTAGCGCAGAACGCAGTGGCTCACGAGTCATTCGAGGCGGCAGGTTGCGCGCTGGCCCCGCCCCCGCCGCGCCACGCGCTCGTTCCTGGAGTCTCTGGCCAAGAGCTAGACTCCCGCCGCAGCGTTTCCTCAGAGGAGGGACCCGTTGATCGGCCTAGCGGAGATCGAGGCGGCGCGCGCCGCCCTGTGCGGCAGGGTCAAGCAGACCCCCTGCCTCGAGTCGCGCACCTTCTCCCAGGAGCTGGGCGTCGAGGCCTGGCTCAAGTACGAGAACCTGCAGCTCACCGGCTCGTTCAAGGTGCGCGGGGCCCTCCACAAGGTGGGTTCGCTGCCGGCCGACGTGCTGGCGCGAGGCGTCGTCACCGCCTCGGCCGGCAACCACGCCCAGGGGGTGGCCTACGCCGCCCGCGAGGCCGGCGCGCCGGCGACGGTGGTCATGCCGGTGACGACGCCGCTCGTCAAGATGGTCAACACCGAGCGGCTGGGGGCGCGCGCGGTCCTCTTCGGCGAGACCTTCGACGAGTCCTACGCCGAGGCGCGGCGCTTGGGCGAAGAGCGGGGGCTGACCTTCGTGCCGCCGTTCGAGGACGAGCTGGTGATCGCCGGCCAGGGGACGATCGGGCTCGAGCTCCTCGAGCAGGCGCCGGAGATGGAGGCCGTGGTGGTGCCGGTGGGCGGCGGCGGGCTGATCTCGGGCATCGCCACCGCGATCAAGCAGCGGCGGCCGGAGGTCAAGGTCTACGGCGTGCAGACCGAGACCGCGCCGGCGATGGCCGAGAGCTTCAAGGCCGGCCACCTGGTCGAGCGGCCGAGCCAGCGCTCCGTCGCCGACGGCATCGCCGTCAAACGCCCGGGCGAGCTCACCTTGCAGCACATCCGGCGCTACGTCGACGACCTGGTGACGGTCTCCGAGGAGCAGATCCGCGCCGCCATCGTGCGCCTGCTCGAGACCGGCAAGACCCTGGCCGAGGGAGCGGCGGCGGCCGGCTTCGCCGCGGTCGCGGCGCGGCGGCTGCCGGAGCTCCACGGCCGCAAGGTGGTGCTGCTGCTGTCGGGCGGCAACATCGACGTCCAGCTCCTGTCGCGCATCATCGACCTGTCGCTGGTCAAGACGCACCGCCTGGCGCGCTTCCGCACCGCCGTCTCCGACCGCCCCGGCTCGCTCGCCAACCTCCTCAAGGTGATCGCCGACGGCGGCGGCAACGTCATCCGCATCCAGCACGACCGGGTCTTCAAGCACACCGGCTTCTGGGAGGCGGAGGTCGAGGTGACGCTCGAGAGCCGCAACCAGGAGCACGTCGCGGCCCTCCACAAGACGCTGCGCGAGAACGGCTACCAGGCGGAAGTGCTGCACTAGCCTGCTAAGCTCCTTTTTGAAGGAGACCGCGCTCCTGGCTCCTCCTCAGAGACAGATGCGGAAAATGCGCCGGCCACGGAGACCGCGCCGCCGGCTCGGCTTGTGGACGGGATTCCTTGTGGCGGCGGGGCTGCTGGCGGCAATCTACCGCGTGACTGACAAGCCTTGGCGCCCGCCAAGAGGCGACGACGTCCAAGAGGCAATCAAATCACTGGGCGAACGCTTCGACGAATTCTTGTCTGAGGACAAAGAGGAGCTCACTTCCGAGCCAAAGAAGCCACAAGGCGAGATCTCCGTCCAGTGGTCGCGGGACCGAGAGCACCGTGAGCCGTTGGACGGCGCCGCCCCCGCTCGCCCCCATGGCGTCCTGAGAGTGGAGAAACGGCCATCAGGACTCCGCGGCGTGCGTTCTCTCACCCGCAGCGTCCTCCTCGTGCGCGGCGTCGCTGACAACCGAGAGCTCACTCCAGAAGGTATGTTCCTGACCGGAAGGAGGTCGGGGCACGGGTTCGTCGTGAGGCGGGAGAAGTACTCGACCCTGGTGGTGACGGCGGCCCACCTCTTTCGTGAAGCCCTCCCCGAGGTCACGGCGTCTCCTCAAGGCGGCTACCTGCCGGCGGAGGTCGTATCGCTTGATGCCGCCACGGATCTCGCTCTTCTGCGCGTTTCAAACCGTGTGTTGACTCGCGCTTCCGCGCTCACCCTGGAGCCGCCCGGCAGCCTGCGGGCGGGGCAACCCTGCTGGGTGGTCAGCGCCGAGACAGGGCTCGTGCTTGTTGACGGCACAAGCCTCGGCCGGACGGTGGCCACGCAGAGATTGATCGCCGAGGCCTGGGGTGTCGAGCGGGCGCGGAGCGGCTGGTTTCTGATCTCCCAGGCGGGCCATCCCGGGCTCAGCGGCGCGCCAGTTCTCTCCAGCTCGGGACGAGTCGCAGGCGTCCTAATCGGTGGAATTGAGCTCCCGGATGGCCCGAAGGCATCGATCGTCATGGGACCAGAGCACGTCGCTCGCCTCCTGGAGAGGCTCTCCGATCGAAGTTCGCGTTGAGATCCTCCTTCAGTGGGTATGGAGGATGACCTCTGCCCTACAGCCGCTGTTGGGGCACTTCAGATGCTCGCCATCGACCAGTGTGTGGCGATGGAACCGGTGGCCGCAAAGCCGGCATACGATCCACCAGCCTGTATGGTGGAACTCGGGCCGCATCCCATACTCCGACTGCAGATAGTCGAACGTGCTGTTGACCGCTTCGTCGACGACGATGCCGCTGACCACCTTGAAGAGGAACTTCCCCGCCGTGAGGGTGCCGCGAGTAACCGCGACCACATCGAGGATCACGAGGACCGTCGAGACCACGTTATAGGCGTCTTGCGCGAGGGCGAGGGCCGCACCGGACTCGGTCCGCACCTCTGTCCAATACCCCGTCGGCGAAATGTCGAAAAGCCGCCCTTCCTCTCTCGCCCGCAGATATCTAAGCTCCTTCGCGGCATTCGAGCAACGGACGTTGAGCTCGAGAAAGGGAACCGGCAGACCAGCCGGTGTCTCCTTGCAACCCTGGACCAGGCGGACTTCGAAACGCGTCTTGCGCTCGTTGGTATGGGCGAAGTTTCCCAGCTCACGGCCTTCACGAGAAACGGCACAGGAAGTGTGGAAGAACTTAGGGTTGAGGAAGCTTGATTCGGGACTGTCGTCGTAGAACGGGTCCTTGTAGCTGAGGCTGACCTCAAAACCGAAAATACCTTCTCCACTCGCGAGCGGCTTGACTTCAATGTGAACGCCGAGTTGAGAGATACTGCCTGTTTCTCCGATGGAGAAAGAGTGCCCGCCCCGCTCGTGAGCGCCCTCGGGCTGCGCGGCCAGAGGAGCGGAGCCCAGCAGGAGGAGGGCCGCGAACGAACGCAGGAACCTGAGTGCAGGCTCTGGGACGATCAAGTTATTCACCCACAGCCCGCAAGCGCTTTAGCGATTTGGACTGGATCATGCCGGTAAGTGACGCGGAGCTCTTCGGCCAACTCGTTGGCCCGCATTCGACATCCGAGGTCGCAGTAGATGGCGGTACTATGTAGCAACGCGAAAGGCGCGAAACGATTGCTCAGCGGCACGAGCCGCAGGTAGCCATCGTAGAACCGCAGGGCAAAGACACCGGTCTCCAACCGGCCTGTCGTCCAGTACTCGTTCTTGAAATCGTTGGCTGTCTTGCGGAGGTTCGCCGCCGTCTCCTCGCGCTGCGTCGTCGTGTCACCAGGCGCCTCGAGCCGCTCGTCCAGCAGCGGAATCTTGAACTTCCAGAGATCGCAAGAGCAGGGATCGAAGTCGACGGTACAGCGATCGGGGGGAGGAGACGGAGGAGGCGGAGGCGGAGTCCTGTAATCTGGAGGACGATAGGGCGGGGGCGCCGAGGTGCAGGCGCTCAGCAGCGGCAAGAGCGCGATGACACCGAGCAAGAACAACATCCCGCAGCGCCAGGAAGGAGATCCATCCTTCACGACTCGCTCCTTCTGCGTCCGGCCACCTAGGTCTGATGGCGGGCGAGCAAGCGCCCTATCACCTCGGCGCTCACCCCGAACGAGAGATCCACCCAATCGCCTCGCAGCTCGGGCGCGCCGATCACGATGCCGGTAAGCGCTCCCGCGGCATCGACAATGGCGCCGCCGCTGTAACCAGGGAAGATGCGCTGGGAGATCCCGACCCAGGGGCCCCGCCCCTCGACGTCTCCCTTGTAGAGCTCGGACAAACGCTGATCGGGGTCGCGGAACCGTCCTTCGATTACCCCGATTTCGAAGGCATCGGGCGGCGCGGCCGCGCGCAGCCCCAGAACGTAACTCCGGTCGCCTTCGAGCGGCTGCGGCTTCCCGGAAAGGGAGAACCACTTACGGAAAGGCAGCGCCCGCGGATTGGCCTGGATGAGCGCTAGATCGGCGCGAGGCTCTTCAGCGATGACGTCTACCGGGAGGTAGCCGCTTCCGCCATGGAGCAGCACCGCCACCTCGCGTCGACTCTCCGGAACCTTGGTCCGGTTCCTGACCAAATGGTACGCAGTCGCGATCACGCCGTCCTGAGAAACGAACACACCACTGCCATAGGTGTAGTCGTAGACCACCTTCCCTTCGGCGGACGAGTCGAACCGCAGGCCCGTGAGCGTTCGAATCCGAACGACTCGGTCCTGAAGGTCGGAGAGGTTCGCCAGAAGCGGCGCTACGGCCTCGCTCGGGTCTACGGAAGGCTTCCTGGGAGCTTCGACAGGTCTCCGCGATTCCTGCGGCTCAGCAAGTGCCGCCGAGGAAGAGACCAGGGCCAAAGAACCCAAGAACGTCAGCGCTCCGGCGGCGCTACGGAAGCTGTGTTCCGTCGCGGACCTCGTCCCGCGTCTCCCGGGCGAAACGGATCATGTCCTCTAAATCGACCGCAGCACCCTGGTGCTCGCGGATGAAGGGCTTCTCCAGGAGTGCGGCGGCGTCCAGCTCGAGCCTGTCGCAATCCTCGAGGATCTCCGGGGCCAGGCTGTCCTCTTCCCCGTCGAATTCAGGCCCGACGGAAGAAGCGCGCGTGTCCCGCCACTGCTGAAGGCTGTCCTTGATCGTATTGTGGAGGCTCGTCAACTGCTCGATCGCCCGGTCCGCTTGCGCCTGGTCATCCCCGTACTCCTGAACCACTTCCTGCTCGGGAGCGGCCGGCGGCCCTGCAGCCGGCGACTCGCAGCCGGCAGCGGCTGCCGCCAAGAGTATCAGAGGTATCAACGGCATTCTTTTCATTGTGTCTCCTCTCCTCCCCGGTCTTGTGAACCGTCAGAACCCCGCAAGCAGCCGAGTCAGCACGCCGCGGGTCTCCAGGGTCGAATCGATCATTGAAGCCTGCGCTGCCTTGCCCCCAGCAATCTCTGTTAGCGCCGGGAGAACGAAGCGCGAGGTCTGGACAGCAACGTAGACTCCGCGGGCGTTGAAGTCGACCGCGCCGTCGCCGCGAGCCCTCAGCTCGGCACCGAACGCCTGCTTCAGCCAGCTCGTGACACCGGAAGAGTTCGCTGTCGCGTCGAGACGCAGTCGCACGTTCTTGAGGAATACGGCGGCAGTTATCAATCGCATTGCCGGCTCCGCCAACAGGCGGCGCGCCGTCGAGGAATCGGTATTTTCGAGATAGATCTCGAGATCGGATGGCGCCAGTCGATGGACCTGAGCGTTTGGGAACGAAAGGGTCACGCGCTGCACGCCGCTGCGCGCGAGCTCCGCGCGCAGCTCGCCGGCGGCGTCGGACGGCATGCGCAGCAATCCCAGTGTCTCCAGAACTCCAGCAAGGTCCTGGAGCTGGAATTGCCCCACTCCCTGTGAACCGAAGATGAGGTTTCCCAGGACCGCTACGTCCGACCCGCTCTGTCCCAGGACCTTGACTTTCCGGCTCGGAACGAACCGCTCGGGCGAGCCAACCGGCACGAGGCCGCCGGTTTCCGTGAGCAGCACGAGGGTCCCCGGCGGCCACAACGAGGAATCCGGGGGCGCCACCGGAACGTAGCCAGGATCGCTTCCTCCCAGCCAACCTTCGAAGCTCGAGTGCTGGCTCGCCCAGTAGTCCGTAAGCAGGCGGATGGCGGCCGCCCGCTGAGAATGCTGGGAATCCGCCGCACGGCTCACCGGAGCGCAGAGCGCCAGTGCCGGCACCAGGAGGGCGACGGGAAAAACTCTCATCGACAACTCCCCGGGTTCAGCCGAGTGCAGCCCCGTTCAAGAGGAGCTCACGCCCCGGCTGGTTGAGCTACGGAAGCTTCTAATCTATACCTTCTGTCGCGTACCTGCAAGTATGCAAGTCGAGCCGAGGTGCCGCCTGGCCATGAGCGAGGAGAACTATTCACCCAGGCGGCGCGCTGGAGAGAGTTCGCGCGACGGTGGCCGCGGGGTGCGCCGGAACGCGCCGGGCGGCGCTGGCCGATCTAGTCCGCCCCGATACCGCAGCCAGGAGCCGGCGCAGCGCCTCTGGCAGGAGGGCCAGCTCGGCGGCGATCGCACGCCGCGGCTTCGAGCGGGGTCGCACCGCCCGCCAGGCGTCCGGGAGGTCCTGCGGGCGGTGGTCCGCCAGCACTTCGAGGAGCGCCGCCGCTTGCCGGCGATCCTTCAGCGCACGCGTCTGTTGCGCCGGTGGCCGCTGCCGGGCAGTCCATAGCTTGTGCAGGGCGAATCGTGCCGGCGTCGGGACCTCGACCAGGACCGGGTCGCCGCCGCCGAGGACGATGGCGGGCGCAGTGTCGGCCAGCAGGTAGTCGAGGAAAGGAAGCGGCTGGGCGGCGATGCCGAGCGCGGGGATCCGGACCGCTTCGGCTGGTTCGCCGAAGCCGCGAGCGGGAGTGAGGAAATCGACGCGCAGCTCCCGCCCGCGGACCTTGAACGAGGTCGATGGCACCCCCCGGTCCAGGCCGGGGACGGCGAAGAACCCGAGGCCAGCAGCCAACAGCGAACGCTCAATGTCGGTCCGCTCCTCCAGCGCGACGGCGATCCGCGGGTCGCTGGCGACGTCGATGTCTTCCGTCTGCACCATGCGCTGCTCGAAACGCACGCCCAGGACGTTGCCGAGCGCGTTGAAGGCGCGGGTGCCGACGAGGACGCCGCCGCGACGGAAGACACCGGCCTCGGCGAGCAGTCGCAGCACCTGCAGAGCGGCGCTCGATTCCTGGCAGGCCCCGCCGCGCGCCAGCATGCCGGCGAGGCGCGTCCTGACCTCGCGGTCCGGCGCCATCGCGGCGCGCTGTTCGTTGACTCGGCGCATCCACGCGAGCAGAGCTGGAGTCTCCGCTCCGAGATAGTGCTGGCGCTTGGCGGCTCCCCTGGCGAGCTGGAGGTACCAGTAGCGCGAGCCCTTGATCTCCTTGGAGACGAAGGTGCCGGGCGGCAACCCGTGCGCGAACCGCTCCGCCTCGGCCTGGAGCACGTGGTCCAGGAGCTCGGCGTAGAGGGCCCGGACGCTCTCCGGCAGGTGCTCGAACGGGCACGGGTATCCTCCGGTTATACGCAGGATTATAGCACTGTGCGTATAACCGCGAGCGTCGAGGCCGCGTACCGATAAGAATCTCTCGCCACGAACACTCGACCGGCCGGTGCTCGAGGTGCTGGCGCTGAGTTAGGGGCGGCGATCGTGACCAGCTCAAGTCGGGCGAGCGTGGGCTGCCCGCCGCAGCGTGTCAGGCGCCCGCCCGCTCTCCGGCGAGGCCGGCCAGTTGCTCCTCGAGGGCTGGCGGAAGAGGCAGGGCGACGAAGAAGGAGCGCGGGTAAAGGTAATCCTCGCCAGAGTCGTCGATGATCCGCACCATGTTGCGAGCGTCCGCGGTGTCGTCCGGGAGGCGGCGATACAGCTTGAGGACCTGGAGATCCTCGGCGCCTTCGTTGGCGATGCAGAGGAGGAGCTGCGAAGACGTGTCCACCTTAGTCTAGGAGCCGCTTGATCTTGAGGCGTTTACGACCGATGCCATGGGCCTCGTACCAGTGAACTTCCGCCCTGGCGATACTACCATCGCCAGCTCGAGACCGCTGCCCAGCCCGGCGCGCGTGCGCAGGATCTGTCTCCCCCCGTCCCCTTCGACGAAGCACGAGTCGTCGAGCCGCAGCCCGATCCCTTGTGAAATGGATGACCCGGCCCGCCGGCTCGGGCCGCCTGCCGCTCTTCTACTTCGGCTTCGCCCAACTCTCCTCGCCGGCGCCTTTGCCGCCGCCGCGCTCGATCCGCGCGGAGTGGCCGGCTTCTACTATCACCCGCGGATGGTGGCCGTCGTCCATCTGGTGACGCTCGGCTGGATCACCGCCTCGATCCTGGGCGCCCTCTACCTCGTCGGGCCGATGGCCCTCCGCCTGCCGTTGCCGGCCCGGCGCGGCGACTTCGCGGCGTTCGGCGCGTATGCAATTGGCGTCACCGGCATGGTGGGCCACTTCTGGCTGGCCGAGCCGCGCGGCATGGTGTGGGGAGCGGCGCTGGTCACCGCGGCCCTGCTGCACGTCGGCGTGCGGGTGCTGCGGGCGCTGCCGGCGGCGCCCCTGTCACCTGTACGCCTTCCCTGCGGGCTATGATCCGCCCACCGCTCCCGAGCGGCGGCCTGTGCCGGCCGGCCGCCATCGGAGCGCAGCGACGACGTGCCCGCCGAGCGACCCGGCCCCGCCCATCGCCTGACGACAACGGTGCCGCTCCCCGAGGACCGCGGGTGAGCCCGCGAGGCCGCGGCACGCCGGTCGCCGGCGAGTGCATCTTCTGCGGCATCGTGCGCGGCGAGCGGCCGGCGGCGGTGGTTCACGAGGACGAGCAGACGCTCGCCTTCCTCGACCACCGGCCGCTCCTCCACGGCCACTGCCTGGTGGTGCCGCGGCGGCACGTCGAGACCCTGCCGGCGCTCCCTGCCGCGCTCCTCGCCCCGCTCTTCGCCGTCGTCCAGCGCCTCTCCGGCGCCGTCGAGTCGGGGCTCGCGGCCGACGGCTCCTTCGTCGCCGTCAACACCAAGATCAGTCAGAGCGTGCCGCACCTGCACGTCCACGTCGTCCCGCGCTGGAAGAAGGACGGCCTCTTCTCCCACAAGCTCCTCTGGCAGCGCGCCCCGTACGCCAGCGAGCAGCAGATGCGCGAGGTGCAGGAGAAGGTCCGGCGTGCGATGGCGGAGGGCTGACCCCGCCATGGCGCGGCACGGCATGACGCCCCCCGGCCGTCACGGGCAGGTCGGGAGCGCGTTCGTGTCCTGGATGGGCGGCACCGGGCGGCCCTGCGGGTTCAAGTAGAGAAGGCCGATGTCCGCGATGCGGTCGAAGACGATGAGCGTGAACTCGACGTTGGTGAGGCCGGCGGCGAAGACCCAGAAGCGGTCGTTGAAGGCGCAGGCGTTGAGGACCTTGATCACCAGCTCGATGTTGGTCGGGCCGAAGAACCAGAAGTAGCCCGACTCGGAGGTGAGCTGGATCGGAGTACCGGCCCCCGTCGTGCCGTCGGCCAGCCGCCAGGAGACGGTGATCGAGAAGCGCCCTCCATGAAGGCACAGGGTCCTCGCGTCGGTGCCGGTGCACAGCCCGCCGTGCGAGGCGTCGACGACCGCCCCCCCGATCGCCGCCTCGACCGCAGCACGCTCGGCCGGATCGAGCTCGGCGGTGGCGACCTGCTCGCGCGTGAGGCGCTGCGTCATCAGAAGGGAATCGGCGGACGCCACCGCGGGCAGGAGGGCCAATCCCACGACCAATAGTGCTCTGGATCTCATCGGCTGCCTCCATGCGGCCGGAAGCCGGCGGCCACTCTCGGTCCGACCGCCTGACCTGACCGGCGATGCGGCAAGCGGTGTGCCAGCGCGCCGCGCCGACGGCGCGTGGCGCTGGTCCGGGGAAGGCGGTTCTCTCGACTTCGCTCAAGCGCCCTGATACCATCTCACGAAATTTCTTGATCCTGCCCGCCTAGCGGGACGCGGGGTGACCTATGCAGTCGTCACGGGCTGTGGGCTTCCTCTCTCGTCTGGCCGCATCCGGCGCCTTGGTCTTCGCTGCACTGAGCTTCGCCGACGCCGCGAAGCCTCCGACGCCTCCTTTCGAGATCACCGAGGACCGGCCGCGGTGCAGCAACTACAACCCGAAGCGCCAGGCCCTCTTCGGCACCACCCACCTGCACACCGGCCTCTCCTTCGACGCCAGCATCCGCTTCGTCGACTACGCGAGCGGCAACGACCCCCGCGGCGCCTACCGCTTCGCCCAGGGCAAGGCACCCATCAGCATCCCCGAGCCTTCGGGCCTGCAGCCCAGGCGGCGCGCCACCTGCAACGACCCGGCGACCGAATCCGCCGGCGGCGGCCCGAGCCGCACGCCCTGCATCGATCAGCCGCTCGACTGGGGCGCCGTGACCGACCACTCCGAGCATTTCGGCGTGATGGGTTTCTGCAAGGGCTTGCTCGGCAAGGACCTGCCCGAGAGCCTGTCGATGGAGTGCCGGATGCTCAACGGCTTCTTCTACGAGCCGCTGCGGGCGCTGAACCCGCCCGAAGGGAAAAGCCTCGCGTCCAACGCGTTCACCCAGCTCACCCTCACGAACCTCGGCGCGATCAGCAAGAACACCAACCTTCCGGTGTGCAACAACAACCCGGAGCTGTGCGCGCAGGCCGAGATGGAGGTGTGGAGCGAGATCCAGAAGGCCGCCGAGGAGGCCTACGACCGCAGCAGCGAATGCGGCTTCACCAGCTTCGTGGCCTACGAGAACACCTCGACGCCCCTGCTCAACAACTGGCACCGCAACGTGATCTTCCGCAACGACCGCGTGGTCAAGAAGCCGGTCAACGCCATCGACATGGCCGTGGTGGTCAACAGGCATCCCATCAAGGAGCCGGTCGACAGCCTCCTCGCCACCGTGCCCGACGAGGCGCGGGTGTGGCCGGTGCCGCCGGGCAAGAAGGTCAACCATCCGCTGCCGCAGCCCTTCTGGAACAAGCTCGACGAGGACTGCTGGAAGGGCAGGAACGCCACCGGTGGCAAGGACAAACGCTGCGACTTCATCATCATCCCGCACAACTCGAACCTCGGCGGCGGCAGCAAGGAGTTCCCGCCCATGTTCCTCGACCCCTACAACGTCGAGGACGCCAAGCGGCATCAGCAGATGGAGCCCCTGGTCGAGATCTACCAGGACAAGGGCGCCAGCGAATGCCGCTACGACCCGCGCTTCCTCGCCGGCACCCAAACGATCGACGAGTTCTGCGCCTTCGAGATCCTCGACGGCAAGACCCTCGGCTCGGCCTCGGGCGTCGGCACGGGGTCGACCGGCGGCGCTCCCGCCGCCCCCGACACCTGGGGCGATCGCGCCTACGTGCGCAACGTTTGGAAGGACGGCCTCCGGTACGCCGTCGACCCAAAATTCGGCATCAATCCCTTCAAGATGGGGGTGGTGGCCGCTTCCGATTCGCATACCGGCGTCATGGGCTGGCATCCCGAGACCGACCAGTGGCCGGGTCACCTCGGCATCGACGACGCCTACCCCATGGCGAGCGCCTCGACCATCCAGAACGGCACCGGCGGCCCATCGGTCGTGTGGGCGGAGGAGAACACCCGCGACTCGATCTTCGAAGCGCTGAAGCGCAAGGAGACCTACGGCACGAGCGGGCCGCGAATGAAGGTCCGTTTCTTCGGCGGCTGGAGCTATCCGACGGACGCCTGCGGCAGGGACTTCGTCGACATCGGCTACCAGGGCGGTGTGCCGATGGGCGGCGACCTACCCCACCGCACCGCCAAGGGCGGCGCCCCCACCTTCATCACCGCCGCCATCTGGGACGACCACTTGAAGACCAAGCTGCAGCAGATCCAGATCGTCAAGGGCTGGGTCGATAAGGGCATCGCTCACGAGCGCGTCTACACCGTGGCCGGCGACCCCGGCAGCCCGCTCAACCCCCAGGCGGCGATCGACCCCGTGACCTGCAAGGCCAGGCCGGACCTCGGCCGCGAGCGCCTTTGCGCGGTCTGGCAGGACCCTTATTTCGACCCGAAAGAGCACGCGTTCTATTACGTGCGCGTGCTCGAGCAGCCGGTCTGCCGCTACAGTACCCTTTGGTGCCGCACGTGGATCGGGGTCGATCCGCTCGACACCGACCGGTGCAACAAGCAGCTCGCGGCCCTCCAGAACGGCAAACCTGCAGAGAAGATCAAGGCGGAGCAGGGCGCCATGTGCTGCTCGAACCAGACCACCGACACCTTCGTGCAGCCGGTGATCCAGGAACGCGCCTGGACCTCGCCGATCTGGTACGAGCCGGCAGTATCAGAGCGCGGCGCGAAAGCGTCCGCGCCGAGCGGCGTCGCTCGCAAATGAAGTGGCTCAAAGCTCCGGCGCTGCACATGCTGGCGCTGGGGGCCCTGCTCTTCGGCTTCACCGAGCTCGGGGGCGGGGCTCTCCTGCCGCGGAAGAAGCGCATCGAGATCCCCGCCCATCGCCTCGAGTTGATGCTGCAGGACTTTC
This sequence comes from Thermoanaerobaculia bacterium, assembly GCA_044866775.1. GTDB lineage: Bacteria > Acidobacteriota > Thermoanaerobaculia > Multivoradales > UBA5704 > DASUNQ01. The sequence continues at coordinate 1,675 of JBIOUG010000013.1, read as the reverse complement.
GCGCCGACACCGGCCGCGGGCCCACGCGGCGCGAGTGGGAACAGATGATCGACATGCAGGTCGACGACGAGGTCCTGTTCCAGTACGCGCTCGCCCTGGGCATGCACGAGAACTCCGCCGCCCGGGCGCGCTTGGCGCAGATCGCCGAATTCGTGGAGGCCAATCCGCACGAAGCGACGGAGGCCGGCAAGGCCGCAGCGGCCATGGAGCTCGGCCTGCACGAGGGTGACCTCGTGGTGCGGCGCATCCTCGCCGACAGCGCCAAGCGGTTGATCCGCAGCGTCGTGCTGCTGCAGACACCGAAGCCGGAGATCGTCGAGCAGTTCTACGCCGCCCATGCCGCGGAGTTCACGCGGCCGGCGCGGATCCGCATCTCGCAGGTCGCGATCAACGGCTTCCTGCGGCCGGACTCGGAGGAACGGGCCCGCCGGCTGCTGGCGCGGATCCGCGCGGAGAAGCTCGACCTCGAGGCCGCGCTGGCGCTCGCCGACGAGACGCCGGCGCCGGTGCACCTGGCGCTGCAAACCGAGCAGGGCCTCCAGTCGGAGCTCGGTGGCGACTTCGCCGCCGCGGTCATGGCGCTGCGGCCCGGGGGCTGGTCGGAGCCGATCCCCTCGGACTACGGGCACCATCTGGTCTGGGTCCACGAACTCGAGGAGGCCCGCGTTCTACCGCTCGCGTCCGTGCGGGATCAGGTCGAACAAGCGGTGCTCCAGAAGCTGGCCGACGATTGGCTCAGGCTGCGGCTGCGCGAGTTGCGCGCCGAGTTCGAGATCGTCGTGCCGGGAAGCGCTTCGTGACGGGTCGATCTCCGCTCGGCCTGCGCGTGCCGGCCCTCCTCACCGCCCTCGGCGTCCTCGGCGTCCTCGCGGCTGCCGCTCCGGCGCAGGCCCACCAGTTCGCGCCCGCCCTGCTCGAGATCGAGGAGCTTGCGGCCGATGAGGCCCAGGTGGGGTGGAAGCAGCCGGCGGTCCGGGTGCAGGGCAGCCAGCTCCGTCCGGTGTTGCCGGTCGAGTGTGAGGGCATCGGCGATCCGGAGGTGCAGAAGGAGGGCTCCGGGATGCGCGCCCGCTGGCGAATCCGCTGTCCGGGAGGCCTGGCGGGCAAGGCGGTGGGAGTCGAGGGCATCGCCGGCAGCCAGGCCGACGTGCTCCTGCGCATCACCCTGCGCGACGGCCGCCGCATCCGCCAGCGGGCGCGGACCCCGGTGCCCTCCTTCTGCACCTGCGGATCGCCGAGGCCTTCACACTCGACCGGCAACACCGGACGGAGCTGGCTGCCCTGCACCCGGACCGCCGGCTGCTTCCACCGCACCGCGGCCTCATCGGCCGAACGCTCCTCGATCTCGAGCAGGGCGGGCGCGAACTGGTGCGCCGGCGCCGGAGCGGCGGCAGCCAGGAGGAGGAGGGCCCACGCGAGCAGGCGGAGCGGAGATCGATCCATCACGAAGTCCTTCCCGGCACGACGATCTCGAATTCGGCGCGCAGCTCGCGGAGCCGCAGCCGGAGCCAGTCATCGGCCAGCTTGTGGAGCAGCGCCTGTTCGGCCTGATCCCGCACAGCTTCGAGCGGCAGGACGCGGGCCTCCTCGAATTCGTGGACCCAGACCAGATGGTGCCCGTAATCCGAGGGGATCGGCTCCGACCAGCTCCCGGGCCGCAGCTTCATGACCGCGG
>JBIOUG010000012.1:0-3006 GCA_044866775.1 Thermoanaerobaculia bacterium | reverse complement strand
CGCCGTGCCCGAGGCCGCGCCGCCGGCGCCGGCGAGCGCCGTCGAGGAAGCTCTGTGATTGACTGGACCCGTTCGAGCGTGTGCGCGTTGATCTGGAGTGACCGGTGACTCGGGACCTGGCGATCACCGCCGTCAAGATGGCGGTCATGCTGGGCATCCTGATCAACGTCGCGCCGATCATGAACTGGGTCGAGCGCCGCGCCTGCGCCATGATCCAGGACCGCCCGGGGCCGAACCGCCTGGGGCCGCTCGGCCTCTTCCAGCCGCTCGCCGACGCCGTCAAGTTCCTCTTCAAGGAGGACGTGACGCCGACCGCGGCCGACCGCCCGCTCTTCCTGCTGGCGCCGGTGCTGGCGCTCCTGCCCGCCTTCTCGACCTACGTCGTCATCCCGTTCGGCCCCGACCAGGTCGTCGACGGCCGCACCGTCCGGCTGGTGGTGGCCGACGTCGAGGTCGGCGTCCTCCTGTTCCTGGCGCTCGCGAGCCTCGGCGTCTACTCGATGGTCATGGCCGGCTACGCCTCGAACAACAAGTTCTCGCTCTTGGCCGGCATCCGCGCCTCGGCGCAGATGGTCAGCTACGAGCTGGCGCTGACGATCTCGGTCGTGGCGGTCCTGATGCCGGTCGGCTCGTTCCACCTGGGCGACGTCGTCGAGTACCAGCGCCAGCACGTCTGGATGATCGTGCCGCAGGCGATCGGCTTCTTCGTCTTCCTGGTCTGCGCCTTCGCCGAGACCAACCGCCTGCCGTTCGACCTCGCGGAGGCGGAGTCCGAGCTCATCGCGGGCTTCCACACCGAGTACAGCGCCATGCGCTTCGCCAGCTTCTTCATGGCCGAGTACACCTCGATGGCGGCGCTCGCGGCGCTCGGCGCGACGCTCTACCTCGGCGGCTGGAGCCTGCCGGGGGTGGACGTCGGCGGACTTCCCGGCGCCGCGCTCGGCGTGGCGGTGCTGGTCGGCAAGATCGCCCTCTTCATGGGCCTCTACGTCTGGGTGCGCTGGAGCTTCCCGCGCTTCCGCTACGACCAGTTGATGCGGCTCGGCTGGAAGGTGCTGCTGCCGCTCGCTCTCGTCAACCTGGTGCTGGTGGCGGCGCTGACCGTGGCGGGAGTGCTGTGATGGAGGCGGCGGTCTTCTGGCTCTTCGCGCTGCTGGCGGTCGGCTCGGCCCTCGTCGTCGTCGTGCACCGCAACCCGGTCTACGCGCTGATGAGCATGGTGCTCACCCTCTTCTCGGTGGCGGTCCTCTTCGTGCTCCTGGGCGCGCCGTTCATCGCCGCGCTCCAGGTGCTGATCTACGCCGGCGCCATCCTGGTGCTCTTCCTCTTCGTCATCATGCTCTTGAACCTGCAGCGCGAGGAGGCCGCGGCCACCGGCCAGGCGGGGCAGCGCTGGCTCGCCGTCCTCGGCACCGGCCTCTTCGGCGGCATGCTGGTGATGCTCTTCTGGCGCACCTACGGCGCGACGGACGCGCCGCCGCTCTCCGAGCGCCTGGTGTCGCTCCACGCCCTGGCGAGCGGCCTCTTCACCGACTACCTCCTACCCTTCGAGATCGTCGGGCTGCTACTGCTGGTGGCGGTGACGGCGGCGACGGTGGTGGCGAGGAAAGCCGATGCGCCGCCGCGGGAGCCCGAGCGATGATCCCGGTCGCCTGGTACCTGCTCCTGGCCGGCGTGCTCTTCGCCATCGGCACCGCCGGCGCGCTGACGCGGCGCAACGGGATCACGATCTTCCTCTCGATCGAGGTCATGCTCAACGCCGCCAATCTCGCCCTCGTCTCCTACTCGCGTATGTGGGACGACCACACCGGCCAGATCGTCGTCTTCTTCGTCATGGCGGTGGCCGCCGCCGAGGCGGCGGTGGGGCTCGCGCTCTTCATCGCCATCTACCGCCAGCGGCGGACGATCGACTTGAACCGCATCAACCTGATGCGCTGGTAGCGCGCCTCGACCGGACGACATGAGCGCCCTCGACTTCCTCTGGCTGATCCCGCTCTTACCGCTCGCCGGCGCCGCCGTTAATGGGATTGGGGGGGGCCTCCTCGGCGTGCGCTTCCCGAAGCCGCTGGTCACCGCCGTCGGCGTCGGCGCGCCGCTCGTCTCGCTGCTGCTCGCGCTCGCCTGCCTGTTCGAGTACGCCGCCGGCGGGCTCTGGCCGCGGCCGGTCGAGAGCGTGCTCTATCAGTGGACGACAGGCGATCTCGCGATCGACGTCGCCTTCCAGCTCGATCCGCTGGCGGCGGTGATGCTCTTCGTGGTGACCTTCGTCGGCTTCTGGATCTACCTCTACTCGGTCGGTTACATGGGGCACGAGGCGGGGTACCGCCGCTACTTCAGCTACCTGAACCTCTTCATGGGGGCGATGCTGCTGCTCGTCCTCGGCAGCAACTTCCTGGTGCTGTTCGTCGGCTGGGAGGGCGTCGGGCTCTGCTCCTACCTGCTGATCGGCTTCTACTACGAGGAGCGGTTCCCGCCGTTCGCCGGCATGAAGGCGTTCATCGTCAACCGGATCGGCGACTTCGCCTTCCTGGTCGGGCTCTTCGCGCTCGTCGCGCAGTTCGGGAGCCTCAACTTCCGCGACATCTTCCCGCGCGTCGCAGCCGACCCCGCGCTCGCCAGCACGCCGGTCGTGGGCGGCCTGACGCTCGCCGGCTTCGTCGCCCTCTGCCTCTTCGTCGGCGCCATGGGCAAGAGCGCGCAGCTCCCGCTCTATGTCTGGCTGCCCGACGCGATGGCCGGCCCGACACCGGTGTCGGCGCTGATCCACGCGGCGACGATGGTCACCGCCGGCGTCTACGTCGTGGCGCGCGCCAACGTCTTCTACCAGCTCGCCGGCGGCGTCTCGCTCCTCGTGGCCGTGATCGGCTGCACGACCGCACTCTTCGCCGCCACGATCGGCCTCGCCCAGACCGACATCAAGAAGGTCCTCGCCTACTCGACCGTCTCGCAGCTCGGCTACATGTTCCTGGCGGCGGGGGTCGGCGCCTACACGGCGGCGATCTTCCA
>JBIOUG010000011.1:0-40138 GCA_044866775.1 Thermoanaerobaculia bacterium | reverse complement strand
GCCGCTGTGGGCGGCAGGGACGGGGCGGTGGCGGGAGATCACCGCCGCGGCGGTGAGCATGCCGACGCCGGCGAGGGCGAGGAGCAGGGCCAGACGGTAGACGCGCACGATGATGCCTCCTCCCTGCTAGCGCGTCAGTTCCACCCGCCGCCGTCGTTGCAGTCGCCGCCCCAGCCGCTGCTGTCGTCGCAGCCGGTGCGGAAGGTCGGCAGCGCCGCCGAGTCGACGTACTCGACCCCGTCCCAGGTCGGGATCGGCGCCGGCATGAGCTTGATCTGGCCGGGGAACTCGACGTCCCAACGCAGGAGCATGGCGTGGTCCTCGTGCTGGGTGTTGTGGCAGTGCTCCATGAACGTGCCGGCGAACTCGCGGAAGCGGATGGCGAGCTCGACGCTCTCCTTGCTGTCGGCCTCCGGCCCGATGCGGTAGACGTCCTTGCGCGCGAACTCCTCCCACTTGGGGGGGAACGACCCGCCGCGTTTGAGGATGACGCCCTCCTCGAAGTGGATGTGGACCGGGTGGCTCCACCGGTCGCTGCCGTTCAAGCGCCAGACCTCGAGCGTGCCCAGCAGGTCGTCGCCGTTCGGGCCGGTGCCGTCGAAGCCGCCCGGCGTCGGACCGGTGGCGAGCTGCGGCGCCGCCGAGATCCGCCGCGGGTCCATGCCCAGGCCCGGGCCGCCGTCGGTCCCGATCACCCACGGGCTGTCGTCGTCGCGGTCGTTGTCGAACTCGAACGTGCGGCGGGTGGCGTCGGCGAGCTGCGGGTCGTTGCGCTTGATAGCCAGCGGGATCATCTTGAGCAGGCCGGGCTTGTAATTCGCCGGGTTCATCGAGAGGTCGGTGCCGCTGTAGGCGACGACCCGCAACTCGAGGAACCGGCCGACGCCGGGGTCGTGGCCCGGGCCGCCGCCCCAGCCGCCGCTGCCGCTGAAGTACGACCCCGAGAGGATGCTCGAGAGCGAGACCGTGCCACTGGTCCCCTGGCCGTTCTCGTGCTCCATCAGGTTGACGAAGTAGAGCTTGTTGCCGGCCTGGATGCCCTGGGAGGCGAAGTCGACGACGATGTCGTAGCGCTCGGCGATGCCCAGGGTCGGCAGGATGCCCTTGTGCTCGAGGGCGTTGCCGTCGGCGTCGAGGTCCATGGTGCCGTCGAAGGGGATCGCGTGCTCCATGATGTTGCCGTCGTTGGCGACCATGTAGAAGCCGACGCGGCTGTAGGAGACGCCGGAGCCCGAAGGTCCCTGGAACTCGCCGCCGGTGCCCTGGATCTGCCGCACCAGGGCGAAGGTGAAGTAGCGCGAGACCGACCCGTTCAGGATGCGGAAGCGGTAACGGCGCTTCCGCACCTCGAAGTAGGGCTTGTAGAGCCAGTTGGTCAGGACGCGGTCGCCGAGGAAGCCGTCGAGGTTGAAGATGTTGAACCAGAGCTGCCCTTCGGCGTCCCAGGCCTTGTCGGCGACGAGCAGGTTGACGTCGTAGTCGCGGTTGCCCCACGGCAGCGCCGTGCCGCTCGGCAGGCGGAGGTTGACGCCGTCGTTGACCGCCTCGTTGCCGCGGTCGACGGCGCTGTAGAAGTTCGCCATCGCGGCGTCGCCCTTGTAGACGTTCTGCGCCGTGAAGTCGAGCATGTGGTCGTGGAACCAGTGGGTGCTCATGGTCTCGCGCCAGTCGCCGCGGATCTGGATGCGGCCGTTGACGCAGGACTTGACCCCCTCGTCCTCGTCGTGGACGAAGAGCGTCTCGCCGGCGGCGCAGGGGTAGGCCGCCCGCGCGTCGCTGGCGGTGGTGTTGATCGTGTCGTGGCCGGCGAGCTGCATCGGCCAGCGGTAGTCGTAGAACTGGCCGGGGAAGAAGAAGGCGTTGGTGAAGCCGTCGCTCTCCGCCGGATGGTGGCCGTTGTGCTCGTGGGTCGAGAGGGTGTGGAGGCCGAAGCCGCGGTTGGCCGCGACATCGATCGGCAGCGCGTTGTAATGGCGCATCAGGATGCCTTCGCCGTAGCGCGACACCAACAGCTTGGGCGGGAAGGTGCCGTCGAAGGTCCAGACCGCCTTGTGGTCCTGGACCGGCATGCTGGGGTGGAAGCGGACGCCGACGCCTTCCGTCGTCCCCAGGATCTCGTTGCCGTTCGTGTGGTTGCCGTCGGGGTCGTAGACGCGGTGGTAGAGGCCGCTCGAAGCGAACTCGCCCGCGGTGTAGGTGTGGCGCTGCCGGGCGTCGCGGGCGCCGCCGTTCTCGCGCCCGCCGGCCTGGACGGTGTTGAAGAAGACCTGGGGCTTGAACTCGTTCCAGCGCTGGTGCGCCCAGCCCTTGCCCGGCGGCCGGCCCTCCGCCGGCGGCGTCACCAGCGCGCGGCCGAGGAAGCTCTCGATCTGCGGCCGCCAGGGGTTCGCGGCGGTGGTGTTGGCGAACTCCGTGGGGACCGGGAAGATCCCCGACTGGGCGAGGAAGGCCTCGAGGGCGGTGGGCGACGGCCCGCTCGCCTCGACGTCGAAGGGGTCCTGCTCCGGCGCCGGGCCGGTGGTCGGCGACGGGAAGGGGACGGTGAGCCCCGGAGCGCCGGCCAGCCGTTGGCTGCCGAACTCCTCGAAGAGCAGCATCTGCTGCGTGAACTCGCCGGCGCCGAAGAGCGGGCTCGGCGGACCGCCGGTGGGGATGTCGAACTCTCGGTCGGAGTCGACCTCGTTCTCCCCGAGCGAGTTGTTGGTGCCGGCGTCCTCGGCGGTGCCGGTGGCGCCCCCCTCGAACGCGCCCTCGTTGGCGTCGTCGAGACCGGCCAGGAAATCGATCGCCCATTGGAAGCCGATGAGCGGCCCGGTGTGCTCGGACGGGTCTCCCGCCGGCGGCGGCCCGAAGTTGTCGAGCACGGCGGCCAGCGTGATGGCGCCGAAGCCGGCCACGATGCTCGCGGCGCCGAGGGCAATCACCTTGCGGAACCGGTGGCGGGCTTGAGTTTCTTGGCGCTTCTCCTGCGGTGCTGCGGCGGGCGGCCTTCCTTCGTTCATGAGAGTCTCCTTTGCGAGGAAAGAGCTTCTCGATGGAAGGAGGGAGATGATTCACCTACCCATGACGGATCATCCTCTCCTGCTCTAGCGGCGGATGGGTGGAGTCGGCTATCTCGTGGTTGCTCCTTTGCGCGGGCTCCGGAGAGCACCGTCCCGTGGGACTACCGCCACGCGATTAACATCCAGAAATACAAAATGCCTATGACGCGATAGTGCGCCCCGACGCCGCAACCGGGACGTATCCATTGGTGAACGCCACCCCGCCGGTGGCGTCCGCCGCGGGCAACGAGGACGTGCGGGTGGTCTATCTGGACGGCAGGTTGCCGAAGGTGCGGCCGGCCGCGCCCGGAGAGTTGCGCCGCCAGGGCGCCGCGCGAGCCGGCCGCGCTTCGCTCAGCTCCCGGAGCCCAGCCCGGCCGCGATCTGCTGCGCCGTCTGGAGGTGCTGCTGCACCGACTGGCGCGTGCTCTCGGCAAGTTGCCGGACCTCGGGACTCTGCGCGGAAGGCAGGAGCTGGGCGTCGATCACGCTGAGCACCTGCTCGTGCATCTTCACCTGGCTCTGCATGAAGTCCTTGTCGAACTCCGGTCCGGGGACGCTCTCCAGCCTCTGCAGCACGGCCTTGACCTGCTCCTCGATCACCTGGCTGAGGGCGCCGGGCTGCGGCGGCACCGACGCCGTGGTCACGAGCTGCTGGTCGGCCTGCTGGTGCTCGGTCACGATCATCTGCCCGAACTGCCGGACCTGCGGCGAGGCGGCCTTGCTGGCGGCGAGCTCGCCCGCCTTGACCTCGCTCTGGTGGACGGTGCGCAGCACGCCCAGCACCTCGGCGTCGGCCATGGCCGGGGCCGGGGCCGCCGCGCCTGGCGCCGGCTGATCGGCCATGCTCGGCGCGCTCGGTGCGCCGGGGGTGCCCGGCTGAGCGGCGGCGTTCGGGTCGGTGGGAGCGGCGCTCGGCTCGGCGCCGGTGGCGGTGGCGCCCGCCGCTGGCTCGTCGCCGGCCGGCGGTGGCTCCGCGCCGGCGGGGCTGCTGCTCACCTCCACCTTCCCGCCCTCGCCGGCGGGGGTCGAGGTGGTGCCGCTCCCGCCCGAGGCGCACGCCGTCGCGAACAGCACGAGGAGCGCGCAGCAGGCGAGCGCGAGCAATGAAAGGGTCGAGTTCCTGCGTTGGTCTCTCATGGTGGACTCCCTCTGGTCGCTGAGACCTGGTCGAGGCGCCGCCGCGGGCGCCCGGTGGCCCGAACACCGCGGCCACTGGAAGTCCTGCCTGGTGAATGGTTTGGCCGCGTGCTCCGGGGCGCCGGCCGGTACGGCCGATGCGTGCCTCGATGCGGTGCAAGCCGCAGGCCAGGCGCGCCGGCGCGCGACTCCGTTGCCGCTTGTGCGGAGATTCGACGGATACGATAATGGCAGGTGTAGCAGGCGCTCCCAGATGGAGGAGAGGTAACGATGCTCTGCAAGTTGCGCCTCACCGTAGCGCTGCTGACTGCGACCCTGGCCGCGCTCGCGCTCCAGCCCCTCGCAGCCCAGGTGGTGCCGCTCACGAGCCGCCAGCTCGCGGCGGCCTCTCGCGACATCGTCGTTGCCGTGGTGGCAGAGGCCCGGAGCCGGTGGAATGCGGAGCGCACGCTCATCGTCACGGACTACGAGCTGCGGATCGAGGACCGGCTCCAGGGCGACGCCCCGGAGCGGATCACGCTCACGGTGCCCGGCGGCACGGTGGGGCGTGAGACCCACGGCACGTCCCTTTCGACGCATCTCGAGACCGGCACGCGCTACCTGCTCTTCCTCGGCGACCGCGACCGGCCGACCTTCGCGCCCGTCACCGGCGGCTGGCAGGGGAGCTTCCCCGAGACCGCCGGTCCCGCGGGCAGGCGCGAGTTCGGCGCGCTCGTCCGCTCGGCGCGGAACCTGATCGCGACGGTCGCGGCGAGCTCCGAGCCGGCCGATACCATCGGGCGCCGTGCCGAGGACCCCAGCCTCCCTGCCAAGACTTACCGCCGGTCCTCCCGGCCGGTCCCCGAGCCGTCCGCCGCCGCCCCCGCGCGGTTCGTGGACGCAAGGTTCGTCGTGCGCAACGCGGCCGTCGCGCCCGCCGTCGTCAACCCGCTCCTTCCGGGCACGCCGTTCTCGCCGCAGGATCAGGCGCAGGTCGCCTACTGGAATCTCTACGCCGGGGACCTCTTCCGGATCTTGCCGGAGCCGTCCCCCGATTGGGCCATGGGCAATGGCGTCTTCGACATCGCCGGCTTCCCGAGCAACGAGCAGATGTGGCAACAGTTCAACATGGGTTGGCCCCCCTACGGCTACGCCCTCACTTCGTGGCGCACCGTCGACGGTCACATCGTCGAGGCCGATCTCGCCTTCAACCCCGCCTTCGAATGGACCCTGGACGAAGCGCGGTCGACCCAACCGGGAGGGCCGCTATCCTTCAAGGACGCCCTGTTGAACAGCCTCGGGAAGGCTTGGGGATACCAGGGACTCGTCTACCTCGGCGTCGGGCGCATCGACCTGAGCCCCGTCACTCGGGACTCGATCCAAAACCTCAAGGCCTCGCCATACCAGCTCGCCACCCTGTTCGCCGAGGATGCCGCCGCCGCGCGGGCCACCTATGGAGGCTCCCCGATCCGCGATGGAGTGATCAGCTCCTACGGCATCTCTCCCGCCCCGATCACCCCGTCCTACGTGCCGATCCGCGCCGCGGCGGGCTCGGTTCGCGCTGGAGCGAGCTTCAGCCTGGTCAACGCCTTCAAGATCGAGAACGCGGGAACGGTCGACCTCGCCAATCCCGTGATCGAGGTCCTGCTCGTGCCGCAGCGCTTCAGTCTCAAGGGAGCGATCCTCCTCAAGCGGATCCGGCTGCGCGGCATCCTGCGGCCGGGGGACGTCCAGCCGGTCCCGATCGGCAGGGTCACCGTGCCCGGCTCGGTGAAGGCGGGCACCTACTTCTTCGCCTTCGTGCTCCCCGACCGCCGGGATGCCTACCTGGCCAACAACCGCGCCTGGAGCAACCACGACGTCAGGATCGCGGTGACCAGGCGCTGATTCGTTGACGCATGTCGCGGTGGGAGATACGCTTCCGCCGCCCCCCTACGGACCCCATGCCATGACCGAGCCTTCTCCCTTCGCGTCCATCGAGGAGGCGATCGAGCAGTTCCGCCAGGGGCGGATCGTCATCATCGTCGACGACGAGGACCGCGAGAACGAGGGCGACCTGGCGATCGCGGCGGAGAAGGTGACGCCGCAGGCGATCAACTTCATGGCCCGCTACGGGCGCGGGCTGGTCTGTCTGACGCTGACCGCGGAGCGCTGCGACGAGCTGCAACTGCCGCTGATGGTGGAGTCCAACACCTCGATCTTCGGCACCGCCTTCACGGTGTCGATCGAGGGGCGCGGCAAGGTGACGACGGGCATCTCGGCGGCCGACCGCGCGTCGACGATCCTGACCGCCATCGACCCGCGCACCCGTCCCGAGGACCTCCTCCGCCCGGGCCACGTCTTCCCGCTGCGGGCGCGGCGCGGCGGCGTCCTCAAGCGCGCCGGGCAGACCGAGGCGTCGGTCGACCTGGCGGCGCTCGCCGGGCTGACGCCCGCCGCCGTCATCTGCGAGATCATGAACGAGGACGGGAGCATGGCCCGGGTGCCGGACCTGGCGCGCGTCGCCGCCGAGCACGACCTCCTGATGATCACCGTCGCCGACTTGATCCGCCACCGGCTGCGGCACGAGACGCTGGTCAAGAAGGTGGCGGCGCCGCGCCTTCCCACCCGCTGGGGCGAGTTCCGCCTCCACGCCTACCGCGCCGACGCGACCGGCGAGGAGCACCTGGCGCTGGTGATGGGAGAGCTCGATCCCGAGGAGCCTGTTCTGGTGCGGGTCCACAGCCAGTGCCTGACCGGCGACATCTTCGGCTCGGAGCGCTGCGACTGCGGGCCGCAGCTCGAGCAGGCGCTCGAGAAGATCGCCGGCGAAGGCCGCGGCGTGCTCCTCTACCTCTTGCAGGAGGGGCGCGGCATCGGGCTCCTCAACAAGCTCAAGGCCTACGAGCTGCAGGAGCAGGGGCACGACACGGTCGAGGCCAACGAGAAGCTCGGCTTCCGCCCCGACCACCGCGACTACGGCGTCGGCGCCCAGATCCTGCGCGACCTCGGCGTGCGCAAGATGCGGCTGATGACCAACAACCCGAGCAAGTACGTCGGCCTCGACGGCTACGGCCTCGAGATCGTCGAGCGCGTGCCGCTCGAGGTGGCGCCCACCGACTCCACCCGCGACTACCTGCGCGCCAAGCGCGACAAGCTGGGGCATCTGCTGAAGCTGGTGTAGCGCAGGGCTGTCCCCGAGCTTGATCTGGGTGGGGAAGGAAGAGCTCGGCTGAGAATCCTCCTGGTCACCTCCCGTTACCCGTGGCCGCCGCGGCGAGGCGATCAGATGCGGGCGGTGCAGCAGCTCGACTTCCTGTCCACCGAGCACGAGGTGACGCTGCTCGCGCCCGAGCCGGCACAGGGGGAGCCGCCGCCGCCGGCCGGCGTTCCTTGGCAGGTCGAGACGTTCGCCCGCCGCGGCTGGCCGAGCGCTGCGGCCGGCGTCGTGCGAGCTGCGGCGAAACGCCTCCCGCTCCAGACCGGTCTCTTCTACAACCCCGACCTCGGCCGGCGGCTTCGCCGTCTCGCGCCCGGCTACGACCTGGCGGTCCTCCAGCTCGTCCGCCTCGCGCTCCACCGCGAGGACCTCGGCGCCACGCCGCTGCTCGTCGATCTCATCGACAGCCTCTCCCTGAATTTCTCGCGCCGGGCCGCCGTCGACCGCCGGTGGCTGCGCCCCTTCCTCACCGCCGAGGCGCGCCTCCTCGCCCGCGCCGAGCACCGCCTCATCGAGCGCGGCGCGGGCGCGCTCGTTGTAAGCGACCGGGACCGCCGGTCACTCGCGAGCGGCTTGCCGCCCGAGCTGGCCCGTAAGGTAGTGGTCGTGCCGCTGGCGGTGCCGCCGCCCGATCTCCGCGAGCCGGAGGCCTCCGCCGAGCGAGGCCAACCGCCTCGGACCACCCAGCAAGCCTTCCCTACCCAGCAGTCTTTTGTCGCCGCCCCATCTGCCTCCACCAGACCGGAGACGCCGCGGCCCGAGCCGGCCGGCGCCCGCCCGGTCCTCGTCCTCACCGGCAACCTCGGCTACTTCGTCAACGCCGACGCCGTCACCTGGTGGCTGACCGAGGTCTGGCCGGCGCTTCGCCGGCGGCGCCCCGACCTCCGAGTGGTGGTGGCAGGTGATCGCCCGCAGCGAGCCGTGCGGCGGGCGGTCGAGCGCGCCGGCGCCGGCGTCGAGCTCGTCGTCTCGCCGCCCGACCTCCGCTGGGTCCTCGCGCCGGCCACCCTCTCCCTGGCGCCCATGCGCTGCGGCTCCGGCCTGCCGATCAAGATCCTCGAGGCCTGGTCGGCGGGCGTGCCGGTCGTCGCCTCGCCCTGGGCGGCGGCGGGGACCTCGGGAATCCCAGGCGAGGACTTCCGGCTCGCCGCCACCCCCGCCGAGTGGGTGGCGGCGATCGTCGACCTCCTCGCCGACCCCGCCGAGCGCCGGCGCCTCGCCGAGAGCGGCCGCCGCCGTCTCGCCGCCGACTACTCGCCGGAAGTCGTTCGCGCAGGGTTGCTCGCGGCGATCTCCCGCGCCGCGCGCGCTACGAGCCGCCGCTCGGGAAGCCGTTGATGACTCCCGACGCAGCGGTGCCGATGTCGGTGAGCTGGGTCGCGCCGGTGGTCACCAGGCCCTGCGCCTCGGTGATCACCTGGAGGTAGAAGGCGTCCTGGGTGGCGATGAACTTCGCCATGGCGACGCCGATCGCGGTGGTGCTGATGGTCATCAGGTTGCGCAGGTTGTCGACGCCGTCCTGGATGGCGATCGCCCCGGACTGCGCCACCGACTGGTAGGCCTTGGCGGCCGCCGTCGCCGCGGCCACGGAGGCGAGCCGGCCGTTCATTTGCCGCCGCTCGCGTAGACCAGCGAGACGCCGGTCGCCGTGGTCGCCGCGGCGAGGATGTTGCCCTGCTGCTGCGCGCTGGTGGCGTTGAGCGCGGCGTTGCCGGCCGCCTGGGCGACGGCTTGATAGAGCACGCCGGCGGCGACGGCGGGCGAGAGCCCCAGGGCGGCGACGTTGGCCTGGGTGACGGCGTCGGTGATCTGGCTGTTGACCGCGGTGGAGGAGGCCATCCGCTCACCTCGCATCCGGACGCCGGGCCGCGCCGGGAGCTACCACGGGCCGCTCGACGCGCGGCGGCCGGACCACCGGCGGCCGCAGCGGCGGCGGCGGCGACACCGCCGGCGGCGACACGGCCGGCGGCGTGATGGCCGGCGGCCGCACCTGCGGCGGCTGGAGCGCCGGCGGCGTCAACGGGCGCACGAGCGGGCCTCACGCCCCGCGGGCAAGCGGCTCCTCCTCGCCGGCCGGCTGGTGGCGCCGGCGGAATTCGCGCGGGTTGAGCCGCACGACGCGCTTGAACATCTTCTCGAAGTGGCTCAGGTCGCCGAAGCCGACCTCGAGCGAGATGTCGGTGATCCGCAGCTCCTCGTTGGCGAGCAAGAGCGCCTTGGCGCGCTCGATGCGCACCAGCGCCAGCAGAGCCTTGAAGTTGGTCTCGAGCTCGCTGCGGAAGAGAAACGACAGGTGCGACGGGCTGACGCACGCCGCCCGCGCCAGCTCGGGGAGGGAGAAGGGCTCCTCGTACTTCGCCGCGATGTGGCGCAGGGCGCGCTCGAGGCCGGGATGGAAACCGGCGGCGAAGGAGAGGTCGCCGAGCGCCAGCCGGCGCGCGATCTCCTCCTCCGGCAGCGGCGCCCCGCCGCGTGACGGCGCCACCGCCGTCTCTCCCGCCGCGATGGCCGGCTCCGTGGCCGCCGGGGCGGCCGCCCGCAGCCGCCCGGCAGCCGCCCGGCTCGCCGCCCACGCGTCCGCCACCTTCGGGGCGTAGCGCGCCAGCTCCGCCATGCCGATCCGCCCCGGGCCCACCATCGCGTGCAGCCGCGCCACCACCCGCTCGAGCTCGAACAGGTTCTCCGGCCAGGCGTACGCCTCGCAGGCGTCGAACACCTCCTCGGCCACGTCGCGCGACGGGTCCCGGCCGCGGCGGGCGAGGAGGTGCTCGGTCAGCGGCCGGATGTCCTCCCGCCGCTCGCGCAACGGCGGGACGTCGATGCAGAGGAAGCTCAGCTCGGCGTGCAGGGCGCGCGAGAAGCGTCCCTGGTCGACCAGCGCGTCGAGGTCGTTCGCCGTCGAGGCGACCAGCCGGACGTTGCAGCGCCGGCCCGGCGCCTCGGCGCTCAGCCACTGCCCGATCTGCGAGTCGAGGACCACCAGCAGCCGCCGCTGGAGGCGGGCGTCGAGCTCGTCGATGCGGTTGAAGAAGAGCGTGCCGCCGCGGGCGCGCTCGCACCACTCCTCGGGGCCGTCGAGCGCGGCGTCGCCGGCCTGCGCCAGGCAGTTGATCTCGACGAACGGGCCGGTGCGGCGCGGTCCCGAGAAGTGGACGGCGCACGCCACCTGCAGCTTCTCGACGCCGAACTCGCCGCCGACGAGCACCGGCAGGTCGACGGCCGCCGAGCGCTCGATCTCCTCCTCGAGCCGCTGCAGGGCCGGGCTGCGGCCGATCAACTGCACGTCCTCGCGCAGGTTCTCGCGCGCCAGGCGATAGGCGGTGACCACGCCGCCGAGTCGCGAGCTGGGAGGATCGTGTCGTCGCTGCGAGGCGAATCCCATTGCGTGCCGCAGCCTCTCGCGCTCCGGGTCGTCGCCGAGCCGCACGACCACCTGGGAGTGGCGAGTTTCCACTCGATATTTCGGTGTGTCTCCAGTTAATCTATACGAAAGAATGCCACAAAATGGGCGGAAGGGCTCAGGTTGGTGCGTCGCTGCTGCCGCCGAGCGACCGCGCGACCGCCGCCTCCGCCTCCTCGACGGCGCGGTCGCGCTGCGACTCGGTCACCGCCGGCGCTTCGGCGGCGGCGGCCCGGCGCCCGCCCAGGGTCATCCCCGCCACCGCCTGCTCGATCGTGTCCAGTGCCGCGAGCGCGGCCTCGGCCAGCGCCACCGGATCGTCCGCCGCGGCTTCCCGGTAGTCCTCGCCCGCCGCCGGCGGCAGCTCGGCGAGCGGCGACGTGCTCCTCGTCCTGTGCTTGTGTTTCACGGTCGCTCCTTCTCGATCTTTTGTAGGTGGCAACGTGTCAGCGTGAGATCGCCCGCCGCGTCGAGCAGCAGCGAGGCGTCGCCGGTCGCGGTCTGCAGGCGGTAGGCGCGCGTCACTCCGTCCTGAAACAGCACCTCGAGCGTGGGCTCCGCCGCGAGTAAGAAGCGCTGGGTCGCCGTCATGTACCGGGCGAGGAGCTTCTCGGCCTCCTCGCCGCTCTGCTGCCGCAGCTCGCTCTCCTGATACATCTGGCTGGCCGCGGCCGAGAGGCGGGCGAAACCCACGACGTTGCCGGCGGCGATCCAGTCGCGGAGCACGAGCGGCAGCGCCGCGAGCGCCGGCGGCCGAGCGAGGGCCGGGCAGCGGAGCGCGCCCTCGGCCAGGGGGAGGATCTCTTCGAGGATGCCCCGGGCGCGGTGCAGGCGGCGCTCCTTGGCGACGTTCTTCGTCCCCAGCTTCTCGATCGTCGCCAGGTACAACTGGAAGTAGTCGACGAACTCGCGCGGGCTCTGCGCCCGCTCGGCCGCGAACTCCGCGGCCTCGGGCGCGAAGCCCACGCCGCGGCCGAACGGCGTCTGCGGCTCGCTCAGCAGCTCGAGCAGGGTGAGCTCGTCGAGCAGGCTCAGGACCTGAAAGAACGGCTGCGTGGCCACGCCCTGCTCCTCGAGGAACAGCTTGCCGGCCGCGAGGTCCTCCTGCGTCCAGAGATAGTTGCGGTGGAGGACGCCGAGGACGCGCGTGACGAGCGACGGCGTCTCGCCTCCCTGCTCCCAGGCGCAGATCTGGCTGAGCGAGGTCGCGTCGAGGGCCAGGAGCTTGCGCGGGCTGACCAGGAGCTTCAGCCGCGGCAGCACGGTGAGAGGGGAGCCGTGGAGGCCGGTCTGAATGCCTTCGACGAGCGCCTCCGAGGTGGCGAACTCGTACGGCACGCCGGCGGCGCCGACCGCCCAGTCGAGCCAGGCCGGGCCGTGGTGGATGAGCCCCAGCACCTGCCGCTCCTTCTCCCCCAGCGCGCCGGCGCTCGCGAGGTAGGCGCCCCCTACCGTGACCGTCCGCTGCACGACGGCCGCCGGCGGGCCGGCGGGGGCCGCCGGCCGGCGCCGCGGCGGGCCGCCGGCGACGAAGCGGCGGGCCAGCTCGTCGGCCTCGGCCTCGAGGACCGGATCGTCGTTGGCCGGCAGACCGCCGATGCGGGCGGTGACCGGCGTCCGCCCCTCGGCCTGCTGCACGACGTGCGCGAGCTCGTGGGCGAGGACCGCGAGCCGCGCCGCGCGGTCGACCTCGGCGACGCGCGGCGCGAGGCGCACCCGCCGGCCGCAGGCGCAGGCCAGGGCGCCGAGGGCGGCGACCTCGGGATCGGCGACCACCTCGACGTCGGCGAGCGGCGCGGCGAAGAAGCTCTCCGCCCGTTCGCGGAGCGTGCGCGGAAGGGTCTGTGGCTCGCTCATGGTCGCTCCCTGGCCGCCGCCGGCCGCCGCGCGGTCTAGCCCGGGCCGGGCCCGGGTACGACGGGCGGGTTGAGCTTGAACCCGCTCAGGACCGACGCGGCGTCGCTGCCGATGTCGTTGAACTGCCGGGCGGCGGCGTCGATGACCCCCTTGGCCGTCTCGATCACCTGGGTGTAGGCCGGGTCGCCGGTCGCGATGAGCTGCGACATGGCGACGCCGATCGCCGTCGTCGCGATGATCATCGAGTTGCGCAGGTTGTCGGTGGCGTCCTGGACGGCGATGGCCGCCGACTGGGCCACCGACTGGACGGCCTTGCCGAGGCCGCTCACCCGCGCGTCCATCGGCGGCATCGTCGCCAGCGCCACCGCCTCGACCGAGCCGAGGATCTGTGAGTTCACCTTGCTGATGTCCGACATGGCTCATTCCCTCCGTCGCGGGGGCTCACCCCGCCAGCCGCTCGAGCCTTTGGGCGATGGCGATGGCATCCTCGGCGGCGGCCTGCGCGTCCTCGACCAGGCTCGCGCCGGCGGCGCGCGGCCGCCGCGCGGGGGGTGGGGCCTCCTCCAGCCGGCCGGCGCGCCGTGGCGGCACCTCCTCGTCGGTCGTGCCGCCACCGCTGAAGGGCGGCGCCGGGAAGAAGGGCGGCGGCGACCCGACCGGCGGCGACCCGGCCGGCGGCGACCCCACCGGCGGCGACCCCACCGGCGGCAGCGGCGGCAGCAGCACCCCTCCCGTGGCTTTGATCATGCGCACGCAGGCGGCGGTGACCGCGGCGGCGCCCATCATGCGCATCTGGTTCTGCGCCGCGACGGCGTTGTGCATGGCCATGCCGATGGTCTCGGCCATCACCGCGTCGACCAGGCTGAGGGTCGGCTCCGACTCCTCGAGCGCGGCGTCGCGGGAGCTGTCGTAGGTCGATGGAAAGGCCACTTAGGTTCCTCCTGACTTAATGATCCTGGCGCAGGTCGTGGCGGTGGCCGCGCGCGCCAGGGTCTGGCTGTTCTGCTGGGCGGTGGCCGCGTTCTGCATCACCAGACCGATCGATCCGGCCATGCTCGCCGCGGCCACCGCCACCGAGAACGGCACCGACATCCCGATCACCAAGCGATCGGTGCTGTCCGCGCCCTGGGCAGGCATCGCGGCCCCGGCCTAGGCGAACGGCGAGCGGAAGATCGCCTCCGACGCCTTGCCGACGGCGGCGGTGTCGAGGGTGAGCAGCCCGCTGACGCCCTGGGTGGTGGCGGTCTGCATCGTCGTCCACGACTGGAGCTGCGCGAAGGTGGCGTTCTGCGCCGAGTTTGACAGCGCCTGCGAGGTGGCGATGAAGAGGTTCCCCATGCCCATGGCCGGAGCGTCGCCCAGCGTCTTGGTGTTGGCCTGCGTGATCGAGTCGGTGATCTGGCTGTTGACTGCGGTCGGGAAAGCCATTGCTCTTCTCCTTGGTTTCGAGTCAGAGGTGGAGGTTCAGGGCTGGACCGGCCTCAGAGGCCGGCCGGCAGCCCCGGCGGCGTGCCCGCCAGGATGCCCGCGGCCGCTCTGCCGGTGGCCGCTGTGTCGGTGGTGAGCAGAGCCGCCACCGACTGCACGGTGGCGGCCTGCATCGCGGTCCACGCCTGGAGCTGCGCGTAGGTCGCGTTGTGCGCGGCGTTCGACAGCGCCTGCGAGGTGGCGATGTAGAGGTTGCCCATCGCCACCGCGGAGCTCTCGCCGACGGTGATCGTGTTCGCCTGGGTCACCGAGTCGGTGATCTGGCTGTTGACTGCGGTCGGGAAGGCCATCGATCGTCTCCTTCGTGCCGGTCACCGGCAGGTCAGCTCCCCAGGATGGTCTTGGTGGCGATGCCCGTGGACGCCGTGTCGAGCGAGTAGAGCAGCGCCACGCCCATGGTCGTCGCCGCCTGGGCGGTGATGTTGGTCTGCTGCTGCGCCGTGGTCGCGTTGTGGGCGGCGTTGGCGAGCGCCTGCGCGGTGGCCTGGTAGAGGTTGCTCAAGGCCACGGCCGGCGAGTCGGCGAGGACCTTGACGTTGGCCTGGGTCACCGCATCGGTGATCTGGCTGTTGACTGCGGTCGGGAACGCCATCGATCAGTCCTCGCGGTCTAGCCCAGGCCCTTCGGCGGCGCCGCCGCCAGCAGCGCGGCGGTCGCCTTGCCGGTCGCGGCGGTGTCGAGCGAATAGAGCGTCGCCACGCCCATCGTGGTGGCGGCCTGGGCGGTGACGCCGGTCTGCTGCTGCGAGGTGGTGGTGTTGTGGGCGGCGTTGCCCAGCGCCTGGGCGGTGGCCTGGTAGAGGTTGCTCAGGGCCACCGCCGGCGAGTCGGCGAGGACCTTGACGTTCGCCTGGGTCACCGCATCGGTGATCTGGCTGTTGACCGCGGTCGGGAAGGCCATCGATTCGTTCCTCCGTCGTCAAAGTGGATGCGCCCGCGGCCTAGCCGAGACCCGCCGGCGGCGCCGCCTTGAGGATGGCCGCGGTGGCCTCTCCGGTCGAGGCGGTGTCGAGCGAGTACAGGGTCGCCACCCCCATGGTGGTGGCCGCCTGGGCGGTGACGTTGGTCTGTTGCTGCGCGGTGGTGGCGTTGTGGGCGGCGTTGCCGAGCGCCTGGGCGGTGGCCTGGTAGAGGTTGCTCAGGGCCACCGCCGGCGAGTCGCCCAGGACCTTGACGTTGGACTGGGTCACCGCATCGGTGATCTGGTTGTTGACGGCAGTCGGGTAAGCCATCCTCGATCCCTCCTAGCGTTGCTTTCCTTTACGCGCCCAGCACGTCTTCGGTGGCGACGCCGGTCGCGGCGGTGTCGAGCGAGTAGAGCGTTGCCACGCCCATCGTGCTCGCGGCCTGGGCCAGGACGTTGGTCTGCTGTTGCGCGGTGGTGGCGTTGTGGGCGGCGTTGCCGAGCGCCTGGGCCGTCGCCTGATAGAGGTTGCTCAGCGCGACGGAGGGAGAGACGCCGAGGACCTCGACGTTGGCCTGGGTGACCGCATCGGTGATCTGACTGTTGACGGCAGTCGGGAATGCCATGTCCGGCGTCCTCCTTCGATCGTTTCGTTCAAGCTATCGCGCCGGGTTTGTCGCCGGCTCGGGCTGGATGATGGTTCTCATGCGGGAGAACCCACGATTTGCGGCTGAAGTCACGACGCGGGCTTCCCCGACGGCGGCGGCGAGTCCGGGAGGTTGCCCTCGACGACGCCGAGCAGCGCGATCGGCTCGAAGACGCCGGCGAGCTCCTGGCGCGGGATCCAGATGAAGAAGTCGAGCGGCCGCAGGATGTGCAGGGTCGGGATCTCGCCGCTCGCCTCGAGGCTGATGCTGCCGCCCCAGGCCTTGTCGGCGACGGTGCTCGTCGGCAGCCACCACGACCCCTCCGGGAAGACGACGACCTCGTAGCAGACGGCGAGGAAGTCGGTCGCCGGCAGGATCGCCTCCTGCATCGACCGGCCGTCCACGCGGAACGCGCGCACCCCGAACAGGTACTGGAACAGCTCGTAAGTGGCGAGCACCGCGCGGGTGCTCCACTGCGGCTTGACCTGGTGGACGGACATGCCGGGTCCTTCCCTCAGAGCGCCAGCCAGGATTCGCCGACGACGGTGAGGATGCCGTTGAGGTTGATGAAGCGCCGCGTGGCGCTCGGCGGGTTGACGTAGCCCTCGCCCAGGATGCGCAGGAGAGCCGCGGCCAGGTCGCCCGGCAGCAGCTTGCGCGAGCGATCGGCGCGCAGCGTCTCGAGGATCCGCATGTCGATCCCGAGCCAGGCGTCGGCGCCGTTGCGCGGCACGGCGAAGAACTTGACGCCGCCGAAGGTCAGCTCGCGCCCCTGGCGGGCGGTGTAGTCGATGATGGAGACGAACGGCGCGTAGTACTCGCGGAAGATGGCGTCCTCGACGGCGGGCTCGAGCGGCGCCGGCTCGCTCTGCCCGGGATCGACGACGTAGATCTCCCAGGGACTGCCGTTGGGCGCAGCCGTGCGGGCGAGCGTCGCGACGTGGGCGGTGGGCGCGAGACCGCCGACGCTGGCGAGCGACCAGGCCTGGTCGAAGCCGTCACGCAGGGCCGCCCAGTTGACGCCGTTGGTGAGGCGCGCCTTGGCCTCCCAAGCCTGGAAGCCGTTGGGTCCCATCCAGGAGATGAAGTCCGGCACGCGGTTGGAGCGGAACTGCAGCGCCAGCAGCGGGTAGACGCGGCGCCAGCGCTCGAGGTGCATGAAGACCCCCGGCAGCGTGCCGGCGAGTTGCGCCACCAGAGCGCAGAAGACCTGCCCGACCTGGAAGGAGAGCACCGCCTTCTCCGAAGCGTCGACGGCGTCGAGGATGGGGGTGCGGCCGTAGGAGCCGTTGGCCAGCGGCCACGCCGCCGCCTTGAGCGAGAACTCCCGCCACGACATCTCATAGGCATTGAGGAGCGCCCCTTGGATGGTCGTCGGGTCGCCCGGGTAGACGCCGATCATCTGGGCGCAGTTGACCAGGGCCGCCATCGAAGCGACGACGTGGCCCGCGTTCGCGTTCCCGAGGGTGGCGAGGGTGGGGCCGATCCCGCCGGTGCAGGTCGTGGCCGGCGGCGCCGCGACCGGGAACGGCGGCGCGTAGCGGAGCCACTGGTTGGTGACGAACGTGTAGGGAATGTTCATCGCGAGCCGCCGGCCACGCTAGCAACGGCCGCGGGCGCCGCGATCGGGCGAACGGATGGTTTTTTCCCCCGGGTCGCGTGGGGGGCTTCAATCGATCAGCCCGAGATGTGCCCTGATCGGCGCTGGTAGGTTGCCGGGACATGCTGCCACCCTGGCTGGTCGACCTGCTGGTCAGCTTCCTTGGGGACTTTCCGTTTCTGCCGACGCAGTACCGGGCCTCCGTGGCGTCCCCCTTTGAAAACGCGGTGGGGGTGATCGCCCAGCCTGGGCCGAACAGGCTCGTCGACTACGCCACGACATTGCTCACCAACCCGATCGAGTTCGCCGCCAATCTCTGGGGCCATACGGCCCTCTACGTCCGGCTCGACGGCCGCATCGTCGCCGTCTTCGGGTACGACCCGGATCGCCTGCTCATGTTCACGTCGTATTTCACGATCGCTCGCGACGTCGTCGCCGGCAGGAGGGCGACGCCGGCGTTCCTCTACAGCGAGCCGAACCTCTTCGCGAGCCCCGACGCTCTGATCGCGGAGTTTCGGCTGACGTTCGAGCAAGCCTTGGTCCTGCGCAACAGCCTGCCCGACGCGGGGCCGGCCTCGCCGCAGCGGCACCCGCACTTCTACCTCTATCTCACCCGCAGCGGGCGCCGGCTCCAGGAGGATATGGTCCAGTTCTGGGGCAACTGTCTCGAGTACATCCGCGAGTCGCTCCTCGGCCAGAGCCTGCGATTGCTCGAGGCACGCGCCGGGCGTGCCCCCAGACTGATCTCCTCCTCGCAAGGCACGATGAGCGGTCTGATCAGCCGGGGGGAGCTACAGCTCGAGCAGGTCACCGCCGGCGGCGGCAGGGTGGTGCTGCAGAGCGCCTTCCCGAAGCCGTCGCGGCTGGTCACGATCTCTACCCGCCTGCTCAACCTGCTGCGCTTGATGCTCGCGTTGCGGGCAGTCGCCCTCCTGAGCCAGCGAGGCGGCGGGCTGATCACCAGCCTCCTCGGCCCCGCCTGGAGATTGCTGCCTCCGGTGCCGTCCGCAGTCGCGGGGCTCCTCGGTAGGCGCTACCTTCCACGGCTGGTCTCGTACGCCGGCGAGGTGATCACCTGGCGCCCGCCGTCGTCCTCCGCCTACCTGGCGCTGGCATGGCTCGTCGCCGGGTACATCCTCGAGACCAAGCCCACGATGTCGCCGCTCACCCGGCGGATCCTCGCCTGGACCTTCGTCATCGGGAAATGGGGCGCGCCCCTGATCGCCGCCCGCGACGCATACCGATGGCTCAAACAGTAAGCAGCACCCATTTCAGGAGATAGGAGAGACCGCCATGGGCGTCTATCTGACCATCGACGGCATATCCACGCCGGTGACCTTCGGCTCCGCCACCAACGCCATCCAAGTCCAATCCCTGCAGTTCACCCCGAGCGCCGACGCCACCAAGCAGACGATCGCGGTGGGCAGGCGGATCACCGCCGCGACGCCCCACATCTACGCTCTGGCGATGAGCGGCTCGCAGAAGTCGATGGCGATCTACAGCTTCGACGACGACACCCAGGAGAGCTTCCAGATGCAGCTCGGCAACTCGACGATCTCGGGCTGGATGCTCACCTACGACGCACCGGCGAGCCCGCGGGAGTTCTTCACCATCGAGGCGGCGCAGGTGGCGATGAAGAACTGAGCCCGGGCGCCCGGGCACCCGGGCAAGGCCCGCGCCCGCCGCGGCGCCCTCCCCCTGGCCCGGCTTTTGAATCCTTCGGGAGGGTCGTCCCGTTCCGGGCAGTCGCCGGGAGCGGCATCCGCACCGTCAGAGGGGGTAGACGATGCCATCGTCCTTCGCAGTCTACCTGGTCGGCTTCATCATCCTGATCATCGGCCTCGCTTGGGGGGCTTACGAGGCTGGCGTGCCGCCGATCTGGATCGGTATCGGCGTGATCGTTCTCATCGGCATCGGCGTCCTGACCGGAGTGACCAAGACCACCCGCAAGGAGCCCACGGACACGGGGGCGGGGAAGCGGACGTAGTGAGACCGGCTACAGCACGGTCTCGCGCAGCACTTCTTCGACGGTGGTCACGCCGTCGCGCACCTTCTGCAGGCCGCTGCCGCGGAGCGTCAGCATGCCGGAGGCGATCGCCTTCTGGCGCAGCTCCGAGGCGCTGGCGCCGGAGAGGATGACGTCGCGCATCTCGTCGTCGATCTCCATCACCTCGTAGAGCCCCACCCGCCCCTTGTAGCCGGTCGCGCTGCAGCGGTCGCAGCCGCGGCCGCGGAAGAGCTTGATGGTGCGCGCCTCGTGCTCGGAGAAGCCGGCCGCCACCAGCGCCGCTGGCGCCAGCTCCGCCGGCTCCTTGCAGAAGGTGCAGACGCGGCGCACCAGCCGCTGGGCGACGATCATGTGCACCGAGGTCGCGACCAGGAAGGGCTCGATGCCCATGTTCATGAGGCGCGAGACGGTCGAGGGAGCGTCGTTGGTGTGCACGGTCGAGAGCACCAGGTGGCCGGTCATGGCGGCCTTGATCGCCACCTCGGCGGTCTCGAAGTCGCGGACCTCGCCGACCAGGATGATGTTGGGGTCCTGGCGCAGGAAGGAGCGCAGCGAGGCCGCGAAATTGAGGCCGATCTGGTCCTTCATCTGCACCTGGTTGATGCCCGAGAGGTTGAACTCGACGGGGTCCTCGGCGGTGATGATGTTGACCTCGGGGGTGTTGATGCGCTGCAGAGCCGAGTAGAGCGTGTTGGTCTTGCCCGAGCCGGTCGGCCCGGTCACCAGCACCATGCCGTAGGGCTTCAAGATCGCCTGCTCGAAGCGACGCAGCGGGTCGGGCTCGAACCCGAGCTTCGTCATGTCGAGCATCAGCTTGTCCTTGTCGAGAAGGCGCATCACGACCTTCTCGCCGAAGAGCGTCGGCAGGACCGAGACGCGGAAGTCGAGGTCCTTGGTCTTGCCGCCGACCTTGGTCTTGATCTTGATCCGGCCGTCCTGCGGCAGGCGCTTCTCGGCGATGTCGAGGCGCGCCATGATCTTGATCCGGCTGGTGATCGCCTCCTTCAGCTTGAGCGGCGGCCGCATCATCTCGTAGAGGATGCCGTCGATGCGGTAGCGCACGCGGTAGTCGCGCTCGTAGGGCTCGACGTGGATGTCGGAGGCGCCGCGCTTGATGGCGTCGGTCAGGACGATGTTGACCAGCTTGACGACCGGCGCCTGCTCGGACTCCTCCTCGAGCGTCGCGAGGTCGAGCTCCTCCTCCTCGTCCAGCACCTCGAGGTCGCCGCCGGTCTCCTCCGACAGGTCCTCCATGACCTTCTTGAGCTCGATGGCGTGGGTGGTGCCGTAGTAGCGGTCGATCGCCATCCGCAGCGAGGTCTCGGCGGCAACCACCGGCTCGACCTTGTAGCCGGTCATGAACTTGACGTCGTCCATGGCGAAGACGTTCGTCGGATCGATCATCGCCATGGTGACGGTGGCGCCGGTCTTCGAGATCGGCAGGATCGTGTACTTGCGCGCGATGTCGGGCGGGATGATCTTCAGCACCGACTCGTCGATGTCCATCGACGAGAGGTCGATCGCCGGCACCCGGAAGTGCTTGGAGAGGAAGTCGACCAGCTCGCGCTCGGAGAGGTAGCCGAGCTTGACCAGCGTCGTGCCGAGGCGCCCGCCCTGCTCGCGCTGCGCAGCGAGCGCCTCCTGGAGCTGCTTCTGGCTGATCTTGCCCGCCTGGAGCAGGACCTCGCCGAACTTGTCGGCGGGCTGCTGTTGCTGCCTGCGCGTGTCTACCGTGGCCATCCGCGACGACTCCGTCCAAAGCACCTGCTCGCCTGTGGAAAAGGCGCCCGAAGTGTAGCAGAAGACTCCAGACGGGCCAGCCGAAAGGGTGGCTCAGGCGGCCGACCGTGTCATCCTGAGCGTAGCGCCCGGGCTACGTCCCGGGCGTTTTCGGGCCCGGCCAACAGTCCTCGCGCCGCCGCCGCGACGCGCGCCGGCGTGATGACGTGCAGGCAGGCCTTCGTCTCGCCGAACCGCCGGTAACAAAAGCTGCAGGGGAGGGTGTGCCAGAGCGCGCGGTCGGGCG
Source organism: Thermoanaerobaculia bacterium (assembly GCA_044866775.1). Lineage (GTDB taxonomy): Bacteria > Acidobacteriota > Thermoanaerobaculia > Multivoradales > UBA5704 > DASUNQ01. The sequence continues at coordinate 18,850 of JBIOUG010000011.1, read as the reverse complement.
CGCCGTAGGGGCCGTGCCGGTGCGGGTCGGTGGGCCCCATGACCATGAGGACCGGCGTGCCGAGAGCGTGCGCGAGGTGCGTCGGCCCGCTGTCGCCGCCCAAGAAGAGCCGCGCGGCGCGGGTAAGGGCGGCGAGCGTCGGGAGGTCGGGCGCAGGGACGGCGCGCGCGGCGCCGGCGGCGGCGGCCTCGACCGCGCGCGCCAAGGGCTCCTCTCCGGCGGCGGTCGCCACCCAGGTCTCGAGGCCGGTCGCGGCGCGGAGGAGCTGCGCCGCCTCGCCCCAGCGCGCGGGCGGATAGCGCTTGTTGGCCCAGGCCGCGCCGGGGTGGAGGAGGGCGAACGGCTCGCTGGCGGCGGCGAGGAGGGCGCGGGCCGGCTCGGGCGTGTCGCGGAAGAGCTGCGGGGCGCCGAAGTCAGCCGGCTCGGATGGGAGCCCGAGCGCGGCGAGGAGCGAAAGACCGCGGTCGACCGCGTGCATGCCGCGCGGCGTCACCGGCTCGCTGATCCAGACCGCGCTCGAGGGCTCACGTCGGGCGGCGCGGGCGGGGCCGATCCGGCGGTCGGCGAGCGTGAGCGCGCCGATCACCCCCGCCTTGTGGTTGCCCATGAGGTCCAGCACCACCTCGGGCGCGAAGCCGTCGAGCGCGGCGAAGAAGCCGCGCACCGCGCGCAGGGTGGCCGCCGCGAAGGGCGCCCGGCGCCAGGCGCGCAGGCGCACCACCAGCAGCTCGTCGAGATCGGGATGCCCGGCGAGGAGCGGCGCCGGTCCCTCCTCGACCACCCAGCCGAGGCGCGCCGCCGGGAAGTGGCGGCGCAGCGCCCGCAGCACCGGGAGCGCATGGACGACGTCGCCCAGGGCGCTGGTGCGGACGATGAGGATGCGCTGCGGACTGGTGGGGGACAAGCGACGATACGGTAGCAGCACCGCGCTCGTTAGAAATCGCCCGTCCATGTCGACCGAGCCGGCGATCGCCGCCGCCCGCACTGGTGGGTTGAGCCGATAGCCCCTTGAGAGATCGGCGCCGCTCGCCCGGCGCCGTGACGCCGGAGTCACGGTTGCGGCGGCGGAAGACCTCCTCGCGTCCTCTCGAGAGGTCGCCTGGGCGCCTGCGGAAGCCGCCCCAGGGCCTCCGGAGGCGGTATCAGGCCCTGAAGATGTCGTACCAGCGGCCGGGGATATCGCCGGGAGCGCCGGGGATTTACCCGCAACGCCTGGAGATACATCCCCGGCGCTTGGGGATCTATCCCCAGCGCTTGGAGATGTATCCCCAGCCGGTAGTGGGGTATCAGTGTGTTGCTGAAGCTGGGGGCGACGATGAGGAAGCAGAGCGGCGCACTGCGCTCGGGTGGAGAGGGGCGGAGCAGCGGCCAACGGTCAACCAGGATGGTAGCCTCCTAGCGTGTCAGGACGTCGCAACGAGGACCTGGCGCTCTTGCTCGCTGGCGTGCTCCTGGGTTTCTCGCTCGGCCAGGAGTTGACCGGCGTGCCAGAATACGCCCCGCTGGTGTGCTTATTCCTAGGGCTCCTACTTATCACCGGTGTGTTCGTCCACCGAATTCGCGAGGACCGCCCTCCATCCGTACGTGTTGGTCCGGGGCTCCGTCGGATTTCTTCTGAGTTTTCTGCGCGCAGCGCAAGGGTTGTAGTAGAAGTCCGATGGTCACTGTACGGCGGCCTCCTTCTCGACTGCGACCCCCGCGGAAGCAAGGTGCGGGTTGAGGCTGTCGCTACATTGCGGCGTAGCGATGGGCTGCGCCGCAGCGTAGATCTGTTCCCTATCTCTGACGACCTGGCTATATGGATCCCGTTGGGGGATCGCGATAGCGAGACCGGCGAGAGAGTAAAGTCCCGAGTGGAGCTGACCATTACGTCGGACGAGACGCTTAGGCGCGTGCGCATAAGACGCGCGGGGAAATGGCGTCTCCGCCTCATGAGCCGCAGAAAGTCGCACTAGCTCGCCATCGCCGCCGTCACCAGCTCCCCCACCGACCACGGCTTGAGCGCGACGCCCGCCTTCATGGCCGGGGTCATCCGGATGCTGCGGTGGAACTTCACCAGGTTGTAGTAGGCGAAGTACAGCGCCAGCGCCGCGCGCAGGTTCGTCTTCTTTCGGCTGAAGCCGTTGGACAGCCGCGTGAAGCGCCGCAGGTGGCCGCGTAGCGTCCAGTTGCCGCGCTCGACGTGCGACGTGCAGATCCGGGCCTCTTCCGGCTCGCCGGCTACCTTGATCTTCTCGACACCTATGAGGCGCGGCGGACCGTACCGCCGCGCCTCTTCCCCCTCCGTGTTCCCGAAGTCCTTGACGAGTTGCGCGTAGTCGGCGCGGGCGCCGAGGTGATACTCGACCGCCTCCGGGTAGGCGTTGAATCCGTCCGTCGAGAGCTGGAACTGGCCGGCCGCCGCGAGCTTCAACTTGCCCATGAAGTCGTGCGTATCCCACGAGTCCCGGCGGCCGAGGTGGAAGGCGAGCACCAGCTTGCAGTGCCGCTCCATGCCGATGAAGCAGTAGGCATCGCCGGCTTGCGGGTCGACGATCCCCCGGCGCTTCTTCGTTCCCTCCTTGCAGCGAATGAAGGTCCACACCTCATCCGCCTGTACGTCCTTGACCGCCACCCCGCGCACCTGCTCGGCGAGCAGCCGCTCGCATCCCTCGCCGACCTGGACGAGCAGCCGGAGGATGGTCTTCTTCTCCGTTCCGGTGATGCGCTCGACGGCGCGGACGCTGGACCCCTCGCAGAGCAGGGTCAGACAGAGGATCGCCCGGTCGAGGGGGACGCGCATGTCGCCCAGGGGGCGCTCCGGCCGCTCCGAGAACGTCTTGCGGCAGGTGCGGCAGCGGTAGCGCTGGTGTCCTTGGCGCGTCTTCCCGAATCGCTTGCAGCCGTCCCTGTGGCAGTGGTGGCAGACCATGCTCCCTCCGGTCGTGCCAGCCGTGCCATAATCGGAGCGCTGGGTCCGTTGGCTACGGCTGACGGGTTCATGGCCCCGGTGGTCGTTGGCGCGACTGCCGGGGCCGGTTTGTTTTCCCTCATGGCGAGACTTATCGTAGCACAGTAAGTAGCACCTGTCAAGTGGTTCTCGTCTCCTTTCTGTGCTACACTGTGGCGTATGCGGAAGACGCCGCAGAAGAAGCCCCGCATGGGCCGCCCGCCCAAGGACCCCGCCAGGCGGGCCTCGGATACCTTCCACTTCCGCGTCCAGCCCGAGCACGGCGAGCTGATCCGGCGAGCGGCCGACCATGCCGGACTCGACGTGTCAGGCTGGCTTCGGGACCGGGCGCTCAAGGCCGCTCGGCGCGAGCTGGCGGGCCAGCTATGAGGCTGCGAGGAAGGCCCGGCAGGAGCAGCCCGAGCTGCCAGCGGTAGGGCAGGGTGCGGGGCGATCTCCGCATGTGTCGCTCCCTTTCGGGTTTGCGACGCGGGCCGCCGGAGAGGTAGACTCCAACTTGCGCGAACCCCGGCGGCCCACGCCTGGGTTCACTGATGCCGGGGCCACCAACCCCGGCATCGTCATTTCAGGGCATCAATGGGCGGGGTGCAACCAGCGTCGCCCGGCTTCAGTCCGACTGAAACGCCCCCGCTTCAGTCGGACTGAAGTGGCCCCGCTTCAGTTGACACAGTGGCTATCTCGCGTGTGGTGGCTTATAGGTGGCGAGCGCAGCAAGCTGCTCGTCCGTGAGCGGAGGCAGGCTCACGCTGAAGGTCGGGAGAGACAACGACGGTGGAGCCCACCATAGCTCCTCGTGCGCGATGAACCTGTGTGCCACAGCGGAACGCCTGATGCTTTCAGCGAGGCCAAGGAACTCCACGAAGTTCGCAAATAAGAACTGCGTGAAGTTGAGGGGCGGTGGATCGCCCGGCGCGGGTGGGGTGATGCCATGCGCGAGAAGTAGTGGGCCGATGGCTAGGTCCAAGTGGGCCACAGGGCGGAACTGCTGCCACAGTTTCTGCTTCGTGCGGTTGGTAGGCGCTCCCGGACTGGTGCTTTCGATTATCCAGAATGCCCGACTGGCGTCGATCTTCTGATCCGGGTGGTTCTCTGCCGCACTAAGCATGAGTGCGAGCGTCGTCGTGGCAACCCAGGAGTTTGCGACGGCAAGCATTGTCCGCTGGAGGACGGCTCCGGCGGATGGTGCGGCTGAAAGAACGGGCACCAGGAACCCGAGCGAGGTAACGGGTATTGTACCTTCACCTGCAATCACGGTGAGCAGGTGAACGAGGTTGTTGGCGGCGAACTCGGCGCGCGCCTTCTCGTCGTCCGGGTGGGCCATGATCGCCGTGACGATGATCGGCGCCACACTGGAGAGCTTGCCCTCGCTGTCCAGGATCGGCAGTTCCGGCATCGCACCCCCGCAGGTGCCCCGCAGGATGGGAAGGCGGGCGCGGCACCCGGATGCGGGAGCCGGGATTCGGGGATCAGCCTAGCCGCGCCTGAAGGGGATTCTATCTGCGGGCGGAGAGGATCGCGCGGGGATCTTCGGCCGGCTCCGATCCGTCGCCGCGAACCCACAGCCGCGCCAGCTCCGCCGCCAGCGCCTTGCACTCCCGGTAGCTGCGCATCGTGGCGAGGATGCGCCCGCTCGGCAGGTAGGCGAGCCGGTAGAAGTGGCGGCCGGGAGCGTGGCGCCCGCTGCCGTCGCCGCGGAAGGCGCCGAAGGGTGGCGAGACGTGGCCGCGTACGGTCCGCTCCTCGCCGTCCAGCAGCACCTTGAAGACGCCACGCCGCCACGCCAGCGGCAGGGGCTGCCCGGCCCGAGCCCGAGCCTTCAAGTAGGCGTCGGCCGCGCCAGCCAACCAAGCGCCGGCGCTAGTGAATCCTTCGACCTCGGCCGCGATCTTCCAGCGGGCGGACTGCCGTGCATCCGCGTGGACCGTGAAGCTGGCGACCTTCAGCGACGCGCTCACGGCCGCTCCTTCAGCCGCGCGACGAACGCCGCCGCCTCTTCCAAGTCGGCGTAGGTGAAGCCCAGCGCCCCGAGGAGCCTGGACAGCGTCCGCACGTGGGGAGCCTGCTTGCCGGACTCGTACGCGCAGAGCATGGCGCACGTGGTGTCGGCGAGGTCGGCAACCTGGCACTGCTTCATCCCGCGGGCGAGGCGGAGGACTACCAGGGCGGCAGGTAGCTCCCTCACGGCCGCACCGCCGCTTCGATCGCCGCCGCGACCTTCCCGACGTGCAGCGCAAGCCGCGCCGCGAGCTTGGACAGTTGCACCAGCTCGGCCTTGTCGGGGTCGCGCGCGTCCGCGTCCTCCTGCTCCTCGCCGACCATGCCGAGGAAGCCTTCCAGGTGGCGGAGGTCGGCTGCTACCGCGGCCAGCTCGTGGCGGGTGAACAGGCCGGGGAGGTCCGGGAAGACGGCGTTGATGCCTGACTCCAGTGCTACTTCGTGGAGCATGGCGCCGATCGCGCGCAGCGCGGCGTTGTACTCCGGGTTGCTGTAGTGCAGCAGCAGGGTTTCCCGGAAGGTTGGGAAGTCAAACCAGTGCGCGGGATCGACGATGGGCGGGAAGGCTACGGCGGGGGCGGTAGACTGCGGGCGGTCGGGCATGGGGGTGTGCCTCCATGTTCGGCAAGTCCCCGGCGGAGGTTCGCGCCTCCGCCGGGGGCGCTAGGTGTGAAGAGAGGGGAGCGTCCCCCCTTTCAGGGGGGAACGTACAGCGGGATCAGGACCGGCCGGACCGGCAACACGCTAATACCCCACTACCCCCCAGCCGTTGGGGATGTATCCCCGGCGCTCGGGGATACATCCGGAAGCTCTGGAGACATACCCCCAACGGCTGGGGATCTATCCCCAACGCTCGCTCCCTTATCCCCAGCCGTTCCGACCACATCCGGCGCGACCGCCCCCCTCAGACCGCCCGGACGACGAGCGTCCCCGCCAGCACCTCCACCTCGCACGCCTGCCCGAGATCGAACCCCGCCGCCCGCAGCCACCACCCCGACAGCCGGAGGTCCGGAATCCTCGCCGTTCCCGACCACCGCCCGCACACCGTGAGCGACCGGTGCCCCGCCGCGTGCGCCTCCCGGGCCCGCGCCCTCTTCCGCGCCCGCCGTGCCGCCTGGTCGAGCGCGGCGGCGACGGCCGACTCCCGGAGATCCTGCATGTCGAGGCGAACGCCGGTCGCGCGCTCGTGCGCGTCGAGGATCTCCTTCAAGATCCGGTCGTCGTAGCTGAGAGCTGGTTCGCAGGGGCCGGCGGCGGCCGGCGGTGGGGGGTTGGTAGAGTGGCCCTTACGGCTGCGCATGGAGATCATCCCTCCTGTGCTGTCGAGGGCGCGGCGGAGTTAGCCGCTCTGCCGCGCCCGCTTATAGTCTCGGCCCGTGCGCTCGGTACTGCACGGCGGGCCGGCTTCACGCGATCTGGATCGATCCTCCTCCTGTCGTCTCTGCGCCCTACTTACGCCTCAACCCTATCGCGGCCAAGAGAGGGAAGCAAGCGGCCGTCGCGGGCTCCTCCAACCGGCGCCCAAGGCCCGGCGCCAACGCACAAGATCCCGCCTGCGACGGGGCCCACCTGGCGCTGTCGCCCAAGCGCTCGCCAGGCTAAGCCTTATCCGTCGACCCGCCGAGCGCATAGTCACCTCGGGCAGCCACGGCTAAGCCTTATCCGTCGACCCGCCGAGCGCATAGTCACCTCGGGCAGCCACGGCTGGTGGCGCCACTTCGTCGCTGGTATAATTCCAACCAACAGATTCCACGACACTACGCGCCAACAGAATCATGGCGACTTGAGTATGGGCAGATTAGGGGCGCCGCGTTTCGCGAGTGAACAGAAGTCGGCCAATCCGTCGAACCTGAGGTTCGGCGCCAGCACGGGTAAGGAATCGAGCGAATGAGCAGTGAGCTGGATCGAGTGCGATCTATCTTAGATTCAGGAGACTTCGATCGCCTGGAGGGGGAGTTTGAGAGCGAATACCTTGAATGCAAGAGACAGCCTTATAGGCTAGAAAATGACGAGCAGAAGCTAGAACTTGCCAAGGATGTCGCAGGCTTGGCCAACGCACAGGGAGGCATTATCCTCATTGGATGCTCTACGGTGAAGGATCCCAAGCACGGCGAAGATCGGATCGAGCGCGTGCGTCCCTTTTCTAGAGATATGTGCGACATTACTCGTTATGAGCAGGTTATCTCAGATTGGCTTTGGCCTCCGTTCGCAAGATCGCGGATCAACTGGTTTTCCTCAATAAATGACGAAGAGAAAGGAATTGTCGCTATTTTCGTTCCCGCAGTCGAGGGGCCTGAAAGGCCACTCCTGATATCTAAGACCTTGTTCGATGGGCCCAGACGGGTTGAAATCCTGTTCGGCTACTGTGAGCGTAAGTACGCAGCCGTCCGTCATAACAATGTCCAGCGTCTCCACGGGCTTCTTCGTGATGGTATGCGATTCGATGGTGAGATTCGAGATGGGCTTCAGTCTCTCCAGTCTACTCTCGAGTCTCTTCGGTCCTCTCAACTGCAAGAGGAAACACTTACGCGGAGGTCTGAGGAGTTTACTCAGCAGCTTGGCGATGCCCTGAATGTGGTTGGGCTTAACGACAAGCCTGCGTTCACGCTTTCCGCATGGACACATCGAACTCTGGATATACGTGAGCTATTCGTCTCGCGAGAAGCCAAGGTAGTAAAACTACTCGAGAGACCTCCCGAGGTCAGGTCGTCAGGCTTTCGGATTATAGCTGGCGAGACCTCTAGAATCATCAAGGGACGGCTTCGTCGAGTCTTTACCGAAGGCTTTAGGCTTCTGGAGCTTAGCCGGAGCGGGATTCTTATTCATGTGGCTCAGGGCGATTCTGAGGGCTTATGCTGGGGCCGCCACGATAGGCAGTCAAAGTGGAATCTCATAAACCAACTCGCGTTAGTGGAAAACACGTATCTGTTTTGCCTCCTTTGCGAGTTAGCGTACGAAGGCCATTTGCAAGCTGGTGATCAGGTGGTCTACGACTTACGGCTGCTTCGAATGAGCCGCAATGGAGAGAAATGCAGGTTGGAGCCGGGGCCTCTCGATCGATACAGCAGCCGCCGCTCAGGCTCTGCGGCACCTGAGGACTCAGGCTTCTTTGCAATCACAACCGCCTTCGGAGCCGAGTCGGCTGCGCGAGTGGCTCTGAGGCTTTTGGCAGAACTCTATTCGTGGTTTGGCATAGAGGAGGAGCGTATACCTTATTCGCTAGAGAGTGTGGAGGGACGAATTGTTGCTAAGGAGCAATTGGCAGCTATCGATTGAGGATCGCCGAACTAGCGCTTGGAGCGGACCGGCGGGCGACCGGCTCGGCACGTCCGAACGTCCGTTGCCGCCGGCCGCTCAAGCACAACGCGTTCAGCGGCAGGAAGGACGGGCGTAGATGAAATAGGCAGGATGCGAGCTCGCGCCGATCTCGACGACTGCGATCGCGCCGGCCTCGAAACGCAACCCACTATGGCGAGAGGTTCATGTCGATGAGTGTTCAGGCTTCACGGCCCGCGGCAGGGCGACTTCGACGCCGGCACCGGCGCCTTCGCGGCCCGCCGCCGCTACGAGTCGTGATAGGACTCTTGAACTACCCAGAAGCATTGCCCACATCCACGTCGGCGTGAGCCACCGCCCGTCGGCCTGCCGCGCGCGAGCCGATCGACTCTTGCCGTCGCGACGGACAGCGAGGGGTGAGCCCGATGCGCCCGCCGGGCGGCGTCGCCTCGTCCCGAGCTCGCGGGCCGCGGTTCCGAGCCACCGTCCCCGGTTCGAGGCGGCCCGGCGCGGCTTCGAGGCGGCGAAGCGCGGTTCCTCGCCGCTGGTATGCTGTCGAGCAGCCGCCTCACCAGCATTCGCGCCGATCGCCATGGCAACGGACCGCCGCTTTCCAGCTCCGCTGCTCGGGTCCCTCGCGAAGGCGAAGATCCTCGGCGTCCGCGCCGGCACGGAGCACCGTTACACCGGCGTCTGGGTGGTGGTCGTCGAGGGCCGCGTCTTCGTCCGCTCCTGGAACGACAAGCCGACCGGCTGGTACCGCGCCTTCCGCGCCGAGCCGCGCGGCAGCCTGCAGGTGGGGGAGCGGGAGGTGGTCGTCCGCGGCAAGCCGGTGCGGAGCGAGCGGTTGCGCGAGGCCGTCAGCCGCGCCTACGGCGAGAAGTACGACACCAAGGCGTCGCAGAAGTGGGTGGTCGGCTTCGCCGAGCCGCAGCGCGCCGCGAACACCTTGGAGCTGGTGCCGGACTGAGGCTGCGCCTGCCGCCACATCGCAGTTGCCCGCCCGCGATGGCAGTTGGCCGGCGACTGCGACAGTTGCCGTCCAACTACGGCAGGTGGCGCTCGACTGCCACAGTTGGCCGCCAACTACGGTAGTTCCCCGCCAACTACGACAGTTGGCGGCCAACTACGGTAGTTCCCGGCCAACTACGGTAGTCCTCCGCCAACTACGACAGTTGGCCGCCGACTACGGAAGTTGAGCTCCGACTTTGGAAGTTGAGTTCCGACTTTGGAAAGTTCAGTTCCCGCGGAGCTCGTCAGGGGAGCGCTTTGACCTTGGCGATCAGGTCGGTCGTGGCGTGGTCCTTGGGGTCGCCGACGAGGACTGTACGGCCGCCGTAGGCGGCGACGACGGTGCGCTCGGGGACCTGCTCGGGGGTGCCGTAGTCGGTGCCCTTGCAGTGGACGTCGGGGCGCAGCTCGGCGAGGAGGGCGGCGGGGGAGTCCTCCTCGAAGATCACGACGTAATCGACGGCCGCGAGGCCGGCCAGGAGCTCGGCGCGCTCGGCGGCGGGGACGATCGGGCGGCCGGGGCCCTTGAGGCGCCCGACCGAGGCGTCGCCGTTGACGCCGACCACCAGCAGGTCGGCTTCGCGGCGCGCCGCCTGAAGATACCGCAGGTGGCCGACGTGGAGGAGGTCGAAATGACCGTTGGCGAAGGCGACCGTCCGGCCGCGGGCCCGCTCGGCGGCGAGCCGCGGGCGCAGCGCGGCGAGGGTCGTCACCTCCCCCACGCGAGCTCCGCGAGCGGACGAGGGTCGCTGCGTACGGCGTGGCGCAGCTCGTCGGGCGAGAGAGTGGCCGTCCCCATCTTCATCACCACCACGCCGCCGGCGTAGTTGGCGAGGAGGGCCGCCTCGAGCGGCGAGGCGCCCGCGGCGAGCGCCAGGGCGAAGGTACCGATCACGGTGTCGCCGGCGCCGGTGACGTCGGCCACCTGGTCGGTGCCGTGGACCGGCAGGTGGGCGGCGCTCCCGTCGGCAAAGAGGCTCATGCCGCGGCTGCCGCGGGTGACGAGGAGGAAGCGCGCGCCCAGCCGCGCGCGCAGCGCCTCGCCGGCGTCGCCGGTCGCTTCCGGCGCCTCGGCGAGCCGTGCCCCGAGCAGCGCCTCGGCCTCCTCTTCGTTCGGAGTGGCGCCGTCGAGGCCGCGGTAGTCGGCGAGGCGGTAGCGGCTGTCGCAGACCAGGGTGGCGCCGTCACCGAGCGAGCGGCGGATCGCCGGCAGGAGCGCCGGGTCGACGGCGCCGTAGCCGTAGTCGGAGAGGATCGCGGCGCGCGCCCCGGCCGCCTGGCCGGCCGCCCAGGCGGCGAGCTGCGCCACAAAGCGCTCGCGCTCGGCGTCGTCGAGCGTCAGCCGGTCCTCGACGTCGTAGCGCACGATCTGCTGCTTGATGGCGTGCCGGCCGCCGCCCAGGATGCGCACCTTGGTCGGGGTGCGGTAGCCGGAGCGGACGAGGATGCCGTCGGTTGGTACCTCGAGCGCCGCCAGCGCCGCCAGCAGCTCGCGCCCGGAGCCGTCGTCGCCCACGACCCCGAGCGGCAGTGGCCGCCCCCCGAGCGCCGCGACGTTGGCGACCGCGTTGGCGCCGCCCCCGGGCGCCAGGCGCTCGCCCTCGTAGGAGAGGATCAGCACCGGCGCCTCGCGGCTGATCCGCTTCGGCACGCCGGTGATGAAGCGGTCGGCCACGAGGTCGACCAGCATCGGCACCGGCCGCCCGGCCATGCCGTCGATCAGGGCGAGAAGGCGGTCAGCGGAGGGCAGTGGAGAGTGGAACGGCACCGGGGCTTGGCCGTGCACGCGGTGCAGTCTACCGCGGTGAATGCGCGTCGCCCGTTGGGCGGAAGGAAGGCAGAACAGGTAGAGTAGGAACGAGGGAGGATTCCCAAGGGTCGCCGCCTCCACCTCATCTTTTTTTCTTCGCCGTTGTCTCACTCTCTACCGACCTCCCGCGCCCGTGAGCCAATGCGGCCGACGGAGTCTCTGCGCGAACGCATCCGCGCCGAGGGCCCGATTCCGTTCGCCGTCTTCATGGAGGAGGCGCTGTACGGGGAAGGGGGGTACTACCGTCAGGCGGAGCTGCCGATCGGGGAGGCGGGGGACTTCGTCACCGGGTCGTCGCTGTCGCCGCTGTTCGGGCGGGCGACGGGGCGGCTGCTAGGGAGGCTGGACCGGACGCTCGGAGGGCCGGCGGAGCTGTTCGAAGCCGGGTACGGGAACGGCGCGCATCTCACCGCCGTGCTCGGCTTCCTGGGTGGCGCTGCCGGCGGCCGCAGGATGCGGGCGTGGGACCGCGTACAGCGGCGCCTGCCGCCGGGCGTCGCGCCGCTGGCGAGCCTGGAGGAGATCGGCGCGGGCGAGATCCACGGCCTCGTCTTCTCCTACGAGCTGTTCGACGCCCTGCCCGTCCACCGGCTGATCGGCCGCGCCGGCGGCGGCCTCGGCGAGCTGTGGGTGGACCTCGACGCTTCCGGATCGTTCGTCTGGCGCGAGGGGGAGCTGTCCGATCCGGCGCTGGCGGACCTCCTGCGCGCGCCCGACGTGTCGCTGACGGTCGATCCGCAAGGCGCTCTCGCCCCCGGCCAGGTGGCCGACCTGGCGCCCGGCTGGGCGCCGCTCTACGCCGCCCTCGCCCGCCGCCTCGGCCGCGGCCTCCTCGTCACCTGCGACTACGGCTACCCTCGCGAGCAGCTCCTCGACGCGCGGGTGCGGCGCCACGGCACCCTCGCCGCCTACCGCCGGCAGACCGTGCACCGGAACGCGCTCGCCGACCCCGGCGACCAGGACCTGACCGCGCACGTCGACTTCACCGCCCTCATCGCGGCCGGCGAGGCCGCCGGTCTCGCGACGGTCGCCCTCACCCGCCAGGCGCTCTGGCTCACCGCCTGCGGCCTCTTCGACGACCTCGCCGCGGCAGACGCCGACGCCGCCACCCGCCAGCAGGCGATGGCGCTCCTCGACGGCGAGGGCATGGGAGAGGAGATCCGGGTGCTCGTGCAGGCGCGGGGGATCGACCTCGAGGAGGTCCTGAACCCGCGGATCTTCGTGCCCGCCTAGGCGCGAAGACCTTCGTGCCGGGCTCCTGGCCCCCTTGCGGTCGCGGGGTGCTCGGCTACAATACGCAGCGCTCAAAAGGGGGGAGAGACCGGAAGGAGCAGGGCCTCGGCCATGGCGAACTATCTGCCCATCCTGGTGTTCACGGTCATCGCCACCCTCTTTCTGGCCGCCACTCTCTTCGCCGCGCGGCTGCTGCGCCACGCCGGCAGCGCCACCACGAACCTCGACCCCTACGAGTGCGGCAACGAGCCCGAGACCTTCGCCCACGACCACCGCTTCTCGATCCGCTACTACCTGATCGCCGTCCTCTTCGTCATCTTCGACGTCGAGACGATCTTCCTCTACCCCTGGGCGATCATGTTCGACCAGCTTGCGCTCTTCGGGTTCATCGAGATGCTGGTGTTCCTCGCCATCCTGGTCATCGGCTACGTCTACATCTGGAACCGCGGAGCGCTCAATTGGGCCTGACCGACGCGCCTGGCAACATCCTCACCACGACCTACGACAAGGTCTTCAACTGGGCCCGCCGCTCGGCGATCTGGCCGATGCAGTTCGGCCTCGCCTGCTGTGCCATCGAGATGATGGCGGTGCTCGACCCGCGCCACGACATGTCGCGCTTCGGCGCCGAGGTCTTCCGCGCCACGCCGCGGCAGAGCGACCTGATGATCGTCGCCGGCACGGTGACCGAGAAGATGGCGCCGATCGTGCGCCGCCTCTGGGACCAGATGCCGTCGCCGAAGTGGGCGATCGCGATGGGCGCCTGCGCCACCTGCGGCGGGCCGTACCGCACCTACGCGGTGACGCAGGGGGTCGACCGGGTGATCCCGGTCGACGTCTACGTCCCCGGCTGCCCGCCGCGGCCCGAGGCGCTGATGTGGGGGCTGCTGCACCTGCAGCGCAAGATCGACCGCATGTCGGTGGCCAAGCCCAAGGCCGAGGCCACCGCGGCTGCCGCGGGAGGCGGCGCGTGAGCGACCAGGAGCGCGACGCGCCGGGGGTCCCCGAGACCCCGGCCGGCGGCGAGCCGCAACCTGCGGCCGCTGCGGCCGGGGGTGAGGCGCCGCCGGCGGCTGGAGAAGAAAAGACAGTTCCCAAGGCGCCGCTCACGCCGGAAGAGAAGGCGGCTCTCGTCGCCAAGGCGAAGGCGGCGAAGGAGGCCGCGGCCGCTGCGGGCGGGGCCGGCGCGGCGGCCGCCGGCGAGAAACCTGCCGCCGCGGCGAAGCCGAAGCCGCACCACGAGGAGGACCCGAACAAGCCCGCCTGGGAGAAGGACCCAGTTCCCCCGGAGTGGCAGGATGCGGCCGACGATCCCGTGGCCTCGGCGCTGCGGGAGGAGTTCGGGGAGGCGGTCGAGTCGGCGCGGCGGTTCGCCGGCGACCTGACGCTGAAGGTGCGGCGCGACGCGGTGGCGCGCGTCGCCGGCTCGCTCAAGGGCAAGCACGGGTTCACCCTGCTGGTCGACATCTGCGGCGCCGACTACCCGCAGCGGACGCCGCGGTTCGACGTCGTCTACCACCTCTACAGCTTCGCCGCGAACCGCCGGGTACGCTTGAAGGTCGACGCCGACGAGGCGACGCCGGTACCGACCCTGACCGGCGTCTTCCGCGCCGCCAACTGGCCGGAGCGCGAGGTCTACGACATGTACGGGGTGCGCTTCGAGGGCCACCCGGACATGACGCGCATCCTCCTCTGGGAGGGGTTCAACGGCTGGCCGTTGCGCAAGGACTTCCCGGTCGAGGGGATCGACACCGGCTCGGCGATCTACCCCGAGTACTACACCGAGGGCTCGGGCCCGGTCGCCGGCACCGGCACCGGCTGGATGCCGCCGGAGCGCCGCGAGGCCGGCAAGAAGGGAGCTGCGAGTTGAGCGAGTCACAAGGCGCGAACGCTTTCGCGCCGGGCTCCACACAAGGCGCGAACGCTTTCGCGCCGGGCTCCACACAAGGCGCGAACGCCTTCGCGCCGGGCTCCACACAAGGCGCGAACGCCTTCGCGCCGGGCTCCAGTCACCCGGACGCCCTCTTCGGCGCCTCGGAGATGGAGCTCAACTTCGGGCCGCAGCACCCGTCGACCCACGGCGTGCTGCGCCTGAAGCTCAAGGTGGACGGCGAGCGGATCGTCGAGTGCTACCCGATCATCGGCTACCTCCACCGCGGCACCGAGAAACTCTTCGAGCTCCACCCGTTCTTCCAGAACGTGCCCCACACCGACCGCATGGACTACGTCGCGGCGGCGACCAACAACCTCGCCTACGTCGGGGCGGTCGAGAAGCTGGTGGGGCTCGTGGTGCCGCCGCGGGCGCGCTACATCCGCACCATCCTGGCCGAGCTGCAGCGCATCTCCTCGCACCTCCTCTGGCTCGCCACCCACGCCATCGACATCGGCGCCATGACGCCGTTCTTCTACTGCTTCCGCGAGCGCGAGCAGGTGCTCGACCTCTTCGAGCAGTACTGCGGCGCGCGGCTGACCTTGAACTGCATGCGCCCGGGCGGGTTGCCCTTCGACCTGCCGGTTGGCTGGACCGACCGCTGCCGGACGTTCGTCGAGATCTTCCCGTCGAAGGTCGACGAGTACGAGGGGCTGCTGACCGAGAACCGGATCTGGAAGCGGCGCACGGTGGGCGTCGGCGTGCTCGATGCCGCGACGGCGATCGACTACGGCATCACCGGCCCGATGCTGCGCGGCAGCGGCGTCGCCTGGGACCTGCGCAAGGCGATGCCCTACGAGGCCTACGGCGAGGTGGAGTTCGACGTCCCGGTGGGCAAGAACGGCGACACCTACGACCGCTACCTGGTGCGCATGGCGGAGATGCGGCAGGCCAACCGGATCATCGCCCAGTGCCTGGACAAGCTCCCCGAAGGGCCGATCATGGCCAAGCGGCCGCGCGTGCTCAAGGCCGGCAAGGAGTCCGAGGCCTACCACGGCATCGAGGGGCCGAAGGGGGAGATCGGCTTCTACATCGTCGGCGACGGCACCCCGAACCCCTACCGCTGCCACGTGCGGCCGCCGTCCTTCATCAACCTGCAGGTGCTGCCGGAGCTGACGCGCGGGCACCTGCTCGCGGACCTGGTGGCGCTCATCGGCACGACGGACATCGTCCTCGGCGAGGTCGATCGCTGATGCCGGGGTGGCTCGAGTCGCTGCGCGAGTCGGTCGGCCCGACGCTCTTCGACTACGCCGTCTCGCCGGCGGTCAAGATCCTGGCGCTGATGTTCCTCGGCATCCTGCCGCTCATCACCTACCTGGTCCTCGCCGAGCGGCGCATCCTGGGCTTCATGCAGGCGCGCCTCGGGCCCAACCGGGTGGGGCCGTTCGGGCTGCTGCAGCCGATCGCCGACGTCATGAAGCTCCTGGTCAAGGAGGACACGATGCCGCGCCAGGCGGTCAAGTGGGCGTTCGTGATCGCCCCCTGCCTGGTCGTGGCGCCGGCCCTGATCGTCTTCGCGGTGATCCCGATGGGGCCGCGCCCGGCGGGCGAGGGGCTCGCCTGGTACATCACCGACGTCAACACCGGGGCGCTGTTCGTCATCGCCCTGGCGACGATCGGCGTCTACGGCCTGATCTTGGGCGGCTGGTCCTCGAACAACAAGTTCTCGCTGATGGGCGGGCTGCGCTCGGCGGCGCAGATGATCTCCTACGAGGTGCCGCAGGGGCTGGCGCTGGTCGGGCCGCTGATGCTCGCCGGGAGCCTCTCGCTGGTCGACATCGTCGAGAAGCAGCGCACCATGCACTGGTGGTTCGTGGCGCCGCAGATCGTGGCCTTCTTCATCTACGTGGTGGCGGGGGTGGCGGAGACGAACCGCAACCCGTTCGATCTTCCCGAAGCGGAGTCGGAGCTGGTGGCCGGGTTCCACACCGAGTACAGCGGCATGCGGTTCGCGCTCTTCTTCCTCGGCGAGTACGCGAACATGATCGTCGTCTCGGCGGTCGCCACCACGCTCTTCCTCGGCGGCTGGCTGCGCCCGTTCCCGAACGTCGAGGCGCTCGCCTTCCTCGACGCGGTGCCGCCGGTCCTCTGGTTCTCTCTCAAGGTCTTCGTCTTCCTCTTCGTCTACATCTGGTTCCGCGGCACCTTCCCGCGCTACCGCTTCGACCAGCTCATGGACCTGGGCTGGAAATGGATGATCCCGCTGGCGCTGGCCAACCTGGTGGTGACCGGGCTGGTGAAGCTGCTGCTGTAGAGAGGCTGCCATGACCGCCGTCAAGCGATTCCTCGACAGGCTGATGCTCCTCGACCTCTTCGCCGGGCTCGGGATCACCTTCAAGAACATGCTGCGCAAGAAGGTGACCGTGCAGTACCCGGAGGAGCGCTGGGAGCCGGCGCACCGCTTCCGCGGCATGTTCCGGCTCGACGAGGAGCGGTGCATCAAGTGCACCATCTGCGCCAAGGACTGCCCGATCGACATCATCTACATCGACTGGCACAACGAGGTGAAACCGGAAACGGGAAAGAAGGAGAAGGTGCTCACGCGGTTCGACATCGACGTCCAGCGGTGCATGTTCTGCGGCCTCTGCGAGGAGGGGTGCCCGACCGATCCGAAGTCGATCTGGCTGACCACCAAGAGCTACGAGCTCGCCTCCTACGACCGCTGGTCGAACCTCTACGTCGACATGGAGGAGCTCGAGGACTGGCGGGTGCGGCCGGCGTACACCGACGAGGAGATCGCCTAGGTGGGAGGGGCCGACCTCCTCTTCTACGTCTTCGCCGCCGTGGCGCTGGTGGCGGCGGTGATGGTGGTGACGCTGCGCAACCCGATGTACGGGGCGATCGGCCTGCTCACGACATTCCTCGCGGTGGCCGCGCTCTTCCTGCTCCGCCACGCCGAGTTCCTGGCGATCGTCCAGATCTTCGTCTACGGCGGCGGCATCATGGTGCTCTTCCTCTTCGTCATCATGCTGGTCAACCTCCACCGCCTGAAGGAGACGGCGAAGTACGACCGCCAGACGCCGCTCGCCGGCGTGCTCGGCCTCGTCCTGGTGGTTATCTTCGTCGCCGTCTTCGTCGGCCTCTCCTTCGGCCCGCCGCTCACCGCGCCGGAGGTCTTCACCCGCGCCGCGCCGGGGATCGAGGGCAACTCGCAGGCCGTGGCCTGGGCGCTCTACCGCGACTACCTGCTGCCGTTCGAGATCGCCTCGATCTTCCTGCTGGTGGCGATGATCGGCGCGGTGGTGCTCGGGCGGCGGGCGTAGGAGGCGCGCGATGCTCGCGGTCACGACCACCCACTACCTCGTCCTGAGCTTCCTGCTCTTCACCATCGGCTTGACCGGCATCCTGGTGCGGCGCAACCTGATCACCGTCCTGATGTCGATCGAGCTGGTGCTCAACTCGGTCAACCTGAACCTGATCGCCTTCTCCTACCAGCACTCCGACCTGACCGGGCAGATCTTCGCCGTCTTCACCATCACCGTCGCGGCGGGGGAGGCGGCGGTGGGGCTCGGCATCCTGATCGCGCTCTTCCGGCTGCGCGAGACGACGCAGCTCGACTCGGCGATGGAGCTCAAGGGCTGATGATCCGCGACCTGCTGTGGCTGATCCCGGTGCTGCCGCTCGCGGCCGCGGTGCTGAACGGCGTCGTTCTGCGCGGCCGCATCGGCAAGCGGGCGGTCGCCTGGATCGCCTGCGGCAGCGTCGGGCTGGCGGCGGCGCTCGGGCTGGCGATCATCGCCGAGCATTTCTTCGGGGCCGCGCATCCCGAGCCGTTCGAGCAGGACCTCTACCTCTGGATCTCCGGCGGGCCGCTCGCCTCGACGCTCGGGGGTGTGCGCAACCTCGAGATCGGCATGGGGTTCCTCCTCGATCCGCTGTCGGCGGTCATGCTCTTCGTCGTCACCTTCGTCGGCTTCTGGATCCACGTCTACTCGGTCGGCTACATGGCCCACGAGCACGGGTTCCAGCGCTACTTCACCTACTTGAACCTCTTCATGGGGGCGATGCTGCTGCTCGTCCTCGGCAACAACTACCTGGTGACGTTCGTCGGCTGGGAAGGCGTGGGGCTCTGCTCCTACCTCCTGATCGGCTTCTACTACCAGGAGGAGTTCCCGCCCTACGCCGGGCGCAAGGCGTTCATCGTCAACCGGGTCGGCGACTTCGGGTTCCTGCTCGGGCTCTTCGCCCTGGTCTCGACCTTCGGCACGCTGCGCTACAGCGAGATCTTCGACCGGCTGGCCGCCGACCCGGCGATCGGCCGCGCCGCCTTCGCCGGCGGCGTCTCGCTCGCCACCTTCGTCGCCCTCTGCCTCTTCGTCGGCGCCATGGGCAAGAGCGCGCAGCTCCCGCTCTACGTCTGGCTGCCCGACGCGATGGCCGGCCCGACGCCGGTCTCGGCGCTGATTCATGCCGCCACCATGGTCACCGCCGGCGTCTACATGGTGGCGCGCTCGAACGTGCTCTACCAGCTCGCCCCGGGCGTCTCGCTCTTCGTCGCCACGATCGGCGCGGTGACCGCGATCTTCGCCGCCACGATCGGCCTCGCCCAGACCGACATCAAGAAGGTCCTCGCCTACTCGACCGTCTCGCAGCTCGGCTACATGTTCCTGGCGGCGGGGGTCGGCGCCTACACGGCGGCGATCTTCCA
>JBIOUG010000010.1:0-93048 GCA_044866775.1 Thermoanaerobaculia bacterium | reverse complement strand
AGGCCGGCGGCCGGATCGGCGCCGTTGTCCCAGAGGTGCGCCAGCGGGTGCGCCGAGCCGGCCGGGCGCGCGTCCTCGTCGCTCAGGAAGAGCAGGCCGCGGTCGAGCCCGTCGCGCACGATCGCCGCCAGCAGGGCCGCCTCGTCGCCGCCCGGCGGCGGCTCGACGTAGGCGTAGCGGATGGCGTGGACGTCCCAGGCGCCGGCGCCGCTGGCGTACGCCCGCGACAGGTCGAGCTGGCCGCTCGGCGTCAGCCCGACGAGCGGCGCCGGGTAGTCCATGACCGAGGCGCGGCCGTAGCTGCTGGCGGCGAAGTTGTGCGCCAGGCCGAGCGCGTGCCCCACCTCGTGCGCCGCGAGCTGGCGGATGCGCGCGAGCGCCAGCGCGAGCGGATCCTGTGGCCCGCCGGCGCCGGTCGGGTCGGCTCCGACCAGCCCCTCGAAGAGCAGCCGGTCCTGCCGCACGCGCAGCGACCCGAGGGTCACGTGCCCCTTGACGATCTCGCCGCTGCGCGGGTCGATGACGCCGCCGCCGTACGACCAGCCGCGCGTCGCGCGATGCACCCACTGGATGACGTTGTAGCGGGCGTCGAGCGGGTGGGCGCCGGCCGGCAGCAGCTCCACCCGATAGGCGCCGGCGAAGCCCGCCTGCTCGAAGGCCGCGGCCCACCACGAGGCGCCCTCGAGGAGGGCGCTGCGCACCGGCTCGGGAGCGCCGGGATCGACGTAGAAGACGATCGGCTTGCGCACCGGCGAGCGCGCCGCGGCGGGGTCGGTCTTCTCGAGCCGATAGCGCGCGATCCAGCGCGTCTCGATCGGCGCCGCGAGCGGCGCGGCGTAGTCGAGGAAGTGGACGTCGTACGAGCCGGCGCGCGGGTCGAAGGCCCGGGGGCGGTAGCCGGGCGGCGGCAGGCGCAGCAGCGACTGGTGCTGGACGAGCGTGATCGCGGTCGGGCTCGGCGCGGTCCGCCGCACCTCCTCGCCCGGCCCATTCGGATCAACCGACTGGTAGGTCAGCAGCGCCTCGAACTCGAGGTTCTCGGGAAAGGCGAGGCAGGCCTCGGGGTCCAGCGCGCTGCGGTCGCCGTCGAGCGACCAGCTCCCCTGCCCGGTCTCGCGCAGCGTGGCGACGACGCCGTGCGCGTCGCGCACCAGGAACGGCGTGAAGTCGACGAGCGCCCGCCCGTCGGGCTCGAGCGCCGCGACGGCACCCGCCCAGAGCACCGACGGGGCGAACGACTCCGCGACCGCGCGCCGCTCTTCGTCACGCTCGGTCAGCGCGCGGAAGGCGAGGTTCTGCTGCTCGACGAGGACGCGGCCGCCGAGCCGCCGCAGCGTGACGACGCGCGTGTCGCCGAGCTGCCCGCGGTCGAGCCCGACCGGGTTCGAGCCGAGCCCGGAGAGCAGCCCCTCGACGTAGAGATAGCTCCCCACCTCGCCGCGCGGCCCCGACGGCGGCGGCACCTCGAGCCACAGCCGCCCGCGCTTCGCGTCGAGATAGGTGACGAGCAGCCCTTCCCGGCGCTCGAGCCCCGCCGTCTTGCCGGCGATCGCCGGCAGCCCCTCGCTCTCCGCCGCCGGCGCCGCGGCCGGCTGGGGCGGAGCGGCGGAGGCGGGCGCGACGGCGAGAAAAATTGTCAGGTAGAGAGAGACGGTGTGCGGCCGCATGGCTGGCTTCGGGGCGGGGCGGAGTGTAGCACCGGGGCGGGGCTGGCTCGCCGGTTGCACGGAGGGCATGCAGGAGGGGGTATGGCAGAACTTCTCCGTACGTTCGAAGAGCCCATCGCCGACCAGGACGACACGCTCTGGACGGCGCGCGCCTGCGGCGCCGTCGCGCCGGACGGCAGGTGGGAGGGGTGGATCGAGTTCGTCGCCGGCGACGGCGGCCCGGTCCTCCGCTCCCAGCGCGAGACGACCCAGCCGAACCTCGCCGCCGCCATCTACTGGGCGGGCGGCCTGACGCACGTCTACCTCGAGGGGGCGCTCAGGCGGGCCCTCGAGCCGGTCGCGCCGGCCGCGCTGCCGCGGCTCGAGCCGCCGGCCTTCGACGGGCCGGCCCCGGCCCCGGCGCGGGCCGCCGCGCCGCCGCCGAGCCGCCCCGTGCTCGACCCGTTCTCGCTCTACGCCAAGGGCGAAGACCTGCTGCGCCAGGAGCTGGGAGCGCTCCACTCCCGCCACCTGCGCACCATCGCGCGGGCCTATCGGCTGGTCGACGAGCGCCGCGTGGCGCTCGACGAGCTGTCGCGCGAGGAGCTGGCGGAGATGATCGTGGCAGGCGTCCGCGAGACGACGCCGCAGCCGGCGCTGTAGCGCCCGGGCCACGTCCCGGGCGTTTTCGGAAACCCGTCCGGATGCCTCACCCGCTCCGAGGCATCTCCAACCCTCCCTACGCCGTCTCGCCCCGCCGCGCCAGCTCGCCGATCTCCTCGAGGTTCTGGCGGATCTCCTCCAGACGGCGACCCTGGTGGCTGGCGCGCTGGAGCGTCAGGTGCTCCTGCGCCTCGTGCAGCGTGCGCAGGCGGTGGCGGTAGCGGTCGAGCCGGGCGTAGGCCTCCATGCGGCGCGAGGCGAGGCCGGGGTCGTCGAGCAGCCGCACGATCTCCGGCAGCGCCTCCCAGCGGCTGCAGACGGGCAGCACGTCGCAGCCGGCGGCGAAGGCCGCCTGGCTGCGCTCGGCGAGATCGCCCCAGGCGTCGAGCGCCTGCATCTCGAGGTCGTCGGAGACCGCCAGGCCGTCGAAGCGGAGGCGGCCGCGCAAGAGCCCGCCCAGGATCGGCGGCGAGAGCGTCGCCGGCCGGTTCTCGCCGTCGTAGGCCGGGTAGATGCCGTGCGACACCATGACCGCGCCGGCGAGCTCGCCCAGGGCGGCGAACGGCTCGAGGTCGGTCTTGAGCTCCGCCGCCGGCAGATAGACCACCGAGGCCCCGAGGTGGGTGTCCTCCCCTGCCCCGCCGAGCCCCGGGAAGTGCTTGATGCAGCCGCCCACGCCGCCCTCGTGGAGGCCGCGCAGGAAGGCCTGGGCGCGCGGGATGACCTCCTCGGCGCGGCGCCCGAGATAGCGGCCGTCGAGGGCGTTGTCCGCTTCGCCGCGGTCGAGGTCCACGACCGGCGCGAAGTCGAGGTCGATGTCGAAGAGGCGCAGCGACTGGCCGATCCAGCGCCCGGCCTGGTAGGCGAGGTTGGCGGGGCTGCGGGCGAGGAGCGCCGCCGGCGGCGTGGGTCCCACGACGTCGCGCAGGCGATCGACCCGGCCGCCCTCGGCGTCGATGGCGAGGATCGTCTCGGGGACCAGCTTGCGGAGCGCGGTGACCAGCGCCAGGAGCTGCTCGGCGTCCTCGACGTTGCGGCCGAAGAGGACGACCCCGCCCGGCTGATGCTCGGCGAGCAGCGCCGCCGTCGCCCGGTCCAGCGTCGGACCGGGGATGCCGACGAAGACCAGGTCAGCCGGCCGCATGCCGTGACGCTCCCCCGCGCCTCATCCGAGGCGCGATTTTAGGCTGTGGATGAGGTTGAGCGCGGCGAGCGGGGTCAGGCGGTCGACCTCGACGTCGCGCAGCAGCGCCGCGACCACCTGCTCGGGCGGCGCGAAGAGCTGGAGCTGATCGGCGCCGTCCGTCGCCGGCGCGCTGCCACGCGCCAGGCGCGGCCGGCCGGCGAGGTCGTACTCCTGCGCCTCGAGGTTGGCGAGGATCTCGCCGGCGCGCTCGACGACCTCCGCCGGGATCCCGGCGAGCCGCGCCACGTGCAGGCCGTAGGACTTGTCGGCGCTCCCGGGCACCACCCGCCGCAGGAAGAGGATCCGCTCCTCCCACTCCTTGACCGCCATCGTGCGGTTGACGACCCGCGGCAGCAGCGCCGCCAACTCGGTCAGCTCGTGGTAGTGGGTGGCGAAGAGCGTCTTCGGCCGGCCGTGCTCGTGCAGGTGCTCGACGATCGCCCAGGCGAGCGAGAGGCCGTCGAAGGTGGCCGTGCCGCGCCCCACCTCGTCGAGCACGACCAGGCTCTCGGCGGTGGCGTGGCGCAGGATGTTGGCGGTCTCGATCATCTCCACCATGAACGTCGACTCGCCGCGCGCCAGGTCGTCGGAGGCGCCGACGCGGGTGAAGATGCGGTCCACGGCCCCGAGCGCCGCCTCCTCGGCCGGGACGAAGCTACCGGCTTGAGCCATGAGGATGATCAGCGCCACCTGCCTCAGGTAGGTCGACTTGCCGCCCATGTTGGGGCCGGTGAGCAGCACGATCTGCGCCCGCTCGGCGTCGAGCTGGGCGTCGTTGGGGACGAACGGCTCGCGGCCCGTCTGCTCGACGACCGGGTGGCGGCCGTCGCGGATCTCGATCGGGCCGCCCGCCGGCCCCACCCGCGGCCGCGTGTAGCGGTGGCGCGCGGCCACCTCGGCGAAGGAAGCCAAGGCGTCGAGCGTGCCGGCCGCGGCGGCGAGGGCGAGGAGGCCCGGGCCGGCGGCGGCGATCTCGCCCAGGAGCAGCCGGAACTGCTCCTCCTCGAGCGCCGTCTGCTGCTCCTCGGCGGCGAGGGTCCGCTCCTCGAGGTCCTTGATCTCGGGGGTGACGTAGCGCTCGGCGTTGACCAGGGTCTGCTTGCGGATGTAGTCCTCGGGCACCCGCGCCTGCTGGGCGCGCGTCACCTCGAGGTAGTAGCCGAAGACGCGGTTGTAGCGGATCTTGAGCGAGGCGATGCCGGTGCGCTCGCGCTCGCGCGCCTCGAGCCCGAGGATGTGTCGCTTGCTGTCGCGGGCGAGCGAGCGGCAGCGGTCGAGCTCGGGATCGACGCCGGCGGCGATGACGCCGCCCTCGTCGAGCTTCGCGGCCGGCGCCGCCTCGAGGCGGCGGGCCAGCTCGGCGTGGAGGCGTGCCAGCGGATCGGCCGCGGCGAGCTGGGCGAGGAGTGGTGCCCGAGTTACCCCGAGCCCCGGGGCCAGCTCGGCGAAGAGGTCCGGCACCGCCGCCAGGCCGTCGCGCAGCGCCGCCGCCTCGCGCGGCGTCATCGTGCCCAGGACGGCGCGGGCGAGGAGGCGCTCGGGGTCGCCCAGGCGGGCCAGGTGCTCGCGGATGCGGCCGCGGCGCGGGTGGTCCTCGGCCAGCTCCCCCACTGCCTCGTGGCGCTCGGCGATCGCCGCCGGGTCGCGCAGCGGCCGCCGCAGCCACTCGCGCAGGGTACGGCCGCCGGGGGGCGTCACCGTGCGGTCGAGCACGCCGAGCAGGGTGCCGCGCCGGCGCCCGCCGCCCGCCGCGACGTCGCCGCGCTGGGGGCGGAAGACCTCGAGGTTGGCCAGCGTCGTGGCGTCGAGGACGAGCCGGTCGCCGGGCAGCGAGACGGCGAGGCCGCGGACGTGCGCGAGGTCGCTCTTCTGCGTCTCCTGGGCGTAGGCGAGGGCCGCGGCCGCCGCGCGCACCGCCGGCTCGCCGTCGTCGAGCCCGAAGCCGCGCAGCGTCGCGGCGCCGAACTGCCGCGCCAGCAGCTCGCCGCCGCGGCGGCGGTCGAAGCGGCGCTCCTCGGCGAGCGGCGTGCGGCACGGGCAGTCGCGCTCGATCCACTCCTCGACCGCCGCCGGCAGCGCGCCGTCCTCGACCAGCACCTCGCGCGGCCGGAAGAGCGCCAGGTCCTCGCGCGCCTCCTCGGCGCTCGCCCAGCGGCGGACGAAGAAGCGCCCGGTCGAGACGTCGAGGAAGGCGCCGGCGCCGGCGGCCCGCCCGGCGGCGCCGCCGTCCTCCCAGACCAGGCTCGCGAGCAGGTTGTCCTCTTTGCTGTCGAGGAGCTCGGGGTCCGAGAGCGTGCCGGGCGTGACGACGCGCGTCACCGCCCGCCGCACCAGCCCCTTGGCCTGGGCGGCGTCCTCGATCTGGTCGCAGATCGCCACCTTGAGCCCGGCGGCGACGAGCTTCGCCAAGTAGCCGTCGAGCGCGTGGTGCGGCACCCCGCACATCGGCGCCTCGTTGTCGCTGCCGCGGTGGCGGGCGGTCAACTGCACCTCGAGGATCGGCGCGATGCGGATCGCGTCCTCGTAGAACGCCTCGAAGAAGTCCCCCATCCGGTAGAGCAGGATGGCGTCCGGATGCGCCGCCTTGGCCTCCAGGTACTGGCGCAACATGGGCGTGAGGTGCGACGGAGCCGCTGCCGTGGGGGGCACGGCGGGAGTGTATAGCGGCGCCTATACTGCGCGCATGACGCGGCTCCTCCTCGCCCTCGACGCCGCCTCGCCGCAGGTGAGCGTGGCTTTGGGGCGGGGCGATGTGGTGCTGGCGGTGCGGGCGGAGGCGATCGCCCGCTCGTCGCGGCGGCTCCTCGAGATGGTGGACGAGGTGCTCGGCGAGGCCGGGGTGGAGCGGGAGGCGCTGGGCGGGATCGTGGCGTTGCGCGGGCCGGGGAGCTTCACCGGGCTGCGGGTGGGGCTCGCGACGGCCCTCGGGCTGCAGATGGCGTTGCGGGTGCCGGCGACGGCGCTGCCGACTCTCCAGGTGCTCGCCGGCGCAGCGCGGGACGCCGGCGAGGTCACCTTCTCAGCCGACGGCCCGGTCCTCGCCGCGGTCGACGCCTTGCGCGCGGAGTGGACGATCCAGCCCTTCGCCAGCGATCCGCCGCGGCCGCTCGGCGAGGCCGAGACCGTGGCGGCGGCGGAGATCGCCGCCCGCCGCCCCGCCGTCGTCGTCGGCTTCGGCGTGGCCGCCCTCGCGGCGACTCCCGGCTGGCCCGCCAGCGTCCGGCTCATCGAGCCCGGCCCGCTCGCCCCAGTGGCTCTCCGCCTCGTGACCAAGCTCCACCCCACCTGGGATGCTGGCCTTCTGACCGCGCCGATCTACGCCCGCCCGCCCGCGGTCACGACGCCGCGCCAGCGGCTGCCCTCTGCGCCGGAGACCGCCCGCACCTAACGCATCTCGCGGTAAGCTCGCACAGGGTTTCGCAATGTCCGCTCGACCCGACGTCTTCTCCGCGATGCTCGCCCCGCCGGACATGCCGTACTCCATCCGACCGGCGCGCCCGCACGACCTCGGGCGGATCGTCTGGCTCGAGGAGCACTGCTTCCCCGACCCCTGGCCGGCGACGATCTTGAGCCACGAGCTGACGCACCCGCGCTCGCTCGTGCTGGTGGCCGCTCGCCCGGCGGCGCCGGCGGCGGCCTACGTCTCCTTCCGCGAAGGGGTCGGCGAGGCCGAGCTGCTGCGGCTGGCGGTCGAGGCGCCGGCGCGGCGGCGGGGCCTCGGGCGGGCGCTGGTCGAGGCGGGGCTCGAGCAGCTCCGCGCCGCCGGGATCGAGAGCTGCTTCCTCGAGGTGCGGCCGGACAACCTCGCCGCCCTCGGCCTCTACCGCGTCCTCGGCTTCGACCTCACCGGCCGCCGCCGCGCCTACTACCGCGACGGCTCCGACGCCCTGGTCTACGCCCTCGACCTCTAGCCGCCCTGCCCGTCCTTGATCGCTCCCGGACCCGGTGCTAAGCTGCCTGCCGATTCGAGGCATGCTGAACCACCCGACCAGACGTCGCAGGCCCCGCCCCTCCCTCCCGGGTAGTCGGTGCGGCCGCAACAGGGGGTCGGTGCGCCGGTGACGGGCGCCGCCGCCCCCCGCGTTTCCCAACCCCGAGCGCCCCTCCCGGGCGCCTCACAAACCAAGCACCAGGAGGCCGATGACGATGCTCAATCGGGATGAGCTGCGCGAAGAGCTGTTGCGCTCGGACGAGGAGTTCCGCCGCCTGAACGCCGAGCACCAGGACTACGAGCGGCGCCTCGCCGAGCTCCATCACAAGTCGATGCTCTCCCAGGACGACGAGATCGAGGAGAAGAGGATCAAGCTGCACAAGCTGGCCTTGAAGGACCGCATGGAGAGCATCCTGCGCAGCCACCGCGAAGCGCGGGTCTCGGCCTAGCAGCGATCAGAATCGCGGGTGCGGTTCGCACGCGAAGCCTGGCCTTTCGTCCTGCCGTTCCTCCTCGTGGCGGGGGCGCTCGCCCTGCTGCGCCGTCCCGGCTGGGCCGTCGCGGCCCTCGTCGTCGGCCTCCTCGTCCTCCTCTTCTTCCGTGACCCCGCGCGGCGCTACGCCGGCGCGGAGGGGACCGTCCTGGCGCCCGCCGACGGCCTGGTGACCCTCGTCGACCGCGTCGAGGACCCGGAGGTCGGACCCGGCGCCTACCACCGCGTGGTGACCTTCCTCTCGGTCTTCGACGTCCACACCCAGCGCACGCCGGTCGGCGGCGAGGTCGTGGTCTCGCGCTACGCCGCGGGGCGCAAGGTGGCGGCCTTCAAGCGCGACGTCGACCGGGTCAACGAGCGCCACCTGACGGTCATCCGCCGCGCGAACGGCGACCTCGTCGGGGTGCGGCAGATCGCCGGCCTCCTCGCCCGCCGGGTGGTGTGCTATTTGAAGGAGGGAGAGCGCGTGGAGCGCGGCCAGTCGATGGGGCTCATCAAGTTCGGCTCGCGGGTGGACCTGCTGGTGCCGGAGGCGTACCGGCTGCTGGTGCAGAAGGGGGAGCGCCTGCGCAACGGCGAGTCCGCGGTCGCCGAGCGGCCGGCGAGCCTGGGAGCCCGTCGCGCTGGTCGCGCGACGGAAAGCGCTCCCAGCATTGGCACGGCGCGAAAGCCTTCGCGCCTAGGAGGATCGACGCCGTGAGCGAGCCCGGCGGCTTCGACAGCGCGCCGACGCGCCGGCTGCGGGGCGGCGGCCACCGCGTGCGCCGCCCCTTGCAGCGGGGCGCCTACCTGCTGCCCAGCCTCTTCACCATCGGCAACATGCTGCTCGGCTTCTACGCCGTGGTCTGGGGCCTGCGCGACGCCTTCCCGACCGCCGCGCTGCTGGTCTTCACCGCCGCCCTCCTCGACAGCCTCGACGGCTGGATCGCCCGCATGACCGGCACCGAGAGCGACTTCGGCCGGGAGTACGACTCGCTCGCCGACGTCGTGACCTTCGGCGTCGTGCCCGCCCTCCTCACCTACCTCTGGGCCTTCGCCGGCACCGAGGAAGGAAGCCTCATCGCCCCCGGCGACCCGTGGGCGCGCGTCGGCTGGCTGGCGCCGTTCTTCTACCTCGTCTGCACCGCCACGCGCCTGGCGCGCTTCAACGTCCAGACCAAGGTCGTCGACGCGCGCTGGTTCGTCGGCCTCCCCACCCCCGCCGCCGCGGGCGCCATCTGCTCGATCCTCTTCTTCGCCCCCGATCGGGAGTGGAAGCCCTGGCTCGAGGCGCTGGTCCTGACCTCGCTCCTCCTGATCGGCGCGCTCATGGTCTCGACCATCCGCTACCGCAGCCCCAAGCAGATCGACCTGCGCCGGCCGTGGAGCTATCGCATGCTGCTGCCGCTCGCGGCGATCGTGCTGGTCGTGGCGCTCCATCCGCGGATGACCTTCCTCGTCATCGCCTGGCTGTATACGCTCTCGGGGCCACTGGTCTACGTGGCGGGCAGGCTCCGCCGCAGCCGGCACGGCGGAGCGCCGCCGCCCGAGCCGCCATCCGCCGAGGCGGAGGGATTGCCGTAGATGCGCGCTGGATTCCGCTCTCACCGGCGCCGGCGTCCCCCTCTCCCATGTGGGAGAGGGGCCAGGGGTGAGGGAGATCGGATCAATGCAGTAAAGGTCGATAGAACGAGAGGGCTCAAGACAGCTTTGCCGGCCGCAGCAAGCGGACGATCCGTCTTCAAGACCGAACGGAAGCAGCGGCTACTCGGATGACATGTCCATGCCTGTAGCCGTGCTCCATCCGACCGGGCTCCTTGGGAAGGAGCTGCTCGAGGGGCTCGCGGCGCGCCCGGCGCTCGGCGGCGACGTCCGCCTCTACTCGGACGACCCCGAGGAGATCGGCGCCATCACCGAGGCGGCGGGCGCGGCAGCGCTCGTCCAGGCCTGGGAGCCGGGGGCGCTCGAGGGGGTCGACATCGCCTTCTTCTGCGGCCCGGCGGCGGCCACCCGGCGGCTGCTCGCCGAGCGCCCGGAGGCGACGACCGCGATCCTCCTCGCGGAGGACGCCGGCCCCGAGGACGGCCGCCCCGTGGTGGCGGGTGCCGGCGCCACCACCGCCGCGCGCGGCGCGGTCCTGGTCTCGCCGCACCCTGCGGTCATCCTGCTCACTCACCTCCTCTGGCCGCTGCGCGCGGTGGACGTCGAGGAGGCGGTGGCGACCCTGGTGCAGCCGGCCTCGATGCGCGGTACGCCGGGCCTCGAGGAGATGTTCGAGCAGACGCGCCAGATCGTGGCGATGACGGCGCGCACTCCCACCCCCGTCTTCGGCCACCAGATGGCCTTCAACCTCCTCCCCCACCCCGGGCCCATCGAGACGCTTGCGGCGGAGCTCGCCACCGTCCTCGGCGGCGCGCCGCCGGTGTCGCTCAACGTCGTCCAGGCCGGGGTCTTCCACTCGTTCTCGGCCAGCCTCTACCTGCGCTGCGCCGGCGACCCCGGGGTGCGGGCGATCCGCCGCGCCTTGGGCGAGCACCCGGTGATCGAGCTGGCCGACGACCCCAAGCGCCTGGGGCCGATCGAGGTCTCCGGCAGCGACAAGGTGGTGGTCGGCGCCGTGCGCAAGGAGACCGGCGCCGCCGGCGGCTACTGGGTCTGGGCGGTGATGGACAACCTCACCCGCGGCGGCGCGGTCAACGCGCTCGAGATCGCCGCAGCGGTGCTCTAGGACGCCGCCCATGTCACAACTCGCCGGGTCGAACGCCAAAGGGCTGGGAGGAGTCCTGTGACGGAGCACAGCAAGAGCTTCTTCGGCACCGTCCTCGGCTGCATCACGGCCGTGGCTGGGCTGATCACGGCCGTCGGCGGCCTGATCGCCATCCTCTACCAGATCGACGTCATCGGGCCGCGGCGAGGCGACCCGGCGCCGCTGGCCAACGGCGGACAGGCGGGCGGCAGCCACGCGGCGGCATCGCTCGTCGGCGGCGCGCCGGCCAACACCGTCGACGAGCAGCTCCAGCGCAAGCAGGCCCGGCTCGAGCTGCTCCTCCAGCAAGCCGAGCGGAACCTGGGCTCCGGCGACGCCGAGGAAGAGACGATGGACGCCCGGTACGCCAACGTGCCCGCGCAGCTCGCCAACGTCGCCGGCCCATGGCGCGCCGTCAGCGGCCTCACCTACACGATCTACCAGCAGGGCGGCTCGCTCGTCTTGCAGGAGACCAATCCGCTGACCGGCGCCATCACGGCGGTCGGCAGCGGCACGATCGACGGCCCCAACCTCACCTTCGGGGTGACCACCGCGGCGTGGACGACCGGCACCGCCTATCTCCGCCTGTCGAACGACGGCCGCCAGCTCGCGGGGCAGTACCAGGACGCGACGACCGGGATGGTCGTGGCGCTGCAGCTCTTCCGCTAGGACGTTCTCTCCAGAGGGTGGCGCCGCCGCCCCTGGGGCTCACCGTACCGGCAGGTCCGCCGCCAGGCTCAGCACCCTCTCCACCAGCGCCATGAGCGCGGGCGGGCACGGCGTCGGGTGCTCGGTCGAGAGATCGAGCACACGCCCGCCGAGGGTGCTCGGTGGATACCAGACGATCTCGTAGTGCGCCACGACCCGCGGGTCGCCCGCCGCCGGGTCGCAGGCGTCCGGCGCGATCGCGAGGCGCGACTCCGCGACCGCCTGGCGGATCGCCACCAGCTCGACGGCCGGCACCGCACCCCGCCGCACGACCGTCCGCAGCGGCACCCTGACCTTCGGCTCGCCATAGACCCACCGGCTGGTGGTGGCGATGTCCTCGGCCGCGCCGCTGCGATAAAGGAAAAAGTCCCGCTCGTCGTAGACGGAGTCGACGCAGATCTGGCCGCCGAACGGGATGAAGTCGGTGCGCAGGCAGGTCGAGCCATGGACGTGGATGTGGAACCACGGCACCCGCGGCGGCGGCTGTGCCGCCGCGGCGGAGGCGGCGCCGAAGGCCATCGACATGAG
The DNA here is from genome assembly GCA_044866775.1 of Thermoanaerobaculia bacterium. Lineage (GTDB taxonomy): Bacteria > Acidobacteriota > Thermoanaerobaculia > Multivoradales > UBA5704 > DASUNQ01. Next base: position 81,168 of record JBIOUG010000010.1, on the reverse strand, counting down.
GAGGACGGCGGGGGGGAGGTGGCGAACCGTGGCGGGCATTGGTGGATGGCCTCCGCAAGTCTGTCCGGTGTCCGCTGCTCTACATGTGGCGTCCCTTTCTACGAGTGAGACAGGCGGCGTGTCGGCAGCACGGTACGCGCGCGGGAGGCGCTCAGCCCAGGATCGCTGCGACAGCCAGCGCGAACTCGGCGAGCGCCTCGGTCTGATCCGCCACACTCCGGCGAGGTAACGAGGCTCGGCGGTCACGCCCGCCGCGTTGGCGGCGATCCCGCGCGGCCCGGCGCCGACGACCGCCGACGCGGCGGTAGCCTGCCGAGCCGCCCCGACGCGCGGATGAGCTGCGCATGTCCCGGTACGAGCCGCTCGTACCGGGGTACGAGGCACTGGTACTCCGGTACGAGGCGGCGGTACCGCAGTACCAGGTCGCGGTACCGCAGTACCAAGCGGCGGTACCGCGGTACGAGGCAGCGGTACTGCGGTACCAGGTGCTCGTACCGCGGTACCGGGAGCTCGTACCGGAGTACGAAGCCCTCGTCCTGCGGTACCAGCCGCGGTACGAGGCCCTGGTACTGCCTTTCGAGGGGGCCTTCCGAGAACGCCCGGGACGTGGCCCGGGCGCTACGCTAATGCCCTTCGCCCGGCTTCGTCACCCACCGCGCCGCCAGGAACACCACGGCCATGATCGCGTACGCCGCCGCCCATGGCCACGCCGGCGTCAGCGACACCGCCGTGTCGCCGGGCGTCCAGCGGTAGGAGTGCAGAAGCCCGACCCCCGCCAGCACCGCCGCCGCTCCGCACCAGCCGGCCGCCTGCACGAAGCGCTGCTCGATGACGCAGACCGTCGCCGCCGCGAGCAGCATCGCCGTCAGGATAAAGCCCTGCTCGAGCGCGAAGGCGCCGTGCGCCCAGGTGTCGGTCGTCTGGCGGAAGGCGTCGAGGAGCGCGGGGGTGAAGGGCGGGCCGCCCGGCAGGCCCACCCCGGCCGCCCGCAGGCCGTTCTTGAGCATCAGCGCGCCCCAGGCCGCCACGCCTGGCAGGAGGCCCATCACCACCGCCGGGGCGTGCTCGCGGGGCGTCGCCTGGAAGGCCTGGGCGGTGATCACCATGCCGATCCAGAGGACGATCGCCATGCCGGCGTCGATCGGCACCGCCCAGGCGATGTGGGCGAGGGTGCCGGTCAGGAGGACGACGGTGAAGAAGGCGGCGTTGAGCACCGAGTAGCCGGCGCGCGCGCCGAGCGCCTTCCAGCCGGGGTGGCCGATGTAGATGGTGGTCGGGAAGCAGGAGCCGAAGAGGGCGGCGGCGAGGGTGCCGATGCCGTTGACGGCGAGCGACGGGCGGGTGGGATAGAGGTCGCCCGCCGCCTCGGCCGACTCGATGTTCTGGAGCGACCCCAAGACGTTGAAGAGGCCCATCGGGATGATGACCGAGACGTAGGTCAGGAAGTGGCCGCCGGTGAACGCCGCCACGAGGTCGCCGACGACCGGCACCGGCGGGAAGAACCCCGGGCCGGAGGCGGGCGCCGGGCCGCCGGGCGCGGCGCCGGTCAGCCAGGCGATGAGGGTGCCGAGCGCCACCGCCACGAGCCCGCCCGGCAGCCCGCCGCGGAAGCGCACGCGCCCGAAGTAGACGAGGACGATGACCGCGAGCGTCGTCAGCCCGACGAGCGGCCGGGCGTAGGTGCGGAAGAGGAAGCCGAGCGAGATGAAAGTCAGGGCGATGCCGGCGAGGGTCGAGAGCAGCGCGGCACGCGGCGTGGCGCGGCGGACGCGCTCGGCGACGAAGGCGCCGCCGAGCTCGATCAGGCCCGAGCCGACGCAGGCCACGAGCCCCGCCTGCCAGGCCACGCGCGCCGGATCGGCCGCGCCCGCCGCCGCGGCCGCGAGCTTCGCCGGCAGCATGACCAGGAGCACGTGGGCGAAGAGCGAGACGGTGTTGATGCCGTAGGGCAGCGCGCAGACGTCGTCGCGCCCGCTCGCCCGCCCGAGGCGCATCGCCTGCCAGGAGTAGAAGAGGTTCCCGACCAGCAGCGACACCGCCGCCGCCGGCAGGATGCGGCCGTGGATCAGCGCGTTGGGGAAGCCGAGCACGGAGCGGCAGAGCGAGTCGATCACCAGGAGCTGGACGAGGTTGTCGAGCGCCAGGCCGAAGAAACCGTCGACGTCGCCGCGGACGAACCAGCGCATGGCGCGGGTCTCGCTCATCGCTCCCCTCCTCTCGGCTCCCCGAGCTTCCGCTCCAGGAACTCCGCCGTCGCCCGGTAGGCCGCGAGCCAGCTCGCGTGGCGCAGGAAGGTGTGGACCTCGTCGGGCAGGACGAGCTGCTCGACCTCGACGCCGCGCTGCCGCAGGGCCTCGACGAGCTTGACCGTCTCGGCGAACGCGACGTTGCGGTCGTCGTCGCCGTGGATGACCAGGACCGGCGAGCGCCAGCCGTCGAGCGAGGCCATCGGCGAGGCCATGAAGGCGACGCGCGCCTCCTCGGGCGTCCGCAGCGGCTCGTAGTCGGGGACGAAGGTCTGGATGCCGACGTTCCAGTCGTGGACGCCGTGGAGATCGACGCCGGCGGCGAAGAGCGCCGAGGCGCGCGACAGGCCCATGGCGGTGAGATAGCCGCCGTAGGAGCCGCCCCAGAGGCCGATGCGCGCCGGGTCGACCTCGGGGCGGCCGCGCAGGTAGAGCCCGGCGCCGAGGACGTCGTAGAGCTCGCTGCCGCCGGTGGCGCCCTGGCCGGGCGCGGCGCGGAAGTCGAGGCCGTAGCCGATACCGCCGCGGTAGTTGAGGGCCAGGACGACGAAGCCGCGGCTCGCCAGGTACTGGTTCAGGGCGTAGGCCGGGTGGTAGTAGGCGCTGGGGTGGAAGCCGAGGAGCATCTGCCGGCGCGAGCCGCCGTGGAGGAAGATCACGGCCGGCCGCCGCTCCCCCGCCCGCAGATCGGCCGGCAGGAAGAGGTGCGCCGGCGTCTCGCGACCGTCGGCGGCGGTCAGCCGCACGGCCTGCGGCTCGACCAGGGCGTGCGCCGGGAAGTCGGCCGGCAGCCACCCCGGCGCCAGCTCGTGCGCCGGCCCCTCGCCGGCCGCGACCACGGCGTGCGCCGGCGTACGGGCGCCGGAGCGCAGGTAGGCGAGGGCGCGGCCGTCGGCGGTCGGCGCCGGCGCCCACTCGATCCCCGTGCCGCGGGTCACCGCGACCGGCGGCCCGCCCGCCACCGCCACCCGCCAGAGGTGCCGGCGTTCGGCGTCGTCCTGGTTGGAGCTGAAGACGATCTCGCGGTCGCCCGGCCCGAGCGCCGCGTGCTCGACCTCGAAGTCCCCGGGCGTCAGCAGGGTCGCCGCGCCGCCGCGCGCCGGCACCGCGTAGAGCAGCAGCCACCCGGTCTTCTCCCAGGGGAAGACGAGGCGGTCGCCGGCCGCCCAGAAGAGCTGCGCGTCGGCGACGATCCCTTGGAAGGCGCTCCCCGCCCCTCGTCCGCCCGCCAGACCTCACGCACCGCGCCGGTCGCCGCCTCGGCCACCTGGATCGACCACGGGCGGGCCTCGCGCACGGCGCGGAAGAGGGTCATCCGCGAGGAGGCGGGGACGCGGAGGAAGGCGATACGGGCGCCGTCCGGCGACCAGACCGGCTCGTCGTCGCGGTCGACGCTGGGCGCGAGCCAGCGCACGGACTTGCCGGCGAGGTCGTAGACACCGACGAAGGCGTGGTCGCCGCGCGTGCTGACGAAGGCGAGGCGCGCGCCGTCGGGCGACCAGCGCAGGGTGCGGAGCGTGCCGCGCGCCTTGACGAGCTGCGCCGGCGCCCCTTCGCCGTTCGAACGGCACGAAAGCTTTCGTGCCTCGTCGAGCGGCGCCGACCAGATCTGCCCGCCCTGGACGTAGGCGACGAGGTCGCCGCGCGGCGAGATCGCGGGCGCCGCGCCGGCGCCGATGCGGACCGGCTCGCCGCCCTCGACCGCCACCCGCCACACCACCTGCTCGGCCCCCGCGGGGTCGCTCGCCGGGTTGGGGTTCTCGCCGCGGCGGTTCGGGGAGGCGCCGCGCACGTAGAGGACGGTGCCGCCGTCGGGCGTGATCGCCAGGTCCCCCAGCTCCTGCCCGTCATCGGCCGCGTATGAGGTGAGCTGCCGGCCACGGTACTCCGGCGGGCCGGCGACCCAGACGTTGCGCGCCCCGGCGGCCTTCTGCACCCACGCCACCAGGCCGCCGGTTGGGGCGGCAACCAGCTCCGCAGGAAACGGCGGGGCGAGGAGAGCGTCGAGAGAGATCGGCGACGGCGGCGCCGCGAGTGAAGGCGCCGCGAGAGAGAGGACGCTCAGGAGTAAGGCGCGAGCTTGCGGCGCTGCCGCCATCCGTACCTCCCTTGCCGGCCCAACAGTCGCTCGATTTCCGAGGCGCGCGCGATCCTATCGAATCTCTTCCGGCGCGCCGCGTTTCAGCCGGCGCTTTCGATAGACTGGCAGCCCGCCATGCGGCCCCTCGCCCTCGACGAGCTGGTCCTGCTGCCGCAGGAACAGGCGCTCCAGAAGCACTTCGATCTTCGCAACTGGGCCTGGCTGCGCTGGCTGCTGCTCGCCTTCATCCCCTTCGCGATCGTCGGCACCGAGCGTTTCTACCGCGAGCGGAGCTTCGCCGCCGGCGTCTCGTTGGCGAGCCTGGTGGCGATCGCGGTCGTCTTCCTCGCCCGCAACACACGGTGGTTCGAGAAGAACTTCCGCTCGTTCCTCATCGCCTTTCTCGGCCTCGAGTGCTTCGCCCTGGCCGAGCTTGCCGAGGACGCCGAGTACGTGCTCCTCGTCACCGGCATCGCCTTGCCGCTGCTCGCCATCGTCTTCCGTCTCCGCCCCAAGGAGCACCTCTTCCTCGCCGTCCTCTTCCTGGCGACCGCCGGGCTCGCCACGCCGATGGGGCTCGGGCTGCTGTTGATGGGCCAGGCGGTGAGCCTGCAGGCGCTGTCGGGAGTGGCGGTCGCGAACCTCCTCTGCGCCGGGATCGCCGTCGGCCTGAGCCGCCGGCAGCGCCGCCGCTTTCTCGAGACCTGGCGGCAGGTGGCGCTGCGCGAGCGCGAGCGGGCGCGGATCCGTGGCGAGATCGACGATGCGCGCAAGATCCAGCTCTCGATCCTGCCGCGCGCGACGCCCGACCTGCGGTGGCTGGACGTGGCGCACATGTCGCTGCCGGCCAAAGAGGTCGGCGGCGACTACTTCGATTACTTCCATCTCTCGCACGAGCGGCTGGCGATCGTCATCGGCGACGTCGCCGGCCACGGCGTGCCGAGCGGCCTGATGCTCTATGGGCTGCGGAGCTGTCTCTACCTGCTGCGCGAGGAGCTCGCCGCGCCGCTGCCGGTGCTCGGCCGACTCGACCGCATGGTGCGCGACTCCGGCCAGCGCCGCATGCTGGTGACGTTGCAGGTGGGGGTCATCGACGCCGCCGACCGGCGCCTCCTGGTGGCGAGCGCCGGCCACCCGCCGCCGCTCCACTGGGCGGCGGCGAGCGGCGAGGTCGCCGAGCTGGGAACGGGGTCGCTGCCGCTCGGCACCCGCCTCGGCGCCCAGCCGCGCGAGGCGAGCGTCGCTCTCGCCGCCGGCGACGTCGTCGTCTTCTACAGCGACGGCCTGCCGGAGATCATCAACCTCCACGGCGAGCCCTACGGCGCCGACCGCCTGGCGCGCGCCCTGCGCCGCGCCGCCGCCGCCGGCACCGCCCGCCAGGTCCGCGACGCCCTCCTGACCAGCGTCTCCAACTACAAGGGCGACGTCGAGCAACCGGACGACATCACGCTGGTGGTGGCGCGGGTGGGGTGGTAGGACGACTCCATGAGTCGCAAGAAGCTATCCCGCCCACTTCCACGCCGAGTATGGAGAGTTCGAGATCACCGTGGAGATCGGGTCGGGCGCATGGGACAACGGCGCCGACCTCGCCCCCGAGTTCCTCCGCGAGCGCGTGCGAGTGGCGGCCGCCTAGCTGCCGGCCGGCGCCTACGCCGTCCCGTTCGGCCCCGCCGGGCTGTCGAGCCGGCTCCCGCCGCCGCGGGCCAAGTGGTCCTCGACCAGGATGAGGCGCCCATCGCCGGCGCGCTGGATGATCTGGAGCAGCGACTGCATGGTGCTGACCTCCTCGAGCTGCTCGTCGACGAACCAGTCGAGGAAGCGACGGGCGATGTGGTTCTTCTCCGCCACCGCCAGCTCCGACAGGTCGTAGATCTGCTGCGTCACCTGCTTCTCCCAGTCGACCGCGAGCTGCGCCGCCTCCTCGGCCGAGCCGAAGTCGCACTTGGCGCGCGGGATCTCGGGGATGTCCACCCGGCCGCCGACGTCGACGATGAACTTGACGAAGCGCATCGCGTGGCCGCGCTCCTCCTCGGACTGGCGATAGAAGAACTGCGCGAGCTGCGTCAGCGCCTCGACGTCGAAGTAGCTGGCCAGCGCCACGTACTGGATCGACGCCCCCATCTCGTTGCCGATCTGGCGGTTGAACGCGTCGATCAGCTTCTGGCTTGCGAGCATGCCTGACCTCCTCCCACGGTTGTGAACCGCCGCGGCGCGCCGGGTGCCGCGCGCTTCCATTGTAGCCGCTGGAACACCCCCCGCTCCGTCGCTGTTGCAGAGAGGAGGCCAGGGGGCCTAAGGCGCGAAGGCTTTCACGCCGGGTCCAATCAATGCCAGGAGCGCCTTCCGGCGCGCGACCAGCGCGCCGGGCTCCTGGCGGACCCGCTGCTATACTGCCGAACGGGCCGTCCGGGTCCCCAAACCCCACACGAACCGCGAGGAGGCGTACCTCTCGATGGCCATTGCCGAGCAGCACTCCTCTCCGTACCACCGCGTCGTCATCCTCGGCTCGGGGCCGGCGGGGCTGACCGCCGCCCTCTACGCCGCGCGCGCCGACCTGGCGCCGCTGGTGCTCGAGGGCAACCAGCCGGGCGGGCAGCTCACCATCACCACCGACGTCGAGAACTACCCCGGCTTTCCCGAGGGGATCCTGGGGCCGGAGCTGATGGAGAAGATGCGCGAGCAGGCGCGGCGGTTCGGGGCGCAGGTCAAGTTCGAGCAGGCGGTCGAGGTCGAGCTGACGCAGCGGCCGTTCACCGTCCGCAGCGAGGAGGCCACCTACCGCGCCGGCGCCCTGATCATCGCCACCGGCGCGACCGCCAAGCTCATGGGGCTGCCGTCCGAGGCCGAGCTGATGGGCTACGGGGTCTCGGCGTGCGCCACCTGCGACGGCTTCTTCTTCCGCGACAAGGACATCGTGGTGGTCGGCGGCGGCGACTCGGCGATGGAGGAGGCGCTCTACCTCACCAAGTACGCCAACAAGGTCAGCGTCATCCACCGGCGGGACGAGCTGCGCGCCTCGAAGATCATGCAGGACCGCGCCTTCGCCCACCCCAAGATCGCCTGGATCTGGAACACCATCGTCAAGAAGGTCCTCGGCAGCCGCGAGGGCGGGGTCACGGGAGTCGAGCTCCACAACAAGAAGACCGGCGTCGACAGCGAGTACGCGACGCAGGGCGTCTTCCTGGCGATCGGCCACGAGCCCAACACCCAGATCTTCCGCGGCAAGCTCGAGATGAACGAGCTCGGGTACATCAAGGTGCACGAGCCGACGACCAAGACCAGCATCGCCGGCGTCTTCGCCTGCGGCGACGCCGCCGACCCGGTCTACCGCCAGGCGGTGACCGCGGCCGGCACCGGCTGCCGCGCCGCGATCGACGCCGAGCGCTGGCTCGAGGAGCAGCACGACTGATGGCAGCACGACGTCCGACGACCCTCGGCGCCCTCAGGGCGACTGGCTACCAGCCGAAGACGGTCAAGCGCGAGCTGCGCGACAACCTGCGCGCGCGGCTGGCGACCGGCGGGCCGCTCTTCCCCGGCATCCTGGGCTACGACCGCACCGTCATCCCGGGAGTGGTCAACGCCCTGCTCGCCGGGCACGATTTCATCCTCCTCGGCCTGCGCGGGCAGGCGAAGACGCGCATCCTGCGCGGGCTGACGACGCTGCTCGACGAGGCGATCCCGGTCCTCGCCGGCAGCGAGCTCAACGAGGACCCGCTCCTGCCGATCACGCCGCAAGGCCGGCGGCTGGTGATGGAGGCCGACGACGACGCGCCCGTCGAGTGGCTGGGGCGGGAGGAGCGCTACAACGAGAAGCTGGCGACGCCGGACGTCTCGATCGCCGACCTCCTGGGCGACATCGATCCGATCAAGGCGGCGACCCGGCGCTTGACCTTCGCCGACCCGGAGGTCATCCACTTCGGCATCGTGCCGCGCACCAACCGCGGCATCTTCGCCATCAACGAGCTGCCGGACCTCGCGCCGCGCATCCAGGTGGGCCTGTTCAACATCCTCGAGGAGCGGGACCTCCAGATCCGCGGCTTCCCGGTGCGCATCCCGCTCGACATCCTGATGGTCTTCTCGGCCAACCCCGAGGACTACACCAACCGCGGCAGCATCATCACGCCGCTCAAGGACCGCATCTCGTCGCAGATCCTGACCCACTACCCGCCGGCGACCGGCGTCGCCGCCGACATCACCCGCCAGGAGGCCTGGACCGAGCGCGACCAGCCGGGGGTGGTGATGCCCGAAGACGCGCGCCTCCTGGTCGAGGAGATCAGCTTCGTGGCGCGCGACAGCGACCTGGTCGACCAGTCCTCGGGGGTCAGCGCGCGGGTCTCGATCTCGGCGATGGAGCTCTTGGTGTCGAACCTCGAGCGGCGGGCGCTCGCGACCGGCGATCGGGCGGTCGCGCCGCGCCTCTGCGATTTCCACATGCTGCTGCCGGCGATCACCGGCAAGGTGGAGATGGTCTACGAGGGCGAGCAGCAAGGGGCGGAGGTGGTGGCGCGGCGCCTGATCGGGCAGGCGGTCAAGAAGGTCTTCGACGCCCGCTTCCCCGAGGTCGGCAAGGAGGTCGGCACCGGCGGCGAGGACGACCGCGGGCCGTACGCGCCGATCGTCCGCTGGTTCGCCGAGGGCAACGAGGTGACGCTCGCCGACGAGCAGCCGTTCGCCGACTACGAGCGCGAGCTCAAGCGGGTGCCGGGGTTGTGGGAGGTGGCCTCACGCCACGCCAAGACGCGCGAGGAGCAGGCCTGGACGGCGGAGATGATCCTCGAGGGGCTGCACCAGCATTTGAAGCTGGCGCGCCACGACCTCGACAGCCAGGTGAGCTACAAGGAGATGATCAAGTTCCAGCTCCTGAAGCCGCGGCGGACGGGCGGCGGGAGAGGGGACGTGAATTGACGCGGGCAGGCTGAGATGCGCCACACCTACCGCTACCTCGACCCCGCCCTCCTGCAGCAGATCCTCGCGGGTCTCTCGCTGCTGCGGCTCTTCAACCAGCTCCTGCTGGCCTCGGGCGGGGACGTCGAGGAGGCGATGAATTGGATGCGCCACCTCCAGGAGGAGGGCTACATCTCCGACGAGGTGGACCTCGAGGCCTTCTTCGCCAGCCTCGAGGACCAGCAGCTCTTGGAGCGCGACGCCGGCGGGGAGCTGCAGCTCACCGGCGCCGGCGAGCGGCAGATCCGGCGCAGCGCCTTCGAGGAGATCTTCGGCAGCTTGCAGCGCGCCGGCCCGGGATATCACCCGGTGCGGCAGTCCGGCGAGGGGATCGAGCGCCAGCCCGAGACCCGCCCCTACGCCTTCGGCGACGACCTCCACCTGCTCGACGCCGCGCGCTCGCTGCAGAACGCCATGCGCCGCACCCACGGCGAGCTCGAGCTGGCGGAGGAGGACCTCGAGGTCCACGAGACCGAGCACTTGACCGCCTGCGCGACGATCGTGGCGATCGACGTCAGCCACTCGATGGTGCTCTACGGCGAGGACCGGATCACGCCGGCCAAGACGGTGGCGCTGGCGCTGACCGAGCTGATCACCACCAAGTACCCGAAGGACCACCTCGGCGTGATCCTCTTCGGCGACCGCGCCGAGCGGGTGAAGCTGGCCGACATCCCCTACATCCAGGCCGGCCCGTACCACACCAACACGCGCGAGGCGCTGCAGCTCGCGCGCGGCCTGCTGGCGCGGCAGAAGCAGCCCAACAAGCAGATCTTCCTGATCACCGACGGCAAGCCCTCGGCGATCACCGACGGCGGGCGGATCTACAAGAACCCCTTCGGGCTCGACATGAAGATCGTCAACCTGACGCTCGAGGAGGCCGATGTCTGCCGGCGCCAGAAGGTGGTCATCACGACCTTCATGCTCGCCACCGACCCGATGCTCACCGAGTTCGTCGAGAAGCTGACCAAGGTCAACCGCGGCCGCGCCTACTTCGCCTCGCCCTACAACCTGGGCGAGTTCATCCTCGCCGACTACATCCGCAACCGGCGGCGGCGGGTGCACTGAAGACGGAGGAGGACCGGATGGCACGTTCCCGAGGTGCGTCACGCGCGCTCGCCGCCGCGCTCATCGCCGCCGCCGGCGCGCTCGGCTGCGACGACGGCAGCGGCGACCGGGCGGCGCCGCAGCCGCCGCCGATCGACGCCTGCGCACTGCTGACGCCGGACGACGCGCGGGCGGTGCTCGGCGTCGGTGCCGGGCGGATGACGAGCTTCGCCGAGGACGAGCTGGGGAAGGACCCCGGTTCCTGCGCGTACTCGACCGGCGCCGGCTCGCCGCCCGACATGCTGAGCCTGCAGGTGCGGCGCTACCCCTCCGAAGATCGCGCGGCGGGAGCGCTGCGCGCCGTCGAGTCGGTGCTCGACGCCCGGCCGGTCCCCGGCCTCGGCGACGGCGCCTACTTCGGTCAGGGGCAGCTCCACGTGCGGAAGGGCGCCGTGCAGCTCACCATCACCGTCCACGCGCCGCAGGTGGCAAACCCGTACGCGGCGGCGCAGCAGCTCGCGAGGAAGGCGCTGGCGCGGCTCTGACTCGGCTCCCTGCGTCATCCTGAGCGTAGCGCCCGGGCTACGTCCCGGGCGTTTTCGGAGGGCGGCCCGATTTCCTCCAAAGGCTCTGAGCCAGAGCGAAGACTGCGGGTGGCGCCGGTGCGGCGCACCCGGCAGAATGAGGTGGCGACTGGTGTGGTCCCGCGGTTGCACGCGGACAGCACGCAATGACGGCTCTCCTTCTCGTGCTTCGGCTTCTGGCGCCGGCGTCTGAGCCCTTGCCTGGCGCCGAGCCGCCGCTCGGCGTCGCACCAGCGGCCGACGGCGATATCGCGACCGCCGCGCCGCCGCCGTTCCACGACCGGATCACCGTGACCGCCACGCGCACGGAGACCCGCCTCGGCGAGACGGCGGCGAGCGTGGCGGTGCTCTCGGAAGAGGAGCTGGCGGTCGCCGCCGCGCCGACCGTCGACGACGCCCTGCGCCAGGTGCCCGGCTTCACGCTCTTCCGCCGGTCGGGCAGCCGGTTCGCCAACCCGACGGCGCAAGGGGTGTCGCTGCGCGGCCTCGGCGGCAGCGGCGCGAGCCGGGCGCTGGTGCTGGACGACGGCGTGCCGCTCAACGATCCGTTCGGCGGCTGGATCTACTGGGGGCGCGTGCCACGCGCGGCGCTGGAGCGGGTGGAGGTGCTGCGCGGCGGGGCCTCCGATCTCTACGGCGGCGCCGCCCTCGCGGGAGTCGTGCAGCTCCTGCGCCGCGAGCCGGCGCCGCAGGTCCGCCTCGAGGCCTCCTACGGCGAGCGCGGCAGCGCGGAGGGATCGCTCTTCCTCGCTGGCCGGCGGGACGGGTGGGGCGCGGCGCTCGCCGCCGGCGCCGCCGCGACCAACGGTTACGTGCTCGTCGATCCACGAGAGCGTGGGCCTGTGGACACGCCGGCCGGGTCGCGGCACAGGACCGCCGATCTGACCCTCGACCGCGCGACGGCTTCGGGTGGGCGGCTCTTCCTGCGCGGCGCCGCCTTCGGCGAGGAGCGCGACAACGGCACGCCGCTCCAGGTCAACTCCACCGACATCCGACAGCTCACCGCCGGCGGCGACTGGCCGCTCGCGGCCGGTCTCGTGAGCGCACGCGCCTGGGCCGCCGACCAGGACTTCGAGCAGGACTTCTCGGCGGTCGAGGCCGACCGGCGGAGCGAGCGGCTGACCCGCGCGCAGGAGGTGCCGGCCAACGCCGCAGGCGGGAGCGTGCAGTGGAGCTGGGCGCCAGCGGCCGGTCAGCAGCCGGCACGAGAGCCGTCGCAGCCCAATCGCGGCCCGGCGCGAACGCCCTCGCGCTTGGATCACACACTGGTCGCGGGTCTCGAGCTCAAGCAGGTCGAGGGGACGAGCGACGAGACCGCGTTCACCCCCGGCGGTCCCGTGCGCGGCGCCGCCGGCGGCCGGCAGCGCACGGCGGCACTCTTCGTCGAGGACCTGCTGCGGCTCGGGCCGCGGCTGTCGCTGTCGCTCGCCGTGCGCGCCGATCGCTGGGAGAACGAGGGCGAGCGGAGCGTGCCGGGCGGGACAGCGAGTCCGCTCGCGGCCCGCGAGGAGAGCGCCGTCTCGCCGCGCGCCACCCTTCTCTACCGCACCGGCGAGCGCTGGACCTGGACCGCCTCCGCCTACCGCGGCTTCCGCGCCCCGACGCTCAACGAGCTCTACCGCGCCTTCCGCGTCGGCGACGTGGTGACGCTCGCCAACGAGGAGCTGGCGGCCGAGCGGCTGACCGGGGTGGAGACCGGGGCACTCTTCACCGCGCGCGGCGGCGCCGTGACCGCCCGCGGCACCGGCTTCTGGATGGAGGTGGACGATACGATCGCCAACGTCACGCTCTCCGTCGCGCCGGGCCTCATCACGCGCCGGCGGGAGAACCTCGGCCGCAGCCGCTCGCGCGGCGTCGAGTTGGATGCCACGACGCGCCTGACCGAGCGCTGGACGCTGACGGGCGGCTACCTCTTCGCCGACGCCGAGGTCCGCAGCTTCCCCGCCAACCGCGCGCTCGAGGGACTCGCCCTCCCCCAGGTGCCGCGTCACCAGGCGTCGCTCCAGCTCCGCTTCGACGATCCGCGCCGGCTCTCCGCGGCGCTCCAGGCGCGCTGGACCGACTCTCAATTCGACGACGACCAGAACCGCCTCCATCTAGCCGGCTTCGCGACGCTCGACCTCCTCGTCGCCCGCCCCCTCGGCCGCGGCCTCTCGGCCTTCACCGCCGCCGAGAACCTGCTCGACGAGCGCTACGACGTCGGCCGCACCCCGGTCCGCACCCTCGGCCCGCCCCGCCTGCTACGCCTCGGCCTCCGCCTCTCGCGGCCACACCACGAGCGATAGGACCAGCAGGAGTTCCCCTCTCCCATGTGGGGGAGGGGTCAGGGGTGAGGGAGATCGGATCGATGCAGTAAAGACCGACGCAGCGCTAAGTTCTGACCAGGCTCGCCGATCGCTGCGAGTGGGAGCCGCTATCTCAGCGTGTACAGATACGCGGCGATATCCCTCGCGTCCCGCTCCCCCACCCCGAGATCCGGCATCGCGGTGCCCGGCACGATGCGCTGCGGCTGGCGGACCCAGAGGATGAGGTTGTCGGGGGTATTGGGGAGCCGTCCGGCGAGCTGGGCGCGGCTGCCGAGCCGGTCGAGCGGTGGCCCGACAACTCCTGCGGCCCCGGGCACTCCGGGGACGATATGGCAGGTTCCGCAGCCATAGGAACGCAGCAGCTCGCGTCCCCTCGCCGGCTCGCCGCCCGTGAGCGCGCGGGCTCCGCGCTCGGCGCTGTCGCATCCCGCGGTCGCTAGGAGCATTGCGGCCAGGACGAGCCACGGGGGACGCATGCTACTCACTGGCGGCGGGCGCGGCGCAGGAACCGTTGGGCGAGCGCCTGCGTCTCGCCCACCCCGGCGAGATGGGCGAGGACGAGATAGACGGCGGCGTAGCTGCCGATGACGAGCAGCGCGCGCAGCGCCGGGTGGAGGGGCGGCAGCGCCCAGGCGATCGCCGCGGCGGGGAGCGTCGCGACGACTGCGACGCCGAGCATGCCGCCGAGCGTGCCGAGGGGCAGGATCTGTCCCGGCAGGCGGCGGGCGAGCGCGCGCCGCAGCCGCCAGAGCTCGAACCAGGCGCCGACCGCCGAGGTGAGCCCGAGCCCGACCGCGCCGAGGAAGACGGGGCGGCCGGCGGCCCGCGCGCCGACCAGCGCGCTGAGCGGGAAACGGTCGAGCCAGAGCATGAGCGGCACCGCGAGCGAGGCCGAGACCGCCACCCGCGTCATCGCAATGCGCGCCGGCGTGCGCGCCTCGCCGAGGGCGTAGAAGGTGTTCTGCAGCAGGCGCGAGGAGGTCGTGGCGAGGATCCCCAGGGTGTAGCCGCAGAGGACCAAGTAGACCAGCCAGTTGTCCGCCAGGCCGAAGGTGCCGGTGCGGTAGAGGGCGCCGATGATGAGGAAGCCGAAGGCGAGGTAGCCGACCGCCGTCGGCACGTTGAGGAAGGCCATGCGGGCAAGCGATCGGCGCACGCGCCCGAGAAGCGCCTCGGCGGCGGCGGGATCGCGTAGCCGCGCCAGCTCCGGCAGCTCGGCCGCCGCCACCGAGAGACCGAAGAGGCTCACCGGGAGCTGGTACGGGAGCTGGGCGTAGCCGATCGCGGCCGGCGCGCCGGCGGCGAGGAACGAGCCGAGGAAGATGTCCAGGTACCCGGCGAGCTGCACGACGCCGCGGCTCCCCACCACCGGACCGAAGGTGGCGAGCGCCTCGCGCACTCCCTCGACGTGCGGCGAGAGCGAGAGCCGGAACCCGGGCAGCAGCCGCAGCACCAGCGGCAGTTGCACCAGGAACTGGAGGAGGCCGCCGGCCAGCCCGCCGGCGCAGGCGGCGAGGAGGATGCGATCGAGCACCGGCAGCGGCACTCCGCCGCCGGCCGCCGCCAGCCCGCCCGGCACGAAGGCGGCGCCGGCGCCGACCAGCGCCGCCAGGATCGAGGCGTTCCAAACCACCGGCGCCACGTACGGGAGCAGGAAGCGCCGGTGGCTGTTGAGGACGCCGAGCGACCAGGCCGACAGCACCAGCACGGCGGTCATCGGAAAGAGGATGCGCACCGCCCGCACGGTCAGCTCGTAGCGGTCGACGCCGAGCGCGCCGCCGTCGTCGTCGAGGAACCCCGGCGCGAGCAGAGCGACGATCGGGCGGGCGAAGAGCACGCCGACCAGCGCGACCGCCGCCGCCGCCGCGATGAGCAGCCCGAGCATGGCGCCGGCGAAGCGCCCCGCCTCCTCCCGCCGCCCGGCGGCCAGCAGGCGGGTGTAGACGGGGATGAACGCCGCCGAGAGCGTGCCTTCGCCGAGCAGGTTCTGCAGCACGTTCGGGGCGCGCAGCGCGGTGCGGAAGACGTCGGCATGCGGGCCGACGCCGAAGAAGTAGGCGAGACCGCGCTCGCGCAGGAAGCCCATCAGGCGCGAGCCGAGGATCCCGAGCGCCACGCGCGCGGCGCCGCCGCCGCCGCGGGCTCCTGCATTGCCTCGCGCGAGCTGCGGCTCGTGCGAGTGTGGCGGTTCGCTCGGCTCGCTCATGTCGGCAGGATGGATGGCAGGCGGGAAGGCGGTTCCGGGGGGATTCTATAATCCGCCCGTCGCCGCCCCGTGATGTCCCATCCCCTGACAGACTCCGCCGACGTCGCCGCCCTGGCGCGTGACCTCGCCGCCGCCGGCGCCTTCGCGCTCGACGTCGAGTTCGTCTCCGAGGCGCGGTACGTGCCGGAGCTGGCGCTGGTGCAGGTGGCTTGGGGAGAGGTCGACGATCCGCACGTCGCGGCGATCGACCCGCTGGCCGCCGACCCGCGGCCGGTCGTGGACCTCGTGGGCGAGGCGCGGGTGCGGACGACGTTGCACGCCGGGCAGGGGGACCTCGCCCTCCTCGGCCACGTCTTCGGGGTGCGGGGCGAGACCGTGCTCGACACCCAGATCGCGGCCTCCTTCGTCGGTCTCGGCGAGCAGGTGGGCTACGCGCCCCTCGTCGAGCGGCTGCTGGGGGTCAAGCTCGACAAGACGTCGCAGTTCACCCACTGGACCCGGCGGCCGCTGACCGCCGAGCAGCTCGCCTACGCTCTCGACGACGTCCGCTACCTGCCGCGGCTGTGGGCCGAGCTCGAGCGGCGCCTCGCGGCGCGCGACCGCCTGGCCTGGGTCGAGGAGGAGAGCCGCCGCCTCGCCGCGTCGGCGGCGAGCCGCACCCCGCCGGAGGAGATCTTCCGCCGGCTGCGCGGCTGGAGCTCGCTCAACCCGCGCCAGCTCGGGGCGCTCCGCGCCCTCGCCGCGTGGCGCGAGCGCGAGGCGCTGGCGAGCAACCGGCCGCCGTCGTGGATCCTGCAAGAGGGGCCCCTCCTCGCGCTCGCCAGGCGGCCGCCCAAGTCGCAGGCGGCGCTCGAAGAGGTGCGCGGCGTCCCGGAGGCGGTGGCGCGGCGGCACGGCAAGGAGATCCGCGCAGCGCTCCACCGCGGCTGGGACGAGCCGCTCGCGGCCGAGCGGGAGCCGGCGCTGCCGGCGGTGGCGCAAGGGTGGGCGGCGCTCCTCCAGGCCCTCGTCCAGGCGCGCTGCCGCGAGGCCGACGTGGCGCAGCGCTTCGTCGCCGGCAAAGGCGACGCCGAGGCGCTGGCCGGCTGGTGGCTCGCCGGCGACCGCAGCCGCGAGCCCGACCTGCCGCTGCTCCAGGGATGGCGGCGCGAGCTGGCGGGGCAGGCGGCGCTCGATTGGCTGGCGGGACGGACGGCGATCGCGGCGGCGGCAGAGGGGATTCAATTGGTGTCATCGGAGTAGCGGCGGTGATCGGTTGACGCGCCGCGACCTCCGAGTTGCTTTGATCTTTACTGCATTGACCCGGGAGAGGGGAACGCTTGCTGGGGTAACGACGAGGTCGAGAGGAGGAACTCATGGCCAGTCACGAGACGAGCCCGGAACCGGGCACCAGCGTCGGCATCAACCGCATCGCGCAGATCGCCGTCAATGTGCACGACGTCGACCGCGCGACCGCCTTCTACCGCGACGTCCTCGGCCTGCGCTTCCTCTTCACCGTGCCGCGCATGGCTTTCTTCGACTGCGGCGGCATCCGCCTGATGCTCGGCCTGCCGGAGAAACCGGAATACGATCACCCGAGCTCGATCCTCTACTTCGACGTGCCCGACATCCATGCCGCCCACTCGACGCTCGTCGAGCGTGGTGTCGCCTTCGAGGGCGACCCGCACAAGGTCGCGAGCCTGGGCGAGGTCGACCTCTGGATGGCCTTCTTCCGCGATCTTGAGGGGAACTTCCACGCCCTGTACAGCGAGATACCTAGGCCCTGAAGGCGTTCCCCTCTCCCATGTGGGAGAGGGGCCAGGGGTGAGGGAGACCGGATCAATGCAGTACAGGTGGAGTCATCTCCAGCCTCCCCCGACCGCAACAGTGGCGCCGACGAAAACGGTCGCCGCTGTTGCCTTCAGTTCACGGCGTGAGGGACGGCGAGGGAGAACGGCGCGATCACCGCGTCGAAGGTCTCGCCGCCTTCGGTGCGCATGCGGTAGGTGCCTTCCATCGACCCCACCGGCGTGCGCAGCGGGCAGAAGCTGGTGTACTCGAACCTCGCCCCGGGCGCCAGCACCGGCTGCTCCCCCACCACCCCGGGGCCGGTCACGCGCTGCACGTCGCCGTCGCCGTCGGTGATGATCCACTCGCGCGAGACGAGCTGCGCCGTCTGCTCGCCGACGTTGGTGATCCGGACCTGGTAGGCGAAGAAGTAGTAGTGCTCCTGCGGCGCGCTGCGCTCGGCGTCGTAGAAGCTCGCCACCTGCACGCGGATGCCGCGGGTGGTCGCGTCGCTCATGGGGCGGTCGATTATTGCACGCCGGCCTTCGTCTCCGGCTGCTAGAATCCGCCGCCCGCCGAGCAGCCCGGAAGCACGTCCCCCTCTCCCATGTGGGAGAGGGGCCAGGGGCGAGGGAGATCGGATCAATGCAGTAAAGGTGGAAGCACCTCGGACGTCCGCTCAGCTCCAACGGTCGCATCAAACGACACCGGAGGCTCTCCATGCTTTCTCCCCAAATCTGGATCGCGCTCCTCACCCTGACCGTCCTCGAGATCGTCCTCGGCATCGACAACATCGTCTTCATCTCGATCCTGGCGGGGAAGCTGCCGCCCGAGCGCCAGGCGAGCGCCCGCCGCCTCGGGCTGATGCTGGCGATGGGGACCCGCATCCTGCTGCTCCTGTCGATCGTCTGGGTCATCCGGCTGACGGCGCCGCTCTTCACCGCCTTCGGCCAGGAGATCTCCGGCCGCGACCTCATCCTGCTCGCCGGCGGCGTCTTTCTCCTCTACAAGGCGACGCACGAGATCCACGACCGGCTGGAGGGCGACGAGGGGCACGCCAGCGCGCGGGTGGCGGCCTCGTTCGGCGCCGTGATCGTGCAGATCGCGCTACTCGACATCGTCTTCTCGCTCGACTCGGTGATCACCGCGGTCGGCATGGTCGAGCAGGTCGGCGTGATGATCGCCGCCGTCGTCATCGCGGTGGTGGTGATGCTCTTCGCCTCGGGGCCGATCAGCGACTTCGTGCACCGCCATCCGACGGTGAAGATGCTCGCCCTCTCGTTCCTGCTGCTGATCGGCGTCTCGTTGATCGCCGAGGGGCTCGACCAGCACATCCCGAAGGGCTACATCTACTTCGCGATGGGGTTCTCGGTCTTCGTCGAAGCGCTCAACCTGCGCCTGCGGCGCGTGCCGGCGCCGCCGGTCCGCCTGCACGAGGCGTACACGGAAAAAGAATAAAAAGCTCAGGTGAGGAGGAGCGCGGGCCGCTAGACCGCCGTTACCGTAACCCGGTGCCAGGCGTTGTTGGCGTAGCCCTTGGCGTTCCAGACGCTCTCCAGCCGCTCCGGCTGGAGCTGGGCGGCCGAGTCGAGGGCGCGCGCCACCAGCGTGTGGCGCCCGGGCTGGAGCTCCACCTCGCCCCCCCAGAAGCACCAGGACCAGGGGTCGCTGCGCAGCAGCTCGCAGCGGGTCCAGGTGCGGCCGCCGTCGCCCGAGAGGTCGATGCGCTCGACGGTGCGGCCGCCGCCGGCGATTGCCCAGCCGGCGACCGTGAGCCGCCCGGCCGGCACCTCGGCGCCGTCGCCGGGGTCGCAGATGATCGAGTTGACCGGCATCTCGCCGAGCGGCACGGCGCGCAGCCAGTCCACGCCCTCGGGTCCGCCGTCGGCTGCCGGCGCCAGGCGATAGGCGCGGGTCTGGAAATAGTTGTCCGACGGCTCGAGCCGCACCTCGACCCGCGACAGCCATTTGACGCTGCGGGCGCCGAAGAAGCCGGGCACCAGCGCGCGCAGCGGAAAGCCGTGCGTCGGGGTGAGCGGCTCGCCGTTCATCTCGTAGGCCAGGAGGACCTCGGACCCGAGCGCCTTGGCGAGCGGCACCGAGCCGCCGAAGCCGAAGCGGCTCCCGTGCCGCTCCACCCGGTCGAGACCGGTGAAGCCGACGTGCCGCGCTTCGGGGAGCACGCCGGCCTCGGTCAATACCTCGGCGAGCGGCGCTCCCGCCCAGCGGGCGTTGCTCGCCCCCTCGATCCCCCACGGCAGCTCGCCGGGGATCGGCGCCACCTGCAGCAGCTCGCTCCGCCGGTTGCCGGCGCAGACCAGGGTGGCCTCGAGCGACACCCACGAGAAGTTGCGGCGCAGGTCGTCGACGGTGAGCGAGAGCGCCCGCTCGACCAGACCTTCGACGGTGAGGCGGAAGCGTTGGACGTCGATGCGCGGCACCGGCGCGTGGCTGCGGACGAAGAAGAGGTCGGTCGGAGTGACGACCGTGCGCAGCAGGCGGGCCGCCGGTGGGCCGGCGTTGAACGGCTCCTCCTGGCAGACGCGGAGGTCGGGGCTCTTCCCGGTGGGGATCGCCGGCGAAGCCATGGGATCGGCGGCGGGAGCGCTCAGTCGGTGTAGGAGAGGGCTTTTTCCTCGCGCCGCCAGCTCCCGTCCGGCTGCGGCACGAAGACGCCGCAGTGGTCCATCTCGCCGCCGTAGACGTGGAGAGTGATGACGGTGCGACCGGTGGGATTGCGCAGGACGTGGTACTCGAGCGGCGGGATCAGCGCCCCTGCCGAGCCGGTGCCGGCCCGCAGGCGCTCGAACTCGCCGAAGCGACATCGGCCGCCGCACTCCTCGAGCAGCTCGAAGCGGACGACCTCCATCTCCCCTTCCACCACCCCTTCGACGCACCAGATCCCCGAATGGTCGTGCAGCGGCGTCTGCTGGCTGGGCGCCCAGGCCATGACCACCGCGGTGAGCGGCAGCTCGGGATCGCGGTAGAGGAGGCGCCGCGCGTAGTGGTCGGGAAGCGTGTGGCGGTAGGCCGGCGGCAGCTCCACCCCTTCGCCCCGGATCTGCTCGCTGAGGTCTCGCTTGATGCGGCGCGTGATGGCGTCGACGTCGCCGCCGCGCACCGTCTCGCGCCACTGCTCGATCATCCGGCTGACCGCCGGTGAACAGGCTGCGTCCATGGTCCTCTCCCTGGTCGGGGTGGCGGCCGGGCGGGTCGCCGTGGTCAGGATACCACGCGCCGCTGGTTAGACTTGCGCGATGCTCGACCTCGTCGCCACCTGCGGTCTCGGTCTCGAGGAGCTGCTGGCGGGCGAGCTGGCCGCGCTCGGGGCGCGCGACCTCGCCCGCGAGCGCGGCGCGGTCTCTTTCCGCGGCGCCTGGGAAGACTGCTGGCGCGCCAACTGGCGGCTGCGTACCGCCAACCGGGTGCTGGTCGAGATCGCCGCCTGGGACGCGCCGGACGGCGACGCGCTCGCCGCCGGCGCACGCGCGCTCGCCGCGGGTGCCGTCGTCACGGCAGAGCGCGAGGAGCTGGTCGCGCTCCTCCACCCGGCGCGCAGCCTCGCCGTGCGCGCCAGCGTCGCCGGCTCGGCCGTGCGCGACCCGCAGTGGGCGGCGCTCAAGGTGAAAGACGGCCTGGTCGACGGCCAGCGCGACCGCTGGGGCCGCCGCTCGGCCGTCGACCGCGAGCGCCCCGACCTGGCGCTGCGGCTGCGCCTCCACCACGACCGCGCCACCCTCTTGCTGGACACTTCGGGCGAGCCGCTCGATCGCCGGGGCTACCGTGTCGCCTCGGTCGCGGCGCCGCTGCGCGAGCAGCTTGCGGCGGCCTGCGTGCTGGCCTCGGGATGGAGCGGCGCGGGGCCGGTCGTCGATCCGATGTGCGGCTCGGGGACGCTCCTGGTCGAAGCCGGATGGCTCGCTCTCGGCCGTCCGCCGGGGGCGCTGCGGGCCGAGCCGGGGGCCGGGGGCTGGGCCTTCGAGCGGCTGCCCGGGTTCGCCGCGGAGGCGTTCGCGGCAGTCCGCGCCGAGCCGCTCCGGGCACCCGGTGCCGAGAGCCTGCGTCTGCTGGGTGTGGACACCTCGGCCGAGGCGTTGCGCGCCGCCGGCGCCAATCTCGCGCGGGCCGGGCTCGCCGAGCGCGCGCGGCTGGCGCGTGGCGACGCCTTCGAGCTGGAGCCGCCGGCGGACGGTCCCGGCCTCGTGGTCGTCAACCCGCCCCACGGCGAGCGGCTCGCCGGCGCGGCCGAGCAGTGGCGGCGCCTCGGTGACCTGCTCAAGCGCCGCTTCGCCGGCTGGCAGGCCGCCGTCCTCGCCGGCGGTCCGGCTCTTGGCAAAGGCATCGGCCTTCGCCCCCGCCGGCGCATCCCGGTGTGGAACGGCCCGCTCGAAGCGCGGATCCTGGTGTTCGATCTCTACTGACGGAAGCAAAAAAAGGGGGTGGCCCCAGCCCCAGGGGCCACCCCTCGAGAGCCGCGTGATCGCGGCGGATCAGGAGATGACGATCGTCGTGCCGTCGAACTTGGTGAGCGTGAAGCCGGTGAACGGCTCGGGGTAGGTGGCCATCTGCTCGCGCAGGGTGCGGATCGCCACCTCCTCGCCCTGGAGTAGGCCGGCGTCGTTGTCGGCCCGGAAGTGGATGCCGATCATGCTCCGGCCGTAGGTCAGGTTGTGCGCCAGCTTGTTGAGCTCGCCGACGAGCGTGAGCGCCGGCCCGTCGACGCCGACCACGTACGGCACGGTCGCCGTGCCGTCGGCGTTCGGCTTGACCGTCGGCAGCACCCCCGTCCACATGCGCGTCTCGAGGACGAACGCCTTGAGGAAGGTCACGCAGGCGCCGGCCGAGAAGGCGTGGCCGGCGGGGAACGACGGGTGCGCCGGGCAGCCGCTGCGCAGCCCCTGCGACAGCAGGTACGTGCCGCCGCCGCTGAGGCCACGTGCCGCATTACGCGCCGCGTTGGCGGCGAAGATCCGCGGCAGCACGGTCGAGACGCTCGTCAGGTCGCTGTGGATCGGGTGCGACGCGCCGTCGGCGAGGTTGCTCTGCACGAGCCCGCCGTACTCCTCCGGCCGCACGAAGCGGTGCACGTTCCACTTCGACCACCAGGTGTTCTGCTCGGAGCGGCCGACGGAGGCCAGGTTCTCGAACAGCCAGGCGAGGCCGAAGGTGGTGAAGCCGGCCTGCTTGGTGGTGTTGCGGTAGGGGTGCGCGAGGTCGCAGTTGGCGCCCGTACTGAAGTTGCAGAAGTTCTGGAGGATGTGCGCCGCGCGCAGGTAGATCGTGTACACGCGGTCGAAGGCCGAGACCATGCCGACGTCGCGGGCGTTGCGCGGCAGGCGCAGCGTGCCGTCGAGGATCGGGTTGAGCCCTCCGACCGCAAACGCCCCGTTCTGGATCGCCAGCCACTCGTTCCACTGCGTCATGTAGTCCTCGCCGGGCAGCGAGGTGATCACGAACGGCGTGATCGTCGAGGCGTCGAAGACCCAGTTGCGGAGCAGGAACTGCGACACCATCGGGCCGTCGAGAACGCCCGGGGAGTTCATGCGGAACAGCACCTGCGGCGTGACCAGGTTGGTGCTCGGGTCCTTGGGGCCGGCGTAGCCCGGCAGGTTGTTCAAGTCCGCGCAGGCGTCGGCGATGACCGACGAGGTGCCGTAGTCGGCGAAGGAGACGTCGCGGGCGAGCGCCATCCAGTAGACCTCGGCGGCATCGGCCGCGAGGGCGGCGCTGGCCACCGACGGCGGCGCCGGCGTGCCGACCGCCTGCGCGTCCGGGCCGGCCATGCCGAAGGCGTTGGCGCCGAGCGGGTTCAGCAGCCGATTCTGGTTCGGGACGCCCAGCGGCACCGCGTCGAAGGCCGCGAACGTGCCCATCTGGATCGCCCCGGTGAGCGCGTTGTACGCCGCCGGATCGACCAGACCGGTGATGCTGTCGTGCGGCAGGCACTTGTGGTAGTTGCCGATGAAGTTGGTGTACGTCTCCTCGTCGCCGTTGGTCGGCGTCGCGGGGACGCCGAGCGCCTTCTCCGCATCGGCCGCCTCCTTCCGGATCGCCTTCGCCTCGCTGGCGCGGTCCGCGGGGCTCAGCGGGCCGATGAGAGCGGCCTCCGCCACCCCCTCCTCGCTCGTCAGGCCGGAGAGCGCGGAGATGCCGGTCAGGCCGCCCGCCAGTGTCGCGGTGACGCCGCCGACCCCGCCGAGGAACTGCCGGCGGTTGAGGTCCAGCTCAGGATTCGACTCCTCGTGGTCCTGTGGTTTGTCCAAAGAAACCCTCCTTTGCGGTTGGATGGTTGCGCGAAAGATCAGAAATCGGCCCCGGATCCAGGCCGCATGTAATGTTCACTATTCGCGTAGGCGTGATGCCCTCGCCAAATCACTGTGATGCCGGCACTTAGCCGTCCGCGCGTGACGTCGTCCGCCGCCATCGAAGCTCTCCTGTGCCCCTAGACGTCTGATAGGTGCGGCAAGCGGCCTTTAGGGGGACAAAACCGGTGAAGAAAGTCGCGCGTGACTCTTCACCCGCGCGTCTCGCGCGTCGGCGGGGAGTCGGCAGCCTGGCCCGCCCCTCGTTCTTTCTACGATGTCCGGCGCTGGAGAGAGAGCTGTGCAGCGAGCGCTGCGTGTGCCCGCTTACCGGCCGGCGAGGATCAGGGAGGGACGGAGCCGCCGCGCCAGGGTGTCGACCTGGGGCCGCTGGTGCATCGAGGCGTGGTCTCCCGGCACGACGTGCACCTCCGCCCCGTCGCCGGCGAGGTCGACCCATGCCTCTTCAGGCCGGACCGGCTCGCCGGGGCGGCGCTCGGCGGCGCGGAAGAAGACGAGGCGGCCGGCGTAGGGGCGCGGCCGGTAGGCGCGCATGGCGGCGGTGCTGGCGCGCAGCACGGCCGTCACCCGCCGCTCCTCCGCGGGATCGAGCGCGCTCTCCCGTGGTCCGTGCCCGTTGTCGCCCGGCCGGCCGTCTCCCGCCGGTCCAGGGGCGGGCACCTCACCGGGACCGTAGGTGTCGAATAGCGCCAGCAGCGCCACCTCCTCGCCGGCCGCGCGCAGCCGCTGCGCCAGCTCGTAGGCGACCATGCCGCCCATCGAGGCGCCTCCAAGCAGATACGGGCCGGTGGGCGACGCTTCGCGCACGGCCGCGAGGTACAGGTCGGCCATCGCCTCGACGCTCGCCAGCGGCTCCTCCCCAGGTGCCAGGCCGCGGGCTCGCAGCCCGAGCACCGGGCGCTCCTCGCCGAGGATCGCCGCGAGGTCACGGAACCAGTAGAGGTGTCCGCCCGCCGGATGGACGAGGAAGAGCGGCTTGCCGCGGCCGCCCGCGTGCAGCTCGGCCAGGCACGGGTGGCGGGAGGCGGCGGTCGCGGCCGTGGGGCCGTTCCCGCCGTCCACGGCCGGCGCGAGATGCCGCGCCAGGGCAGCGACCGTCGTCGCCTCGAGCAGGAGGTGCGGCGGGACCTCGACCGCGAGGACGTCGCGCATGCGGGTGGTCAGGCGCGCCCCCAGGAGCGAGCTGCCGCCGAGGTCGAAGAAGTCGTCGTGGACGCCGATCCGCTCGACGCCGAGCACGTCGCGCCACGCCCCCGCGATCCGCCGCTCGGTCTCGTCCCGCGGCGCCACGAACGCCACCTGCAGCTCCGGACGGCCGCCGTCGTCGGCCGTGCCGCCAGCGTTGGCGCTCTCCGGCTCCGCATCGGCGAGCATTGAGGCGGTCCGTGCGAGCGTTCTCACCGTCTCCTGCGGCCGCGCGCGCCCGAAGAGGCCGCTTGGCGGCGGGTCGACCCAGTAGCGGCGGCGCTCGAAGGGGTAGGTCGGCAGCGGCACGCGCCGCCGTGCCTCCTCGCCCGCGAACGCCCGCCAGTCGACCGTGGCGCCAAGCAGCCAGAGCCGGGCCGCGGCGGTGAGGAGGCAGGCCTGCTCGGGCCGCGCGTCCCGCGGATGGCGCAGGCTCGCCACCGCGGCGATCCGCGCCCGCTCGGGATGCTGCGCGGCGAGGGTCGTCAGGGTCCGGCCCGGCCCCACTTCGAGGAGCACCTGATCTCCCGCCGCGACGAGGGCGGCCAGACCGTCGGCGAAGCGCACGGTGCCACGCAGGTGCCGCACCCAGTAGTCCGGGTCGGTCGCCTCGGCCGCGGTGATCCAGGTGCCGGTGAGGTTCGAGAGGAATGGAATCGCCGGCGGTTGCAGCGCCACCCGCCGCACCGCCGCCCCAAACTCCGGCAGGATCGGCTCGACCATCGGCGAGTGGAAGGCGTGCGAGGTGTGGAGGCGGCGACAGTCGACGCCTTCGGCGGCCAGATCCTCGCGCAGGCTCTCGACGGCTGGCTCGGGCCCGGCGACGACGGATGACATCGGCGAGCTGACGACGGCGAGCGCCAGGACACCGCCGAAGGCGGCTACCCGCTCGGTCGCGGCGCCCTCCGGCAACGCCACGGCCAGCATGGCCCCCGTCGGCAGGCTCCCCATCAACCGTCCGCGCGCGGCCACGAGCGTCACCGCCTCCTCGAGCGTGAAGACGCCGGCCAGGCAGGCCGCCACGTACTCGCCAATCGAGTGGCCCAGCATGGCCTGGGGCTTCACACCCCAGGACGACCAGAGCTGCGCGAGCGCCCACTCGACCGCGAAGAGCGCCGGCTGCGTCACCTCGGTGCGGAGTAGTCGTTCGGCTGCGGCGGGTCCGTCGCCGTGCAGCAGCTCGCGCAGATCGAAGCCGAGCTCCGAGGCGAACAGCGCGCAGCAGCGGTCGAGCGCTTCGCGATAGACCGGCTCCTCGCGGTAGAGCTCGGCTCCCATCCCGGGGTGCTGCGCGCCCTGGCCCGGGAAGAGGAAGGCCACCGGACGACCGCCGGCGCGACTGCCCCGCGCCGCGGCGTGCGTCAGCACCTCCGCAGGATCGAGCCCGCGCAGCGCCGCCACCGCCTCGGCGCGGTCGCGGCAGACGATGGCACGGCGATGCGTGAACGTGCGCCGGCCGACCCGCAGCGTGTGGGCCACGTCGGCGAGGTCGAGCTCCGGGTGGCGCTCCAGGTGACCCGCGAGTCGCGCTGTCGCCGCGTCGAGCGCGGCGGCGCTCTTGGCCGAGAGGAGCAGGAGCTGCCACGGGCGCGACGGGGAGCGGTCACCACCGGCGGTGCGCATTCCGACGAGCGACTGAGGCGCTTGCTCGAGCACCACGTGCGCGTTGGTGCCGCCGATGCCGAATGACGAGACCCCGGCCCGCCGCGGCCGCCCCTCCTCCTGCCACCCCCGCAGCTCGCCGACCACCCGGAACGGCGTCGCCTCGAGCCCCAGCTCCGGGTTCGGACGCTCGAAGTGCAGGCTCGGCGGGATCACCCCGTGCTTGACCGCCAGCGCCGCCTTGATCAGGCCAGCCACTCCCGCCGCCGCGTCGAGATGCCCGAGATTCGTCTTCACCGACCCCAGCCCGCACCCGCCGCGCCGCCCCGTGCCCTCCCCGAACGCCTCCGCCAGCGCCCGCACCTCGATCGGATCGCCCAACCGCGTCCCCGTCCCGTGCGCCTCGACGTAGCCGATCGTCCCCGGATCGATCCCGGCCTGCCGGTGCGCCGCCCGAATGACCGCCGCCTGACCCTCGACGCTCGGCGCCGTGAACCCCACCTTCCCCGCGCCGTCGTTGTTGATCGCCGAGCCCAGGATCACCGCGTCGATCCGGTCCCCGTCGGCCAGCGCCTCGGCCAGCCGCCGCAGCACCACGACCCCGGCGCCCCCGCCCACCACCGTGCCGCCGGCGCCCGCGTCGAAAGCCCGGCAATGGCCGTCGGGGGAAAGGATGTGCCCCGCGTCGTAGAGATAGCCGCGCGTCTGGTTGGCGGCGATCGACACCCCACCCGCGAGCGCCAGGTCGCACTCCCCGGCAAGCAGCGCCCGGCAGGCGAGATGCACCGCCACGAGCGACGTCGAGCACGCCGTCTGCACCGAGACGCTCGGCCCCTTCAGGTCGAGCTTGTAGGAGACCCGCGTCGGCAGGTAGTCGCTCTTGTTGCCGATCGAAACCTGATAATGACCCACCGTCTGCATCAACGCCCGGTCGGCGTAGAGGTGCAAGACGTAGCCGTTCTCCCCCACCCCGGCATAGGCACCCACCCGCGGCGGGCGCCACGCCGGACGCTCGCCGCCATGCCCGGCGTCCTCGAGCGCTTCGAAGGCGCACTCGAGGAAGATCCGCTGCTGCGGATCGATCAGCTCCGCCTCGCGTGGCGAGCAGTCGAAGAACCGCGCGTCGAAGAGGTCCGTGCCCTCGACCACGCCGCGCGCCCGTACATACCGCGGGTCCGCCACCAGCTCGGGATCCACGCCCGCGGCGAGCAGCTCCGCCTCGGTAAAGCTCCGGATCAGCTCCTCGCCGGCGCACAGACGCCGCCACAGCTCCGCGACGCTCGCCGCGCCCGGGAACCGGCCGGCCATGCCGACGATCGCGATCGCGTCGTCGAGCGCCGGAGCGGGCTCCGCCGCCGGTTCCGCCGCCGCGGCAGCGCTCTCCCCCGCCACGTGCGCCGCGAGCGCGGCGATCGTCGGGTACTTGAAGAGGTCGACCACCGAAAGGTCGCGTTCCGGGAAGCGCTGGCGCAGCTCGCGCTGCACCTCGATGACGAGCAGCGAATGCCCGCCGAGATCGAAGAAGTTGTCCTCGACTCCCACCGCCTCCAGCCGCAGCACCCGCCGCCAGACCTGCGCGATCGCGCCCTCGACCGCGTTGCGCGGCGGCAGCGCCGCCGCCTCCGCGCGGGAGCGCCCCGGCGCGGGCAGAGCCCGGCGATCCAGCTTGCCGTTCGGCGACAGCGGCAAGGCCTCGAGCAGCACGAAAGCCGACGGCACCATGTACTCCGGGAGCTTTCCGGCGAGCCAGGTGCGGAGCTCGTTAGGCAAACCAGCTTCAGATGAAGACAAGGACTCAGGTAGGGAAGGACGCGCCGCGGGCGTACCGCTTGCCACCGGCGGACCCTCTCCCGCGCCTGTGCTGGTCCCGCTCAGTGCCGAGGGGAGTCCTGCCGCCGCCGACTCACGCCGCGGAACCACGTAGGCCACCAGCCGCTTCTCTACCTGGAGCTGTTGGTCGCCCTCGTCGCGACCTCGCGCCACCACCGCCGCCTCGGCTACTGCCGGATGCGCGCGCAGCGCCGCCTCGATCTCGCCCAGCTCGATGCGGAACCCGCGCAGCTTGATCTGATGGTCGAGCCGGCCCAGGTAATCCACCGCCCCGTCGGTCCGCAGCCGCGCCAGATCGCCGGTGCGGTAGAGGCGCGACCCAGGGCCGAACTCCGGACCGCCGCCGTCGACCGCGAAGGGATTCGGAACAAACCGCTCGGCGGTCAGGTCGGGACGGGCGTGGTAGCCGCGCGCCAGCCCGACCCCGCCCAGCAGCAGCTCGCCCGCCACCCCCATCGCTACCGGCCGCAGGTCGCGGTCGACCACGTAGGTGCCGAGGTTGGCGATTGGCCGGCCGATCGGCACGCCGGCCCCGGCGTCGGCCCGTGAGCATGGCCACCACGTCACGTCCACCGCCGCCTCGGTCGGACCATAGAGGTTGTGCAGCTCGGGGCCTGAAGGCAACCGCTCGAAGAAGCGCCCCACCAGCTCGGGCGCGAGCGCCTCGCCGCTGCAGACGACCCGCCGCAGCGACCGGCACCGCGCCGCCTCCGGCTCGCCCAAGAACGCCTGGAGCATCGAGGGGACGAAGTGCAGCGTCGTCACGCCCTCGGCCGCGATCAGCTCGGCCAGGTAGCGCGCGTCCTGATGCCCGCCCGGCCGCGCCACCACCAGCCGCGCCCCCACCAGCAGCGGCCAGAAGAACTCCCACACCGAGACGTCGAACGAGAACGGCGTCTTCTGCAGCACCCGGTCGTCCGGCCCCAACCCGAACGCTTCCTGCATCCACAGCAGGCGGTTGACGATCGCGCCGTGCGTGTTGACCGCACCCTTCGGCCGGCCCGTCGAGCCGGAGGTGTAGATCATGTAGGCAGGACCGTAGGGGAAGGAGCGCGCCGGGAGAGCATCATTCCGCTCGCGGGCGATCTCCTCCCAGCCGGTGTCCAGAGCCAGCACGTGGCCACCGCGGCCGCGGAGCTCGTCGAGCGGCAGCGTGGCGGCGACGTGCTTCTGCGTCAGCAGGATCGGCCGCGACGCCCCCGCCAACGCGTCCTCCAACATGAACGCCAACCGCTCGGCCGGGTAGGAGGGATCGATCGGCACGTACGCCCCGCCGGCCTCCAGCACCCCGAGCAGCGCCACCACCATCTCGACCGAGCGCTCCATCGCCACCCCGACCAGCGACTCCGGCCCCACACCCAGCCGCACGAGGTACCGCGCGAGCTGGTTGCTCCGCGCGGCAAGCGCTGCATAGGTGAGGGTCTCTCCCTCGTACGCCACCGCCACCGCCTCCGGTGTCCGCGCCGACTGCGCCGCGATCAACTCGTGCAGGCACGCCTCGAGCGAGGTCTCGCCTCCGGCTCGACCTCTCGGCGGTCGCTCGGCGCCGCCAACCCTGCCTTGGTGACTCAGGGCTGATCCTGTCGAGAGAGCCGGCTCGTAATCGCGCGCCGAGTCGTTCCACTCGGCGACGAGCTGGTGGCGCTCCGGCACGGTGAGCCATCGCAGCTCGGAGAACCGCCGGCTGGCATCCATCGCGACGGCGGCGAGCACCTCCTGGTAGTGCGCCAGCAGGCGCTCGGCGGTCGTGACGTCGAACAGATCGCGGTTGTACTCGAGGCGCGCCACCAGATCGCCGCCGGTCGTCTCGACGAGGGTAAGGGTCAGGTCGAACTTCGCGGTACCGGTGTGGACGTCGAGCGAGGAGATGTGCAGACCGTCCATCGCCGCGATCGCGGGCGGCAGATTCTGCAGCACGAACATCACCTGGAAGAGCGGCGAATGGGCGAGCGCCCGCTCCGGTCGCAGCCGCTCGACCAGCTTCTCGAACGGCAGGTCCTGGTGGGTGAAGGCGTCGAGCGCCGTCTCGCGCACCCGCGCCAGGAGCGCGGCGAACGACGGATCGCCGGCGAGGTCGCCGCGCAGCACGAGCGTGTTGACGAACAGCCCGATCAGCTTCTCCGTCTCGTAGCTGCGCCCGGCGACCGGCGTCCCCACCGCGACGTCCTCGGTGCCGGTGTGGCGCGACAGGAGCGCCTGGAACGCGGCGAGGAGCACCATGAACGGCGTCGCGCCCTCGCGCCGGCCCGTCGCCTTCAGCTCCTGCGCGAGTGGTTCCGGCAGGCGCCTCGTCAGCCGCCCGCCACGGAAGGTCTGCACCGCTGGGCGCGGGCGGTCGGTCGGCAGCTCGAGCAGCGCCGGGGCGCCGGTCAGGGCCTGGCGCCAGAACTCGACCTGGCGCTCCAGGAGGGCGGTCGTGAGCGTCGACCGCTGCCAGGCCGCGAAGTCGGCGTACTGCACGGGCAGCTCCGGCAACCGGCCCGGAGCCCGGGTCACGAACGCGTTGTAGAGCGCCGCGACCTCCGTCACGAGGATGCCTTGCGACCAACCGTCGGTGACGATGTGGTGCAGTATCACGACCAACAGGTGCTCGGGCTCGGCGGCGGCAGCGCCGCCGCCGGTCAGCCGGAGAAGAGCGCGGCGGAAGAGCGGGCCCCGCGCGAGATCGAAGCCGCGCGCCGCCTCGGCCGCGACCAGGGCGCGGGCCGTGGCGTGGCGGGTGCCTGCGGGCAGCGCCCGCAGATCGATCAGCGGCAGCAGCGACGGCGCATGGGGCAGAACGTGCTGCATGGCGCCGTGCGGCGCCGCCTCGAAGACGGTGCGCAACGCCTCGTGACGGCGGACCACCTCGTCGACGGCCGCAGCCAGCGCCGCGACGTCGAGCCGTCCCCGCAGGACCCACGCCGCGACCATGTTGTATGCGGCGTTCTCGGGCTCGAGCTGGTCCAGAAACCAGAGCCGCTCCTGGCCGAACGAGGCGGCGACCGCGCGGTCTCGCGGTATGCGCTCGAGGCGCGGCGCCGCCTGCACACCGCCGCTGCGCTGCGCGGCAACCTCGGCCGCGAGCGCCGCCAGGGTCGGGGCCGCGAACATCCGCCGCAACGGCACTTCGACCCCGAACGCCTCCCGGACCCGCGATGCCACGCGTGCCGCGAGGAGGGAGTGCCCACCCAGGTCGAAGAAGTTGTCGTGGATGCCGACGCGCTCGCGGCGCAGCACCTCGCGCCAGATGTCGACCAGGAGCTCCTCGATGAGCGAGCGCGGCGCCACGGACTCGCCGGCGGCCGCAGGCTCCTCCGGCTCCGGCAGCGCGCGGCGGTCGAGCTTGCCGTTCGGCGTCAAGGGCAGCGCCGCCAGGCGCATCCACGCCGCCGGCACCGTGTAGTCCGGGAGGCGCTCCTTGAGATACTCGCGCAGCCGCGTGATCAGCTCCTCGTCGCGCTCGCCCGCCGCCGCAGCAACGAAATACGCCACCAGATGCCGCTCCGTCGCCGCGCCCTTCGCCACCACCGCCACCTCGCGCACCGCCGGGTGCCGCCCCAGGACCGACTCCACCTCCCCCAGCTCGACGCGGAACCCGCGGACTTTCACCTGCTGGTCGACGCGCCCGGCGAACGCCACGTCGCCGCCGGGCAGGTAGCGGCCGAGATCCCCCGTCCGATACGCGACGTCCCATGCCGCTCCGGTCCAGGGATTGATCACGAACTTCTCCGCCGTCCGCTCCGGCTCGCCGAGGTAGCCCAACGCCACGTGCGGACTGCGCACCCAGATCTCCCCCACCTCGCCGATACCCGCTTGCGCCCCGGCGGCGTTGACCACCAGGAGCTGCACGTCCGGGATGCCGCGGCCGAGGGGCAGCACCTCGGGGAGCTGGTCGTCGTCGGCTCGCATGGCACCGGCGGAGCGCGGGGGCACGACGTAATACCCCAACGCCTGCTGCGTCTCGGTCGATCCGTAGTGGTTGACGCACACGAGATCCGGCGCCAGCTTGTTCAGCCGCCGTACGTCGCGCCGAGTCAGCACATCGCCGACCACGAATGCCAGCCGCAGCGCCGGCAGCCGCGTCGTGCCGCCCTCCTGCGCGACGAGCTGCCCCATCGCCGGCGTCAGGTTCGCCACCGTCACCCGCTCCTCGCGCAGCCAGGCGGCGAGATACCCCGCGCTGCCGACCCGCTCCGGGTCAGGCACCGCGATCGAGCCCCCCGTGAGCAGCGGCGCGAAGACGTCGCGGTGCAGCGGGTCGTGGGCGAGCCCCGAAAGGAGGCTGAAGCGATCGCGCTCTGAAAGCCCGTAACACTCCCTCCGCCAAGGGATGAAGTGGGAAAGTGAGCCGTGCCGGCCGAGGATCGCCTTCGGTCGCCCGGTCGAGCCGGAGGTGAAGGCGACGTACGCCGGGTCATCAGCGGTCAGCTCGACCCCGAGCGGCTCCTCGGGCTCCCCGGGCGCCGGATCGCGCGCCCTGCGGGCGCGCCGCGGCGGCAGCACGAGCCGGCAGCGGCACCCCGCCTCCGCGAGCGCCGCCTCGACCTCCTCCGGGACCGGCCCGGCCGCCTCGACCGCCAGCAGCGCCGCCGGCGGCGCCAGCAGCACCATGTCGGCCAGGCGCGCCGCCGGATAGGCCGGGTCGAGAACGACGAACGCCGCCCCGGTCTCGAGCGCGGCGAGCAGCGCCGGCACCAGCGGCGCGCTGCGGTGCGCCCAGATGGCGACGAAGTCCCCCTTCTCGACGCCGCCGTGGGCGAGCCGCCACGCCAGTCGATGCGCATAGGCCGCGAGCTCGCCGTAGGTCCAGCTCTCGACGGGGTCGGAGATCGCCGGCAGCTCCGGCGCGCGGGCGGCGAACGCGGCGAAGCGCTCGGGCACCGAGCCCAGCCAGCCGCGGTCCAGATCCGCGGTCGGATCCGGCAGCACCCGGCGAGCCTCGAGCGTCAGCAGCGCCAGCTCCCCGACCGGCCGGTCGGGCTCCGCCACGGCCTGCGCGAGCAGCAGCGCGAGCTGCCGCGCCGTCTCCTCGATCCGCGCGCGGTCGAAGAGGTCGCTGTTGTAGACCCAGTTGACCAGGAGTCCTCCGGCGTCCTCGGCGACGTACAGGGTGAGGTCGAACTTGGCGCTCACCTCGTGCGGCGCCAGCAGCTCGAGCGACAGCCCCGGTAACTGCGCCGCCATCGCCGGGAAGTTGAGAACGTTGAGGAAGACCTGGAACAGCGGCGTGTGCGCCAGCGTGCGCGGCGGCTGCAGCTCCTCGAGCAGTTTCTCGAACGGCAGATCCTGGTGCGCGAAAGCGCTCAGGGTCGTTTCGCGCACCTGCGCGAGCAGCATCCGGAAGCTCGGCGTGGCCGCGAGGTTGGTGCGCAGGACGAGCGAGTTGAGGAAGCAGCCGACGAGCCCCTCCACGTCGGCGCGATTGCGGCCCGCCACCGGCGCGCCGATCAGCACGTCCTCCTGCCCCGCCAGGCGCCCGAGCAGCGCCGAAAGGCCGGCGAGCAGGACCATGAACAGCGTCACCCCCTCGCGCCGTCCGCACCCCTGGAGCGCCGCAGCGGCCTCGGCCGACAGCCGCTGGCCGTGCACCTCGCCACGAACGGTCTGGACCGCCGGGCGGGCCCGATCGAGCGGCAGCTCGAGCAGCGGTGGCGCCCCGGCGAGCCGCTCGCGCCAATAGGCCGCCTGCTGTTCGAGCTCCTTGCCGCTCAGCCACCGCCGTTGCCAGACCGCGTAGTCCGCGTACTGCACCGGCAGGGGCGCCAGGCCGGCGGCCGCCGTCACGTCGCCAGCCGCCCCGCCGCTCTCCGCAAGCGCGCCGTAGCAGGCCGCCAGCTCGCGCAGCAGGATGCCGACCGACCAGCCGTCGGCGACGACGTGGTGGATGGCGAACGCGAAGACGTACGCCCTCGTCCCGAGCCGCAGCAGCGCGGTGCGGAGCAAGGGGCCCATCGCGAGGTCGAACGGCCGCCGCGCCTCGGCCGCGGCGAGTCGCCTCGCCTCCGCTGCGCATGCCGCCTCGGCGCGCAGACTGGAGAGGTCGACGACCGGAAGGCGCGATGCCGGCGCCTCCGCAGGCGCGATCACCTGGCACGGATGCCCGTCGCGCTCGACCAGGGTCGTGCGCAACGCCGCGTGCCGCCGCACGAGCGCGGCGAGCGTGACGCGGAACGCCGCGACGTCGAGCTCGCCGTCGATCCGCCATGCCGCCGACAGGTTGTAGGTCGGTAGACCCGGCTGCAGCCGGTCGAGCACCCAGAGCCGCTCCTGCTGGAACGACAGCGGCAGCGGCGTTCCGGGCTGCCAGCCCGTGCGCTCGATCGCCAGCATCGAGCCCCCTCGGCTCCGGTCGTCCCCGGGCACGGCCGCGAGGTCGCTTGTGATCGCGTCGAGCGCTGCCTCGTAGTCGGCCACCCGCGCCGGCGTCTCGCCGGTCAGCCGCGCCACGGCCGCGGGGTACTGCTCCTGGAGCCTCGCCGCCAGCCGCGCCACGGTCGGCGCGTCGAAGATCGCCGCCACATGGACGATCTCTCCCAGACGCTGCTGCAGCCGATTGACCAGACTCGCCCCCTGGATCGAGTTGCCACCGGCCATGAAGAAGTCGTCGTGCACGCCGACCGCATCGAGGCGCAACACCTCCTGGAACAGCGCGGCGAGCTCGCGCTCGAGCGCCGTGCGCGGGGCGACCATCTCGCGCGCGGAATCCGCCGGCTCCTCCGGCTCGGGCAGCGCCTTGCGGTCAATCTTGCCGTTGGGCGAGAGCGGAAGCGCGTCCAGCACCATGAACGCCGACGGCACCATGTACTCGGGCAGCGTCGCGGCGAGCCAGGAGCGGAGCTGGTCGACTGAAGGACCCGCGGACGAAAAAGAAAAAGGCTCGGGCAGGGAAAGAGGCTGTGGGGGCGTGGCGCTTACGGTCGGTGAACCCTCTGCGGCCGCCACGGCGGAGCCTGCCATGCTCCCGGGCACCGACTGCTGCAGGCCTACCGCGGCCGGCTCTCGCCGCAGAACTAAATAAGCCACCAGCCGCTTCTCTACCTGAACGATTTTGTCTTTGTCTTGCCCGCCTTCCTGTCCGCGGTCTCGCGCCACGACGACCGCCTCCGCCACCGCCGGGTGCGCCGCGAGCGCCGCCTCGATCTCGCCCAGCTCGATGCGGAAGCCGCGAATCTTGATCTGGTGATCCAGCCGTCCCAGATACTCCACCGCACCGTCCACCCGCCGCCGCGCCAGGTCGCCCGTCCGGTATATCCGCGCGCCCGGCCGGGACGAGAACGGATCCGGCACGAACCGCTCCGCCGTCAGCTCCGGCCGCCCGAGATACCCGCGCGCCACTTGCACCCCCGCGATGTTCAGCTCCCCCACAACGCCGACCGGCACCGGTTCTCCGTACTGGCCCAGCAGATGGATCTGTGTGTTCGCCACCGGATGCCCGATCGGCACCACCCACCGACCCGCCCCCGGCGTGCACTCCCAGTGCGTCACCTCCACCGCCGCCTCCGTCGGACCGTAGAGGTTGTGGAGTCCGGCGCCAGTGGAACCGAACCGGACGAAGAACCGCTGCTCGAGCTCCGGCGGCAACGCCTCGCCGCTCGCGATCACCCGCCGCACCGTCGTGCACCGCTCCACCCCCGGCGCCTCGAGGAACACCTGCAGCATCGAGGGGACGAAATGAACGGTGGTGATCTGCTCGCGCACGAGCGTCTCGACCAGGTACGCCGGGTCCTGGTGCCCGCCGGGACGCGCCACCACCAGCCGCCCTCCCGCCAGCAGCGGCGCGAAGAACTCCCAGACCGAGACGTCGAAGCTGAAGGGCGTCTTCTGCAGCACCCGGTCAGTGGGCCCGAGACCGTACCGCTCCTGCATCCAGAGCAGCCGGTTGACGATGCCGCGGTGGCTGTTCATCGCCCCCTTGGGCTTGCCGGTCGAGCCCGAGGTGTAGATCACATAAGCGAGGTTGTCCGGTCCCACGCCGGTCCAGGGCGGCGGCGCGGCGGCGGCTTCGCCGTTCGCCGGCTCGTCGGCGGCATCGAGAAGCAACACCTGCCCCGCTTCGCCTGGCAGCGACGCCAGCAGCCGCTCCTGCGTCAGCAGCACCGCGACCTGCGCGTCGTCCATGAGATACGCCAGGCGCTCGCGCGGATAGGAAGGGTCGAGCGGCACGTAGGCGCCGCCGGCCTCCAAGATCCCGACCAGGCCGACGACCAGCTCGAGCGAGCGCTCGGCGCAGATCCCCACCCGCACCTCTGGGCCGACGCCCAAGGCGCGGAGGCGATGGGCCAGCCGCCGGGCTCGCCCCTGGAGCTCGCCGTAGCTCAGCTCTTCGCCCTCGAAGCTGACCGCGATCGCATCGGGCGTCCGCTCTGCCTGGCGCGCGATCAGCTCGTGTAAGCAAAGGTCGACGCCGAAATTCTGTTCGGCTGCGTTCCATTCCCAGAGCTGCTGGCGCTCGCGTGCGGTGAGCAGCGGCAGCTCCGACAACCGCCACTCCGGATGGGCGGCCACGCCTTCGAGCAACGTCTGGAACTGTTGCTCGAGGCGAGCGATCGTCGACGCGTCGAAGAGGTCGCGCCGGTAGCCCCAAATGCCCGCGAGGCTCTCGGCCGTATCGGACATCGACAGCGCCAGATCGAACTTGGCCGTCTGCTCCTCGCCGGCGATTCGTTCCACCGCAAGGTTCGGAAGCGCAAACGCAGCACGCGGCGAGTGCAGGACCTGGAAAAGGACCTGGAAGATCGGGGAGCGGCTGAGATCGCGCTCCGGCTGCAGCTCGTCGACGAGCTTCTCGAACGGCAGGTCCTGGTGCGCATACGCCTCGAGCGCGGTTTCCCGTACCCGCCCAATGAGCTCGCGGAGGCTGGCGTCACCGGAGAGATCGATGCGCATCGCGAGCGTGTTGACGAAGAAGCCGATCAGGCTCTCGACCTCGATCCGGGTACGGTTGGCGATCGGCGTGCCGACGACGAGGTCATCCTGCCCGGTGAGGCGGTGCAGCAGCACCTCGAAGCCCGCGAGGAGCGTCATGAAGACCGTCGCCCCCTCGCGGCGCGCGAGTGCTCGCATGCGAGCACTCAGCTCGGCCGACAGGTCGAACCTGCGCGTCGCGCCGCGGAAGCTCTCGCGGGGCGGCCGCGGCCGGTCGGTCGGCAGGTCGAGGACTGCCGGCGCGCCCGCGAGATGCCGCCGCCAGAACGCGAGCTGCTCCTCGAGCACCTCGCCGGCGAGCCAGGCGCGCTGCCACTGCGCGTAATCGGCGTATTGGATCGGAAGCTCCGCGAGCGGCGACGGCCCTCGGGCAGCCAAGGCGCGATACAGCGCCTCGAGCTCGGATAGCAGCACGCCGATGGACCAGTCGTCGGTGACGATGTGGTGCTGTGTCAGCAGCATCACATGGTCGTCGGCGTCCACGCGCACCACGAGCGTGCGAAGCAGCGGCCCGCCTGCAAGGTCGAACGGCCGCTGCCCTTCCTCGACACGCAGCCGCCGCGCCTCGCTCTCGCGATGAACCGGCTCGAGCGCGGAGAGGTCGGCCACAGGCAGCGGCCACGACGCCGGCGCCGCGACGACCTGGACCGGGCGGCCGTCCTGCAGTTTGAAGGTCGTGCGCAGCGCCTCATGCCTTCGCACGATCTCGTCGAGACAGGCCGCCAGTAGCGCAAGGTCGAGCCGGCCTCGTAGCCGCAGCGCCAGCGGCAGGTTGTACGCCGGGCTGCCAGGCTGCAATTGGTCTAGGAACCAGAGGCGCTCCTGGGCGGACGAAGCGACGAGCGGGCGGTCCCGTGGTAGGCGCTGAATGGGCGGTGCCGCGGGCGTGCCACTCGTGCGCAGCGCTTCGATCTCCGCGGCGAGCGCGGCGACGGTGGGGGCCTCGAACATCCGCCGCAACGGCACCTCGATACCGAACGTCCCCCGTACCCGCGACACGACGCGCGCGGCCAACAGCGAGTGTCCGCCCAGGGCGAAGAAGCCGTCGTGCACGCCGATCCGCTCGCGCCCCAGCACCTCGCACCAGATGCCGGCCAGCAGCTCCTGGGACGGCGTCCGTGGTGGGTCCCAGCGGTCCACGGCTGCGGCTGTAGGGACCGGCAACGCCTTGCGGTCCAGCTTGCCGTTCGGCGTGCGCGGCAAGACCTCGAGCACGACGAAGGCCGAGGGGACCATGTAGTCGGGGACCTGGCCGACGAGCCACGCGCGAAGCTCTTCGATCAGAGAAAGGGACGCTGCGCTTTGAGCTGTTGCGACCACTGGCTCTCGCCGCGGCACCACATAGGCCGCCAGGCGCTTCTCGAGCTCGAGCCTTTCTGTGGCGTTCTCTGCCGGTCGGTCCTCACGCGCCACCACCACCGCCTCGGCGATCCGCGTGTGGCGCAGAAGCGCCGCCTCGATCTCTCCGAGCTCGATGCGAAATCCCCGCACCTTAACCTGATGATCGATCCGTCCGAGGAACTCGAGCTCGCCGCTCGGCAGCCAGCGGGCTAGGTCCCCGGTGCGGTAGAGGCGAGCGCCGGGGAGACCGGCGAAAGGATCGGGCACGAACTGCTCAGCCGTCAGCTCGGGCCCGTACAGGTAGCCGCGGGCCAGCCCCGCACCCCCGAGGCACAGCTCTCCCGGGACACCCGACGGACAGGGTTGGAGCGCGCGATCCAGCGCATAGGCGCGCGAGCCGGCGATCGCCCGCCCGATGGTCGGCTCCGCCACTCCGTCGCGCGGCACGAGGGCGAACGTGGAGTAGGTGGTGTCCTCCGAGGGTCCGTAGAGATTCCAAACCCGCTCAACGCCGCCGAGCGCGTAGAGCCGCTCGACGAGAGCGCCACGCAGCGGCTCTCCCGCGAGGTTGACGGTCCGTACCGACGGGGGCATCGCCCCCAGCCGCAGCAGCTCGGTGATCGCCGAGGGAACCGTGTTGATCAGCGTCACCTCGGCCGCCGCCGGTGAGCCGGCGAGGGCGAGGGCGTTCTCGCCCAGGATGACCCGCCCGCCGCAGGCGAGCGGCACGAACAGCTCGAACACCGACAAGTCGAAGTTGATGGAGGTCGAAGCGAAGACGCCGGCCAGCTCTTCGGCCGAGAACCGGTCGCGGGCCCAGCGAACCATCGCCGCGGCGCTGCGGTGCTCGATCGCCACGCCCTTCGGGCGGCCGGTCGAGCCGGAGGTGTAGATGAGATAGGCGAGATTGGTGGGCTCTGGAGACGAAAGACAAGAGATTTCTGGGTGCGAAGGAAGGCTCGCGTCGGGAGCATCGACGCAGAGCACGTGCACTGGATCTCTCGTTCCCGGCGGTTCGCCGGCCGTTGCCAAGACCTGCTCGACCACCTCGCTCAACCGCGGCAGAAGGCGCTCCTGGGTGAGCAGCACGAACCCGCCCTGTCCCTGCCGCGCGTCGTTGATCATCATCGCCAGGCGCGCCGGTGGGTAGCTCGGGTCGAGCGGCACGTAAGCGCCGCCGGCCTTGAGGATGCCGAGCAACGCGACCGGCAGCTCCGCCGTCCGCTCCAGCGCCACCCCCACCCTGATTTCCGGACCGACGCCGAGCGCCGCCAGCCTTCGCGCGAGGCGGCCGGCCCGCCGGTCGAGCGCGGCATAGCTCAACTCGACACGCGCCCCGTTCTCGGGTGCCCAGACGATCGCCACCGCTCCGGGCGTGCGCTCCACCTGCGCCTCGACCATCCGGTGGAGTGTCGCGTCGCCACGCGCGGCGGACGGCGGCGCACCCCCGTCGCTCCAATCCCGGAGCACCGCCTGCCGCTCAGGGAGCGTGAGGAGGGGCAGCTCGGCAACCGGCTGCTCGGGATCCGCCAGCGCCGCTGCGAGCAACGTCCGGAAGTGTCCTACCCAGCGCGTCGCGGTCGCGCCGTCGAACAGGTCGCGCGCGTAGCAGGCCCCGATCGCGAAGCCGTCCTCGCCGTCGATGACGGTCAGCGAGAGATCAAACTTGGAGCGTACGTGGTCGACCGGCAGCCGGCGCACGGCGAGCCCGGGCAGCTCGAGCCGCCCGTCGGTTCCGCGCTGCAGCTCGAAAGTCACCTGAACGAGCGGATTGCGCGAGAGATCGCGCTGCGGCGCCAGCTCCTCGACCAGGCGCTCGAATGGCATCTCCTGGTGCTCGAGCGCGGCGAGCGCGACATCGCGCGTGCGCGCCAGGAGCTCACTGAAGCGCGACTCCTGCGCCAGGTCGCCGCGAAGTGGCACGATGTTGACGAAGCAGCCGATCAGCTCCTCGATCTGACTGCGTGTGCGGCCTGCGACTGGCGTGCCGACCACCAGATCGAGCTGGCCGGTCAGACGACCCAGCAGCGCCTGCCAGGCCGCGAGCAGAACCATGAACGGCGTCGCGCGCTGCCGCCGCGCGAGGGCGTGCACCGGCTGCGCGAATCCCGGCCCCAGGGCGAGTCTCGCCATGGCGCCCCGGAAGCTCTGCACCGGTGGCCGCGGCCGATCGGCGGGGAGATCGAGCGACTCCGGAGCGCCCGCGAGCGCCTCGCGCCACACGGCGAGGAGCCGCTCGCCCCGCTCACCGGCGAGCGATCTGCGCTGCCAGACGGCCCAGTCGGCGTATTGGAGCGAGAGCGGCGCGAGCCTGGCCGCCGCGGTCGGCGCGGCCGCGCCGGTGCGCTCCGTCCCGCGCCACGCGCACGCGGCGTAGAGCGTGGCCAGCTCGCGATAGAGGATCTGCATCGACCAGCCATCGGCGGCGATGTGGTGAAGCGTCAGCAGGAGGACGTGATGCTCGGGCGCGAGCCGCATCAGCGCCGTGCGCACGACCGGCCCCCGCTCGAGATCGAACGGGCGAGCGGCCTCAGCGCCCGCGAGCCCCGCGGCCGCCGCCGCGGCGCGATCGCCCAAGGAGCACAGGTCGATCACCGGCAGCGCGAACAGCGGCCGCGCCGCGATCACCTGCAACGGCTGCCCGTCGGGGAGGCCCGTGAAGGTCGTGCGCAGCACCTCGTGCCGGCGCACGATCTCCTCCAGGCTGCCGGCCAGGGCCGCTACGTCGAGCGCGCCCCGGGCGTCGAAGGCGCGGGCGATGTTGTAGGCGGACCCGCCGGGCGCCAGGCGGTCGACGAGCCAGAGCTGGGTCTGGGGGAACGAGAGCGGGGCGGGGCCCTGGCTGCGGCGCGGCCTGATCGCGTCAGCCATCTGTGCCGCACGCCGCGCGGCGAGCCGCTGCGCGAGTCGGGCTCGCAGCGGGTCAGCGGGTTCCGGGCTCCCGGTGGAGTGGGGCTCCGCCATCCCCGCCTTCAGGCTCCTTGCGTCAGGATCTCGTCGTCGCCGGCGAGCAACGACTCCCCAACCGCCAGCGCAAACCGCTCGAGAGTCGGCGCCTCGAAGAGCGTCCGCAGGGGGAGCTGGACGCCGTGCGTGTCGCGCAGTCGCGCCAGCATTCGCGTCGCCATGAGCGAGTAGCCGCCCAAGCGGAAGAAGTCGTCGCGCGCGCCTACGCGGTCGACGCCGAGAACCTGTGCCCAGACGCCAGCGACCAGCTCCTCGATCTCGGTCCGCGGCGGCAGGAAGTCGGCGCCGTCTGCCGCAGCGGCCGGTGGCGCCGGCAGCGCCGCGCGGTCGACCTTGCCGCTCGGATTGAGCGGCAGAGTGTCAAGCACGACGATGGCCGCGGGCACCATGTAGCCGGGGAGCTGCCCGGCCAGCCACTGGCGCACCTCTGCGGACAAGGAACAATCGGGTGAAACGAAGGGCTCGGGCGAAAAAAGGGAAGGCGCGCCCTGAGCTTCCGCGGCCGCCGGCTCTCGCCTCGGCACCACATATGCCACAAGCCGTTTCTCTGCCTGGAGCGCTTCTCCTTCCTCGGCTGCCGGCCTGAGCTCACGCGCCACCACCACTGCCTGGGTGATCTCTGGATGCCTCCGGAGGGCCGCCTCGACCTCGCCAAGCTCGATGCGGAAGCCACGGATCTTGACCTGATGGTCGGTCCGACCCAGGAACTCGAGCTGCCCGTCCGGCCGCCGGCGAACGACGTCGCCGGTGCGGTAAAGGCGCGTGCCGAGATCCTCCCCGGGCGTGTCCGCCCGTGCGCAGGGGTCGGGAACGAAGCGCTCCGCAGTCAGCTCCGGCCGTCGTAGGTAGCCGCGCGCGAGGCCGGCGCCGCCGACGTAGAGCTCGCCGGGGACGCCGACCGGCAGCCGTTCGAGCCACCGGCCGAGGACGACCGCCCGCAGGTTCGCGATCGGGCGGCCGATCGGCGGCGCGGCTTCGGCAGCGGCGCCAGCCGCCACTTCCCCCGCGGTAGTTACCACAGTGCTCTCGGTCGGCCCGTAATGGTTGACGAGCCGGAACGGCAGGGTACGGCCGACCCGATGGAGCCGGTCCCCCCCGGTCAATAGGGCGCGCAGGGCGAGCCCCGGGAGCGGCTCCACCTCCAGGCACGCCTCGGCGAGCGGGGTGGGGAGGAACGAGACGGTGATCCGCTCCGTCGCGATCCAGGCGAGCAGCTCCGGCGGCGAGGCGACGACCTCCTCCGGGGGCACGTGCAGGCTGGCGCCGGCGGTGAGCGTCGGCCAGGTCTCCCAGACCGAGGCGTCGAACGCCGGGCTGGCGACCAGGGTGGTGCGGTCCGACGATGCGAGAGCGTAGGCGGCCTGGTGCCAGGCGACGAGGTTTTGCAGCCCGGCGTGCGAGAGCTCCGTTCCCTTGGGCCGTCCGGTCGAGCCGGAGGTGTAGATGACGTAGGCGAGGTGCTGCGGCAGGGTCTCGACGGGCGGCGGCGCCGCACTCTCCGGGCCCCGTGGGCCCGCGCCATCGTCGAGGGTGAGCACCCGCGCGCCGCCGGCGGGGAGACGCGGCGCGAGCGCGGCGCGCGTCAACAAGACCGGCGCCGCCACGTCCGCGAGGACGTAGGCCAGCCGCTCCGGGGGGTGGCTCGGATCGAGCGGCAGATACGCGCCGCCCGCCTTGAGCACGGCGAGGACGGCGACGACGAGCTCGGGCGAGCGCTCGAGACAGACCGCGACCGGCACCTCCGGTCCGACGCCGAGGCGCCGCAGCCGCCAGGCGAGCCGGTTCGCGAGCGCGTCGAGCTCGCCGTAGGTGAGACGCCGGCCGCCGGCCGCCACGGCCGGGGCGCCAGGCGTGCGCTCCGCCCACAGCGCGACAAGCCGGTGGATACAGTCCTCCGTGGGCGCCGGGGTCGTCGCCGCGCCCGCCTCCCAGGCGACGAGCTGCTGCGCCTCTTCGCGCGTCAGGAGCGGCAGCTCCGCGACCTCGCGCTCGGCGTCCGCCGCGAAGCCCGCGAGCAGCCGCTCGAAGTGGCCGATCATCCGCCGGGCGGTCGCCGCGTCGAAGAGGGCGGTCGCGTATTCCCAGAGCACGGTGATGCCCGCCTCGGCGGCACCGGGACGGCCGACTCGCTGCTCGCCGCGCGGGATGCAGATGACGTTGACGTCGAACTTGGCCGAGCCGTTGGAGAGCGCCTCGGTGAGCTCCGCTTGGAGACCCGGGAACACCAGCTCGCCGAGCGGTGAGTCGTGGAAGCTGAAGCTGTGCTG
Organism: Thermoanaerobaculia bacterium; assembly: GCA_044866775.1. Lineage (GTDB taxonomy): Bacteria > Acidobacteriota > Thermoanaerobaculia > Multivoradales > UBA5704 > DASUNQ01. The sequence continues at coordinate 37,569 of JBIOUG010000010.1, read as the reverse complement.
GAAGAGCGGGTTGTAGGCGAGGTCGCGCTCGGGCTGCACCGCCTCGACGACCTGGTCGAACGGGATCTCCTGATGCGCTCCGGTCTCCAGGCAGAGCCGGCGGGTGCGCTGCAGCAGCTCGCGCACGGTGGGGCCGCCCGAGAGGTCGTTCGCCAGGACGACGTTGTCGACCAGCATGCCCAGAATCGGCTCGGTCTCCCGCCGCCGCCGGTTGGCCACTGCCGAGCCGACGTTGACCTGCTCCTGCCCGGATGCGCGGCCGAGGAAGGCGGCAAAGGCGGCTTGCATCAGCATGAAGAGGCTCACTCCCTGTCGGCGGGCGGCGGCGCGGAGGCCGGCGCAGAGCGCGATGGGAAGCTCGAAGCGCTCGACGGCGCCGCGGAAGCTCTGCTGCGGTGCGCGCGGCCGGTCGGTAGGGAGCTCCAGCACGCCGGCGCGGCCGGCGAGCGTCCGCCGCCACCAGTCGAGCTGCGCCGCGGCCTCCGGGCCGCGCATCCATGCACGCTGCCACACCGCCCAATCGGCGAAGTGCAGCCACGGCTGCGGCAGCGCTGCGGGGCGCCCCTCGACGCCGGCGGCGTAAAGCGAGGCCATCTCCTCGAGGAGCCGGTTGAACGACCAGCCATCGTGGACCAGGTGATGCTCGACGTGGATCCAGAGGTGCTCGTCGTGCGACCCGCGCAGCAGGACCCAGCGAACCAGCGGCAGGCGCGAGACGTCGAACGGCTGCTCCCACACGGCCGCCGCCATCCGCTGCTCCTCGCAGGCGCGGGGTCCCGCCGGCAGCCGCGAGAGGTCGACCACCGGCAGACGCGGCTCGCCGGCCGGCGCTGCGGGGTGAATGCGCTGCACCGGCCGGTCGCCGACGGTGGGGAAGGTGGTGCGGAAGATCTCGTGGCGGCGCACGATCGCGCCGAGGCTCCGGCGGAGCGCCGCGGCGTCGAGCGGACCGCGAAAACGGATCGTCGACTGGAACTGGTAGGAGCGCAAGGTTGGGTCGAGCTGTTGCAGGAACCAGATGCGCTCCTGGGCGAAGGAGAGCGGCAGGTCCCCGGTCCGCGGGACCCGCACCATCGGGTCCGCCGGAGGTCCGCCGGCACCCCGCTCTTCGACGATGGTAGCCAGCGCCGCCAGCACTGGATGATCGAAGACGTCGCGCAGCACGAGCTCGGCGCCGAGAGCCTCGCGCACGCGGGCGATCACCTGCGCAGCGAGCAGCGAGTGGCCGCCGAGATCCAGGAAGCTGTCGTCCGCTCCCGCCCGCTCGACGCCGAGGACCTCGCGCCAGATCCCGGCCAGGACCTCCTCGGTCGGGGTGCGCGGGGGGACGTGCTCGCGCTCCTCCCCGTCGTGACGGAGCGACTCGGGCGCCGGCAGCGCCTTGCGATCGACCTTGCCGCTGGGGGTGAGCGGGAACTCCTCGAGCAGCGCGAAGGCGGCCGGCACCATGTGCTCGGGCAGGCGCGCGCGAAGAGCGCTCCGCACGTCCCGCACGAGCTGGCCGGGGCTCGACCACGCGCGCTCCGCCGGCGCTACGGCCGCAGCGGGCATCACCACCTCCGCCGGGCGGCGGGCGTAGAGCGTGAACAGCCCGCTGCGCGCCAACGCCCGCTCCTGCTCGACCGCGACCGCGAAGCCATGCCGGCGGAGGAGCTCTTCGGCCGCCGCACGCCTTCCACCAGCGTCGTGGACCTCCACGACTACCTGACGCACCCGCTCCCAGTCCGCTGCCGTGAGACCGGCGAGCACTTCGAGCTCGCTCTTCTCGACGTCCACCTTGAGTAGATCGATGCGCTCGACCCGCTCCTCGGCGATCACCTCGGAGAGAGTGCGCAGCGGCCGGACGAAGCGCTCGGCGCGCAGCCGCTGGTCGAGCAGCCGCTCCACTTCCTCGTCGGCGAGCGCGACTCCGGCCTCTCGCTGCTGCGCGGCCAGGAAGGCGCGCATGACCTCCCGCTCCTCTGCGGCGTCGGCGAAGCGGCCGGACAGCAGGGACAGCTCGGGGTAGTAGGTGAACTCGGTGCCAGCAGCGGCCGCGCTGGCCAGGCCGCAGTCGTGGAGCCGCACGTCCAGCCCGTGCAGCTCGGCGTTGAGCTGCAGCGTCGCAAAGAGCGGCGGGATCGGCTCGAAGGCATGGACCCGCACGCCGGCCGCTTGGCGACCGGCGAAGAGTGCGAAGAGGCCGATGTTGGCCCCGACGTCGAAGACGCAGGCGCCGCGGGGAATTGCGAGACCGTGCCGCAGGTAGGCGCGCTCGGCGAAGATCTCGCGGAACAGGAAGTCGGTCTCGCCGCGGGCGCGGTGGGCGACCACGGTGCCGTCCGGCAGCTCGTGGAAGCGATGCCCGGCGAGCCGCCCCTCCCGCTCCAGACGCAGCCAGCGCCGCACCGCCGCAGCGCGCCGCCGATCCGGCCGCAGGTAGCCGACGAGGCGGCGGTCGCCACCGGGACCATCGGCGGCGACCACCACGGCGTCCTCGACCCCCGGATGCTCGTCGAGCGCCGCCTCGATCTCGCCGAGCTCGATGCGGAAGCCGCGCAGCTTGACTTGGTGATCGATGCGCCCCAGGAACTCGAGGTCGCCGGAGGGGAGCCAGCGACCGAGATCGCCGGTCCGGTAGAGCCGCGCGCCCGCCTCGTCGTCGCCGGCGCAAGGATTGGGAACGAAGCGCTCGGCGGTGAGGTCCGGACGACGGTGATAGCCGCGGGCGAGGCCGCTGCCGGCGATGCCGATCTCCCCCACCTTGCCGTGCGGCACCGGGCGGAGGTCCGGGCCGAGGAGGTGGATGTGCAGGTTGGAGATCGGGCGGCCGATCGGTACCGGGCGCCGCGCGTCCGCGGGCCGACAGGCCCAGGCGGTGACGTCCACGGCCGCCTCGGTCGGGCCGTAGAGGTTGTGCAGCTCCGCGGCGGGGAGCAGCCGGAAGAACCGCTGCTCGAGGTCGAAGGGGAGCGCCTCACCGCTCGCGATCACCCGCCGGATCGAGGTCAGCCCCTCGATCCCCGGCTGGGCGAGGAACGTGGCGAGCATGGCGGGGACAAAGTGCAGTGTGGTCACGCTCTCGCGGGCGATCAGCTCGACCAGGTAGGCGGCGTCCTGGTGCCCGCCGGGCCGCGCCAGGACCAGCCGCGCGCCGGTGATGAGCGGCCAGAAGAATTCCCACACCGAGACGTCGAAGCTGGCGGGCGTCTTCTGCAGCACCCGATCCTCGGCGGTCAATCCATAGGCCTCCTGCATCCAGAGCAGGCGGTTGACGATGCCGCGGTGGGTGTTCACCACTCCCTTCGGCGTGCCGGTCGAGCCCGAGGTGTAGATGACGTAGGCGGGGTGATCCGCCCATGGCCGGAGGGCGCTCGGCAGCGAGCCGTTTCCCTCCATGCTCGGGGGACCCTCGGCGAAGCCATCCAACGGCAGCACGCGCGTACCCGGAGGCAGCGGGAGGGCGCCGGCCAGACCGCCTGCCGAGAGCAGCACAGGCGCCCGCGCGTCCTCGACCATGAAAGCCAGGCGTTGCTCCGGGTAGGAGGGGTCGAGAGGAACGTACGCACCTCCGGCCTTGAGGATCGCGAGGAGGCCCACGACCAGCTCGAGCGAGCGCTCGAGGGAGACGCCGACGAGGCTCTCCGGCCCGACACCGCACGAAGTGAGACGGTGGGCAAGGCAGTCGGCGCGCTCGTCGAGCTCGCCATAGGTGAGCTGCCGCCCTTCGCAGACGACGGCCACGGCGTGCGGGGTGCGCGCGCATTGCGCCTCCACCAACTCGTGGAGGCGGGCGGATGCTGCTCGCGGCGGGACACGGAGGCAGTCCTGCCCCCAGGTGAACGCCGGCCCCTCCATGTCCTCCATCGACGCCACCTCCGACCTTGCGCTTTATGAGGGCCGCGGCATGCCGCGCAAAAGATTAGGAACAGACACCGAGTCCTGGCCCGTTTCAGACTGCGGCGCGGGCGTCCTCGCTCTTCGAACCGGAAGCATGCCGCCAACCTCCAAGTGCCGCTAACCTCCAGCCTTGGGACAGGTTTGCGGCGAGTTTGCAGGTGCCTTCGCCGGCCGTCGGTCGCCCCCGCGCCTCGCGCGTCGGCCGGGGGGCCGGCGGTCTGCCCGTACTCGTTTTTTCTACGATGTCCGATGCTGGAAACAGAGCGGTGCAGCGAGCGCTGCGTACACCCGCTTTACCGACCGGCGAGTACCAAAGAGGGGCGGAGGCGGCGCGCCAGGGCGTCGACCTGGGGCCGCTGGTGCATCGAGGCGTGGTCTCCCGGCACGACATGGACTTCCGCCCCTTCGCCGGCGAGGTCGACCCACGCCTGCTCGGGGCGCAGCGGCTCGCCGGGACGGCGCTCGGCGGCGCGGAAGAAGACGAGGCGCCCGCCGTAGGGACGCGGGCGGTAGGCGCGCATGGCGGCGGTGCTGGCCCGCAGCACGGCCGTGACCCGCCGCTCCTCCTCGGGCTCGAGCGCGCTCTGCCGCGGTCCGTGCCCGTTGTCGCCCGGCTGGCCGTCTCCCGCCGGTCCGTGGGCGGGCACCTCGCCCGGACCGTAGGTATCGAACAGCGCCAGCAGCGCCACCTCCTCGCCGGCCGCACGCAGCCGCTGCGCTAGCTCGTAGGCGACCATGCCGCCCATCGAGGCGCCGCCGAGGAGATACGGTCCGCTCGGCGCCGCCTCGCACACGGCCGCGAGGTACAGCTCGGCCATCGCCTCGACGCTCGCCAGCGGCTCCTCCCCCGGCGCCAGGCCGCGGGCTCGCAGCCCGAGCACCGGGCGCTCCTCGCCGAGGATCGCCGCCAGGTCGCGGAACCAGTAGAGGTGCCCGCCCGCCGGATGGACGAGGAAGAGCGGCTTGCTGCGGCCACCCACGTGCAGCTCGACCAGGCACGGGTGGCGGGAGGCGGCCTGTGCTCCGGCGGTGGCGGCCGCGGAACCGTTCCCGCTGTCCACCGCAGGCGCCAGATGCCGTGCCAGGGCGGCGACCGTCGTCGCCTCGAGCAGGAGGTGGGGCGGGACCTCGACCGCGAGGACATCGCGCATGCGGGCGGTCAGGCGCGCCCCCAAGAGCGAGCTGCCGCCGAGGTCGAAGAAGTCGTCGTGGACGCCGATCCGCTCGACGCCAAGCACGTCGCGCCACGCCCCCGCGATCCGCCGCTCGGTCTCATCCCGCGGCGCCACGAACGCCACCTGCAGCTCCGGGCGGCCGCCGTCGGCGGCGATGCCTTCCGGCCCCGCATCGGCGACCACTGAGGTGGTCCGCACAGCCGAGCTCGCGGGTTCCGCCTCCTGGGGCCGCGCGCGCCCGAAGAGGCCGCCAGGCGGCGGATCGACCCAGTAGCGCCGCCGCTCGAAGGGGTAAGTTGGCAGCGCCACGCGGTGCCGCGACTCCTCACCCGCAAGCGCCCGCCAGTCGACCGTGGCGCCGAGCAGCCACAGGCGCGCGGCGGCCGTGAGGAGGCAGGCCTGCTCGGGCCGCGCGTCCTGCGGGTGGCGCAGGCTCGCCACTGCGGCCATCCGCGCCCGCTCGGGGTGCTGCGCGGCGAGCGTCGTCAGCGTCCGGCCCGGGCCCACCTCGAGAAGCACCTGGTCGCCTGCCGCGGCGAGCGCAGCCAGGCCATCGGCGAAGCGCACGGTCGAGCGCAGGTGCCGCACCCAGTAGTCCGGATCGGTCGCCTCGGCGGCGGTAATCCAGGTGCCGGTGACGTTCGAGAGGAAGGAGACCGCCGGCGGCTGGAGCGCCGCGCGCCGCACCACCGCCGCGAAGGCCGGCAGGATCGGCTCGACCATCGGCGAGTGGAAGGCGTGCGATGTGTGGAGGCGGCGGCAGTCGATGCCCTCGGCGGCCAGCTCCTCGCGCAGGCGCTCGACCACCGCCTCGGGTCCGGAGACGACGGACGAGCCGGGCGAGCTGACGACGGCCACCGCCAGCACGCCACCGAAGCCGGCGATCCGCGCGGCGGCGTCGGCCTCCGACAGGCCGACGGCCAGCATGGCGCCGGTCGGCAGGCTGCCCATGAGTCGCCCGCGCGCGGCGACGATCGACACCGCCTCCTCGAGCGTGAAGACGCCGGCCAGGCAGGCCGCGACGTACTCGCCGATCGAATGGCCGAGCATCGCATGCGGCCGCACGCCCCAGGATGTCCAGAGCGCCGCCAGCGCCCACTCGACGGCGAAGAGCGCGGGCTGCGCCAGCTCGGTGCGCGTCAGCCGCTCCGCGGCCTCCGGAGAGTCGTCGTGCAACACCTTCCGCAAGTCGAGCCCCAGCTCGCCGGCGAAGAGATCGCAGCAGCGGTCGAGCGCTTCGCGATAGACCGGCTCCTCGCGGTAGAGCTCGCCGCCCATCCCCGGGTGCTGCACGCCCTGGCCCGGGAAGAGGAACGCGACGGGACGGCCGCCGGCGCGGCTGCCGGGCGCGGCGGCGTGCGTCAGCGCCGGCTCGGGGCCTTGCCCACGCAGCGCCGCCACCGCTTCGGCTGCGTCGCGGCAGACGACGGCGCGGCGGTGCGCGAACGTGCGCCGGCCGACGCGCAGCGTGTGCGCCACGTCGGCGAGGTCAAGCTCCGGGTGACGCTCTAGGTGATCGGCGAGGCGCGCGGTCCCCGCGTCGAGCGCGCTGGCGGTCTTCGCCGAGAGGACGAGAAGCTGCCACGAGCGGGCCGGGGCGGCGGCCGCTGCCGCGCGGCGCGGTGGCTGCTCGAGCACGACGTGCGCGTTGGTGCCGCCGATGCCGAACGAGGAGACCCCCGCGCGCCGCGGCTGCCCCTCCTCCTGCCATTCGCGCCGCGCGCCGACGACGCGGAACGGCGTCTCGTCGAGCCGCAGCTCGGGGTTCGGGCTCTCGAAGTGGAGGCTCGGCGGGATCACGCCTTCCTTGACCGCCAGTGCCGCCTTGATCAGACCGGCCACGCCCGCCGCGGCGTCGAGGTGCCCGAGGTTCGTCTTGAGCGAGCCCAGCCCGCACCAGCCGCGCTGCCCGCCGGCGTCCCCGAACGCCTCCGCCAGCGCCCGCACCTCGATCGGGTCGCCGAGCCGCGTGCCGGTGCCGTGCGCCTCGACGTAGCCGATCGACCGCGGGTCGATCCCGGCCTGCCGGTGCGCGGCGCGGATGACCGCGGCCTGGCCCTCGACGCTCGGCGCCGTGAAGCTCACCTTCCTGGCGCCGTCGTTGTTGATCGCCGAGCCCAGGATGACCGCGTCGACGCGGTCGCCGTCGGCGAGGGCGTCGGCCAGCCGCCGCAGCACCACCACGCCGGCGCCCGCGCCCAGCGCCGTGCCGCCGGCCCGGGCGTCGAAGGCGCGGCAGTGGCCGTCGGGCGAGAGGATGTGCCCCGGGTCGTAGAGGTAGCCGCGCGTCTGCTCGGCGGGGATCGACACGCCGCCCGCGAGCGCCACGTCGCACTCCCCGGCGAGCAGCGCGCGGCAGGCGAGGTGGACCGCGACGAGCGACGTCGAGCAGGCGGTCTGCACAGAGACGCTCGGCCCCTTCAGGTCGAGCTTGTAGGAGACGCGCGTCGGCAGGTAGTCGCTCTTGTTGCTGATCGCCACCTGGTAGGCGCCGACCGCCCGCATCAGCGCCGGGTTCGCGTAGAGGTTGAGGACGTAGCGATTCTCCCCCATCCCGGCGAAGACGCCGACGCGTGGCGGGCGCCACGCCGGCGGGTCGCCCGCGTGCCCGGCGTCCTCGAGCGCCTCGACGGCGCACTCCAAGAAGACGCGCTGCTGCGGATCGATCAGCTCCGCCTCGCGCGGCGGGCAGTCGAAGAAGCGGGCGTCGAAGAGGTCCGCCCCCTCGACGACGCCGCGCACCCGCACGTAGCACGGGTCGGCCACGAGCTCCGGGTCGACGCCCGCGGCGAGGAGCTCCGCCTCGCTGAAGCTGCGGACCAGCTCCTCGCCGGCGCAGAGGCGGCGCCAGAGCTCCGCGACGCTCGCGGCGCCCGGGAAGCGGCCGGCCATGCCGACGATGGCGACCGCGTCGTCGAGCGCCGGCTCCGGCGCCGCGTCGGCGGTCGGAGCCTGGGCCGGCGCCGCCTGGCCCTCGTCGCCCGCCAGGTACGCCGCGACCGCGGCGATCGTCGGATAGCGGAAGAGATCGACGACCGACAGGTCGCGCCCGGGGAACCGCTGGCGTAGCTCGCGCTGCACCTCGACGACGAGGAGCGAGTGCCCACCCAGGTCGAAGAAGTTGTCCTCGACGCCCACGGCGTCGAGGCGCAGGACGCGGCGCCAGACCTCGGCGATCGTCGCCTCGGCAGCGCTGCGCGGCGCCAGCGCGGCCGCCGCGGGCGCCCCTGCCGCCCCAGCCGAATGCCCGGGGGCGGGGAGGGCGCGGCGGTCGAGCTTGGCGTTCGGTGAGAGCGGCAGCGCGTCGAGGAGGACGAACGCCGACGGCACCATGTACTCGGGGAGCCGGTCGCGCAGGTGCGTGCGCAGCGTCGCGACTAGGTCGTCGCCGCGCGCGCCGGCCGGCACGACATAGGCGACGAGCCGCTTGTCGCCGCGCTCCTCGCGCGCCACCACGACCGCCTCGCGGACACCCGCGTGCGCGAGCAGCGCCGCCTCGATCTCGCCGAGCTCGATGCGGAACCCGCGCAGCTTGATCTGATGGTCGAGCCGCCCGAGGTACTCGATCGCGCCGTCGGCGCGCACGCGCGCTAGGTCGCCGGTGCGGTAGAGACGGGAGCCCGGACCGAAGCCCTCGTCGCCGCCAGCCGCCGCGAAGGGGTTGGGTACGAAGCGGTCGGCGGTCAAGTCCGGACGCGCGTGGTAGCCGCGCGCCAGACCGACGCCGCCCAGCAGCAGCTCGCCGGCGACGCCGATCCCCGCCGATCGCAGGTCGCGGTCAACGATCCAGGTCCCGATGTTCGCGATCGGGCGGCCGATCGGCACGCCGGCGCCGGCGTCGCGCCGCGAGCAGGCCCACCAGGTCACGTCCACCGCCGCCTCGGTCGGGCCGTAGAGGTTGTGCAGCTCCGGGCCGCTCGCTCCGTTGCCCATCCGCTCGAAGAAGCGCCCCACGAGCTCGGGCGCCAGCGCCTCGCCACTGCAGATGACCCGCCGCAGCGACCGGCAGCGCGCCGCCTCCGGCTCGCCCAGGAAGACCTGCAGCATCGACGGCACGAAGTGGAGGGCCGTCACGCCCTCGGCCTCGATCAGCTCCGCCAGGTAACGCGCGTCCTGATGACCGCCCGGCTTGGCGACCACCAGCCGCGCCCCGACCAGCAGCGGCCAGAAGAACTCCCAGACCGAGACGTCGAACGAGAACGGCGTCTTCTGGAGCACGCGGTCGTCCGGCCCGAGATCGAACGCCTCCTGCATCCAGAGCAGGCGGTTGACGATGGCGCGGTGCGTGTTGACCGCGCCTTTCGGCCGGCCGGTCGAGCCCGAGGTGTAGATCATGTAGGCCGGGCTGTCGCCGGACACGGTCGCGCCCCGACCGGTGTCCGCGCCCGGCGCGAAGTCGCGCGCGCCGCTGTCCAGGCAGATCACCTGCCCGCCGCGGCGGCGCAGCACGTCGAGCGGCAGGGTCGCGGCGACGTGCTCCTGGGTGAGCAGGATCGGCCGCGCCTGGCCGGCCAGCGCGTCGTCCAGCATGAAGCCGAGGCGATCCGCCGGGTAGGAGGGATCGATCGGTACGTATGCGGCCCCGGCCTCCAGCACGGCGAGCAGCGCCACCACCATCTCGATCGACCGCTCCATCGCCACCCCGACCAGCGACTCCGGTCCGACGCCCAGCCAAGCCAAGTACCCCGCCAACCCGCCGGCGCGCGCCGCCAGCTCGGCGTAGGTCAGGCGCGCGCCTTCGTAGACCATCGCCACCGCCTCCGGTGTCCGCACCGCCTGGCGGGCGATCAGCTCGTGGAGGGAGACGTCGCGCGAGGCGGCCGGCTCGTAGCGCCGCGCGGTGTCGTTCCACTCCGCGAGGAGCTGGTGTCGCTCCGGCGCCGTTAGCCACGGCAGCTCGGAGAGCCGCCGGCCGGCATCGGCCGCCGCGGCCGCGAGCACCTCCTGGTAGTGCGCCAGCAGCCGCTCGGCGGTCGTCGCGTCGAAGAGATCGCGGTTGTGCTCGAGGACCGCCGCGAGGCGGCCGTCGGCCCGCTCGACGACCGCCAGGGTGAGATCGAACTTCGACGTGCCGGTGTGGACGTCGGACGTCGAGATCCGCACGCCGTCCATCGCCGCCATCCCGCGCGGCGCGTTCTGGAGCACGAACATCACCTGGAAGAGCGGCGAGTGAGCGAGCGCCCGCTCCGGCCGCAGCCGCTCGACCAGCATCGCGAACGGCAGGTCCTGATGGGCGAAGGCGTCGAGGGCCCGCTCGCGCACCCGCGCCAGGAGCGCCGCAAACGACGGATCGCCGGCGAGGTCGCCGCGCAGGACGAGGGTGTTGACGAAGAGCCCGATCAGCTTTTCGGTCTCGCCGCCGCGGCCGGCGACCGGAGTCCCGACCGGGACGTCCTCGGCGCCGCTGTGGCGCGAGAGCAGCGCCTGGAACGCGGCGAGGAGCACCATGAACGGCGTCGCGCCCTCGCACCGGCCGAGCGCCCGCAGCTCCCGCGCGAGCGGCTCCGGCAGGCGCCGCGCCAGGCGCGCGCCGCGGAAGGTCTGCACCGCCGGGCGCGGGCGGTCGGTCGGCAGCTCGAGGAGGGCCGGCGCCCCCGCCAGCTCGCGGCGCCAGAAGTCCACCTGCCGCTCCAGGACTGGCGCGGTCAACGCCGACCGCTGCCAGGCTGAGAAGTCGGCATACTGCACGGGCAGCTCGGGCAGACGGTCCGGCGCGCCGGCCGCGAAGGCGTTGTAGAGCGCCGCGATCTCGGCGGCCAGGATGCCCTGTGACCAGCCGTCGGTGACGATGTGGTGGAGCGTCAGGAGGAGCACGTGCTCGGCCGATGCGGCGGCGTCGCCGCCGCCGCCCGCCAGTCGCAGGAGCGCGCGGCGGAAGAGCGGACCACGCGCCAGGTCGAACCCGCGCGCCGCCTCCGCCTGCGCCAGCGCGCGGGCGGCGGCCTTGCGGGCGGGCTCGGGCAGCGCCCGCAGATCGATCAGCGGCAGCGGCGCCGGCGCATGGGGCACGACGCGCTGCGCCGCGCCGTGGGCGGCGGGCGCGAAGACGGTGCGCAACGATTCGTGACGCCGCACCACCCCGTCCACGGCCGCCGCCAGCGCCGCGACGTCGAGCGCGCCCTCGAGGACCCACGCCGCGAGCATGTTGTAGGCCGCGCTCTCGGGGTCGAGCTGCTCGAGGAACCACAGCCGCTCCTGGGCGAAGGAGAGGGGCAGGTCTCCCGTCCGCGGCACCGGGACCAGCGGCGGACCCTGCGGCGCGGCCTCGCCGCCGCGGAGCGCCTCGTCGATGCCGGCGGCCAGCTCGCGCACCGTCGGCCGCTCGAACAGCCGCCGCAACGGCAGCTCCACCCCGAAAGCCCGCCGCACCTGCGAGACCACCCGCGTCGCCAGCAGCGAATGGCCGCCGAGGTCGAAGAAGCTGTCAGAGACGCCCACCTGCGGGCGCCCGAGCACGTCGGCCCAGATCTCGACCAGCAGCTCCTCGGTCAGCGAGCGCGGCGCCGCGTAGTCGACGTCCGGCGCGGCCTCAGCGATCGGCGCCGGCAGCGCCTTGCGGTCGACCTTGCCGCTCGGATTGAGCGGGAAGGCGTCGAGCACCACGAACGCCGAGGGGACCATGTAGTCGGGGAGCTGAGCCCCGAGCCACGCGCGCAGCTCCTTGAAGGCCTCCGCCCCCGCGGTGGCGCTTGTAGGGGCGGAGCTTGTCTCCGCCCTGGCCTGATCGGCGCCGGACGTCGGGGCGGAGGCAAGCTCCGCCCCTACAAGGGTAGTGGCCTGCTCTCGCCGCGGGACCACGTAGGCCACCAGCCGCTTCCCTACCTGAGCTGTTTCTCCGTCCCGCGCCACCACGACCGCCTGCGCCACGTGCCCATGCCGCAGGAGCGCCGCCTCGATTTCCCCGAGCTCGATGCGGAAGCCCCGCACTTTGACCTGGAAATCCATCCGCCCCAGGAAGTCGATCCGCCCGTCCGCCCGCCACCGCACGAGATCGCCCGTCCGGTACATCCGCGCTCCCGGCCCGGCAGCGAACGAATCCGGCATGAACCGCTCCGCCGTCAACTCCGGCGCTCCGAGGTACCCGCGCGCCAGACCCGCGCCGCCGATCGCCAGCTCCCCCGCCACTCCCACCGCCACCGGCTGGAGTTCGCGGTCCACGAGGTAGAGCTGCGTGTTGGCGATCGCGCCGCCGACCGGCACCGTCGCCTCCGCTGCTTCCGCCGCGAGCACGCGACGCGTCGCCGACCAGATCGTCGTCTCCGTCGGGCCATACATGTTCCATAGCGCGCCCACCCGCGGCAGGAGCTGCACCGCCAGCTCTCCCGGCAGCGCCTCGCCGCCGCAGAGCGCCACCAGCCGCTCGTCGCCCTCCCAGCCCGCATCGAGCAGCAGGCGCCAGGTCGCCGGCGTGGCCTGGAGCACCGCCACGCCCGACTCGCGCAGCCGCCGCTGGAGGAGCTCGCCGTCGGCGGCCTCCTCGCGCGTCGCCAGCTCCACCCGGCCGCCGCTGATCAAGGGCAGCAAGAGCTCGAGTTCGGCGATGTCGAACGACAGCGTCGTCACGGCGAGCAACGCCTCGCCCTCGCCGAACCCCGGCTCGCGCTGCATCGACAGCAGGAAGTTGACGAGCGCGCCATGCGGCACCTGCACGCCCTTCGGCCTTCCGGTCGAGCCCGAGGTGAAGAGCACGTACGCCGTCTGCTCCGGCTGGACGGCGGGTGGCGACGCGGCGAAGACGACGAGATCGGTGGCGAGAACCCCCTCGGGACGGTCGACGAGCACCACCTCCGCCGTGTGCTCGGGCAGCTCTGCCACCAGGCTCGCCTGTGTCACCAATGCCAGCGGCCGCGCCGTCTCGAGGATCAGCCCCAGCCGCTCCTTCGGGTGCGACGGATCGAGCGGCACGTAGGCCGCGCCGCTCCGCATGACGCCCAGCACCGCAACGACCATCGCCGGCGTGCGCTCGAGGGCGATCCCGACCAGGGTCTCGGGCCCGGCGCCGAGGGCCCGCAGCCGCGCCGCGAGCGCGTCCGCCCGCCGCTCCAGCTCGGCGTAGGTCAGCCGCTCGCCCCCGCCCGCCACCGCCACCGTCTCCGGCCGCCGCCGCACCCACTCGGCGACCAGCTCATGCACCAACGCGGCGTCGCCGTCCTCGCGTCGCGTGTCGTTCCACTCGGCCAGGAGCTGGTGCCGCTCCACATCCGTGAACCACGGCAGCTCCGACAGCGGCCGCGTCGCGTCCGCCGCAACGCCGGCGAGAAGCGCCCGGTAGTGCTCGAAGAGCCGCTCGACCGTCGTCGCGTCGAAGAGGTCGCGGTTGTACTCGAGCCATGCGCCGAGGCCGCCGTCGGCTCTCTCGACGAGAGTGAGCGTGAGCTCGAACTTCGAGGCCCCCGTGTAGACGCTCAGCGGCGTCACGTGCAGCCCGGGCAGTGGCGCGACCTCGACCGGCAGGTTCTGGAACTGCAGCATCACCTGGAAGAGCGGCGAATGCCCCAGCGTCCGCTCCGGCTGTAGCTGCTCCACCACCCGCTCGAAGGGCAGGTCCTGATTGGCGAACGCGTCGAGGACCGCCTCGCGAGTGCGTGCCAGCACCGTCGCGAACGTCGGATCGCCGGCGAGCTGGCCGCGCATCACCAGCGTGTTGAGGAAGAGCCCGATCAGGTTCTCGGTCTCGTAGCGCCGGCCGGCTACCGGCGTCCCCACCGAGACGTCGCCCGCGCCGCTGTGCCGCGCGAGCAGCGCCTGGAACGCGGCCAGCGCCACCATGAACGGGGTCAGCCCGTTGGCCTGCCCGACCGCGCGGAGCGACGCGGCGAGGTGCTCCGGCAGGCGCATCGCCAGGCGAGCGCCCCGGAAGCTCTGGACCGCCGGGCGTGGCCGGTCCGTCGGCAGCTCCAGGAGCGCCGGGGCGCCGACCAAGGTCTCGCGCCAGAAGGCGAGCTGCCGCTCGAGCGCGGCGCCGCCGAGCGCCGAGCGCTGCCAGGCCGCGAAGTCGCCGTACTGCACCGGCAGCTCCGGCAACGCGGGCCTCCTGCGGGCGGCGAACGCGCCATACGCGGCGCCGATCTCGTTGACCAGCAGCCGCTGCGACCAACCATCGGTGACGATGTGGTGCAGCGTGAGCAGCAGCAGGTTCTCGTCCTCCGCCCCGCCGCCGGCCAGCCGGACGAGAGTGCGGCGGAACAGCGGCCCGCGCGCGAGGCCGAAGCTCAGCGCCGCCTCCGCGGCGGCCAACGCATCGGCGGTCTTCCGGCGGATCGCGTCGGGCAGCGCGCGGAGATCGACGATCGGCAGCGGAGCCCGTGCGGGCGCGGCGATCCGCTGCACGGGCCCTTCCGACGTCGGCTCGAAGGTCGTCCGCAACACCTCGTGCCGCCGCACCACCTCGTCGAATGCCGCAGCCAGCGCGGCGACGTCGAGCGATCCGCGCAGCAGCCAGTCGACGACGAGGTTGTAGGCCGCGTGCCCCGGCTCGAGCTGGTCCAGGAACCAGAGCCGCTCCTGCGCGAACGTCAAGGGCGTGCGCTCGCCCGCCGTGCGCCGCGCCATCGCCGCCGCCGCCAAGCCGTGCCCGCTGAGCCGCTGCGCCAAGATCCTCCTGGCCGCCCTGCCGTCGTCGTCGACGTCGCCCCCGGCCAGCGCCGCCTCGACGTGTCGTGCGAGGGCCTCGATCGTGGGCGCCTCGAAGATCGCCCGCAGCGGCAGCTCGATGCCGGCCGCGGGACGGAGGCGGGCGACGACCCGCGCCGCCAGCAGCGAGTGCCCGCCCAGCGCGAAGAAGTCGTCGCGGACGCCGACGCGCTCGCGGCGCAGCACGTCTTGCCAGACCTCGACCAGCAGCTCCTCGGTCACCGAGCGCGGCGCGGCGTGCTCGTCTCTCGTGATCTCTTCCTCGGGCGCGGGCAGCGCCTTGCGGTCCACCTTGCCGTTCGGGGTCAGCGGCAGGGCCTCCAGCACGACGAACGCCGACGCCGACGGGACCATGTGCGCGGGGAGCCGCCGCTCGAGAAACGAGCGCAGCTCGGGCACCATGCGGCGGGCGAACCTGCCGCGCAGCGGGACGTTGGCATAGACGCTCCACGGCCGGCCGGCGGTCTTGGGCTCCGGGGCGGCGAGGCCAGCCGTTCCCGGCCGGCGCAGCAACGCGTCAAAGCGTCCTTCGGCATCGTGACGCGCCCAGCTCAGCTCGACCTCCCAGCCGTGCTCCGCGCCCAGCGCCCGCAGCTCCTCGGGGTCGATTCCCGGCTCCGTCGGCGGGGCATTGCGCAGCTCCCCTGCCGTGTCCTCGCCCCCCTCGGCCAGACGCGCCATTGCCGTCAGCTCGCGGGCAATGCGGGCGTTGGGGACGCCGGACGCTCCCCATGGCTCCGCTCCGGCCCCCCGGCACCGCCGCCGTAAGAGGTCGAGCGTTCCTCCGTCGCGCCGCCAGTCGAGCCAGAGCCCTTCCCGCGCGGGCGCAGGCGCTGCCGTCCCCACGTGGACCATCACCTCGTAGCGGAAGCGGGTCAGCTCGTTGCGGTGCCGGCCGCGCTTGGGAAAGATCTCCACGTGCGCGATCCGCGGCCAGCGATCGCGGAGCGCGAAGAACAGCGCCGGGTCCAGACAGAGCTCGTCTTCCTGCAGCACGCCGGTGCATACCCGGCGCCGCACCTGCGCGAGCGGCGTCGACTCGCCGCAGCGCGCCAACTCCACAGAGGTATGGAACGCCTCGAGCAGCGGCAGGCTGCGGAGGTCGCCGAGAAAGACGAAGCCGCCGTCGGCCACCGTCTCGACCGCCGCCGCGAGCACCCGCAGGAAGTAGTCCAGGCTGGGAAAGTACTGCGCCACCGAGTTCAGGACCACGGCATCGAACCCGCGCGCGCCGAGGCGGTCTGCCACCTCGTGCGCCGCCAGCCGCTCCAGCCGCACCTGGGGTAGGTCGGAGACGTGGCGCGCCAGCGAGGTCAGCGCGCGCTGCGAGAAGTCGGTGCCGAGGTACAGCTCGCAGTCGGGTGCGATGCGGAACAGCAGCAGGCCCGTGCCGCATCCGATCTCGAGCACCCGGCGCGGCGCGCGGCCCGCGATCCGCTCGACCGCCGCGTCTACCCACTCGCGCATCTCCTCGGCGGGGATCGCCTCGCCGTCGTAGCTGCTGGTCCAGCCGGTGATGTCGAAGCCGGGATCTCCCCCACCTGTGGTGTCGTACGAATCATCGAAGACGATCTGCCACTGGCCGACCTGCTCGGACTCGATCTCGGCGGCGCCGCCGCCGGTGATCGCGTCGGCGTCCTGGACGATGTAGGCGACGAGCCGCTGGTCGCCGGGAGCCTCCTCGCGGGCAAGCACGACGGCCTCGCGCACCGCCGGGTGCTCGGCCAGCGCCGCCTCGATCTCGCCGAGCTCGATCCGGTAGCCGCGGATCTTCACCTGATGGTCGAGCCGGCCGAGAAAATCGATCTCGCCGTCGACGCGCCAGCGGGCGAGATCGCCGCTGCGGTAGAGCCGTTCGCCCGGCGCGGCGGAGAACGGATCCGGCACGAAGCGCTCGGCCGTCAGCTCCGGCCGCCCCAGATATCCCCGGGCGAGACCGGCGCCTCCCAGGTAAAGCTGCCCCGGCACGCCAACCGGGCACGGCGCCAACGTCCGATCCAGCACGTGCGCGCGCGTGCCGGCCACGGAGCGCCCTATCGTCGGCTCCCCCGCCTCGCCGCGGCCGACGAGCGCGAACGTCGAGTAGGTCGTGTCCTCCGACGGGCCGTAGAGGTTCCAGACCCGCTCGACCGTCGGCAGCGCATGGATCCTGTCCGTCAGCGCCCGCCGCAACGGCTCGCCCGCCAGGCAGATCGTCCGCGCCGAGGCCGGCACGGCGTCCAGCCGCAGCAGCTCGGCGATCGCCGAAGGCACGGTGTTGACGAGCGTGACCTCGGACGCCGCCCCGCTCGTCGCGAGGGCGAGCGCGTCGGCGCCTAGGATCACCCGCCCGCCCCAAGCCAGTGGCACGAAGAGCTCGAAGACCGAGAGGTCGAAGTTGATCGACGTCGAGGCGAAGACGCCGCCCAGCTCGGAGTCGGAGAACCACGCGCGCGCCCAGTGTACGAGCGCGGCCGCGCTCCGGTGCTCGATGGCGACGCCCTTCGGGCGACCCGTCGAGCCCGAGGTGTAGATCAGGTAGGCGAGGTTCGTGGGAAACGGCTTGCAAACAGCAAAAGCCTCTGGGTAGAGAGAAAGGTTGGCTTTGGCGCCATCGAGGCAGAGCACCTCGACCTTCGTCGCACGCCCGCCTTCCCTACCCAGCTCCTCTTCTTCTCCTTCCCCAGACGTTCGCCCGTCCAGCTCCCGGAGCACCTGCTCGATCCGCGGCAGCAGCCGCTCCTGCGTCAGCAGCACGAAGCCGCCCTGCGCCGCGCTGGCGTCGTCGATCATCAGCGCCAGGCGCGCGGCCGGGTAGGCGGGATCGAGAGGGACGTAAGCGCCGCCGGCCTTGAGGATCGCGAGCAGCGCGACCGGGAGCTCCGCCGTGCGCTCGAGCGCCACGCCCACCCGCACCTCCGGCCCGACGCCGAGCGCTGCCAAGTGGCGCGCCAAGCGGTTGGCCTCGTGGTCGAGCGCGGCGTACGTCAGCTCCACCCGCGGGCCGGCTTCCGGCGCCCAGACCAAGGCGGTGCGGTCGGGCGTCCTCGCCGCCTGCGCCGCGACCAGCTCGTGCAGCAGCGCGGCCTCGCGCGCGGCGGCCGGCAGCGGGCCGCCCTCGCTCCATTCCACGACCATCTGCCGCTCGGCACTCGTGAACCACGACAGCTCCGAGATCGGCCGCACCGCATCCGCCGCCGCCGCGGCGAGCAGGGTCGCGTACCGGCCCAGCAGCCGCTCGACCGTCGTCCGGTCGAAGAGTTCGCGGTCGTACTCGGCGAACACGCGGAGGCCGGCGGTGGTCTCGTGCAGGCTCAGCGTGAGGTCGAACTTCGAGGCCCCGGTGTGGATGTCGAGTGGCGACATGCGCAGGCCGCCGAGCGGCGCGAGCTCGCCGGGGACGTTCTGGAGGGCGAACATCACCTGGAACAGCGGCGAGTGTCCCAGCGCCCGCTCCGGCTGCAGGTGTTCCACCACTCTCTCGAACGGCAGGTCCTGGTGAGCGAACGCCTCGAGAGTCGCCTCGCGCGTCCGCGCCAGAAGCTCCGTGAACGTGGGGTCGCCGCCCAGTCGGGCGCGGATCACCAGCGTGTTGACGAAGAGCCCGATCAGGTTCTCGGTCTCGTAGCGGCGTCCGGCCACCGGCGTCCCGACCGAGACGTCGTCCGCGCCGCTGTGACGCGCGAGCAGTGCCTGGAAGGCGGCGAGGAGCACCATGTAGAGCGTGATCCCGCCGCCCCGTCCGAGGCCGCGGAGCGGTTCGACGACTCCTGCCGGTAAACGGCTCACCAGCCGCCCGCCGCGGAAGCTCTGCACCGCCGGGCGCAGGCGATCGGTCGGCAGCTCGAGCAGCGCCGGCGCGCCCGCCAGGGTCCGCCGCCAGAAGGCGAGCTGGCGGTCGACGGCGGCGTCGGTCAACGTCTGCCGCTGCCAGGCCGCGAAGTCACCGTACTGCACCGGCAGCTCCGGCAAGGCCGGCGCCGTGCCGCGCGTGAACGCCCCATAGGCGGCGGCGAGCTCGTTGAGCAGCACCCGTTGTGACCAACCGTCGGTGACGATGTGGTGCAGGGCGAAGAGGAGGAGGTGCTCGGCCTCCTCGGTTGGAGCCCGGCGCGAATGCGTTCGCGCCTTCGCAGGCGTGCCACCGCCCGCCAGCTTCACCAGGATGCGGCGGAACAGCGGCCCGCGCACCAAGTCGAAGGCGCGCGCCGCCTCGGCCACCGCCAGGGCGCGGGCGGTCGCCTGGCGGGCCGCTTCCGGCAGCGCCTGTAGGTCGACCACCGGCAGCGGTGAGCGCGCGTGCGGGCTGATGCGTTGGACCGGTCCTTCCGCGCCAGGCTCGAAGCGCGTGCGCAGCGACTCGTGCCGGCACACCACCTCGTCGAACGCCGCCGCCATCGCGGCGACGTCGAGCGGCCCGCTCAGCACCCACGCCGCCGCCAGGTTGTAGGCGGCGTTGCCGGGCTCGAGCTGGTCGAGGAACCAGAGCCGCTCCTGTGCGAACGACAGCGGCGCACGGTCGCGGTCGGCACGCGGCGGGATCAGCGACCGCAGCGTTCCGCGACCGCGGAGCCGGCTTGCCAGAGCCCGCTCGTCGACGCCGCTCGCGAGCAGCACTGCATCGACGCGTCCGGCAAGGCCCTCGACGGTGGGCGCCTCGAAGATGGCCCGCAGCGGCAGCTCGAGGTCGGCCGCGGCGCGGAACCTGGCCACGACGCGCGCGGCGAGTAGCGAGTGCCCTCCGAGATCGAAGAAGTTGTCGCGCACCCCGACGCGCTCGCGGCGGAGGACCTCGCGCCAGATGTCGGCCAGCAACTCCTCGGTGAGCGAGCGCGGCGCCACGTGCTCGCCGGCGGCCGCGGGCTCTTCCGGCTCCGGCAGCGCGCGGCGGTCGAGCTTGCCGTTCGGCGTCAGCGGCAGCGCCGGCAGGCTCACCCAAAGCGCCGGCACCATGTAGTCGGGGAGGCGCTCCTTGAGGTAGGAGCGGAGACGCCCGATCAGCGCCTCGTCGCCGCCCGCCGCCGGCGCCGGCACGACGTAGGCGACGAGCCGCCGCTCCGTCGCCGCGCCCTTCGCCACCACTGCCACCTCGCGCACGTTCGGATGCACGCCGAGCACCGATTCCACCTCGCCGAGCTCGATGCGGAAGCCGCGCACCTTGACCTGCTGATCGACGCGCCCGGCGAACGCCACCTGCCCGTCCGGCAGGTAGCGGCCGAGGTCGCCGGTGCGGTAGGCGACGTCCCACGCCGCGCCGGTCCAGGGGTTGACGACGAAGCGTTCCGCGGTGCGGTCCGGATCGCCCAGGTAACCGAGCGCCACGTGCGGGCTCCGCACCCAGACCTCGCCAACCTCGCCGACCCCCGCGATCGCTGCCGCGGCGTTGACCACCAGGAGCTGGACGTCCGGGATGCCGCGGCCGAGCGGCAGCACGTCGGGCAGCGACTCGGCCGCCCGCGGCGGCACGACGTAGTAGCCCACCGCCCGCTGCGTCTCGGTCGAGCCGTAGTGGTTGACGCAGACCATCTCGGGCGCCAGCTCCTGGAGGCGCCGGACGTCCCGCCGCGTCAGCACGTCGCCGACGACGAAGGCGAGCCGCAGCGCCGGCAGGCGGCCGGCGCCCCCGCCCTCGGCGACCAGCTGTCCCATCGCCGGCGTGAGGTTGGCGACCGTGACCCCCGCTTCGCGCAACCAATTCGCGAGGTACCCCGCGCCGCCGATCCCCTCCGGGTTCGGCACCGCGATCGAGCCGCCGGTCTGGAGCGGCGTGAAGACGTCGCGGTGCAGCGGGTCGTGCGCCAGGCCCGAGAGCAGGCTGAAGCGATCGCTCGCGGAGAGCTCGTACCGCACCCGCTGCCAGGGGATGAAGTGCGAGAGCGACCCGTGGCGGCCGACGATCCCCTTCGGCTTCCCTGTCGAGCCGGAGGTGAAGGCGACGTAGGCCGGATCGTCGGGCGCGAGCTCGACGCCGAGCAGCTCCTCCGGCTCTCCCGCCGCCGGGTCGCGCTCGGCGAGCGCCCGCTTGGGAGGCAGGACGAGCCGGCAGCGGCACCCGGCCTCCGCCAGCGCCACGTCGACCTCCTCCGGCAAACCCCCCGCGGCCTCGATGACGACGAGCGCGGCCGGCGGCGCGAGCCGCACCATGTCAGCGAGCCGCGCCGCCGGGTGCGCGGGGTCGAGCATCACGAAGGCCGCGCCCGTCTCGAGCGTCGCGAGGAGCGCCGGCACGAGCGGCGCGCTGCGGTGCGCCCAGATGGCGACGAAGTCGCCCTTCTCGACGCCGCCGCGGGCGAGCCGCCAGGCCAGGCGATGGGAGTACGCCGCCAGCTCGCCGTAGCTCCAGCTTTCCACCGGATCGACCACGGCCGGCGCCGCCGGCAGACGCGCCGCGAGCTCCGCGAACCGCTCGGGGACCGAGCCCAGCCAGCCGCGGTCGAGGTGGTCCGCGGGGTCGGGCAGCAGGCGGGCCGCCTCGGGCGTCACCAGCGGCAGCGCGTTGACTTGTCGGCCGGGCTCGGCGACCGCCTGCGCGAGGAGCAGGGCGAGCTGCCGCGCCATCTCCTCGATGCGGGCGCGATCGAAGAGGTCGCTGTTGTAGACCCAGTTGATCTTGAGCCCCTCGGCGTTCTCGAAGACGTAGAGCGTGAAGTCGAATTTCGAGCCCACGTCCGCGGGCGCGAACGTCTCGAGCCACAGGCCGCCTGGCAGCTCGGCGGTGATCGCCGGGAAGTTGCCGACGTTCAGGAAGACCTGGAACAGCGGCGTGTGCGCCAGGGTGCGTGGCGGCTGCAGCTCCTCAAGCAGCTTCTCGAACGGCAGGTCCTGGTGCGCGAAGGCGCCGAGGGTCGTCTCGCGCACCCGGGCGAGGAGGGCGCGGAAGCTCGGCGCGCCTGTGAGGTCCGCGCGCAGGACCAGCGTGTTGAGGAAGCAGCCGATCAGGTTCTCGGCCTCGGCGCGGTTGCGGCCCGCGATCGGCGCGCCGATCAGCACGTCCTTCTGCCCCGCCAGGCGGCCGAGCAGCGCCGAGAGCCCGGCGAGCAGGACCATGAAGAGCGTCGCCCCTTCGTTCCGGCCGCAGGCGTGGAGCGCCGCCGTGGCGCCGGCGGGGAGCCGCTGCACGTGCGACTCGCCGCGGAACGTCTGCACCGCCGGCCGCGTCCGGTCGAGCGGCAGCTCGAGCAGCGGCGGCGCGCCCGCCAGAGACCCCCGCCAATAGCTCACCTGCCGCTCCAGCGTCTCGCCCGAGAGCCAACGCCGCTGCCACACGGCGTAGTCCACGTACTGCACCGGTAGCTCGGGGAGGCCCGCGGCCGCCGCCACCTCGGCGGCGGTCATGCGCCGCCCGGCACGCTCGCCGCCGAGCGCCTCGTGGCAGGCCGACAGCTCGCGCAGCAGGGCAGCGTAGAGCGCCACCAGCTCGCCGACGAAGATCCGTACCGACCAGCCGTCCGAGGCGACGTGATGGGCGGTGAACGCGAGGACGTGCTCCTCCGGGCTGAGCCGGAGGAGCGTCGTGCGCAGGAGCGGGCCGGTCGCGAGGTCGAACGGCCGCCGCGCCTCGGACATGACGAGCCGGCGCGCCTCGTCCTCGCGCGCCACCCCGGCCGGAAGGCCCGTGAGGTCGACGACGGGCGACCGCCAAGTGGCCGGATCCGACGGGGCGACCAGTTGGTAGGGGTTGCCGTCGCGCTCGCGGAAGGTGGTGCGGAGCACGGCGTGCCGCCGCACGATCTCGGCGAACGCGGCGTCGACGACCGCGGCGTCGAGCGAGCCGTGCGCCCGCAGCGCGACCGGGATGTTGTAGGTCGGCTGGCCAGGCTGGAGCTGGTCCAGCATCCAGAGCCGCTCCTGCTGGAAGGAGAGCGGCAAGGGTGTCCCAGGCTCCCAGCCACTGCGCTCGATCGCCACGGCCGAGGCGCCGCCCAGGCTGTAGCCGAGCGACGCCGCGACCTGGCGCGTCATCTCGCTCAAGGCCGCCTCGTCGTGGCTCCCGCGCCAGCGTTCCGCCACGCCCGCCTCGATGCCCTGGTGCTGGTGGAACTTGACGTCGCCTAGCATGCGCGACTCGCGGTGCAGGCCGTCGGTCATGCGCGCGCTGCGCTTGGCGTAGGGCTCGAGCATCGACTCGTCGAAGGGCAGCCCGACGCGGCTCGAGATCTCCTCCATGACGCGGCGCGGGTCGCGCACCAGGTCCTCGAAGGGCACGCGGAGCTGGCGCTCGGGCGGCACCGCGGCGAGGAACTGGAGGATGTTGAGGTGGCAGACGAGCCAGGTCAGCTCGGCGATCTCGCGGCGGCCGAACCCGTGGCCGGGGAACAGCAACTGGTCGAGCCGCGCCTCCTCGAACGACTGATTGGTGCCGCACGGATGCCGGACGAGGTGGAGGTAGAACGCTCCCTCGAACTGCTCCTCGGCCCGCGCCAGAATGTTGGGATGCAGCGCATAGGCAGGCGTCTTGTCGACCAGGATGCGGTCGCCGAGCCACTCCTGGAGCCGGCCGTAGAAGCGCCGCGTCGTCCAGCCCTCCCACTCGTGCTCCTCGATCAGCCGCGCCGCCGCCGCCGCGTCGAGGCCGTGCAGCTCCA
Source organism: Thermoanaerobaculia bacterium (assembly GCA_044866775.1). Classification (GTDB taxonomy): domain Bacteria; phylum Acidobacteriota; class Thermoanaerobaculia; order Multivoradales; family UBA5704; genus DASUNQ01. Next base: position 14,318 of record JBIOUG010000010.1, on the reverse strand, counting down.
TGACCGCGCGCACCAGGCCCTCGAGCCAGAAGCTGTCGCGCCCGGGGAAGGCCGCCCGCCGCTCCGCGAGCGTGGCGAAGGAGAGCAGCTCAAGCTCGGGCGGCGCGAAGAGGCGCGGGTGGCCAGCGAGCATGACGCGCAGCAGCGTCGAGCCCGAGCGCGGCGGTGAGAGGACGAAGACCGCGCGGCGGTTCTTCGGCTCGGAGGCCGGCACGCCGTCGACGCCCCGCGACACGACGTCGATCGGCGCGACGCGGCGCGGGCCGCGCTCGATCAGCTCGCGCAGCCGCGCCAGGTCCTCGGCGCCGACCGGGACCACCACGGCCTCCGCGCGCGCCGCGCCCTCGCCGGTCAGCCGCGCCACGGCCGCGGGGTACTGCTCCGCGAGCAGCGCGGCGAGCTCGGCCACCGACGGCGCGTCGAAGATCGCCACCACGTGCACGATCTCCCCCAGTTGCTCCTGCACGTGGTTGATCAGCCGCGCGCCGGCGAGCGAGTTCCCGCCGAGCTCGAAGAAGTCGTCGTGGATGCCGACCTCCTGCCGCTGGAGCGTCTGGCGGAAGGCCTCGACCAGGAGCCGCTCGACCGGAGTCCGCGGCGCCACCAGCTCGCGCTCGAGCTCCGGCCGCTCCCCCGCCGGCTCCGGCAGCGCCCGCCGGTCCACCTTGCCGTGGGCGGTCAGCGGCAAGCTCTCCAGGAAGACGAAGTCCGCCGGCAGCATGTAGTCCGGCAGGGTGCGCTGCAGGTGGCGCCGGAGCTCGAGCACGCTCGGTGCTGGCACGTCCGGTCCGCCGGCGCGGGGGACCACCCAGGCGACGAGGCGCTGCTCGCCGGCCCCGCCGCGCGGCAGCACGACCGCCTCCGCCACCGCCGGATGCGACGCCAGCGCCGCCTCGATCTCCCCGAGCTCGACGCGGAAGCCGCGGACCTTGACCTGCTGGTCGATCCGCCCCAGGTACTCGAGCTCCCCGCCCGGCAGCAGCCGCGCCAGGTCGCCGCTGCGGTACAGGCGAGCGCCCGGCTCGCCGCCGAACGGGTCCGGCACGAAGCGCGCGGCGGTCAGCTCGGGCCGGCCGAGATACCCGCGCGCCACCCCGGCGCCGGCGACGACCATCTCGCCCGGCACGCCGATCGGCTGCGGCCGGAGCGTCGCCGGGTCGAGCACGTAGACCGCGAGATCGGGGATCGGGCGGCCGACGGCGCTGCCGCGGGCCGTCCCGAGGTCGGCGGTCGAGAGCGGCCGGTAGGTGACGTGCACGGTCGTCTCGGTGATGCCGTACATGTTGACCAGCGTCGGCAGACGGTCGCCGTGCCGCGCGAACCACGGCGCGAGGGCCGGCAGGTCCAGGGCCTCGCCGCCGAAGATCACCCACCGCAGGCGCAGGGCGCCGAGCTCCGCGCCCGCCTCCTCGTCGGCGCGCTGGAGCTGCAGGAACGCCGCCGGCGTCTGGTTGAGGACGGTGACGCCCTCCCGCGCCAGCAGCTCGCGGAAGTGGCGCGGCGAGCGGCTCTCGGCGAACGGCACCACGACCAGCCGCCCGCCGTAGGCGAGCGCTCCCCAGAGCTCCCAGACCGAGAAGTCGAAGGCGCAGGAGTGGAAGAGCGTCCAGACGTCTCCCGGCCCGAAGCCGAACCAGGGCTCGGTCGCCGAGAAGAGCCGCGCCATGTTGCGGTGGGTGACGAGCGTCCCCTTCGGCTTGCCGGTCGAGCCCGAGGTGTAGATGACGTAGGCGAGCGAGTCGAGGTCTCCCACCGGGACGAGCGGCGCCGCGCTCTCCTCCCCGATCGCGGCGGCGTCGGCGTCGAGGCAGAGGACCGGCGCGGCGGACCGTCCGACCGCCGCGAGCAGCGACTCCTGGGTCAGGAGGACCGCGGCCCGCGCGTCCTCGAGCACGAAGGCGATGCGCTCCTGCGGGTAGTTGGGATCGAGCGGGACGTAAGCCCCGCCGGCCTTGAGGACGCCGAGGATGGCGACCACCAGGTCGGCCGAGCGCTCCAGGCAGACGCCCACGCGCGTTTCCTCGCCGACCCCGAGCCGTCGCAGACGGCGGGCGAGCCGATTGGCCCGGCGATCGAGCTCGCCGTAGGTGAGCGGGTTGCCTTGGTAGGTGACCGCCACGGCCTCCGGCGCGCGCGCCGCCCAGGTCTCGAAGCGGTGGTGCACGCACTCCGGCTCCCCCTCCCGCGGTGCGCGGTCGCCCCATTCATGGAGGAGCTGGTGGCGCTCCGCCGGCTCCAGCAGGGGCAGCGCCGAGACGCGCAGGCCGGGATCGACGACCAGCCCGCGGAGGAGGACCTCGAAGTGCCGGGCGATGCGGTGAACGGTCGCGGGGTCGAAGAGGTCCCGGCGGTAGCGCCAGATGCCGCTGAGCGCGGCACCGGAGTCCGCGACCGCCAGCACCAGATCGAACTTGACCGTCTGCACCTCGTCGTGGACTCCTTCGACCGTGAGGCCGGGAAGCGCGAAAGAGGCCCGCGGCGCGTTGAGCACCTGGAAGAGAACCTGGAAGATGGGCGAGCGGCTGAGGTCGCGCTCCACCCGCATCTCCTCGACCAGCTTCTCGAACGGCAGGTCCTGGTGCGCGTAGGCTCCCAGCGCCGTTTCGCGCACGCGCCCCATGACCTCACGGAACGAGGAGTCGCCGGAAAGGTCTGTCCGCATCGCGAGCGTGTTGACGAAGAACCCGATCAGCCCCTCGAGCTCGACCCGGGTGCGGTTGGCGATCGGCGTTCCGACGACGAGGTCGTCCTGCCCGGTCAGGCGATGGAGCAGCACCTCGAACGCTGCGAGCAGGGTCATGAACACCGTCGCGCCCTCGCGCCGGGCGAGCGCGCGGATGCCGGCGCTCAGCGCGTCGGGCAGCGTGAACCGGAACGCCGCGCCGCGGAAGCTCTGGCGCGGCGGGCGCGGGCGGTCGCTCGGCAGGTCGAGCACCGCCGGGGCGCCTTCCAGGTGCCGCCGCCAGAAGGCGAGCTGCTCGTCGAGCACCTCGCCGGCGAGCCAGTCGCGCTGCCACACGGCAAAGTCGGCGTACTGAATGGGCAGCTCGGGCAGCGGCGACGGCCGGCCAGACGCGAACGCGGCATAGAGGGCTTCCAGCTCTGAGAGGAGCACGCCGAGCGACCAGTCATCGGTGACGATGTGGTGGTGCGTCAGGACGACGAAGTGCTCGTCGGCCGCCAGCCGCACGACACCGCTGCGGAGCAGCGGACCCGCCGCCAGGTCGAATGGCCGGGCGCCCTCCGCTGCGAGCACGCGGCGCCCCTCGGCCTCGCGGCGCGGCGCCCCGAGGTGCGAGAGATCGAGCAGCGGCAGCGGCCGCGCAGCGGCCGGCGCGATGACCTGCACCGGCCGGTCCTCCTCGACCGCGAACGTGGTGCGCAGCGTCTCGTGACGGCGGACGACCTCGTCGAGACAGGCCGCCAGCAGAGCCAGGTCCAGTCGGCCGCGCAACCGCACCGCCCCCGGTAAGTTGTAGGCGGCACCGCCTGGCTGGAGACGGTCGAGGAACCAGAGCCGCTCCTGGGCGAACGACGCAACGAGCGGGCGGTCTCGCGATACGCGCTCGATCGGCGGTGCGGCATGCGCGCCACTCGTGCGCAGCGCCGCGATCTCCGCCGCCAGGGCGGAAAGCGTGGGCGCCTCGAACATCCGCCGCAGCGGCACCTCGACTCCGAACGCCCCACGCAGCCGCGACACCACCCGCGCGGCGAGCAGCGAGTGCCCGCCGAGCGCGAAGAAGCTGTCGTGCGCGCCCACGCGCTCGACCTGCAGTAACTCCGACCAGATCCCCGCGATCAGCTCCTCGACCGGCCCCCGCGGCGCGACGTACCCCTCCACCACCGTCTCGATCCACGCCGGCGCCGGCAGTGCCTTACGGTCCACCTTGCCGCTCGAGTTGAGCGGCAAGGCCTCCAGCACGACGAACACCGACGGCACCATGTAGTCGGGGAGCCTGCCCGTGAGCCAGGTACGCAGCTCGCTGACCCAAGACACTTCAGGTAGGGAACGACCCGCTGCTCGCGCCGTCTCAGAGTCGGCAATGGTCGCCATGCCAGACTCGGGCACCACCTGCTGCAGTCCCGCGGGCGTCAGCGCTCGCTGCGATACCACGTAGGCCACCAGCCGCTTCTCTACCTGGAACCCTTCCGCTCTTCCTTCGCCTGGCCGATCCTCTCGCGCCACCACCACCGCCTGCGCGATCTGCGGGTGCCGTAACAGCGCCGCCTCGATCTCTCCGAGCTCGATGCGGAATCCACGCACCTTGACCTGGAAGTCCAGCCGCCCGAGGAAGTCGATCCGCCCATCCGCGCGCCACCGCACCAGATCGCCCGACCGGTACATGCGCGCGCCCGGCTTGCCAGCGAATGCATCGGGCACGAACCGCTCCGCCGTCAGCTCCGGCGCACCGAGATACCCCCGCGCCAGTCCCGCCCCACCGATCGCCAGCTCGCCCGCCACCCCGACCGCAACCGCCTCGAGCCTCCGGTCCAGCACGTAGAGCTGCGTGTTGGCGATGGCGCCCCCGACCGGCACCGTCGCCTCCCCCCCTTCCTCCTCCACCACCCGCCGCGCCGCCGACCAGATCGTCGTCTCCGTCGGACCGTACATGTTCCACAACGCCCCGACCCGGCCCACGAGCTGCGCCGCCAGCTCGCCCGGCAGCGCCTCGCCCCCGCACAGCGCCACCAGCCGCTCATCGCCTTCCCAGCCGGCGTCGAGCAGCAGCCTCCAGGTCGCCGGCGTGGCTTGCAGCACCGTCGCTCCCGACGCCGCCAGCCGCCGCTGCAGCAGCTCGCCGTCGGCGGCCTCTTCCCGTGTTGCCAGCTCGACGCGCCCGCCTGTGATCAGCGGCAGCAGCAACTCGAGTCCCGCGATGTCGAACGAGAGCGTGGTCACCGCCAGCAGCGCCTCGCCTGCCGCAAAACCAGGCTCGCGCTGCATCGACAGCAGGAAGTTCAGCAGCGCTCCGTGCGGCACCTGCACACCCTTCGGCCGCCCCGTGGATCCCGAGGTGAACAGGACGTAGGCGATCTGCTCCGGCAGCACCGCCGCAGTGCGCTCGGAAACGGCCGATTCCACCGCGTTCCTGGCGAAGACCGCTTCCGGTCCGTCCACCAGCACGACCTCGGCCGCGTGAGTCGGCAGCTCGTTCAGCAAGCTCTCTTGCGTCACCAGCGCCAGTGGCTGCGCCGCATCCAGGGTCAGTCCCAGCCGCTCCTGCGGGTGGGCCGGATCAAGGGGCACGTACGCCGCTCCGGTCCGCATCACCCCGAGCACCGCCGCCACCATCGCCGGCGTGCGCTCGAGGGCGATCCCAACGAGGGTCTCGGGACCCGCCCCGAGCTGCTGCAGCCGCGCGGCCAGCGCGGCGGTTCGCCACTCCAACTCGGCATACGTCAGCCGTTCGCCGCCGCAGACCACCGCCACCGTCTCCGGCCGCCGCCGTGCCTGCACGGCGATCAACTCGTGCACGGAGGTCCCGCCGCCGCCGTCGCACACCGTGTCGCTCCACTCAGCCAGGAGCTGGTGGCGCTCCGGCTCGGTGAACCAGGGCAGCTCCGACAGCGGACGGCTCGCGTCGGCCGCGACGCTGGCCAGCACCGTCCGGTAATGCCCGAGCAGCCGCTCGACGCTGGTGCCGTCGAAGAGATCGCAGTTGTACTCGAGGCGCTCCACGAGCCCGTCCTCGGTCTCGTAGAGGGTGAGCGTGAGGTCGAACTTGGAGGTCCCCGAGTGCACCTCCAGCGGCGAGAGCCGCAGTCCGCCTAGCGGCTCGATCTCACCCGGCACGTTCTGGAGGATGAACATCACCTGGAACAGCGGCGAGTGATCCAGCGCCCGCTCCGGCTGCAGGTGCTCGACCACCTTCTCGAACGGCAGCTCCTGGTTGGCGAAAGCGTCGAGGGCCACTTCGCGTACCCGCGCCAGAAGCGCGGAGAACGACGTATCGCCCGCGAGGTCGCCGCGGATCACCAGCGTGTTGACAAAGAGCCCGATGAGCTTCTCGGTCTCGTAACGCCGGCCGGCGATCGGCGTTCCCACCGCAATGTCCTCGGCGCCGCTGTGGCGCGCGAGGAGCGCCTGGAAGGCGGCGAGGAGCACCATGAACAGCGTGGTCCCCTCGCTCCGGCCGAGCGCCCGCAACTGTTGGGCGAGCCGCTCCGGCAGGCCCCTCGTCAACCGGGCGCCGCGGAAGGTCTGGGCCGCCGGGCGCGGACGGTCGGTGGGGAGCTCGAGCAGCGCCGGGGCACCCGCCAAGGCCTGGCGCCAAAAGGCGAGCTGGCGCTCCAAGGCGGCGCCGGTCAGCGCCGACCGCTGCCAGGCCGCGAAGTCGGAGTACTGCAGAGGCAGCTCCGGCAACCCCGATTCTGTCGCCACGCCGGCCGTGCGGGCGGCAAGCGCGGCGTAGGCGGCGGCAACCTCGTTGACGAGGAGGACCTGCGACCAGCCATCGGTGACGATGTGGTGCAGGGTGAAGAGGAGCAGGTGCTCGGGCTCCACGGCGGACGGGCCACCGCCGGCGAGCCGCACGAGCGCGCGCCGGAACAGCGGTCCACGCGCGAGATCAAACCCTCGTGCAGCCTCCGCCACCGCCAGAGAGCGCGCGGTGGCATGGCGGACCTCTGCGGGCAGCGCCCGGAGGTCGACCAGCGGCAGCCGCACCGGGGCAGGCGGGAGGATGCGCTGCACGGCGCCCTCGGCCGCGGGCTCGAAAATGGTGCGCAGAGACTCGTGCCGGCGCACGACCTCGTCGAACGCGCCGGCCATAGCGGTGATGTCGAGCGGGCCGCGCAGCAGCCAAGCGGCAGGAAGGTTGTAGGCCGCGTTCCCCGGCTCGAGCTGGTCCAGGAACCAGAGCCGTTCCTGGCCGAAGGACAGCGGTGCGATGTCACGGTGTGCCCGCAGCGGTGGTGGCGTCTTCTGCCGCGCTGCAGTCTTCAACCGCTGCGCGAGAAGCGCTTGCGCACGCGCTGAGGTATCGGAGCTGCCCGCGTCGCGCGGGGCCTGCTTCGGTTCTGCCATGGCTTGATATGGAAGTGCGTAAACCGTCGTTGTCGAGGACAGATCGCAGGCGCCGGCGGTGGCGCCGGTCCCTCAGACGTTCGCGGCTTCACTCTCCCCCGCCAGTAACAGCGCCTCCACGCGCTGGGCCAAGGTCTCGATCGTCGGCGCTTCGAAGAGCGCCCGCAACGGCAGCTCGAGGTCCGCCGCCGCACGCAGCCGCGCGACGACGCGCGCGGCGAGCAGCGAATGCCCCCCGAGATCGAAGAAGTTGTCGTGAATGCCGATCTGCTCTCGGCTCAGCACCTCGCGCCAGATGTCGACCAGCAGCTCCTCCGTGAGCGAGCGCGGCGCCGCGTGCTCCGCGGCGCCGGCGGGCTCCTCCGGCTCCGGCAGAGCGCGGCGGTTGAGCTTGCCGTTCGGGGTCAGCGGCAGCGCCGACAGCTTCATCCACACCGCGGGCACCATGTAATCCGGGAGACATTCCTTAAGATAGCCGCGCAGCAGCGTGATCAGCTCGTCGTCGCGCCGTCCCGTTGCCGACGGCACGACATAGGCGACCAGGTGCCGTTCCGTCGGCGCTCCCTTCGCCACCACTGCGACCTCGCGCACCTGCGGGTGGCGCCCCAGTACCGACTCCACCTCTCCGAGCTCGATCCGGAATCCCCGCACCTTGACCTGCTGGTCGGCGCGTCCGGCAAAGGCGACCTGGCCGTCCGGCAAGTACCGTCCGAGGTCTCCCGTGCGGTACGCAACGTCCCAGTCCTCGCCAGTCCAGGGATTAGCGACGAACCGCTCGGCCGTCCGCTCCGGCTCATCCAGATAGCCCAGCGCCACGTGCGGGCTGCGCACCCAGACCTCTCCCACCTCGCCGACGCCCGCCTGTACCCCGGCGGCGTTGACGACCAAGAGCTGGACGTCGGGGATGCCGCGGCCAAGCGGCAGCACCTCCGGGAGCGAGTCGGCCGAGCGCGGCGGCACCACGTAGTAGCCCACCGCCCGCTGCGTCTCCGTCGAGCCGTAGTGGTTGACGCAAACCAGCTCGGGCGCCAGCTCCTGGAGCCGCCGCACGTCGCGTCGCGTCAGCACGTCCCCAACGACGAAGGCGAGCCGCAGCGCCGGCAGGCGGCCCGCGCCGCCGCCTTCGGCGACGAGCTGCCCCATTGCCGGCGTCAGGTTCGCCACCGTCACCCCTGCCTCGCGCAACCAGGTGGCGAGGTAGCCGGCGCTGCCGATCCGCTCCGGGTCCGGCACGGCGATCGAGCTGCCGGTCTGGAGCGGCGTGAAGACGTCGCGATGCAGCGGGTCGTGCGCCAGGCCCGAAAGGAGACTGAAGCGATCGTCCTCCGAGAGCTCGTAGCGCTCCCGCTGCCACGGAATGAAGTGAGACAGCGATCCATGCCGGCCGACGATCCCTTTCGGCCGACCGGTCGAGCCGGAGGTGAAGGCGACGTACGCCGGGTCGTTCGGCGCCAGCTCGACTCCGAGCGGCTCTTCGGGCTTCCCCGCCGCCGGGTCGCGGGTCGCGAGGGCGCTCTTCGCCGGCAGCGTAAGGCGGCAGCGGCATCCCACGCCCGCGAGCGCCTCCTCGACCTCTTCCGGCACAGGCCCGGCCGCCTCGAGCGCCACCAGCCCGGCCGGCGGGGCGAGGCGAACCATCTCGGCCAGGCGGGCCGCCGGATAGGCCGGGTCGAGCATGACGAACGCCGCTCCGGTCTCGAGCGTGCCGAGCAGCGCCGGCACCAGCGCGGCGCTCCGGTGCGCCCAGATGGCGACGAAGTCGCCCTTGTCCACGCCGCCGTGCGCGAGCCGCCACGCCAGCCGGTGGGAGTACGCGGCGAGCTCGCCGTAGCTCCAGCTCTCGACTGGGTCGGAGACGGCGGGCAGTGCCGGCGCGCGGGCGGCGAGCTCCGCGAACCGCTCCGGCACCGAGCCCAGCCACCCGCGGTCGAGGTGGTCCGCCGGATCGGGCAGGAGACGGGCGGCCTCGGGCGTCAGCAGCGACAGCGATTCCACCGGCCGATCGGGCTCGGCCACCGCGCGCGCGAGCAGCAGCGCAAGCTGGCGCGCCATCTCCTCGATCCGGATGCGGTCGAAGAGATCGCTGTTGTAAACCCAGTCCAGGCGGAGCCCTGCTGCGTCCTCGAGGACGTAGAGGGTGAGATCGAACTTGGCGCTCACCTCGTGCGGCGCGAGCATCTCGAGGGTCAGCCCCGGCAGCTCCGCCGAGATGGCCGGAAAGTTGAGGACGTTGAGGAAGACCTGGAACAGCGGCGTGTGCGCCAGGGTGCGCGGCGGCTGCAGCTCCTCGAGGAGTTTCTCGAAGGGCAGGTCCTGGTGGCCGAAGGCGCCGAGGGTCGTCTCGCGCACGCGGGCGAGGAGGGTGCGGAAGCTCGGCGCGGCCGTGAGGTCGGCGCGCAGGACGAGCGTGTTGAGGAAACAGCCGACGAGCCCGTCGACCTCGGCGCGATTGCGACCGGCTACCGGCGCGCCGATCAGCACGTCCCGCTGGCCTGCCAGACGGCCGAGCAACGTCGAGAGGCCGGCGAGAAGGACCATGAAGAGCGTCGCCCCTTCGCGGCGGCCGCAGGCCTGGAGCGCGGCCGTCGCATCGGCGGGCAGCCGCTGCTCGTGCACCTCGCCCCGGAAGGTTTGGACGGCAGGCCGCGCCCGGTCCAGCGGCAGCTCGAGCAACGGCGGCGAGCCGGCGAGCCGCTCGCGCCAGTAGTCCAGTTGCCGGTCCAGCTCCGCGCCGCTGAGCCACCGCCGCTGCCAGACCGCGTAGTCGATATACTGCACCGGCAGAGGGGCAAGGCCCGCGGCGGCCGCCACATCGGCGGCGCCGGCCAGAGTCTCCGCACCGCCCAGCGCAGCTCGGCCCAGCGCCTCGTAGCAGGCCGCCAGCTCGTGCAGCAGGATGCCGATCGACCACCCGTCGGCGACGATGTGGTGGATGGTCAGAAGCAGCAGGTGCTCGGTCTCGTCGAGCCGCAGCAGGGTTACGCGTAGCAGCGGCCCACGCGCGAGGTCGAACGGCCGATTGCCGTCCCGCGCCGTCAAGCGCGCGGTCTCGCGCTCGCGTGCCGTGGCGTCGGGCAGCCCGGCCAGGTCGTGCAGCTCGAAGCCAATCCGTGGCGCGGGGTTGATCGCCTGGCGCGGCGTTCCCCCTGCGGCCGGAAAGCTGGTGCGGAGAGCCTCGTGCCGTGTCACGACCGCCGCGAAGGCGCCCTCGAGTCGCCCAACGTCGAGCGTGCCGCGGATGCGAATCGGCGCCGCGATCTGCAAGGCGGGGCTGCCCGGCTCCATCTGATCGATCAGCCAGAGGCGTTCTTGCGCGAAAGAGAGCGGGATCTCGCCGCCGCGTCCGACCGGCACCAGCGGCGGCTGCGCGTCGGTCGCGGCGCCGGCGCCGCGGCGCAGCTCCGCCTCGACCTCCGCCGCGAGCTGCGCGACGGTCGTGCGCTCGAAGAGACGCCTGAGAGGCAGCTCGACCCCGAACGCGCGCCGTAGCCGCGAGGCGACCCGCGCCGCCACTAGGGAGTGCCCGCCCAGATCGAAGAAGTTGTCCTCCGCGCCTATCCGCTCCACGCCCAGCAGCTCCGACCAGATGCCCGCGACGAGCTCTTCGATGGGTCCCTTCAGTGGCGCGTACGCCGCCGTTTCGGCGAGCCGCGCCGGCTCGGGAAGCGCCTTGCGGTCCACCTTGCCGCTCGGGTTGAGCGGCAAGGCTTCGAGGACGACGAAGGCCGAGGGGAGCATGTAGTCGGGGAGCTTCCCGGCCAGCCAGGTGCGCAGGCCAGCGAGCGTCAGGGTGGCCTCGGGGGTGACGTGCGCGACGACGTAAGCGACGAGGCGTCGAGCGCCGGGCCGGTCCTCGCGCGCGACGACGACTGCCTGAGCGACCGCCGGGTGGGCGGAGAGGGTCGCTTCGATCTCGCCGAGCTCGATGCGGAAGCCACGGACCTTCACCTGCTGGTCGACGCGCCCGAGGAACTCGAGCGTGCCGTCGGGCAGCCAGCGGACCAGGTCGCCCGTGCGGTACAGACGCCCGCCCCGCTCCCCCGCCGCTGCCGCGAAGGGGTCGGGGACGAAACGCTCCGCCGTCAGGTCGGGACGGCCGTGGTAGCCGCGGGCGAGCGACGCTCCTCCCACCCAGAGCTCGCCCGGTACGCCCACGGCTACCCGGTGGAGGTACCGGTCCACAATGTAGGCCCGCGCGTTGGCGATCGGACGGCCGATCGGCGGCGTCGCCGTGGCGGAAGCAACCGTCGCGGCCGTCGCCACGACCGTGTTCTCGGTCGGCCCGTAATGGTTGATCAGCGCGAACGGGAGCGGCCGGGCGGGCGGCTGATGCAGGCGGTCGCCGCCCGTCAAGAGCGCCCGCAGCGCCAGACCCTCCGCCGCCGCCGCGTCCAGGTCCTCGGTAAGCATCGTCTCCGCCAAGGGCGTCGGCAGGAAGGCGAGCGTGATCCGCTCCTGCGCCAGCCACTGCAGGAGTCGCGGCGCCGAGGCCCGCGTCTCCTCGTCCGGCAGGTGCAGGCTTGCGCCCGCCGCCAGATATGGCCAGATCTCCCAGACGGAGGCGTCGAATGCCAGCCCGGCGAGCTGCGTGGCCCGGTCGGCCGGCGTCACATCGTAGATGCGGCGGTGCCATGCGATGAGGTTGTTCAGACCGCCATGCGGCACTTCGACGCCCTTCGGCCGTCCAGTCGAGCCGGAGGTGTAGATGATGTAGGCCAGCCCTTCGAGCGGCGGAGCAGGCCGCGCCGGCGCGGACGCACGCTCTCGCAGCCACGGCTGCTCCTCGCCATCCACCAGCAGCAGCGGCGCGCTCGTGCCCGCCAGCTTCTCGGCCAAGCTCCCTTGCGTCACGACCGCCGCGGCTCGCGCGTCCTCCACCAGCCACCTCAGCCGCTCGGCCGGATAGGCGCCGTCGAGCGGCAGGTAGGCGCCGCCGGCCTTCAGCGCAGCGAGGGCCGCCACCACGACTTCGGGAGACCGCTCGAGCAGCAGCGCCACCGGCACTTCGGGGCCAACCCCGAGGCGGAGGAGGTGACGGGCCAGCCGGTTGGCGCGGGCATCCAGCTCGGCGTAGGTCAGCGAGCCCCCGCGCCAAGCCACCGCCGTCGCGTCCGGCCGCTGCCGCACCTGCGCCGCGATCAGGTCGAGCACGGTGATGTCGGCGCGGTCGTCGCAGGCCGTGTCGTTCCACTCCGCGAGAAGCTGGTGGCGCTCCGGCACGGACAGCCACGGCAGCTCCGACAGCGGCCGGTCCGCGACGGCTGCCGCCGCCGCAAGCAGCCCCCGGTAATGCCCCAGCATTCGTTCGACGGTCGTCCGGTCGAAGAGGTCCGGGTTGTATTCCATCTCGAGGAGGAGACCGTCGGCGCTCTGAGCAATCGCCAGTGTGAGGTCGAACTTGGACGTGCCGATGCCCATCTCCAGAGGTGAGAGCCGCAGCTCACCCATGGCCGCCGCCCGTTCCCGCGTCGTGTCCTGGACAGTAAACATCACCTGGAAGAACGGCGAGCGGCTGGGATCGCGCAGCGGCTGCAGCGCCTCCACGAGCTTCTCGAACGGCAGGTCCTGATGAGCGTACGCGGCGAGCGCGGTGTCCCGCACCCGTCCGAGCAGTATGCGCAGCGTCGGATCCCCCGACACATGAGTACGAAGAACCAGCGTGTTGACGAAGAAGCCGATCAACTCTTCGGTCGCGAGGCGCGTGCGGTGGGCGATGGGAGTACCGACGAGCACGTCCTCCTGGCCGCTGTGGCGGTGGAGGAGCACGTCCAGGGCGGCCAACAGGAGCATGAACAGCGTCGCGCCTTCGGCACCGGCGAGCGCGGCGAGCGGCTCCAGCAGCTCCGCGGAGCAGCGCGCCGTCGTATAGGCGCCGCGGTGCCCCTGGACCGGCGGGCGCGGGCGATCGGTCGCCAGGTCGAGCGCCGCCGGGGCGCCGGCCAGACGCTCGCGCCAGTGAGCGAGCTGCGCCTCGAGCACCGGACCGGCCAGCCAGCGACGCTGCCACGAGGCGAAGTCGGGATACTGGATAGACAGCTCCCGGAGCGGCGACGGCTTGCCGGCGCTGAAGGCGCCGTAGAGCATCGCCAGCTCACGGAAGAAGATCCCCACCGACCAGCCGTCGGAGACGATGTGGTGCATGGCGAAGAAGAAGACCTGATCGGCGGCGCCGAGCCGCACCAGCGTCATCCGCAGCAGCGGTCCGACGGTGAGGTCGAACGGCCGCCGCGCCTCGGCCGTCGCGAGCCCCATCGCCTCGGCTTCGCGCGCCGCGCCGTCGCGCAGCCGAGAAAGGTCGACGATCGGGAGGACCGGCGCCGCCGACTCTACGGCTGCGACTACCTGATATGGACGCCCGTCCCATTCGACAAAGGTGGTGCGAAGCGCGGCGTGGCGCCGCACGATCTCCGCCGCTGCCGCACGGAAGGACGCGACGTCGAGCGCGCCGATCGCCCGCACTCCGGCCGGAAGGTTGTAGGTGGCGGTGCCCGGCTCCAGCCGGTCGAGAAACCAGAGCCTCTCCTGCGCGAAGGAGAGCGGCAACGGCGCGCCGGACTGCCACCCCGTGCGCCCGATCGCCACCGCGGAGCCCGTTGTCGCTGGCTCGTCGCCGTGCTCCGCCGCGAGATCTCCCTCCTGCGTGCGCAGCGCCGAGCCCGGTGCCTCGCCGGTCAGTCGCGCCACGGCCGACGGGTACTGCTCGTGAAGCTTCACCGCCAGCCGCGCCACGGTCGGTGCGTCGAAGATCGCCACTACGTGGACGACCTCTCCCAGGCGTTCCTGCAGCCGATTGACGAGGCTCGCCCCCTGAATCGAATTGCCGCCGACCAGGAAGAAGTCGTCGTGCACGCCGATCGCATCGAGGTGCAGGACCTTCTGGAACAGCGCCGCGAGCTCGCGCTCGAGCATGGTGCGCGGAGCGACGATCTGGCGCGCGGCATCCGCCGCCGGCTCCTCCGGCTCGGGCAGCGCCTTGCGGTCGATCTTGCCGTTGGGTGAGAGGGGCAGTGCGTCGAGCACGACAAACGCCGACGGCACCATGTACTCGGGCAGCGTCGCACCGAGCCAGGAGCGGAGCTGGTCGACCGAAGGACCGGTCACCGACTTCTCCAGGCCTACCGCGGCCGGCTCTCGCCGCAGGACTAGATAAGCCACCAGCCGCTTCTCTACCTGAACGCCTTTGTCTTTCTCTTGTCCGCCTCCCTGTCCGCGGTCACGCGCAACCACCACCGCCTCGGCCACCGCCGGGTGCGCCGCGAGCGCCGCCTCGATCTCGCCCAGCTCGATGCGG
>JBIOUG010000009.1:0-19738 GCA_044866775.1 Thermoanaerobaculia bacterium | reverse complement strand
ACCCCGCTGAGCGGCGGCTCAGTGCCGCGGTCGCGCGGGGGCACGGCGCCGCCGGCGTTCGCCCCCGGCGACATCCTGGCCGGCCGCTACGTCGTCCGCGCCTTCCTCGCCCAGGGCGGGATGGGCGAGGTCTACGAGGTCGAGGACCTGGTGTTGCGCGAGCGCGTGGCGTTGAAGACCGTGCGCCCGGAGGTGGCGCGCGACGACTCCGCGATCGAGCGCTTCAAGCGCGAGATCCAGCTCGCGCGCAAGGTCACGCACCCGAACGTCTGCCGCATCTTCGACCTCGGCCAGCACCGGCCGGCGGGGGCGCTGGACAACCAAGAGGTGCTCTTCCTGACCATGGAGCTGCTGGTCGGCGAGACACTCGCCGAGCGGCTGCGGCGGGGCGGGCCGCTGGCTCCCGAGGCGGCGCTGCCGATGGTGCGCCAGGTGCTCGACGCCCTCGCCGCCGCGCACCATGCGGGGATCGTGCACCGTGACTTGAAGCCCGGCAACATCGTCCTCGCCGGAGAGAAGGACGGCGCGGCGCGCGCCGTCGTCACCGACTTCGGCCTCGCCCGCGCCGAGGGGCTCGACGCCGGCCACCTGACGCTCACCACGGCGGGCGTCCTCGGGACGCCGGCCTACCTGGCGCCGGAGCAGGTGCAGGGGGGCGAGATCACGCCGGCGGTCGACGTCTACGCCCTCGGCATCGTCCTCTACGAGACACTGACCGGCAAGGTCCCCTTCGTCGGCGACACCGCGCTCTCGACGGCGGTCAAGCGCCTGCAGGAGGCGCCGGCACCGCCGCGGGTGCACGCCCCGGGGATCGATCCGCGCTGGGAAGCGGTCATCCTGCGCTGCCTCGAGCGCGATCCGGCCGCGCGCTACCCGTCGGCGCGCGCGGTGGCGCGGGCGCTCGCCGGCGAGGAGGAGGCGGCGCGCCCGGTGGGCGGCGGCCGGCGCGGCGCCGCGGCGGGGCAGGCCGGCGCGGCGGCGGCGGAACCGACCGGCGGCGGCGCGCGGCGGCAGAGACGGCACGCCGCGGGGCCCGAGGCGAAGCGGCGCCGGCTGGCGATCGCGGCGCTCTCGCTCGTCATCCTCGCCTCCTTCGGCGTCACCGCCTGGCGCATCCAGGAGCGGCTCGCCGCGCAACGCGACAAGGAGCGGCTGCTCGCGCTTCCCGGCGTCGCCGACGTGGTCCCGCGCCGCGCCGTCGCCGTCCTGGGCTTCAAGAACAGCTCGCAGGGCGGCGCGGCGGCCTGGCTCTCCGGCGCCTTGACCGAGATGCTCTCGACCGAGCTCGGCGCCGCCCCGGAGCTGCGCGTCGTGGCGAGCGAGAACGTGGCGCGCACCAAGGTGGAGCTCGGCCTCGCCGACGCCGAGACCCTGGGCGCGGAGACCCTGGCGCGCCTCCGCCCCGCCCTCGGCGCGGATCACGTCCTGCTCGGCTCGTACCTCGCGATCGGCGACCGCGAAGGCGAGCGGCAGCTCCGGCTCGACCTGCGCCTCCAGAACACCGCGACCGGCGAGACGACGCTCGTCGCCGAGTCGGGCGGCGAGGCGCAGCTCTTCGCTCTCGTGGCGCGCGCCGGCGAGCGCCTGCGCCGCGCGCTCGGCGCCGGCGGCGATCAGACGGCGGGAGCGGCGGTGGCGGCGCGCGCCGCGCTGCCCAGCAATCCCCTGGCGGCCCGCTTCTACGCCGAGGGCCTGGCCAAGCTGCGCGGCTTCGAGCCGCTCGCGGCGCGCGACCTCTTCCAGCAGGCGGTCGCCGCCGACCGCCGCAACGCGCTCGCCCACTCCGGCCTCGCCGCCGCCTGGACCGCCCTCGGCTTCCAGGACCGGGCAGTCGTTGCGGCGCGCCAGGCCTTCGAGCTGTCGCGCCCGCTGCCGCAGGAGCAGCGCCTGGTCGTCGAGGCGCAGTACCGCGAGACCGTCGAGCAGTGGCCGCGGGCGGTCGAGATCTATCGCACCCTCTGGGGCCTCTACCCGGACAACGTCGACTACGGCCTCCGTCTCGGCGCGGCGCAGACCGCCGCCGGCGCGCCGCAAGAGGCACTCGCCACCTTCAACGCGCTGCGCGCCCTGCCGGCGCCGGCCGGCGAGGACCCGCGGATCGACCTCGCCGAGGCGACCGCGGCGGGAGCGCTCGGCGACCTGCGGCGGCAGCAGCGTGCCGCGACGCGCGCCGCCGCCAAGGGCGCGGCGATCGGCGCCCGCCTGCTGGTGGCGCAGGCGCGCCTCGCCGAATGCCGTGCCTTCCGCAACCTGGGCGACGGCGGGCGCGGCGCCGCCGCCTGCGAGCAGGCGCGCGCCCTCTTCGCGCAGGCCGGCGACCGCGCCGGCGGCGCCGAGGCGCTCACTCACGCCGCCAACCTGCGCTTCGACCGCGGCGACCTCGAGGGCGCGACGGCGCTCTACGAGCAGGCCCTCGCCACCTACCGCGCGATCGGCGCCAAGGCCGCCGAGGCCGGCGCCCTCAACAACATCGCCGTGGTGCTGAAGGCGCAGGGGCAGGGGGCGGAGGCCGAGCGCCTGTATCAGGAGGTGCTGGCGCTGGCGCGCGAGACCGGCAACCGCTCGGCCCAGGCCTACGCGCTGAACAACCTCGGCGCCGCGCTGGCCCGCCGCGGCAGCCTCGCCGAGGCAGCACGGATGTTCGAGCGCTCGCTCGCCATCCGCCGCAGCCTCGGCGACCGCATGGGCGAGGCGGCCGCGCTCGACAACCTGGGCGCCATGCTGCGCAAGCAGGGCGCGCTGCAGGAGGCGCGGCGGCGGCACGAGCTGGCGCTGGCGCTGCGCCGCCAGGCCGGCCAGCGCCTCGGCGAGGTGGGCTCGCTCAACAACCTCGGGCAGGCGCTGCTCGACCAGGGCGAGCTCGCCGCCGCCGAGCGACGCTTCAGCGAGTCGCTCGCGCTCTGCCGCAAGATCGCCAACCGGAGCGCCGCCGCCTACGCCGAGTTCGGCCTGGGCGAGGTGCTGGCGCGCCGCGGCGACCTCGAGGCCGCGCGGCAGCGGCACGAGCGGGCGCTCGCGCTGCGCCAGGGACTGGGTGAGCGCGGCACCGCCGCCGAGAGTCGCGTGGCGCTGGCCACGGTGCTGCGCGAGCTCGGCGAGGCGCAGCGGGCGGAGGCGCTGGCGCGGGAGGCGGCGGAGGCGTTCGCGGCCGAGGGCGCGGCCGACGGGCAGGCGCTGGCGCTCGCCGTAGCGGCGCGGGCGGCGACCGCCCGCCGCGACGACGCCGCGGCCCGCGATCTCCTGGCGCAGGCGCGGGCGCTCCTCCCGAACGTCGAGAACTTGCGCATCCGCCTGCTGGTGCTCCTCGCGGCGGCGCGCCAGGAGACGGCCACCCACCCCGCCGAGGCGGCGCGGCTCGGCGAAGAGGTGCGCGCCGCCGCCCAGCGCGCCGGCCTCCTCGAGCTGGAGCTCGAGAGCCGCCTCGCGCTGGCGGAGCTCGCCGCGACCGCGCCGGGCACCGCCGCCACCGAGCGCTCCAACCTCGAAGCCCTCGCCGCCACCGCCGAAGCCACAGGCTTCCGCCGCCTCGCCGAGCAGGCCCGCCGGCTGGCAGCGGGCACGCCCGAGCAGGCCGCGACACGCTGACCTCCGGGGGCTCCGCAACTCCGCCCCCTACGTGGAGCTTGCATTTCGCGGCGCTGTCGCCTACGGCGTCGCCGTCAGCGCCGCGAGGTCGGCGCCCTGGACCCTGGCCTCCTTCGCCGCGCGCTCGTAGTCCTCGGTCTTGCCCAGCGCCTTGGCGGCGATGGCGAGGAGGAGCTGGCCTTCGCCGCCTTCGACGGCGCCGCTCTTCAGGCTACGGCGCAGGCGCTTGTAGGCGCGGTCGTACTCGCCGCGGCGGATCTCGAGGCGCGACTCGACGACCTTCATCTCCTGCTCGATCCAGCCGCCCATGCCCTCCTCGAGCGTCCGGTCGGCCTGCTCGAAGGCGGCCCGCGCCTCCGCCTCGCGGCCCTGGTCGAGGTGCAGGCGGGCGAAACCGAGGTGGATGCGCCCCTCGAGAACCCGCCGCTCGCGCCGGCTCCCACCGCCCTCGCCCTCGTCGTCCTCGCCGACCAGCGGCGCCGCCAGCGCCCGGGCGTAGAAGTCCGCCGCGCGCTCGGCGTCTCCCGCCGCCATCGCGTCGAGGCCCTGGTAGAAGAGGATCCGCTTGGGCTCCTTGGTGCCGTCGAAGAAGCGCCCGAAGACCTCCTGGTGGCGGTCCAGCCCGAAGTCGACCGGCTCGAAGTCGACGGGGATGTCGAACTCGGTCGCCTCGCCACGCAGCAGGACGTGCACCCGGCCTGTGGCGTTGCCCTTCTGCTTGCCCTTGGCGGGCGGCCGCTGCGGGTCGACCAGCGCGATCTCGACCGGCACCACGAGCGACGAGTCGGCGACCCGCCGCTGCTCGAGCGGCTCGGCGGCGACGTCGAAACCCGACGCCGTCTTGACCGCGCGGTAGCGGAAGCGGTGCGGCACGTACTGCCGCGCGCTCCCGACCACCGCCCAGCCGCTCTCGCGCTTGTCGTAGCGGTAGGTGTAGTACACCTCCGGCAGCCCCGTGCCGTAGACGTACTGGTCGACGAACCAGTCGAGCTCGCCGCCGCTCATCTTCTCGAAGATGGCGAACAGGTCCTCGGTCGAGAGCGCGCCGTGCGCCACCACGCGCGCCGTCTCCGCGAGCATCTTGACGAAGTTGTCCTCGCCGACGCTGCGCGCCAGCATGTCCAGGATCACCGCGCCCTTGTAGTAGACGATCGGGAAGTAGGCGTCGCCGGCGCGGCTCGAGACCAGGCGCTCGCCCAGCACCACCGGCCCCACCGACTCGACCGCGCGCCCGTCGTCCTGGGTGGCGCTGAGAGCCTCCTGCCAGCCGCTGGTCGGCCCGATGCGATAGCGGTCCTTCCAGTCGAGCTTGTTGCGCGCATAGAGGAGGGCTGAATAGTTGGCGAGGGCCTCGCTCAGCCACTGGTCGCGGTAGCTCGCCCATCCCACCCGGTGCCCCCACCACTGATGGGCGATCTCGTGCGCCACGATGGTCCGCCGGTCCTCGATCCCGAGCAGGGCCTGGAAGAAGTCGAGGTCCGCCATCATCAGGTTCGAGAGCGTGACGAAGCCGAGCATCGCCTGCGAGAAGTCGCGCGGCGTGGTGACGACGGTCAGCTCGTCGAGCGGATAGGCGCCGAACCGCTCCTCGTAGTAGCCGAGCGAGCCGGCAACCGCCTCGGCGATCTCGTCGCGCACCTTCTTCTCGAGGACGCTCCCGGAGGCGTCGAAGCCGAGGGTCACCGCGACGTGGCCGGCCTGGACGGTCCGCGTGTCGAAGTGCCCCACCTCGAAGCCGTAGGCGGCGGCCGGCAGGTCGAGCGTGCGGCGCTCCCAGCGCAGGCCGTTCGGCGATTCGCCCCCCTCCACCCGCCGGCCGGCCGCCAGCAGGTCGAGCTTCTTCGGCCAGCGGAAGGTGACGTCGTAGGCGGCGCGGTCGAAGGTGCCGGCGTGCGGGTGCCAGCCGATGGTGTCGAAGAGCGCGTAGGTCCGCCCCTGGCGCTCGAGGAGGTTGCCGGCGTACTCGACGACGACCGCGAGCCGCTCGCCGGCGGCGGGCGCGGCGGGGAGGAGGACGTCGAGGTCGGCCTGGCTGCGAAGGAAGAAGAGCGGGTGTCCGTCGCCGTCGGTGACGCGCTGGACGTCGAGGTCGCGCGCCAGTCGCAGGACGAGGTGGCGCGACGGGATCACCGTCTCGAGGTCGAGGCGGGCGCGGCCGGAGAGCCTCTCGCCCTTGTCGCCGATCGTCGCCTCCAACGTGTACTTCTTGGGCTCGAACGGGGCGGTGCCGTACTGGGGTTTCCCCTCCTTGTCGCGCAGGGCCGAGGAGAGCCAGGTGTCCCACTGGCCGAGGTCGTCGAGCTCGAGGCCGATCAGGCGCCCCTGTCGCTGCTGGCGGTGCATCGCCCGGCGCAGCAGGCGCTTCTCGCGCTCGCTCGCCTCGAGCGGCACGAAGCGGCCGACGGTGACCTGCTCGCGCGTCCCCGGCTCGACGAGATAGAGGAAGTCGTCGAGCTTGGCGCCGGCTTCGGCCGCCGGGCGTCGCGACCAGGCGGCGAAGTAGCCCTGCGCGAGCGGGTCGCCCGCGGCGTCCATGAAGATGCCGGACTCGACGTTGAGCTGCTTGCGCAGCGGCGCCGACCGCCAGGCGGCGAACAGCGCCTCGGCCGCCTGCGCAGTCGCCGGCGGCAGCTCCCCGGCGCTCGGCTTCTTCATCAGCGCGCCGACCGCGCCGTCCATCCCCAGCACCAGCACCGCCTCGGTGAACGGCTCGTCGAGCCGCGAGTCGCCGGTGAACAGCTCGAGCTGTCCCGCCTCGACCGCGTCCGGCGGCTCGACGGTGATCCGGCCCTTGCCCTGGAACACCATCTCGACCACGCGGCCGCCGGCCTTCGCCGGGATGAGCACGCCATCCTCGAGCACCAGCGTGCCGACGCCGGCCGCCAGCCGCGCGCGGCTGACGCGGACCGCGGCGGCCGGGTCGAGGCGCGCGCCGCGGATCTCGGCGAGCAGCGCCGCGGGCTCCGGCCCCGCGGCCGCCGGCGCGGCGGCGGGCTGCGCGGCGGCGGCGGCGGCGAGCAGAAGGCCGGCGAGCAACACGAAGGACGGAATGCGGGCTACGGCAGACATGGGGCCTCCTCGAACGGGTGTTGAAACCTCCAGATTATACCAAGGCGCTTCAAGACGAGCGCTCGCTCGGCAGGCGGTGGACCGGAGCGGGAGCCGGTCCATCCCTGGGCGGAGACGAGCTCCGCCCCTATATGGACTTTGGCGCTTTGCGTCGCGGGGCTGGGGTGACGACGGTGATCCCGACGGTGGCCACGAGCGCCAGCGCGGCGCCGACGGCGAAGGCGGTGGGAGCGCCGAGGCGGTCCCAGAGGGCGCCGAAGAGCAGGGCGGCGGGCAGGGCGCCGAGGCCGAGGGTCAGGTTGTACCAGCCGAAGGCGGCGCCTCGGCGCTCGGCGGGCACCAAGTCGGCCATCAGCGCCTTCTCGACCCCCTCTGTGAGACCGAAGTAGACCCCATAGACGGCGAAGAGCGCCCACGCCTGCCACTCCGCGCGCGCCGCGCCGAGCCCCAGGTAGACCAGGGCGTAGACCGCCCAGCCGGCGATCAGGAGCGGCTTTCTCCCCAGCCGGTCGGACAGCGCCCCGCCGGGCGTGCTGGAGAGCGCCTTGACGACGTGCAGCAGCGACCAGAGGACCGGCACCAGCGCCGGCGCCACCCCGAGCTGCGCCGCGCGCAGCAGGAGAAAGGCGTCGGTCGAGTTGCCGAGGGTGAAGACGAAGATCACCGCCAGGACGGCCCAGAAGCGACCGGGAAGGGAGACGCGGCGGAGCGGCAAGGCCTCGGACTGCCGACCCTCGCTCTCGACCGCTGTCGCTGCGAAGACGTTGTCGCCTCGAGCCGCAGCCGGCGCCTCACTCCCGGCTCTCCCGCCGCTCGCCCGCCGCCCTTCGCGCACGGCGAAGATCACCATCGCCACGGCCAGCAGCCCGGGGACCGCCGCCCACAGAAACACCTGCCGCAGCGGCAGGCCGGCCCAGCGCAACAGCGCAAACGCCAGCAACGGCCCCACCACCGCCCCGGCGTGATCGGCGGCGCGCTGGAACCCGAAGGCCCGCCCGCGCACCGACGGGTCCACCGAGTCGGCGATCAACGCGTCCCGCGGCGAGGTGCGCAGCCCTTTTCCCACCCGGTCCGTCAACCGGATCGCCAGCACCTGCCACACCGCGCTCGCCACCCCCACCAGCGGCCGCACGACCGAGGCGAGGCCATACCCCGCGACCACCAGCGGCTTCCGCCGCCGCACCCGATCCGACAGCCACCCGCTCCCCAGCTTGAGGAACGCCGCCGTCGACTCCGCCGCCCCCTCGATCGCCCCCAGCGCCGTCGCCCCCGCCCGCAGCTCGCGCGTCAAGAACACCGGCAGCAGCGGGTAGATCATCTCGCTCGAGACGTCGGTCAGAAAGCTGACGACGCCGAGCGCGAGGACGTTCTTCCCCAAGCGCGGTCGGGGCTTGGGAACCGAGGTAGACATCTTCAGAGGGTCGCAAAATATCAGGTAGGAACGGGCGACTCTTCCTACCGACGTCGCCGGCACCGTTTCGAGTCACGCGGCCACTATCCGTCCCGCGCGGGATCAGTCGGGGCGTATGATCTCTGCATGAGCCTCCAGATCGGCTCCGCCTGGCAGACCGCGTGGGAGGGCACCGCCCAGCGCCTCTTCCGCCCCTTCAACGGCCGGAAGTGGCTCTGGCTCGCCTTCTCGGCCTGGTTGGCGACCATGCTCGAGGGTGGAGGCGGCGGGGGTGGAGGCTACACCTTCCCCGGCAACGGCGGCGACGGCGGGAACGCGGCGCCGGAGCTCGCGCGCGCCGGCAGATGGGTAGCGGAGAACCTGGGCTGCATCCTGGCGATCGCCATCCCCGTCTTCGTCCTCTTCCTCGCCGTGATCGTCGTCCTCAGCTACATCAAGGCGCGCGCCGAGTTCGTCTTCCTCGACCAGGTCGTCGGCGACCACACCCGCTTCGAGCCCGCTTGGCACGCCTACCGGCGCGAGGGAAAGTCCGTCTGGGCCTGGCGGTGGGGGTTGGCCGGCCTGGCGGTCGCGGCGATCGCCATCATCGTCGGCCTCGGCATCCTCGTCTGGCTCCCGGCGCGCGACGCGTACCAAACCGGCGCCGCCACCGCCGTGCGCATCGCCCTCACCGCCCCCATCCTCCTGCTCTTCCTGGTGGCGATCTTCACCTGTCTGCTGGCCGACTTCTTCCTCAAGCAGTTCGTGATCCCGATCATGGCCCGCCACCACCTGCGCGCCACCGAGGCCTGGCGGCGCTTCCTGCCGCTGCTGCGGGCCAACGCCGGGAGCTTCGCGCTCTACGTTCTGATCTCGCTCGGCGTCTGGCTCGGCATCGGGACGGCGGTCGTCCTGGCCGGCTGCTTGACCTGCTGCATCGGCTTTGTGGTCCTGGCGCTGCCTTGGATCGGCACGCTGCCGCTCCTGCCGGCGCTGGTCTTCTTCCGGCTGTTCTCGGTGGCGTTTCTGGCGCAGGTCGGGCCGGAGTACGACTTGATGGGGACGTGGACGGCGGGGCCGTCGGTACCTTAGACCGAACACCTGCGCGACATCCATCTTTACTGCGTTGACCCGATCTCCCTCACCCCTGGCCCCTCTCCCACATGGGAGAGGGGGACGCATGCGGCGGAACCGACGATAGACAAAACGGCCGGCGGGTTGCCCCACCGGCCGTTCATTCGCGACGCACGCTGCGCGAGCGCGAGTCCGTTCGCCGCTATTCCTCGTCCGTCTTCTTCCGCCGCCGCAGCAGGCCGCCGAGCTTCGACTTCGGCTCCGGCTTCTCTTCCTTCTCGGCGGCGGCTTTCTTGGCCTTGGCGCCGGCCGGCTTGCCCTCGGCCGCCTGCTTCGCGGGCTTCGGCGCCTTCGGCTTGCGCGCCGGCTTCGCCGGCTTGGCCTCAGCCGCCTCCTCCCGCTCCTCCCCGACCTCCGCCATCGCCGCCTCGGCCTCGCCGGCGGCGGGGCGCGCGGCGCCCTTTCCCTTGGCCTTCTTCGCCTTCTTGCCGGGCTTGGTCTCGGGCGCGGCGGTCTCGACACGGTCGACCAGCTCGATGACCGCCATCTCCGCCCCGTCGCCCTGCCGGGGGCCGAGCTTGACGATCCGCAGGTACCCCCCCGAACGCTCGCGGAAGCGCGGGCCGATGTCGTCGAAGACCTTCTTGACCAGGTCGCGGTCGGGGATCCAGCGCAGCACCCAGCGGCGGTCGTTCACGGTGCCGTGCTTGCCGTGGGTGATGACCCGCTCCGCCAGCGGCCGCAGCTCCTTGGCCTTGGGCAGCGTGGTCACGATCCGCTCCCGCTGCATGAGCGACTGGAGCTGGTTGCGGAACAGCGCCTCACGGTGGGCGCTGGTGCGCCCGAGCTTTCGGCCTTTGACTAGGTGACGCATCGTCTTCTCCTTGATTCGAGCCCGGCGCGAAAGCTTTCGCGCC
Organism: Thermoanaerobaculia bacterium; assembly: GCA_044866775.1. Classification (GTDB taxonomy): domain Bacteria; phylum Acidobacteriota; class Thermoanaerobaculia; order Multivoradales; family UBA5704; genus DASUNQ01. Next base: position 9,703 of record JBIOUG010000009.1, on the reverse strand, counting down.
TACTTCGCGCCCGAGCCTACGCCGCAGCCCCGGCGCCCGACCGCTCGGAGACGTTCATGCCGAGCGACAGCCCGAGCCGGTCCAGCACCTCCTGGACCTCCTCGAGCGACTTCTTGCCGAAGTTCTTGGTCTCCAGCATGTCCTTCTCGCTGCGGCGGACCAGGTCGCGGAGGGTGTGGATGTTGGCGTTCTTGAGCGAGTTGGCCGATCGCACCGAGAGGTTCAGGTCGTCGATGCTCTTCGCCAGCAGCGCGTCGAGCCCCGACTGCTCCTCGGAGGCGCTCTCGTCGCGCCGCAGCGCCTCCTCGGCCGAGCCGAAGATGGCGAGGTGCTCCTGCAGCATGTTGGCCGCCATCGACACCGCCGCCTCCGGGCTGACCGTGCCGTTGGTCCACACCTCGAGGATCAGCCGCTCGTAGTCGGTCGCCTGGCCGACGCGCGCCGCCTCGATCTTGTAGTTGACGCGCCGCACCGGCGAGTGGGCGGAGTCGAGCGGGACCCAGCCGATCCCCATCGACTCGTCCTTGTTGCGGTCGGCGGAGACGTAGCCGCGGCCGTGCTTGACCAGCCCCTGGAGCTTGAACCGCGCCTCCTCGTTCAAGGTGGCGATGTGGACGTCGCGGTCCACCACCTCGATCGTCGGGTCCTCGGCCATCTGGCCGGCCTTGACCTCGCCGGGGCCTTCGACGTCGATGACCAGGACCTTCGGCTCCTCGCCGTGGAGGAGGATGGGCACCTGCTTCAAGTTCAGGATGATGTCGGTGACGTCCTCGACCACGCCCGGGATGGACGAGAACTCGTGCAGCACGCCTTCGATGTGCACCGCGGTCACCGCCGCCCCCTCGATCGAGGAGAGCAGGCAGCGCCGCAGGGCATTGCCGACGGTGGTGGCGAACCCGCGCTCGAACGGCTGCGCCGTGAAGCGGCCGTAGGTGGGCGTCAGGGTCTCGGTATCGATGTCGACCCGCTTGGGCCGCTGAAAATTCTTGGCATCCATGGTTTCCTAAAGCTCCTTTCCTATCGGCTGTAGAGCTCGACGATCAACTGCTCCTGGATCGGGAGCTTGATGTCCTCCCGCGTCGGCGCCCGCAGCACCTTGCCGCTCATGTTCTCGGCGTCCAGCTCGAGCCACTCCGGCACGCCGCGTCCGCGCGCCGTCTCGACGCTCGAGCGGATGAAGGCGTTGCCGCGGCTCCCTTCCTTGACGACGATCCCCTGCCCGGGCCGCACCTGGTAGGACGGGATGGTGGTCTTCCTGCCGTCCACCTGCACGTGGCCGTGGCGCACGAACTGGCGGGCCTGGGCGCGCGAGGCGGCGAACCCCAGGCTGTAGACGACGTTGTCGAGCCGCTTCTCGAGCATCACCAGCAGGTTCTCGCCGGTGATCCCCTTCTTGCGGTCGGCCTCCTTGAAGTAGGTCCGGAACTGCGCCTCGAGCACGCCGTAGATGCGCTTGACCTTCTGCTTCTCGCGCAACTGCAGGCCGTAGCCGAGCGTGCGGCGCCCGCGCCGGGTGCCGTGCTGGCCCGGCGGATAGCCGCGGCGCTCGATGGCGCACTTCTCCTTGAAGCAGCGGTCCCCCTTGAGGAACAGCTTCATCCGCTCCCGGCGGCAGAGCCGGCAGACGGGTCCCGTGTATCTGGCCACTTGGTTCTCTCCTTACGTCCTCTCCCCGACGCTACGGGGACTTCGACTCGGGAAGACGCTGGGACGCGAGTCCGGCGCGCCCGGGCTCCGGCATCCCAATCGGTCGACCTTCTGTTTACTTACACCCGCCGCCGCTTGCGCGGCCGGCAGCCGTTGTGCGGGATGGGCGTGACGTCCTTGATCGACTTGACCTCGATCCCCGCCGCCTGCAGCGCCCGCACCGCCGACTCGCGGCCGGCGCCCGGGCCCTTGACCATCACGTCCACCGACCGCACGCCCAGGTCCTTGGCCGCGTTGCCGGCCGCCTGCGCCGCCACCTGGGCGGCGAACGGCGTGCCCTTGCGCGAGCCCTTGAAGCCGATGCGCCCGGCCGACGACCAGGTCAGGACGTTGCCTTCCGGATCGGCGAGCGAGACGATCGTGTTGTTGAAGGTGGCCTGGATGTGCACCACGCCGTGGGGCACGATCCGCTTCTCCTTCTTCTTGCCCGCCTTCCGGTCCTTCTTCTCACCAGGTTTCGCCATCATCCCCTCTTATTTCTTCGCCGCCTTCTTCTTGCCCGCCACGGCGCCGCGGCGCGGCCCCTTCCGGGTGCGGGCGTTGGTCTGCGTGCGCTGGCCGCGCACCGGCAGGTTCTTGCGGTGCCGCACTCCGCGGTAGGAGCCGATCTCCATCAGCCGCTTGATGTTCTGGCTGACCTCCTTGCGCAGGTCGCCCTCCACCCGGCCCTCGTCCTGGATGACCTTGCGGATGCGCCGCGCCTCGTCCTCGGTCAGGTCGCGGACCTTGGTCGTGGTCGGCACCCCAGCCGCCGTGAGGATGGCCTGCGAGCGCGAGCGCCCGATGCCGTAGATGTAGGTCAGGCCGATCCAGACCTGCTTGTTCTGGGGCAGGTCGACCCCTGCGATGCGTGCCATATATTTGTTTACCCCTGTCGCTGCTTGTGTTTGCTGTTCTCGCAGATCACCCGCACCACGCCTCTGCGGCGGACGATCTTGCACTTGGGGCAGATCCGCTTGACCGACGAACGTACCTTCATGACCGGTTCCCTTTCCAACGACCTACTTCAAACGGTAGACGATGCGCCCGCGCGACAGGTCGTAGGGCGACAGCTCGACCAGCACCCGGTCGCCGGGGAGGATGCGGATGAAGTGCTTCCGCATCTTGCCCGAGATGTGCGCCAGCACCTGGTGCTTGTTCTCGAGCTCGACCCTGAACATCGCGTTCGGCAGCGGCTCGACGACCGTCGCCTCGACCTCGATCGCCTCCTCTTTCTTGGAGACCGAGGTGGGCTCGGGCCGCGGCGCCGCGCGTGGCCGCGGCTTGGGCCTGCCGCCGCGGTGCCTCACGCGCCCGCCTCCAAAGCGCCCAGAATGCGGGCGCCGCGGTCGGTTACCGCGACCGAGTACTCGAAGTGCGCCGAGAGCTTGCCGTCCGCGGTGCGGGCGGTCCAGCCGTCGGCGTCCATCCGCACCTCGCTGGTGCCGGCGTTGACCATCGGCTCGATCGCCAGCACCAGGCCGGGGCGCAGCTTCGGCCCCTTGCCCGGCGGCCCGAAGTTCGGCACCTGCGGGTCCTCGTGCAGCGAGGTCCCGACGCCGTGCCCCGAGAACTCGCGCACCACCGAGTAGCCGTTGCGCTCGGCGTGCCGCTGGACGGCGTTGCCGATGTCCGAGAGGCGCCCGCCGGGCCGCACCTGCGCCACCGCCAGGTGGAGCGCCTCCTCGGTGACGCGCAGCAGGCGCTTCGCCTCCTCGCCCACCTCCCCCACCGCGAAGGTGCGGGCGGCGTCGCCGTAGTACCCCTTGTACAGCACACCGCAGTCGATGCCGACGATGTCCCCCTCCTCGAGCTTGCGCTCCCCGGGGATGCCGTGCACGATCACGTCGTTGACCGAGATGCACAGCGTCGCGGGGTAGCCGCGGTAATGCAGGAACGCGGGCACGCCGCCGGCCTGGCGGATCATCCGCTCGGCCGTGCGGTCCAGCTCGCGGGAAGTGACGCCCGGGGCGATGCGGCGGCCCATCTCGTCGAGCACCTGGTGGACGATGCGGTTGGCCTCGTCCATCAGCTCGATCTCGCCCTTGGTCTTCAAGACCATCAACGGGCTGCTCCGAGCGCCGCCAGGATGTCTGAGGTCACGCGCTCGATCGGCTGGTGCCCGTCGATCGTGCGCAGCAGGCCCCGCTCCCCATAATAACCGGCCAGCTCCGGCTTTGTTTCCCGGAAGACGTCGAGCCGGGCGAGCGCGATCTGGGCCTTGTCGTCCTCCCGCGCCCGGTCGGCCAGCCGCTGCATGACCTCCTCCTCCGGCACCTCGATGAGGAGCGCCGCGTCGAGGTCCTGCCCGCGGCGCGCCAGGAGCTCGGCCAGGGTCTCGGCCTGCGCCCGGGTCCGCGGATAGCCGTCGAGCAGGAACCCGCGCTCGGCGTCCGGCTGCGCCAGCCGCTCGCGCACCACCTCGGCCATCGTCGCGTCGTCGACCAGCGCGCCGGTGCCCAGCAAGCCGTGCACCCGCCGCCCCAGCTCCGTTCCCGCCGCCACCGCCTCGCGCAGCATGTTGCCGGTCGAGATCGCCGGCACGCCGAGGCGCGCCGCCAGCAGCTCGGCCTGCGTCCCCTTGCCCGAGCCGGGCGGGCCCAAGAGCACCAGGCGCAGCGGCCCTGAGCCGTTGCGCTTGGCGCGCTCCGCCGCGCGAGCGGCGGCGTAATCCGGCTCAGCCACGCCGTCCTCTGATCCGACTCCTGCGCATGAACCCTTCGTAGTTGCGCATGACGAGCTGGCTCTCGATCTGTTGGATCGTGTCCATCGCCACGCCGACCACGATGAGCAGCGAGGTGCCGCCGAAGAAGAAGTTGATGCCCATGCCGCTGGTGAACCAGTCGGGCAGGTAGGCGTCGAGCGTCGGCCCGATTCCCGGGAGGCTGGCCACCTTGAAGCCGGTGAGCAGGAACTCGGGGAGGATCGACACCGCCGCCAGGTAGAGCGCGCCGACCAGCGTCAACCGGGTGAGGATGCGGTCGATGTACTCCGCCGTCCGCCGCCCGGGCCGGATGCCGGGGATGAATCCGCCGTACTTCCGCATGTTCTCGGAGAGGTCGGCCGGGTTGAAGATGATCGAGACGTAGAAGTACGAGAAGAACAGGATCCCCAGCGCGTAGAGCAGGTAGTAGATCGGCTGTCCCCAGGAGATGGCGTCGGCGACGCTCTGCAGCCACGGCACCTGGAACATGCCGGCGGCCGTCGCCGGCACCATGACGACCGAGCTGGCGAAGATCACCGGGATGACGCCGCCGGTGTTGACGCGCAGCGGCAGGTAGGTGCTCTGGCCGCCGTAGACGCGGCGTCCGACGACGCGCTTGGCGTATTGCACCGGGATGCGGCGTTGCGCTCGTTCCATGTAGACGATGAAGGCCACCACCGCGATCATGAACACCGTCAGCACCAGGACGCGCAGGATGCCGAGCGTCTGGTTGCGGATCGAGCCGACGGTGTCGACGATCGCCGGGATGAAACCCACCACGATGCCGGCGAAGATGATGAGCGAGATCCCGTTGCCCACGCCGCGCTCGCTGATCTGCTCGCCCAGCCACATGATGAAGGCGGTGCCGGTGGTGAGCGTGATGATGCTCATCAGCCGGAAGCCCCAGCCCGGGTCGGGCACCAGCGAGGCGCCCGAGGGGGCGGTCTGCTTCTCGAGGTAGATGGCGATGCTCGTCGACTGGATGATCGAGATCAGCACCGTGCCGTAGCGCGTCCACTGGGTGATCTTGCGCCGCCCGAGCTCGCCTTCCTTGGAGAGCTTCTCGAGGTACGGCCAGACCACGGTCAGGAGCTGCAGGATGATCGAGGCCGTGATGTAGGGCATGATGCCCAGAGCGAAGACCGCAACCCGCGACAGGCTCCCGCCGGTGAAGGTGTTCACGAACCCGAGGAACGTCCCCTGCGCGGTCTGCATGAACTCGAGCAGCGCCTGGGCGTCGATGCCCGGCGTCGGGATGTGGCAGCCCACCCGGTACACCGCGAGCAGCCCGAAGGTGAACAGCAGGCGCTTGCGGAGGTCCGGGATCGCGAAGACGTTGCGGAAGCTGTCGATCACGCCTCTAGCTCCTCACAGCGGCCCCCCGCCTCCTCGATCTTGGCGCGGGCCGACTTGCTGAACTTGTGCGCCTGCACCGCCAGGGCACGGCCGAGCTCGCCATTGCCGAGCACCTTGACCGGCAGCCCCTTGTGCACCAGGCCGCGCTGCACCAGCAGCTCGGGGGTGACGGCGGCCTGGCCGAGGTCGCCCAGCTCGGCGAGCTGCGACAGGTTGACCACCGCGTACTCGGTGCGGAAGATGTTGGTGAACCCGCGCTTCGGGACGCGGCGGACGAGCGGCATCTGGCCGCCCTCGAACCCCGGCCGGCTGCTGTAGCCGGTGCGCGACTTCTGCCCCTTGTGGCCACGGCCGGCGGTCTTGCCCAGCCCCGAGCCGGGGCCGCGGCCGACGCGCCGCCGCGAGTGCTTGCTCCCCTTGGCCGGGGACAGCTCGTGCAGCTTCATGAGCCTTCCTCCACCACGTCCACCAGGTAGGCGATCTTGGCGATCGCGCCGCGCACCGCCGGTGTGTCCTGCCGCACCACCTCGTGACGGATACGGCGCAGGCCGAGCGTGCGCAGCACCTCGCGATGCCCCGCGACGGTGCCGATGCCGCTCCGCACCTGGCGGATGCGGAGGGTCTTGGGTGATGTGGTTTTCTTTTCAGCAGCCATCTTCATCTACTCCGCCGCCGCCTCGACGTCCAGGCCGCGCATGCGCCGCACGTCGTCGGCGTTGCGCAGCGCGAGCAGCGCGTCGAACGTGGCCTTGACCACGTTATGCGGGTTCGTCGAGCCGAGCGACTTGGTCAGGATGTCCTGAATGCCCGCGGTCTCGACCACCGCCCGCACCGGGCCGCCGGCGATGACGCCCGTGCCCGGCGAGGCCGGCTTGATGAGCACCCGCCCGGCGCCGAAGATCCCCAGCGCCTCGTGCGGGATCGTGTTCCCCTTCAAGGGCACCTGGATCATGTTCTTCTTGGCGATCTCGATCCCCTTGCGGATGGCCGTGGGGACCTCCTTCGCCTTGCCGGCGCCGTAGCCGACCCGACCGTTGCCGTCGCCGATCACCACCAGGGCCGAGAAGGAGAAGTTCTTCCCTCCCTTGACCACCTTGGTCACCCGGTTGATGTGGACGACCTGCTCGAAAAACTCGCTCTCGCGCTCGAACTCTCTTGCCACCTGGTTTTCTCCTTAACCCGCCTAAAACTGCAAGCCCTTCTCGCGCGCCCCCTGCGCCACCGCCTCCACCCGCCCGTGGTAGACGTACCCGCCGCGGTCGAAGACCACGCGCTCGACGCCCGCGGCCCTGGCGCGCTCGGCGATCAGCTCGCCGACCAGCTTGGCGGCCGCCTTGTCGCGCGTCGAGCCACTCAGACGGCCCTTGAGCTCGGGGTCGGCCGAGCTGGCCTGGGCGAGCGTCGCGCCGCGCGCGTCGTCGATCACCTGGGCGTAGATGTACTGCAGGCTCTTGTAGACCGACAGGCGCGGCCGCTCGGCGCTGCCCTTGACGCGGGTACGCACCCGCAGGTGGGCGCGGTGGCGGCGCTCCCGCTTCTGCTTCGTCTTCTTCACCACGTGGTCCATCGTCTCGCTCCTGTGGTTCCCCGCCCGCCCAAAACGCCCGGGACGTGGCCCGGGCGCTACTTGGCGCCGGCCTTGCCGACCTTGCGCTTGATCACTTCGTCCGTGTACTTGATCCCCTTGCCCTTGTAGGGGTCGGGACGGCGCAGGCCGCGGATCTCGGCCGCCACCTGCCCGACCTGCTGGCGGTCGGCGCCCGAGACGGTGATCCGGTTGTTCTTGTCGATCTCGACCTTGATCCCCGCCGGGATGTCGTAGACGACCGGGTGCGAGTAGCCGAGGGCGAACTGCACCTGACTCCCCTTGACCTCGGCACGGTAGCCGACGCCGACGATGTCGAGCTGGCGGGTGAACCCGGCCGACACGCCCTGCACGGCGTTGGCGAGCAGCGCCCGCAGCAGGCCGTGCTTCGCCCGCTCGGGGCCGCTGTCGCCGGGGCGCGCCACCGTCACCGTGCCGTCCTTGACCTCGACGGGAAACTCGGGGAACAGCGCCTGGCTGACCTTCCCCTTCGGACCCTCGGCGGTGAACCGCCCTTCCTTGACTTCCACGCGCGTCCCGCTGGGGACCGCGATCGGCATTCTTCCAATCCGCGACATGGCGTGTCCTCGTGCTCCGCTTACCAGATCTCGCACATCAGCTCGCCGCCCACCCGGCGCTCGCGCGCCTGGGCGTCGGAGAGCAGGCCCTGCGACGTCGACACGATGCCCAGCCCGAGCCCGTTGCGCACCGGCGGGATGTCGCCGGCGCCGCGGTACACCCGCCGGCCCGGCTTGCTGACCCGCCGCAGGTGGCTGATCGCCGGCGCCCCCTGCGCGTCGTAGCGCAGGAAGACGCGCAGCGTGCCGGCCCCCGGCCCCTCGAGGACGCGGAAGTTCCGGATGAACCCCTGCTCCTTGAGGATGCGGCAGACCTCGGCCTTGAGGCGCGAGGCCGGGACGTCCAGCCGGTCGTGCTTGGCCAGGTGGGCGTTGCGGATCCTGGCCAGCAGGTCCGAGATCGGGTCGCTCATGCTCATCGGCTCTTCTCCGAAAAATTACCAGCTCGCCTTGATGACGCCCGGCAGGTAGCCCTGCAGCGCCAGGTCCCGCAGGTGGATGCGGCACAGCCCGAACTTGCGGTAGTAGCCGCGCGGGCGGCCGCACACGCGGCAGCGGTGGCGCTGCCGCGTCGAGAACTTCAGGGTCTTGCGGGTCTTCGCGATCTTCGCGGTGGTCGCCACGGCGCTCTCCTTGCCTATGCCCTAGTGCCCTACTTGGCGAACGGCATCCCGAGCTCGCGCAGCATGAACAGGGCGCGCTCGTCGTTGCCGGCCGTCGTCACGATGGTGATGTTCAGCCCCTTGGACTTCTCGACCTTGTTGTAGTCGACCTCGGGGAAGATCAGGTGGTCGCGGACGCCCAGGGTGTAGTTGCCGCGGCCGTCGAAGCTGCGCGCCGAGACGCCGCGGAAGTCGCGCACGCGCGGCAGCGCCACCGAGATCAGCCGGTCCAGGAACTCCCACATGCGGTCCCCCCTCAACGTCACCCGGGCGCCGATCGGCATCCCCTCGCGCAGCTTGAAGGCGGCGATCGACTTGTGGGCGCGGGTGATCGTCGGCCGCTGGCCGGCGAGCGCGGTCATCTCCTCGACCGCGTCGTCGAGGATCTTGATGTTCTGGATCGCCTCGCCCACCCCCATGTTGAGGGAGATCTTCTCGATCTTCGGCACCGCCATCGGGTTGTCGATCCCGAACTCGCGCTGCAGCTTCGGCACGACGTCCTCGGCGTACTGCCGCCTGAGGCGCGGTAGGTAGTCCGCCGGCGGCCGGGCGGTCTCGCCCGTCGCCACCAGCTTCGTCGTCTCGGTCTTCTTCTTCGCCATGGCCTCTTAACCTCTATGCTCCGATTACCCGCTGCGGCGCGAAAGCTTTGGCGCCGCTATCCGACTGCGCGCGAAAGCTTTCGCGCGCTATCCAAACGTCGCGCCGCACTTCTTGCACACGCGTGTGCCGCGCCCGTCCTCGAGCCGCTTGTGCCCGAGGCGGGTCGGCTCGCCGCACTCCGGGCAGACCACCATCAGGTTGTCGACCTGCAGCGGCGCCTCGCGCTCCAGGATGCCGCCCTGGATCCCCTTCTGCGGGTTCGGCCGCGTGTGCTTCTTGATCATGTTGACGCGCTCGACCACCGCCTTGCGCTTGTCGGGCAGCACGCGCAGCACCTTGCCGCGGGCACCGCGGTCGCGGCCGGCGATGACCAGCACCTGGTCGTTCTTCTTGACGTGCATCTCAGATCACCTCAGGCGCCAGCGACACGATCTTCATGAAGCGGCGCTCGCGCAGCTCGCGCGCCACCGGGCCGAAGACGCGGGTGCCGATCGGCTCGCCGGCGTCGGAGACCAGCACCGCGGAGTTG
>JBIOUG010000008.1:0-41991 GCA_044866775.1 Thermoanaerobaculia bacterium | reverse complement strand
CGGCGAGCCGGCGAGCCACGCCGCCGCGGAGCCGGCGATCGCCGCCGCGCCGTCCGCCGCCGCCGTGCCGGACGAGCTCTACGACGATCTCGAGGCCTACGGCGAGGACGAGGAGGACGAAGACGACGAGGAGGACGAGGACGAGGAGGACGAAGAGAAGGAGAAGGAGGAGAAGGGCGAGGAGAAGGAGGAGGGGCGGGCGCGCCGCCGCTCGCGCTCCCGCCGCGGCGGCCGCGGCCGGCGCAAGAACGGCCGCGCCGCGGCCGCGGCCGAGGAGCACGAGGACGAGGAGAAGGCTCCGCGCCCGGCGGCCGTCCCGGCGCCGGCGCCCCGCCGCGAGCGCGCCGATCGCGAGCGCCCGGAGCGCGGCGAGCGCCCCACCTTCGAGACCTTCACCGCCGACTTCGAGCCGGCGCCGCGCGAGCGCGAGTACGTCTACGCCGTCCCCGAGCGCGTGCGGTCGATCCAGGACGAGCGCAAGATCGCGCTCTTCTGCGACTTCGAGAACATCGCCCTCGGCGTCCGCGACTCCGACATCGGCAAGTTCGACATCCTGCTCGTTCTGGAGCGCCTGCTCGAGAAGGGCAAGATCATCGTCAAGAAGGCCTACGCCGACTGGGAGCGCTACAGCGACTACAAGCGCCCCTTCCACGAGGCCGCGATCGAGCTCATCGACATCCCGCAGAAGTACTACTCGGGCAAGAACAGCGCCGACATCAAGATGGTGGTCGATGCGATGGACCTCTCCTACTCGAAGGAGCACCTCGACACTTTCGTCATCCTGTCGGGCGACAGCGACTTCTCGCCGCTCGTCTCGAAGCTCAAGGAGAACAACAAGTACGTCATCGGCATCGGGGTCAAGAACTCCTCGTCGAACCTCCTGATCGACAACTGCGACGAGTTCATCTACTACGAGGACGTCTGGCGCGACGCCCAGCGCGGCCCCAAGCTCGACGGCCTGTCGAAGAAGAACGCCGAGGCCTTCAGCCTGATGGTCGAGTCGATCCAGGCCCTGGTGCGCGAGAACAAGGACGTGCTCTGGGGCTCGATGATCAAGCAGACCATGCAGCGCAAGAAGCCCTCGTTCAACGAGGGCTACTACGGCTACTCGACCTTCTCCGAGCTGCTCGAGGACGCCGAGCGCAAGCAGATCATCAAGCTCAAGAAGGACCAGCGCTCGGGCACCTACATCGTCACCGGCTTCGCGAAGCGCTGAGGATCCGGCCCACCGCCCGTCACGCCCGGGGCCGCTGCCGCCTATACGAGGCAGCGGCCCAGTAGATCGGACACGGCGCGAAAGCTTTCGCGCCTGGACCGGGCCGGCGAAAGGAGACTCCGGATGACGAAGAAGCTCTGGGCAGGCCTCGCGCTCCTCGCGGGGGGCGTCGTCGCCGGGCTCACCGGCTCGCTCGGCTGCATCCTCGCCGGCACCGGCGGGCTGGTGGGCGTGGCCGCCGGGGTCTGCCTCGGCATGGCGCCGGCGCTGCGCCTGGCGCGCAGCGGGTAAGCGGAGCTTGCAGCCGCCCGCCTTCAGCCTTCGTCCCAGCCGGGCCGCCGCCAGCTCCGCTCGCGTCCCGGCACGGACTCCAGTCCCGCCGCCTGCAGCCGCTCGTCGAGCAGCTCGAGCAGGCGGTGCTGTCCCTTGACGATCGCCAGGTTCAAGAAGAACTCGCGCGCCTGCCCACCGCGCTCGAGCACGAAGCGGAGCGCCTCTGTCCCCGGGCGCGGAGCACAGGCGAGAACGCTGGCGAAGGGGACGCGCCGCGGGCGGAAGGTATGGAGCGGCTGGTAGAGGAGGGCCTCGTCGCCGACGGTCACCGCCGGCCGGCCGGCGGTCCACCAGATCTTGACCAGGGTCAGCAGGAAGAGGAGGCCGTAGGCGAGCAGGACGCCGAAGGCACGCCCCCAGGCCTCACGCTGCCCGCCGGAGAAGAACCACACCACGGCTCCGAGCGCCAGCACGGCGCCGACGCCCCACACCATCGCCCGCACGCTCGTCCGCCGCACCCACGGGCGGAAGGCGAAGGTCTCGGCTGGCACGGGCGCATCGTAGCCGAGGCTGCCGCAGGCGATTGGAGGGGAATCTGCTCGACCGGTTCCTCTGGAGCTCAGTGATGAAAGGGGAGCTCTAGGGCGAGCACCTCTTTGCTCTCAGCCCAAGCGGCGTCGAAGTGGCGCAGGAAGGGTTCGTAGAGCCCGCCCCCTTTCACCTCGAGCTCGATGTGAGGGCACTCCAGGCCTCGGCTCTTCCGCAAGTAGAAACCCACGACCACCAAGCTTTGGGTGGCGAGAAGGAAGAAACTCGGGTAGCGATCGTAGTACTTCAGTTCGATATTCCCTCGAAGACCTTTGGGGCGCATCCTCTCGACGAAGATCCGGTGGATGCGCTCCGACGCCTCGATTTCCTCCCGTACCTCATCATAGGGACGCCCTTCGTCTTCGGCCCGCTCCTTCACCGCATTACACTCTGGATCGAGGAGCAGGATCTTGATGCGGCAGCCCGCCTCGAGCTTCTTCTCTAGAAAGGGCTGGGTTCGAGCCAGACTCAAGAGGCAAATGCCGAGGATTCGGATCTCGGTGTTCGGCTCGGCACGCTCGAGGACCTGGCTGAAGCTGATCGGCTCCCGCGACATGTGGACGCGACTCACCCCGGCCGAGAACACAGCTCTCCCAGCCTCGGTGAGCTTCTTCAGCTCTTCGATCTGGGCCGCCAGGGTCGAATGCTCGATCACCTCCTTCAAACTCTCGTCGACCAGTCGCAGGAACTCCTTCCGCGCGTAGAGCTCGAGGCCGAGGCCGGCGCTCCCGGCAATCAGGAGGGCGACGGCAAAATGCCCCACGATTTCGGCGCCCGTCTGCCAGGCGACAACCTCCAACACTGCCCCTGCGGAGAACAAGAGGACGGCCAGAAACAGAAATCGGTACCTCAGGATGACCTGAGGGAGGTTGGCGGGGGAGATCGGGCTGATCGGCTCGTGCATCTCGGCACCTCCTCGTGCCCAGCGACGATTCCGAAGGGTCGGCTCCATCGTAGCATCGCTTTAGCGACCGCGTAGACAGTGAGGCATCTCTACCACCGCGGAGCGGAAGGGCGGGCGCCCTCGCCGGGCCGAGAGCTCGCGCTTCCCACGGCGCGGGACGCTGCCCGCAGCCTTCCCGCCTACCGGGAGAGCCTTCGGCGACGCCGGGCATCGTCGCCGAACCTGCGGTAGCCTTCCGGCGTCCTGCTAGGGAAACCGATGATCTCAGCCGTCGAAATGGCAGCGGGCGCCGGCGCGCTTACGCGCCGCGCCGTGCTCAAGGGATCGGTCGCGCTGCCGTTGGCGGGAGCGCTGGCCACGGGTGGGCATGCTGGCGAAGCGGAGGCGCGCGGCCAGGATGACGGGGGTCGTGCGCCAGATGCCGCCGTCGCGCCGCAGCCCTCGCGGCGAGCCGCCGGCGGGCGACCGCACGTCGCCGTCGTCGGCGCCGGCGCCTTCGGCGGCTGGAGCGCGCTGTCGCTGCTGCGCAGCGGCGCACGGGTGACGCTGCTCGACGCCTGGGGGCCGGGCAACGCGCGCGCCAGCTCGGGGGGCGAGACGCGGGTGATCCGTGGCTTCTACGGGCCTGACCGCATCTATCTCGACTGGGTGGTGCGTTCTTTCACCTTGTGGCGCGAGCACGAGCGGCGCTGGGGACAGCGGCTCTATCGACCGACCGGTGCGCTCTGGATGTTCCGCGGCGACGACGCCTACGCCCGCACCTCGCTCCCCCTGGCGCGCGCGGCGGGACTGGCGGCGACGAAGCTCGGGATCGAGAAGGCGCGGCGGCGCTTTCCGCAGGTGAGCTTCGACGGCGTGCGTGCGGTCTACCTCGAGGAGGAGGCGGGGTATCTGCTCGCGCGGCGCGCCTGCCAGTCGGTGCTCGATGTCTTCATCGCCGAAGGCGGCGAGTACCGCGAGCTGGCCGCGCGGCCGGGGACGCTGGCCGGCGGGCGCCTCGGCCCGCTCGCCCTCTCCGACGGCTCGACGCTCGCCGCCGACGCCTACCTCTTCGCCTGCGGCCCCTGGCTCCCCAAGCTATTCTCCGACGTGGTCGGACGCCGCGTGCGTCCGACGCGCCAGGAGGTCTACTTCTTCGGCACCCCGGCCGGCGACCAGCGCTTCGGCGAGGAGCGGCTGCCGGTCTGGATCGACTTCGGCGAACGCGTGTTCTACGGCATTCCCGGCAACGAGCGGCGCGGCCTCAAGGTGGCCGACGATACGCGCGGCGAGCCGTTCGATCCCGACGCCGCCGAGCGGACCATCACCCCGGAATCGCTGGCGCGGGCGCGGCGGGTGCTCATCGAGCGCTTCCCGGACCTCGCGGCGGCGCCGCTCGTCGAGTCGCGCGTCTGCCAGTACGAGAACAGCCCCGACGGGCACTTCCTGATCGGCCGCCATCCAGAGGCGGCGAACGCCTGGCTGGTGGGCGGCGGCTCCGGCCACGGCTTCAAGCTGGGTCCGGCGGTCGGCGAGCACGTCGCCGCGCTGGTGCTCGGCACGGCGGAGCAGATCGACATGTTCCGCCCCGACCGTCCGATCCCCGAGGACGCGCGCGAGGACCAGCTCTCGGCGGGGCAGGAGAGGCGGCGATAAAGAGGATGCGCGTCCCGTAACTGTTTCGGGAACTCAAGATCCGATCTCGGCGCTCAAGATCCGATCTCGGCACTCAAGATCCGATCTGGGAACTCACGATCCGAAACGGGAACTCAAGATCCGTTTTGGGCACTCAAGTTCCATAACGGGAACTCAAGATCCGAACTCGGAACTCAAGTTCCGTTTCGGGAACTCAAGATCCGTTTTTGCGCCCCGCGTTCCGTTATCAGCCCTCCAGCTCCGATTCGCGCGCAGGAATTCGGGGCGCCGCGGCGGGGGCAGCCGCCCGGACGATGCGCGTTGCGCTCGGCTACGAGCCCAGCGACTTCAATTGCTGGTTCGCCACCGCCAGCATCGCCAGGTCGGGCGCGGCGACCGACTGCAGCTCGGCCAGGAGCTGCTCGGTGCGCGCGACCTGCGGCCGGCGCGTCTCGGCCCAGGCGTCGAGCAGGCGCTCGGGCGGCACGCCGTTGCCGGTGCCGTCGAGCACGCGCGCGGTCAGCGCGCACTGATGGCCGTAGAGGTCCTCGACGATCGCCGAGACCGCCAGCTTGTTCCAGGCGTTGTCGGTCGGCAGGCCCGCCGCCGCCCGCCGCAGCCAGTCGAAGCCGAAGCGGTCGCCGACGGCGAAGTAGGTCCGTCCCACCTGGGTCACCGGGAGCCCCGCGGCGCGCGCCAGGCGGACGATGTCGAGCACGGGCGCCAGATGCACGAGGGTGGCGACCCGCGCCGCCAGCTCGGCGGGGACTCCGGGGGCGAACTGCGCCGCCCGCTCGCGCAGCAGCCGGCGGTCGGTCGCCGAGAGCAGCCCCTCGAGCGACGCGGCCAGCTCGCGCACGCTCTCGCCGTAGGCCGCGATCTCGCCGCCGATCGACATGTTGGGGCCGGCGGTGCGCAGGAACCAGGTGGCGCCGCGCTCGGTCGCCCGGCCGCACTCGGCGAGCATCGCCGCCTGCACCGCCGCCGGCGCGCGGTTGTCGAGCGCCTCGATGTCGCGCCACAGCGCGCGCATGCCGAACACCTCGCGCGCCACGACGTAGCCGCGCGCGATGTCGGCCGCCGCCATGCCGGTGCGCTCGCGCACCTCGTGGGCGAAGGCGACCCCGACGCGGTTGACCATGCTGTTGGTGACGGCGGTGGCGATGATCTCGCGCCGCAGGCGATGGCGCGTGATCTCGGCGGCGAAGCGGCGGCGCAGCGGCGTCGGGAAATAGAGCGCCAGGTCCTCCTGCATGTACGGGTCGTCGGGCAGCGTCGAGGCGAGGATCTCGTCGTCGAGCGCCACCTTGGCGTAGGAGAGGAGGACCGCGAGCTCCGGCCGCGTGAGCCCGGTCCCCTGCGTCAGGCGCAGCGCCAGCTCTTCGTCGTCCGGCAGGTACTCGATGCGGCGGTCGAGGCGGCCGCTCTTCTCTAGCGCCCGCATGAGGCGCCCGAGCCGGTCGAGGAGGCGCGGCCCTAGCTGGTGCGTGACCGTGATCGCCTGCGTCTGCAGGTAGTTGTCGCGCAGCACGAGCGCCGCCACCTCGTCGGTCATGGCGTGCAGCAGCTCGTTGCGCTCGGCGCGCGTCATGCCGCCGGCGCGCTCGACGTCGCCCAACAGGATCTTGATGTTGACCTCGTGGTCCGAGCAGTCGACACCCGCCGAGTTGTCGATCCAATCGGTGTTGAGGCGGCCGCCGGCGCGTGCGTACTCGATGCGCCCGAGTTGCGTCATGCCGAGGTTCGCGCCCTCGCCGATGACCTTGGCGTGCAGCTCGCCGCCGTCCACCCGCAGCGCGTCGTTGGCGCGGTCGCCGACATCGGCGTGGCTCTCGCCGCGGGCCTTGACGTAGGTGCCGATGCCGCCGAACCAGATGAGCTCGACCTCTGCCTTCAGGATCGCCTGGATGAGCTCGGGCGGGGTGACCTCCTCGCGCTCGAGGCCGAAGAGCCGGCGCATCGCGGGCGAGACCGGGATCGCCTTGGCCGAGCGCGCGAAGACGCCGCCGCCGGCCGAGATGAGCTTCGTATCGTAGTCGGCCCAGGAGGACCGCGGCAGGTCGAAGAGGCGCTTGCGCTCCTCCCAGCTCGCCACCGGGTCCGGGTCGGGGTCGACGAAGACGTGGCGGTGGTCGAAGGCGGCGAGCAGGCGGATGTGGCGCGACAACAGCATGCCGTTGCCGAAGACGTCGCCCGACATGTCGCCGACGCCGACGACGGTGAAGTCCTCGCGCTCGACGTCCTTGCCGAGCTCGCGGAAGTGGCGCTTGACCGACTCCCAGACGCCGCGCGAGGTGATCGCCATCTTCTTGTGGTCGTAGCCGGCCGAGCCGCCGGAGGCGAAGGCGTCGTCGAGCCAGAACCGGTACTCGGCCGAGATGCGGTTGGCGATGTCGGAGAAGGCGGCGGTCCCCTTGTCGGCCGCCACCACCAGGTACGGATCGTCGTCGTCGCGCCGCACGACGTCGGGCGGCGGCACGACGGCGTTGCCCTGCAGGTTGTCGGTCAGGTCGAGCAGGCCGCGCATCATCGTCGTGTAGCAGTCGACGACCTCCGCCATCAGCTTCTCGCGGCCGGCGCTCGCGGCCGGCGGCCGCTTGACGACGAAGCCCCCCTTCGAGCCGACCGGCACGATGACCGCGTTCTTGACCATCTGCGCCTTCATCAGCCCGAGGATCTCGGTGCGGAAGTCCTCGCGCCGGTCCGACCAGCGGATGCCGCCGCGCGCCACCTTGCCGCCGCGCAAGTGGACGGCCTCGACGCGCGGGCTGTAGACGGAGATCTCGCGGAACGGGCGGGGCAGCGGCAGCTCCTCGAGCTGCTGCGAGTCGAGCTTGAAGGAGAGATAGGGCTTGGGCACGTCCGGCCGATCCGCCGCGCGCTGGAAGTAGTTGGTGCGCAGCGTCGACTCGATGACGTTCAGGAACCGGCGCAGGATGCGGTCCTCGTCGAGGTTGGAGACGCCGTCGAGCAGGCGCTCGATCTCGGTCACGATCGCGCGCGCCCGCTCCTCGGGGCCCGCGCGGTCGACCGGGTCGAAACGCACCGCGAAGAGCTCGACCAAGAGCCGCGCCGCCGCGGGGTTGCGCGCCAGCGTCTGCTCCATGTACGCCTGGCTGAACGGGATCCCGGCCTGGCGCAGGTACTTGCAGTAGGCGCGCAGCACCGTCACCTGGCGCGCCAGGAGCCCGGCCCGCAGCACGAGCTTGTTGAAGCCGTCGCCCTCCATCGTGCCGCGCCAGACCTGGCCGAAGGTGTCGTGGAAGGCGTCGCGCACCTCTTCGAGCGGCACCGGCGTGCGGTCCTCGCTGACCATGTCGAGGTCGCGGATCGAAACGTTCCGCTCCTCGCCCTCGGGGCGGATCGGGAACGGCACCTCGTCGAGCGCCCGCAGCCCCATGTTCTCGAGCATCGGCAGCAGGTCGGAGAGCGGCATCGAGGGGCCGCAGGAGTAGATCTTGAGCCGCAGCTCGTGCGGCGCGGCGCCCGGCGGGCGATAGAGGTTCATCGCGAAGTCGTTCGCCGCCAGCACCTCCTCGAGGCGCGCGATGTCTTCGAGCGCCGTCTGCTCGTCGAAGCGGTCCTGGTAGCCGGGCGGGAAGGCGCGCCCCCAGCGCTGCGCCAGCGCCGCCCCCTCCTCCTCGCCGTAGGCGGCGGCGAGCGCCCGCCCCAGCCGGTCGGGCCACGAGCGGCCGGCCTCGATGAGGCGGCCTTCGAGCGCGTCGGCGTCGACGGCGGGGATACCGCCGGGGGTGGTGGCGACGATGAAGTGGAGGCGCGCGAAGGCGTCCTCGGTGACGTAGGTCTGCACCGCGGTGACCGTGCCGTCGTAGGCCGTCTCCAGGATCTCCTGGAACTTCGGGCGCAGCTCGCTGTCGAAGCGGTCGCGCGGCACCAGCACCTGGCAGGAGACGAAACGCTCGAACGGGTCGCGGCGAACGAAGAGGGCGATCCGCTGCCGCTGCTGCAGGTAGTGGATGCCCATGGCGATGCGGAAGAGGTCGTCGTCGCCGATCTGGAACAGCTCGTCGCGCGGGTAGACCTCGAGGATGTGGCGCAGCGCCTTGGCGTCGTGGCTGCCGGGGGCGAAGTCGGCGCGCGCCAGCACCTTCTCGACCTTCTCGCGCAGGAAGGGGATGGCGCGCGCACTCGTCGAGTAGGCGGCGGCGGTGAAGAGGCCGGCGAAGAGGCGCATGCCGGTCACCCGCCCCTGGGGGTCGAAGCACTTGACGGCGATGGTGTCGATGAGCACCCGCCGGTGCACGGTCGAGAAGCGGTTCGCCTTGGTGATCGTCAGCAGCTCGGGCTGGCGCAGGAACTGCCGCACGTCGGGCGGCAGGGTGCCGAAGCTGCGCAGGCCGTGGAAGACGGTCGTCTGCACGTCGCGCAGGAGGCCGAGGCCGCTCGCCGGCAGCACGCGCGCGATCGCCTGCTCGCCGTCGCCTTCGAAGGCGTACTCGCGGTAGCCGAGATAGGTGAAGTGGTGGTCGTTCAACCAGGTGAGGAAGGCGAGCCCCTCGGCGATCTCGCCGGCGGACAGCGGCGGCGGGCGCCGCTCGAGCTCCTCGATCAGCGCCCGGCAGCGCTCGCCCATCGGCCGCCAGTCCTCGACCACCACCCGCACGTCGGCGAGCACGTCCTCGAGCCCGGCGCGGATCTCCTCCCAGCGCTCGGCCGGCTGCGCGGCGATGCGCACGTGCATGACCGACTCGGCGCGCGCGCCATCAGGGGGCGCGTCGGGGTCGTGGACGGCGAGCAGCCGCCCCTCGGCGTCGCGCTCGACGCGCAGCACCGGGTGGACGACGAGCTGCACCTCGGCCTCCCAGCGCCCCAGCTCGGCGGTGACCGAGTCGACCAGGAAGGGCATGTCGTCGTTGACGATCTCGACGACGGAGTACGGCGCCTCCCAGCCGTGCTCCTCGCGGCGCGGGTGGAAGACGCGGACCTTGGCGGTGCCCGGCCGCCGCTCGTGGGCGAAGAGCCAGAGCGAGCGGGCGGCGGCGTAGAGGTGGTCGGGGTGGTCGGCGAGGAGGTCGTCGGGCGGGACCTTGCCGTAGAGCTGGCGCACCGCGCTCGCCGCGGCGTCGCGGATCGCGAGCGGCGCCTCGTCCCGCACCCGCTGTGCCAGACCCTCGATCAGCTCCGCCTTGAGCTGCTCCTCCCGCGCGACCATGAACGGAAGGCTAGCATCGCCGCTACCTATCTGGCGCAGACCTCCTCGACCTCAGGCTCGAGCGCGGTTGTCGAGCGCGGCCGAACGGCGGCCGCAAGCGTGAGCAGCCGCACCGCCGGCGCCGGCGCGGGAACCGGCCCGAGCGGCGCCTTCGGTGCGCTCTCAGGCTGTGCGGCCGCCGCCTGCGGGCGCCGGGCCGTGATCACCGCCACGCCGGCCACGATGACCGCCGCCGCGACGAGCGTGCGAGCGGTGAGCGGCTCGCCCGCGAAGGCCCAGCCGAGGAACACCGCGACGATCGGGTTGACGTAGGCGTAGGTGCCGACCAGGGCCGGCGGCGCCGCCCGCAGCAGCCAGATGTAGGCGGTGAAGCCGACCAGCGAGCCGAAGGCGATGAGGTAGCCGAAGCCCAGGAGCGAGCGCGTGGTGACCGCCGAGGGGTCGAAAGCGGCAGGCTCGCCGGCGAGCAGCGACACCGCAAGGAGCAGGACGCCGCCGGCGAGCATCTCCATGCCGGTCGTCAGCAGCGGCGAGCGCGGGAGCGGCAGGCGCCGCGAGGCGAGCGAGCCCCAGGCCCAGGAGAAGGAGGCCACGAGCAGCACGCCGGCGCCGAGCGGATCGATCGTGCCACCGCTCGCTCCCGGACGGACCAGGAGCGTCACCCCGGCGAAGCCGAGGAGGAGCCCGAGCGTCACGCGCCAGCCCGGCCGCCGGCCGCCCGGCCGCAGCCAATCGAGCAACACCATCCAGAGCGGCACGGCGGTGACGAGGAGCGCCGCGATGCCCGACTCCACGCGTTGCTCGGACCACACGACGCCACCGTTGCCGACCAGGAGCAGGCAGCCGCCGACGATCGCCGCGGCGCGCCAGTTGGCGCGCGTCGGGCGCGCCGCGCCGCGGGCGCGCGCCCAGACGTAGAGCAGGGCGCCGGAGACGACGAACCGCGCCCCCGCCATCAGGAACGGCGGCAGGGTCTCGATCGCGAAGCGGATCGCGAGGTAGGTCGAGCCCCAGACGACATAGACGGCGCCGAGCCCGAGGGCGAGACGCAGGGCGGACGGCTTCTCAGGCATGGCGCGCCTCCTCCGCCGGCGCTGCGTCCTCCTCGTCCGCCGGCCGGTCGAGCGGCAGGTGGGCGCTCTCGCGCAGCGTCTCGAGCACGACGGTCGTCCGCGTGCGCAGCCGGCCCAGGGCACCGAACCCCTCGCGCAGCAGGCGGCCGAGCGAGCGGGCGTCGGCGGTGCGCACCTTCACCAGGTAGCAGTCCTCGCCGGCGATGTGGTGGACCTCCTGCGCCTCGGGGAGCTGCGCCAGCCGCTCGCCGTAGGGGTCGTAGCCGGTGGGCTCCTCGGAGCGGACATAGACGTAGGCGAGGAGGCCGAGCCCCAACGCCTGCGGATCGATCCGCGCCTCGTAGCCCCGGATGACGCCGCGCGCTTCCAGCTTGCGGATGCGCTCGAGCACCGCCGAAGGAGCCATGCCGATCTCCCGCGCGATGCGAACGTTCGGAGTTCTCGCGTTCTGCTGAAGGATCTTCAGGATCTTACGGTCGTAGTCGTCGATCATTCGCCATCTCCCTTGACGGAGCGATGGTATGCAAGCGAGGAGTACCTTGTCAAGCGTCTTCGTCGGGCAAAGAGGCAAAATGCCGAACATCGTTCGGCGCGGGCGGGCCTCGGCTAGATCGTGATGCGGCTCTCGGCCTCGGCCGCCAACGGGTTGTCGGCGAGCCCTCTGCGCTGCCGGAGCAGGGCGGCATGCGCGATCATGGCCGCGTTGTCGCCGGAGTAGACGAGCGGCACGAGGCGGAGAGCGACGCCGCGCTTGCCCGCCCAGGCGGCGAGCGCGCGGCGCAAGAGGCGGTTGGCCGCCACGCCGCCGGAGACCGCGAGGAGAGGGATGGGCTCGGTTGCCTGCAGCCGGTCGAGGCGATCGAGCGCCTGCCCGACCGCCGCCGCGCGGAAGCCGGCCAGCAGGTCGAGGACCGCCTGCGGCGGCGTCCCACCGCCGGCGACGAGCCCCTTCCCCCGCCGCTCCAGGCGCTCAATGGCTTGCAGGGTCTGGCTCTTGAGCCCGGAATAGGAGAAGTCGAGGCTCGCGCCGCAATCGGGGACCGGGAATGGGTGGGCGGCGGCGTCCCCGAGCTCCGCCAGCTCGTCCACCCGCGGGCCCTGCGGGTAGGGGAGCCCGAGGCGCTTGCCCACCTTGTCGAAGGCCTCGCCCATCGCGTCGTCGCGGGTCTCGGCGAGCGTCCGCACCGCGCCGCCCTCGACGGCGAAGATCGTGCTGTGGCCGCCGGAGACGACGAGCCCGACGAAGCGCTCCGGCGGCGGCGCCGCCGGCCCGCCCTCGGGGTCGAGGAACGGCGAGTAGAGGTGCCCTTCCAGATGGTGGACGGCATGGAACGGCCGCCGCAGGCCATAAGCCAGCGCCTTGCCGAGCGAGAGCCCGACGAGCAGGGCGCCGACGAGCCCCGGCCCGCGGGTGGCCGCCACCAGATCCACCTGGCCGAGCTCGATCCCCGCCCCGCGGAGCGCCTCACGTGCCACGTGTGGCCAGTTCGTCAGGTGCTCGCGCGAGGCGATCTCTGGCACCACGCCGCCATAGGCGCGGTGGGCGAGCTGGCTCGAGACCACCGAGGCGAGCACCCGCCCGGCGCCGTCGAGCACGGCGCAGGCGGTGTCGTCGCAGGAGGTCTCGATGCCGAGGACGAGAGGGCGAAGGAAGGTCATGCGGCGGGAGCCGGCGCCGCGGCAGCGGCTGGCACGGCTCCGGCCATCATAGACCCGGGCTTGCTACGTCCCGGTTTCGCCTGCGGGCTGCTCCACGGTCTCCGCCTCGGGCTCGGCGGCGACCTGGATCTCGATCGGCTCGTAGACCGGGATCTCGAAGCCGAGCGTCGAGTGGCAGAACTCCTTCCAGGCGTCGGTGACGTCGTCGAACAGGACGTTCATGTCCTTGTAGATGCCGTCCGTCACGATGTAGCTGTCGTGCACGTAGACGATCGAGTCGTCGTTCAGCTCGCGCACGACCTCGACCTCCTTGCCCTCCACCTCGTGCTTGTCCTTGCGCGCGTTCTCGGCCCGCTCGCTCCAGCCCGGATACTCCCGGAGCCGCTTGAGCTCGTAGGCCGCGCAGTAGTTGCTGTGCTCCATGGTCGCCCTCCAGTGAGGCTGCGCACGGGGATCGCTGGCGCAGCGCCGCCTTCCCGGTGCCCGGCGGCGCCCCATCCGGGACATCGTGCCGCGTTAGCGGCGTCCGCCAGCCCGCGCAGCGGCCGCGTCAGCGGCGATCAAATCAGCTACGCTCGTCCGCCGGTCCCATGCCCCTCCCCTTCGCCATCAACGGTCTCGGCCGCATCGGCCGCGCTCTCGTGCGGGTGGCGGCGGGCCGCCCCGAGCTCGAGCTCGTGGCGGTGAACGACCTGGTCCCGACCGCCACCCTGGCGCGCCTGCTGGCGCGCGACACGGTGCACGGGCCGGCGCCGTTCGCGGTCGCCGCCGACGGCGCGGGGCTGGTGATCGCCGGCCGGCGCATCCCGGCCTACTCGGCCCCCGAGCCGGCCGCAGTCCCCTGGCCGGAAGCGGGCGCGGCGGTCGTCGTCGAGGCCACCGGCAGCTTCGCCTGCGGCGCCGCCGCCGCGGCGCACCGGCGGGGGAGCGTCGAGCGGGTGGTGATCACGGCCAACGCGCCGGGCGTCGACGCCACCTTCTGCATCGGCGTCAACGAGGCGAGCTACGATCCGGCGGCCCACCGCGTCGTGAGCAACGCCTCCTGCACCACCAACTGCCTGGCTCTCGTGGCAAAGGTGTTGCACGACGGCTTCGGCGTCCAGCGCGCGTTGATGAGCACCGTCCACGCCTACACCGAGAGCCAGCGGCTGCTCGACGTCGCGCACCCCGACGCGCGCCGCGGCCGGGCGGCGGCGGCCAACATCATCCCGGTGTCCACGACCTCGGCGGCGGCGCTCGGCGAGGTGCTCCCGGCCCTCGCCGGCAAGGTCGAGGGATTCGCGGTGCGGGTGCCGACGCCGGCTGTGGCGATGCTCGACTTCGTGGCCGAGCTCGCGACCGAGACGACCGCGGCGGCCCTGCGCGACGCGTTCCGCGCCGCCGCGGAGGGACCGCTCGCCGGGCTCCTCGGCGTGACCGACGAGGAGCCGGTCTC
Organism: Thermoanaerobaculia bacterium; assembly: GCA_044866775.1. Taxonomy (GTDB): domain Bacteria; phylum Acidobacteriota; class Thermoanaerobaculia; order Multivoradales; family UBA5704; genus DASUNQ01. Next base: position 28,056 of record JBIOUG010000008.1, on the reverse strand, counting down.
CTCGGACTTCATCGGCGAGCCGCGCTCGGGCGTGGTCGACCTACCGCTTCTCCAGGTGAGCGGCGGCCGCCTGGCGCGCGTCGTCGCCTGGTACGACAACGAGTGGGGCTACGCCAACCGCCTGGCCGACCTGCTGGCGCTGCTGGCGCGGTCCGGCGGCTGAGGGAGAAGGGGGAAGCGATGGATCTCTACACCCTGGAGGATCTCGACCTCGCGAGCCTCCGCGGCACGCGGGTCTTCGTGCGCGTCGACTTCAACGTTCCGCTCTCGGCCAGCGGCGTGGTGCTCGACACGACGCGCCTCGAGGAGGCGCTGCCGACGCTCCGCGAGCTCACGGCGGCCGGGGCGCGCGCCATCCTGGCCTCGCACTGCGGCCGCCCCAAGGGGGCGCCCGACCCGCGCTGGAGCCTGTACCCGGTGGCCGAGCGGCTTGTCGAGCTCCTCGGCGCCGCGGTGCGCTTCACCCCCGACTGCGTCGGCCCGGCGGCCGAGGCGGTCATCGCCGCCATGGATCCGGGCGAGATGGTGCTGCTCGAGAACCTCCGCTTCCACCCGGGGGAGACCGCCAACGACCCGAAGTTCGCGGCGCGGCTCGCGGCGCTCGCCGAGGCCTACGTCGACGACGCCTTCGGCAGCGCCCACCGCGCGCACGCCTCGGTCGTGGGGGTGGCCGAGCGGCTTGCGCGCAAGGCCGCCGGGCGGCTCATGGTGCGCGAGGTCGAGGCCCTCGGGCGCCTGCTGGAGAAGCCCGAACGGCCGTTCGTGGCGCTGCTCGGCGGCGCCAAGATCGAGGGGAAGATCGACACCCTGGAAAACCTCCTCCCCCGCCTCGACCGCCTCTTGCTCGGCGGCGGCATGGCCAATACCTTCCTGGTGGCCCAGGGGCACGACCTGGCCGAGTCGCTCTTCGAGCCCGACCGCGTGGAGGTGGCGCGCGGCATCCTCGAGCGCGCGGCGGCGCGCGGCATCGAGGTGCTCCTGCCGGCGGACCTGGTGGTGACTGACAACCTCGACACCCGCGGCCGCGTCGAGACCGTGGCCGTCGGGTCCGTGCCCCCGGGAACCAAGGCCGTGGACGTCGGTCCCGAGACGCGTCGCGCCTTCACCGCGGCGATGGGTGACGCCCGGACGCTCTTCTGGAACGGCCCGCTCGGCGTCTTCGAGAAGCCGCCGTTCGACGCCGGCACCCGTGCGATCGCCCAGGCGCTCGCCGACTGCCGCGGCTTCACCGTCCTCGGCGGCGGCGAGACGGTGGCCGCCGCCCGCCAGGCGGGTGTGACCGAGCGGATCGGCCACGTCTCCACCGGCGGCGGCGCCTCGCTCGAGTTCCTGGCCGGCAAGAGGTTACCGGGGGTGGCGGCCCTGGAGCGCGCACGCGTCCCTCCCCCCGCTGGCGGGGGGAGGCCAAGAGGGGGGTAGATCGGATGGAGCTGAAGGGGGCGTCCGAGCTGGTTCGGGCCTTACTGCATCGAACACCTGAAGACTGTCGAAAGTCAGAGTTGCGTCGATTCGGAGGACCCGGTTGAAACCTCTCATTGCAGCCAACTGGAAGATGAATCTCCTTGCGGCCGAGGCCCGTGGCTGGTGCCGGCGCCTGCGGTCACAGATCGGGGATGCGGCCGCCGCGGTCGCCGTCTTTCCCTCGTTCCCGCTCCTGCCGGCGGTCGTCGCCGAGCTTGCCGGCAGCGGCGTCGCGGTGGGCGGCCAGGACCTGCACCCCGAGGACCGCGGCGCCTACACCGGCGACGTCTCGGCGGCACAGCTCGCCGACGCGGGCTGTTGCTGGGCTCTCTGCGGCCACTCCGAGCGGCGTCACGGCCATGGGGAGGGGGACGAGCTCGTGGCGCGCAAGGCGGCCGCCGCGGTGCGCCACGGTCTGCGGCCGATGCTCTGCGTCGGGGAGACGCGCGAGCAGCGGCGGGCGGGCGCGACCGAGGAGGTGCTGGCGCGCCAGCTCCGCGCCGCCCTCCCCAGCCTGCCCGACGAGCCGGCGATCGCCTACGAGCCGGTCTGGGCGATCGGCACCGGCGAGACCGCCACGCCGGAGACGGCGCAGGAGGCGCACGTCTTCCTGCGGCGTCTGGTGGCGGAGGAACGCTCGCCCGTGGCGGCGCGCGGCGCGCTCGTCCTCTACGGCGGCTCGGTGACGCCGGAGAACGCCGCCGCCCTCGCCGCGCAGCCGGACGTGGACGGCTTCCTGGTCGGCGGCGCCAGCCTTGACCCGGAGCGATTCCTCGCTATCATTGCCGCTTTCCGTATGCCGTCCGCGGGTAGGGGGACGGCTCTGGGAGGTTCCGAGACGTGATCTATGTGCTGTACTTCCTCCACGTACTGGTGTGCGTGTTCCTGATCCTGGTCGTGCTCCTGCAGCAGGGCAAGGGGGCCGATCTGTCGGTCTTCGGCGGTGGCAGCACGCAGACCGCCTTCGGAGCGCGCGGCGCCGCCACGTTGCTCCACAAGCTGACCGTGGCCTCCTTCGTGGTCTTCATCCTCACCACCCTCGGCATCGGCGTCCTGAAGAGCGGCCCCGGCGGAGCCTCGGTGATGAGCGACGTGGCCAAGGAGCGCGCGGCGGAGCCGATCAAGCCCGACCCGGTGACGAGCGCTCCGGTGCCGGCCGAGAAGGCCCCGGCCCCGGCCGAGAAGGCCCCGGCGCCGACCGGCGACAGCACGCCGCCGCAGCCGTAAGCCCGGGAAGATAAGTCGCGCTAGGGGCTGTTAGTATCTCCTGCGGGCCGAAGTGGCGGAATTGGTAGACGCGCACGTTTGAGGGGCGTGTGGGGCAACCCGTACCGGTTCGAGTCCGGTCTTCGGCACCAAGTCTGAATTCTCCCTCACCCACCTAGGGTAGTGCTCTATTAGCGTGTTGCTGATCCGGCCGGCCTGATCCCGCGGTATACGTCCCCCCGAAAGGGGGGACGCTCCCCTCTCTCCACACCTAGCGCCCCCGGCAGAGGGTTGCGCCTCCGCCGGGGACTTGCCGAACATGGAGGCGCACCCCCATGCCCGACCGTGACGAGTCTACCGCCGCCGCTGTTGCTCCACCGACCGTTGATCCCCGCGAATGGGAAGACTTCGCCGTCTTCCGGGAGACGTTCCTGGTGCAGTTCACCAGGCCCGCGCACAACGCCGCGCTGCGCCACTTCGCGGAAATGCTCTTCGACGTGACGCTGGAAGCGTGCCGCTCGCCGCTCTTCCCCGAGCTGCCCGGCGAGCCCCCGCGCCACGACCTCGCCGCGGCAGTTGCCGACCTCCGGCACTTGCAGGGCTTCCTGCACATGCTCTTCGACCTCTCCGAAGGCGGCGAAGGCGAGGAGCGGCGCCTCGGCCGGCTCGCCGCGCGAGCAGAGCGGGCGCTGGCGAAGGTGGCGGATGCGATCGAAGGGGCGCTCGGGTGAGCAACCTGAAGGTCGCTCAGTACACCGTCCGTGCGACCGCCGCGCAGTCCGTTCGCTGGAATCGGGCGGCACAGGCGGAGGGATTCAGTTCCGCCGGCCAATGGCTCGCGTGCGCTGCGGACGCCTACCTGAAGGCGCGAGCGCGAGCCGGCGCGCCGCTCCCGCTGGCCTGGCACAAGGGGCGTTTCAAGATGCGCCTGGAGAGCGGCGAGGAGCGCACCGTGCGCGGCCACGTCTCCCCGCCGTTCGGCGTCTTCCGGGCGGACGCGGAAGGCTACCAGGTGTCCTCCGGGCGCCTGCACCGGCTCGTCTACCTGCCGTCCGGTCGCGTGCTGGCGACGATGGCTCACACCCGCGACGCGCGGCGCCTCGCGGCCGAGCTGGCGACGCTGTGGGTACGGGGGGCCGGCGGCGAGCCGGATGCCACCGTGCGCGCCATCATTGAGGCTCTGGACGGGCAGCGCTAGTGCTGCCCGGGGGCTGCTTGTGACTTCTGAGAACTATCCGGATAGTTCCGGAAGGTTCCGGTTGACTCCGGAAGACTCCGGAACTATCCTGAAGCTTCAGGAGCGTTCCGGATGGTTCCGGAGCACCATTGGAAGGGATGAGCCTCAAGCGCGACCCCGACGTGGAGCACACAGCGCCCCAAGTGTCTCTGACGGGGCGCAACGCATGGGTTGTGCTTGAGCTTCAAAAAGCCCGCGGCTCTGCCTCGCCGGCGGAGCCGGTTGCATGGATCATCGACCAATGGATCGGCGGCGAAGGCCGGAAGCGGTTGCTGGACGAGTGCGGGATCGATATCCGGACCTACCGCGCGCCGAACGTCGTCGTCCCGATAGGCCGGAAGAAGGGCGGATAGGACTCTCACGAAAGCGAGGAGCGCGATGACAGCCAAGGTAAGCGACCAGCGGCTGCGGGAGCTGTTCCTCTACGTCGCCCGGAAGACGGAGAGCGACGATTCCACCGGCAAGACAAAGCTCTACAAGATCCTCTTCTACGCCGACTTCGCCGCCTACGACAAGTTCGGCGAGTCAATCTCCGGGCAGGACTACCAACGCTTGCCGAAAGGCCCGGCGCCCAAGCGTGCGCTTCCCGTGCTGGAAGAGATGACGCGGTCTAACGTGGCCACTTGGGCCATCCGGGATCACTACGGCCGGACGCAGGAGAAGCTTTTCGCTCTCAGGGAGCCCGACCTGTCCGGCTTCTCCGGGGAGCAAATTGCCATTTTGGACGAAGTCATCACCCGGCTATGGGGCCTGTCGGCTACCGACGTGAGCGCGTTGTCGCACCGCTTCATCGGCTGGCAAGTCGCCCGCGAGGGAGAGACGATTCCCTACTCGACGGTCGCACTCGGCGAGCCGCGCCCGTTGACCCCGAGCGAGGTCGACTACGCGCAGCGCCTTGCGCGTGAGCTTGGTGTTTAGGCTCCGCGAGGTCGTCCACAGCCCGCGCTACGATCAAGAGCTGGAAGAGATTGAGCGCGACCCCCAGGCGGCCGATCAAGCTACCCACGCCGCAGAGTTTCTCTTGGCGCGCGAGCCCGAACGCGGAGCCCGCGCCTTTGGCACCCGCATTCACGGCTATCCCGTCATGATCGAGAGGCGGGAGTACGTCGTCTTCTACATCTTCGACGATGACCGCGTCGAGCTGCTCTCGATAGTCCCCGGCCCGCCAGAGCTCGAGGTCGAGTAGCTCGGCCGCGGGTCCGGCGCTGCCGGCGCCTTCACCCTTCCGCGCGTCTCTTCAGCACCTCCCGAGCTGCCTGTAGCAGCGTCGAGCGAATCCACGCCGCGCGCGCGAGCCCCAGGTGCTCGGCCGCGTCGTCGATCAACCCCAGGTGCTCCGGCTCTAGGCGAAGAAGGACCGGCTGACTCTGGCGACGGCTCTGTTTTGGGCTCTTCTCGCTCATGGTGGGAAGCATAGACTCCGCGCCTCTCTTTGTCAACTCAGGGTATTGACACAGGCAATCTACATGATATCGTGCAGGCATGAAAACGGCCCCGGAAGTCGCGTCAACGACCGCCGGGGCCTTGACCCGCCCAGCCGAAGCCGAACGGACCAGCATCCTGAGTATGGCTTCCGGCCGGGCATCCCGCAAGGAGCCCGCCGACGGTCTGCCACCTGTGCCAAGCCTCTACCGCTAAGAAGTTCGGCCGCACGCGCCAAGGACACCAGCGCTACCGCTGCCGCACCTGCCGCAAGACGTTCTCCGAGCGCCCGGAGCGCCCGCTCGGCGATATGCGCGTCCCGGTAGACAAGGCGCTGCTCATCCTCAACCTGCTGTGCGAGGGGAGCGGCATCCGCGCCGCGTCGCGCGTCACCGGCTGCCACCAGGGGACGATTCTCCGGCTGCTCGTCCAGGTCGGCGAGGGGTGTGAGCGGCTGCTCGCCGAGCAGGTGCGCAACGTCCCGGTCAAGGACGTGCAGGCGGACGAAGTCTGGACCTTCATCCACTGCAAGGAAGGGACGAAGAAGCGGCGCACGGTCGCCTGCGCGGAGGCGGGCGACGCTTACTGCTTCATCGGCATGGAGCGGCACTGCAAGCTGGTGCTCGCCTTCCACCTCGGCCGGCGGGACTCCTGGGACACGCACGATTTCATGGGCAAGCTCAAGCTCGCAGCGGCTGGCCAGTTCCAGCTCTCGACGGACGGGTTCAACGCCTACCCGGATGCGGTCGAGTATCACCTCGGCGCCCGCGCCGACTACGCGATGCTCGTCAAGGACTTCGGAAACACGGAGGGGGAAGAGGCGCGGCGGTACGGTCCGCCGCGCCTCATAGGCACCGAGAAGATCAAGGTAGCCGGCAACCCGGAGGAGTGGCGCATCTGCACGAGCCATGTTGAGCGCGGCAACTGGACCCTGCGCGGCCATCTGCGTCGCTTCACCCGTCTGTCCAATGGCTTCAGCCGGAAGCGGGCGAACCTGCGCGCCGCTCTGGCGCTCTTCTTCGCCTACTACAACTTCTGCCGGATGCACCGGAGCATCCGCATGACGCCGGCGATGAAAGCGGGGATCGCGCTCAAGCCGTGGTCGGTGGCGGAGCTTGTGACGGCGGCGATGGCGGCGTGCTAGTTGATGATTTCGACGCGCTCCAGTTTGAGGGGCGTTATTGACGAAAGCTCCGCGATGAGCAGGCTACCGCGCGCCGTCTCTGGATCGCTGAACACGAATTCAGCCCAATTCGAACGCGGCTGCCGTGGGTCGGGGCGGTCGGAAGACGACGCCATAGGGTTCGGCTCTCTGAGACGCGGAATGCCCACAGAATGGAGCGGGTCGCGGCACTCAAAGCGCACGACCTTGGCGGTCTTCTTGATTCGAATCTTGTACTGGTGCAAGTAGGCTTGCCGGCCCCTGACCTCGTCGTGCACGTGCTGCGTGAAGACAAGTTCAAGGCCGGGGCCGAAGACCTCGTCTAGCGATGGGTGCGCGGGACGAAAGAGAGAGCGAATGGTGGGGCGCAGGCTGTACAGGAGGAGCAGGATGCCGAGTACCGCAAGTGCGAGCCCGGCGAAGCGCAGCGCCTCGGAGTCGCTGCCCATCAGGACCATTCCGAGGCCAACGGCGACGATCCCCCAGGCGGCGGCGAAGTAGCCCCAGTCCGGCGGGTCGAGTTTGCGCACCAGGGGGAGCCTAGCGCGGTAGTGCTCTAACAGCGTGTTGCCGCCCCGCACGATGCGACGGCGGCGCCCGAGGAAGGGGAGCAGAAACGATGCGAATCTACTGGTGGCAGGCAGGGCTTCATCTCGAACCGCAGACGGACGGAGAGCGGACCGCGCTGTTGCGGCTCCAGGAGGCATGGGCGGGACTCGGCCTAGGTAAGGCGGTTGGCGTTCATAGTGACGCCGGCCCAGTCGTCAAAGCGCACGACCAAGAGGAGGTCGTTGGCATCCATGAACTTCCAGAGGTAGTCCCGCAACTGAAGAGAGGTGTAGTTGCCGCTGACGTACCAGACCGACTCCAAGAGTCGCACGGCTCCTAGCCCGCCGAGCGCATCCCACAGTGGCTGGTAGTCCTGCCCTGGCTTGCGCAAGTCGTAGGTGATCAGGAAGCGCATGGGACCCCCCCCGTCGTTTGTTGCGCAAGCATACAGGGGTCGCTAGGCCATTCGCCGCCGCCCGCCGCCGAGTAGGCCCCGGGCCATTGGAACTAGGTGCGGCGCGCGATCCACTTGCGCGCCGCCGGGTCAAACTTTGTCCCGAGCGAAGGTGAATTCCTTGTTTTCCAGACAAGCACCAGCCAGAGCGGAGAGTGACGGTAAGGCCGGCTGTGGAAAGCCTGCCTAGAACCGGCGGAACTGTAAAATCTTCTGTCCCTATTTGGTGGTTACGCCATCGGCGACCACTACATCTTGTGACTTCACCCTTGACGGCGCGCGGGGAGAGGTACTACGCTCCTTGATGGCCCCGGGGGGCTCCCGATGCTCTTTCCAAAGTTCTGACTCCGGCGTGGCGGCGGTTGCCGTCTACCGGCGCGGCTAACTTCCCCGCGCTTAGGAGAAGGAATGAGGGAGAAGCAACAGCAAGAAGTACCGCCCGGCTACCAGGTCATCTTCAGGGCCTGGATCACCGGGCGGGACGGACGTCGGATCTACGCTAAGTGGTACGGGTTAAAGGGTTTCCCGATCCTGGTCCCGATCGCCAACTAGCGTAGGTCTCCTGCTGAGGGGGCCTCTCGGGGCCACTTCCCAACCTCCAGAGTATCCCCTTTCGAGTCTCCTCGGAGCAGAAGTGCGGCCAACCCCCGGCCAACGGGACGCAGTTTACGCGCACCCCATCGTCCGCGTCAACCCCCTTGGCCCACTTCTGGACCGGCTACCGTCCCGCTTCTGGACCGGCCAGCGGTCCACTGCCGGGCCATGGTGATACGCTTGACAGTCTGCCATGCCGCCGAAGCAAACTGGCGACAAGCCAAGAGTGCCGCCGAAGGACCGGCGCCTGAAGTGGACTCCAACCCCGTACGTGGAGGCCGGCTTGGTCCGCCTGAAGACGCTTGGCATCCTTGGCTCGGACCGGAGTCAGATTGTGAATCACATCATCGGGGAGGAACTTCGCCGACTCATTGAGGGCAAGCTCCTGAAGTGGGAAGACATCAGAGAGGAGACGACACGCCTCCCCGCAGAACCCGAAGACTCCGAACCCGGGTAGCGTGCCTACGCCGCCATCGCCCCAGTCAGCAGCTCCGCCATAGACCACGGCTTACGCGCGATCCCCGCCGCCATCGCCGGGGTCATCCTGATGCTCCGGTGCATCCGGCAGAAGTTGTAGTAGGCGAAGAACAGCGCCAGCGCCGCCCGGAGGTTCGCCCGCTTGCGGCTGAAGCCGTTGGACAGCCGGGTGAAGCGCCGGAGGTGGCCGCGCAGCGTCCAGTTGCCGCGCTCGACGTGCGACGTGCAGATGCGCGCCTCGTCCGGGTTGCCGGCTACCGCGATTCTCTCCGTGCCTATCAGGCGCGGCGGACCGTACCGCCGCGCCTCTTCCCCTCCCGTCGTCCCGTAGTCCTTCACCAGCATGGCGTAGTCGGCGCGCGCGCCGAGGTGGTACTCGACCGCCCCAGGGTAGGCGGCAAACCCGTCCGTCGTGAGCTGGAACTCGCCACCAGCCGCGAGCTTGAGCTTGCCCATGAAGTCGTGCGTATCCCAGGAGTCCCGGCGGCCGAGGTGCCAGGCGAGCACCAGCTTGGAGTGCCGCTCCATGCCGATGAAGCAGTAAGCGTCGCCTGACTCTAGGTTCGCCACGGTGCGCCGCTTCTTCGTCCCCTCCTTGCAGTGGACGAACGTCCAGACCTCATCCGCCTGCACGTCCTTGACCGGCACGTCGCGCACCTGCTCGACGAGTAGCCGCTCGCACCCCTCGCCCACCTGGACGAGCAGCCGGAGGATGGTCCCCTGGTGGCAGCCGGTGACGCGCGAGATGGCGCGGATGCCGCTGCCCTCGCACAGCAGGTTGAGGATGAGCAGTGCCTTGTCCACCGGGACGCGCATGTCCCCGAGCGGGCGCTCCGGGCGCTCGGAGAACGTCTTGCGGCAGGTGCGGCAGCGGTAGCGCTGGTGGCCTTCGCGGGTGCGGCCGAACTTCTTAGCGGTGGACGCTTGGCACAGGTGACAGACCATTGGCGGGCTCCTTGTGGGATGCCCGGCCGGGAGCCATAATCAGGGTGCGGGTCTGCTCGGCTCCGGTCGGGCGGATCAAGGCCCCGGTGGTCGTTGACGCGACTGCCGGGGCCGTTTTCATAGTGGCAGTATATCAGGTCGATACCGACTGTCAATACCATTGGTTGACTTCTGGTGCTCTTCGGGTATACTGGCGGCATGAACGGGAAGCGATCCGCCCAGCCCCGCCGCCAGTCCCAGCCCGTCCTCCTACGCCTAGAGCCGGACCACTTGAGGTTGATTGACCACGCCGCCGAGCACCTAGGGCTCGCGCGGGCCGCGTGGATACGGTCTACGCTGCTACAGGCAGCTCGAGAGGTGGTGAAGCGGGCGGAGGGGTGAAGGGAGCGAAGCAGATTCCCGAAGCTTCAGACTGCGACCCGTTCCCTTTCGAGCGAGGCGCCGAGTGTGGGCAAGGGAATAGATTCCTGGGTCGGACGAACGGGGCCGTATAGCCGAATATGGCTTACAGACGCCCCCTGGACTTCCGGAAAGCGACCCTGTTCAACGACGGCCTTGGAGTCTGGAAGTGACTCCGCCAAGTCCGCAGCCAACTGATTCAGAGAGTTCCAGAATGAGGTGTCGGCGTCCATCGGGATGACAGCCGGATCAAGACTGTCAATAGACAGGACCCCCTTGAGCAGCTCGCCCTGCCAGAGGGGGATCGCGATCATTACGGTCACCTTCAATTGGCTCTTGCTCAGCGCGGCAACTTGTTTGTCCGTGAGTCGAAACGCCGACGCATGCGCCCGCCGAGCCCTCTCTAGATCCTCAAACGGCCCCATTCTGGCGATTAGCATGCCACGAAATTCGACAGCCATTCCGGCGAGTCCCTGGCCAGCGGCGAACTCAGCATCGCTCTCGGCAGAGGGTTGACCCCATCCAATTCTCGCGTAGGGAATGAGGACCGGGCGCGCCGGGTGAGGCATGAACACCGTAAGTCTTACTTGGTCGCTCCCCTTGAAGAGACGCTCTCGGGCGCGCTCCATCAGTCGGTAGACCACAGTAGGAACCCGATGCTTTGGTCGCTGGTAGCCGCGACGACGCTCGCGGTCCAGCCAGAGAAGGACTCCGAGAGCCATCAGAGAGATTGATACGCCTAGCGCGGCCTGAGACGCCATGACCGGCCTCCCTCTTTTGCTAACGCCTTCCGCGCAACTCCGAGATCGCCGCGAGTGTTGTTCCTAGGCCCGCGCCCACGTAGTAAGCGATGGCGGAGTGCCAAGCTTCGCCACCCGGGGTTGGGGTTGCTCCAGCGCAGACGACTGTGGCGCCGATCAGCGGGACGAACCCGAAGAGGAACTGTAGCGTTCCCGTCAAGGCTCCTTCTCCGAGGACGCGCGCGGCGAGAACGATCGCCAGCGCCCCCATGATCTCGGGGGTGAGCCGCCGCAAATCTCCGGCCTGAGCCATGACCAGCAGCGGCAGCCACGGTAGCGCCATCCGCAGAGTCAGGTAGCGGTCTAGCTGCCTCCACAACTTAGCCCCGCTTCTTCTTGGCCTCGTAGGCCAGGATGTTCTTGGGCTGTTGCCGACACCACGCCTCAAAGTCGTCTTGACTCAGCGACCGATCGCCCAAGTAGCCCTGCTGTCCGTCAATCCACTGATCGAGCATGGACGCTGCTAACTCGGAAGGAGTCGTGCGTTTTCTGGCGCTCAACTCAAGGAGTACCCATGCAGGATAGCCGCGAAGGGTTGGCTGCGGCTTAGCAACGGGCTGCTGTTTCTTTGGGGCGGCCATTGGATCTAGCAAGAGCTAACCACATCCCCTAGCCTGCGTCAAGACGTAACGGCATGTCATTACAGCCGGGTCACACCTAGGGCCATGTCTCTATCCAGGGACAGGCTCCCCACGCTACCGCGGCGCGGGCCTCAGAGCAGCGACACCGCGGACTCAAGGACGGCTCGCACGTCGGTATCCGGCTCGGAACCCTTCCCCCGAGCCCAAACCCGCGCCAGCTCCCCCGCGAGCCGACGCGCGTCGCGGGTGTGCGCCATAGTCGCCAAGACGCGGCTTGTCGGCAGGTACACGAGCCGGTGCAGGCGAGCTCCTACCGTCTGATGGCCCGCCGCATCGCCTTTGAAGATGCCGAAGGGCGGCGAGAGGTGGCCGCGCACCACCAGGTCCTCGCCGTCGTCCTCCAGCCGCACCTTGAAGCGTCCCTTGTACCAGGCGAGGGGGAGCGGGGCTCCGGCACGCGCTCGCATCCTCAGGTAGGCATCCGCGGCACAGGCGAGCCACGAGCCCGTAGAGTTGAACCCCTCCGCCTCCGCCGCCTGATTCCAGCGGACGGACTGCGCGGCCGTCCCGTGGACCGTGAAATGGGCAACGCGAAGGTTGCTCATGACCGCCGCTCCTTGAGGCGCACGACGAACGCCGCCGCCTCTTCCAGGTCGGCGTAGGTGAAGTTCAACGCCTCCAGGAGCCGGGACAGCGTCCGCATGTGGGGGACCTGCTTGCCGGACTCGTACGAGCAGAGCATCCCGCAGGTGGTATCGGCGCGGCCGGCAAGCTCGCACTGCTTCAGGCCGCGGGCGAGGCGGAGGACGACCAGGGCGGCGCCAAGCTCGCGCATCTACACCGCTCCCGTCTCGCGCGGCGGCAGCGCCGCGCCGATCAATTCGGCGATGCGGAAGATCTTCACCGCCTGCCGCACGGCGAGCTGGCACAGACGCTCCTCCGCCCGCTGCTCGTCTTTGTCGTAGTCGGATTCGCTCCAGACGCGCCGTAGAAACTCGGCGGTATGCACCAGGTCCTCAGCCGCGGCGCGCAGCTCGATCGCGGGCATCGGCTCCGGCAGCTCCCGCCAGAAGGAGCCGTCTTCAAGCAGGAGCCTGTTGAGCATCCGGGACAGGCCCACGAGCGCGGCTCTCTCCCAAGGCTTCGTGACGCGGAGAAGGAGCGTGCGGCGCAGTCCGTCGCTCTCGTCGTAGTACCGGGGCGGCTCGACGAGCTGCTGTTGCTTCGGCTGGCGGGGGCGGCGGCGGGCGGTAGACTTCCGGCGGCTGCGCATTGGAGCACGTCTCCTGTGCGTGGCAAGTCCCCGGCGGGAGTTCACAGCTCCCGCCGGGGGCGCTAGGGTTTGGGAGGGGAGCGTCCCCTCTTTCGAGGGGACCGTACCGCGGGATCAAGCCGGCGGGACCGGCAACACACTCTTAGAGCACTACCCCACCTAGGCGGCTCTTGCGTATGGGCGTGCCGTTTGGCACACTTCTGCACAACAACTTCTCGACGTTCCGAGTCCGCTCGGCCGGGGTGACTCTTCGTCGCTCCCGGCGGCACCGTGCGGCCTGGCGACCTCCCCGCCGGCGGCCGCCGGTCTGGCGTGCTCGGGAAAGGAGCCGCGGGCGATGTCGCAGCAGGGGACCGTGAAGTGGTTCAACAACGCCAAGGGCTACGGCTTCATCCAGCCCGAGGACGGCGGTGAGGACATCTTCGTCCACCACACCGCCATCGTGGCGGAAGGCTTCCGCACCTTGAACCAGGGAGAGCGGGTCGCCTTCGAGGTGGTGCAGGGACCGAAGGGCCTCCAGGCCCGCAACGTCCTGCGCGGCTGAGCTGACGTCCCCGCCTTGCGGCCTCGCCGCGCGACCGCGGTCGTCGTTGCGATCGTGCGCCCTGTCGGTGCGGCGCGCGGCTAGACTACGCGCCCATGACGGAACCCGCCGACCCGATCACTCCCGCCGCCGCAGCTCCCCCTGCGGCGGCTCCCCAGCCCACGCCCAAGCCGGCCGCCGCCGCTCCGGCGCGCGTCCTCCCCGAGCCGGAGGAGATCGCCGCCTGGATCAAGGGCGCCGACCTCGCCACCCTCGGTGCGCTCTTCGAGGGGTTGCCGCTGGCGCGCTTCGACACTCTCATGCTCCAGGTCAAGAAGGAGGAGCTCCTGCCGCAGCACTGGCAGGTGATCGCCGAGCGCGAGCCGCCGGAGGACATCGTCTTCGACCGCCTGCCGGAGGTGGGAGGGCTGCGGGTCCGCTACAAGGACCAGCCGCTGGCGCGGCGGCGGATCGAGAACCTGCGCTGGGGGTGGCGCGAGCTGCGCGGCCGGCGGCCGGCGCTCTGGACGGTCGCCGACCTGTTCACGGCCATGCGCAGGATCATCGAGCGCAAGCGCCCGGTCGACTGGCACGAGCTGCTGAGCGCGATCCGCGACGTCTGGCGGGGCCTCGAGCTGCCGCACGGGCGCGAGCAGCTCGAAGTGCTCTGGGCCTGCCTGGCGCTGATGCGGAAGAACACGAAGAAGTAGCGCCGGCGTCTCCTGTCCCGGGCGTCTACTGCGCGGCCGGCAGCAGCGTCGCCTTGGTGATCACGACCGGCTCGACCGGCACGTCACCGCGGCCGGTCTTCACCTTGGCGATCGCGTCGGCAGCATCCATCCCTTCGACGACCTTGCCGAACACTGCGTAGCCCCACCCGTCCGCAGTCTTCGCCTTGTGATTGAGGAAGGCGTTGTCGACCACGTTGACGAAGAACTGGCAGCTCGCGCTGTGCGGGTCATTGGTGCGCGCCATGGCCACCGTGCCGCGGTCGTTCTTGAGCCCGTTGTCCGCCTCGTTCTGGACCGTCGTCTTGCAGGGCTTCTGCTGCATCTGGGCCGTGACCGCGCCCCCCTGCACCATGAAGCCGTCGATGACGCGGTGGAAGATGGTTCCGTCGTAGTGTCCGGAGCGGACGTACTGCAAGAAGGTCTCGACCGTCTTCGGGGCCTTGTCCGGGAAGAGCTCGAGGACGATCCGCCCCTTGCTGGTCTCGAGCGCCACCCGTGGGTTGGCGGCGGCGAGCGGCCCGGCGGCGAGGGCGAAGAGGCAGGCGAGCAACAGCGTAAGCTTCATGGATTGCTTCTCCTTGGCAGTTGCGGAGCCCGGTCATGGGCTCCGCTACCCGAGAGGTCGCCTGCCGGAGCAGGCGCTGCTCGGGGTTCGGGTTGCGGATGGGTGGCGGAGCCGCTGACGGCCTCCGACCGAAAGGCGGGATGGTACCACTGACCGGAGTCGTCCTCGCCGGCGGCGCTTCCAGCCGCCTCGGCCGCGACAAGGCCCTCCTGATCGCCGCCGGCCAAACCCTCGCCGCCCGCGCCGCCGCGAAGCTCGCCGCCGTCTGCCCCGAGGTCGTGGCCGCCGACGCCGCCCGCAACCTCCTCCCCGGCATCCCCTCTCTCCCCGACGGCCCCGGCCAAGGCCCCGCCGCCGGCATCCTCGGCGCCGCCCATGCCCGCCCCGCCCACAGCCTCCTCGTCCTCGCCTGCGACCTGCCGGACGTGCCCGTGGCGCTGCTGACTGAGCTGGCTGTTTTGGGAAGAAAAGCTTCAGGTGAAAAGAATCCAGGTGGGGAAGAAACAGGGCGGCCCGATTTCGTAGTGCCCCGCTGGAGCACCCGGCTCGAGCCGCTCTGTGCCTTCTACGGTCACGCGGCGCTCGAGGCCCTCGCACGTCGTGTCGCGAGGGGCCGCTTCGCGCCTCACGAGCTTGCGGACGAACCCAAGCTCGTCGTCCGCTTCCTCGAGGAGCCGGACCTCGCCCGCTTCGGCGATCCGGCGGCGCTGTTCCTGAACCTCAACTCTCCGTTGGACGTCGCGAGCTGGCTCGGCGACTAGCCGGCGGCGATTCCCTCGCCCGCCGGCCCGCCGCATGCGGCGCAAGGGCAGATCTCGCGCAGAAAGTCGAACCGGTAGATCCCGGTCCCATGCCCGTCGGACCAGGCGATCGAGATCGCGTAGTTCCCGACCGGCCTGATCGACTCCGCCGTCACCAGCCCGGGCGGCGGCCGGTAGCGGATCTTCAATCCGGAATGCCCCTGGCACCCCGCACACGGGCACCACCCCCGCAGATAGCCGTAGCCGTACTCCGCGACGTGCCCGTCGCTCCAGGTCAGCCGCAGCCGCCCTTCCTCCGGCAGCCGCCGCGCCTCCGTCAGATACACCGTGCCCGTGCCCATCCACCTTCATGGTAGAACAAGCCCATGCGCCGCGTCGTCCTTCTCCTCGCCGTCCTCCTCTGCACCCTCTGCGCCGCCGCCCCCACCTTCGCCCAGCCGCGGCGCTTCGAGCTCACCCCCGTCGCCGGCTATCGCCTGAGCGGCGAGATCGACTCCGACGAGTTCGACCGCTCCGACGTCGAGATCGACGAGAGCTCCGTCGTCGGCGCCAACTTCGACATCCCGATCAGCCCCGGCTTCCAGCTCGAGCTCCTCCTGCGCCACCAGGAGAGCGCCTTCGTCGTCGACCGCGGCATCCTCGACCCCGGCGAGGAGCTGGGCGACGTAGCCATCACCCACGCCCACGCCGGCCTCCTTTTCGAGTGGGGCCCGGGACAGGTCAACGGCTTCGTCGTCGTCAGCGGCGGGCTCGCTTCGATCGATCCGGAGTCGGCGGACCTCGACGCCGAGACCCGCCTCTCCGGCAGTCTCGGCGGCGGCCTCAAGGTGTTCTTCAGCCGCAACCTCGGGCTGCGCTTCGAGGGGCGCGCCTTCTGGACCGACTTCGAGTCGGAGTTCGACGACAACGACCGGCGGCGGCGGTCGACCTACGATGACGTGCTGGTGCAGGGCGAGGGGACGGTGGGGCTGATCTTCGCCTTTTGATGGGGCCGGCGCGAAGGCTTTCGCGCCTGAGTCGGAGCGGCCGCTACGCGACGGCGACGAGCGGGTGGACGCGGTTCCGCCCACCGTTCTTGGCCTCGTAGAGCGAGCGGTCGGCGGCGGCGAGGAGGTCGCGGGGAGTGACCCGCGACTCGCGCGGCCCGAAGTCGCGCAGCGTGGAGAGGCCGATCGAGATCGTCACCTGCGCCAGCGACCCGTCCTCCATCGGCACCGACGCGCGCTGGACGAGCGTGCGGATCTTCTCGGCGACCGCGGAGGCGCCCGAGATGTCGGTCTCCGGCAGCACCATCAGGAACTCCTCGCCGCCGTAGCGGCCGATGGCGTCGGTCGAGCGCAGCCCGGTCGCCGCCACCTGCGCCACGCGCTTGAGCAGCGCATCGCCGGCGAGGTGGCCGTAGCGGTCGTTGACCTCCTTGAAGTGGTCGAGGTCGGCCATCGCCACGGTGAGCGGACGGTGATAGCGCGCGGCGCGGTCGAGCTCGCGCTCGAGCACCTCCAGGATCGCTTCGCGCCGCAGCAGGCCGGTCAGGCTCTCGTAGGTCGCCGACTCGAAGAGGCGCGCGTTCTCGAACACCGTCGCGACGTGATGCGAGACGAGGTTCAAGAGCTCGAGCTCCTCGGCCGGATAGCGTCCGCCTTCCTCCTTCTCGCCGACGATCAGGACGCCGATCAGCGCCTCCTGGCTCAGGAGCGGCACGCCGAGCGCGGCGTCGGGCTGCGGCCACTGCGCGAGCACCGAGGCGCGGCCGACGATCGCCGGCGTCAGCGGCAGCGGGCGCTGGGCGCGCCGGAGCTGCTCGATCGCCGGATCCTGCACCGAGAGGAAGAGCGCGCGGTCCAGCTCCTCTTCGGTCCAGCTCCGCGACGAGGCGAGCGCCGAGAGCACGCCGGTCCCGGGGTTGGCGATCAGGATCGTGGCGCTGCGCGCGCCGAAGATGCGGCACAGCCGCGCCACCAGGTGCTCGCCCATGCGCGGCAGCTTGCCGAGGGCGGGCAGCTCGCCGGCGAGCGCGATGAGCCGCTGCCGCAGCGCGTGGCGCTCGGGAAAGAAGCGGCGGTCGATCTGGCGGTGGAGGAAGTCGCGCAGCGGCGCGAAGAGCAGGCCCGAGAGCAGCGTCGCCGCCGACACCACCCACAGCGACCGCTCGCCCTCGACGGAGCGGGAGACCAGCGCCCCGCCGGCGCCGAGGGCGGCATAGAAGACGAGGATCAGGGCCCCGGTCAGGAGCGTGTAGACGAGCCCGCGCCGCACCACCAGCTCGATGTCGAACAGGTGGTAGCGGAAGATGGCGGCGAAGACCGCGATCGGGTAGAGCACCAGGATCAGCGACTCGAGCTCGGCGAGCCACGGCGGCATCGTCTGGCCGAGACGCTCGAGCCCGGAGGTCGCCAGCACCCAGAGCAGCCACGGGATCACCCCGGCGAGCACCAGCGCCGCCTGCTGCCGCCCGCGCGGCTCCGGGTAGCGGATCGCCTGGGTGCTCAGCAGGAAGGTCACGGCCAGCGCCCAGACGGGCAGCCCGAGGTCGAGCAGCACCGCCTCGATGGCGTTATGGCTCCACGGGAAGAGGTTCCAGCCGAACCCCTCCTCGGCGAGGAAGGTGACCGCGGTGAGGGTCCCCAGCCCGAGACCGAGGACGTAGTAGAGCGGCACCACCCAGGGGCGGCGGCGGATCCAGGCGTGGCGGTCGGGGATGACTGAGGCGAGGTGCAGCTCCGCCCCGATCTGGAAGCCGGTGACGAGATAGAAGCCGGTGAGCGCCAGCAGCGCCACCCAGAGGTCGCCGATGGCGTGTACCGGCAGCGCCAGCTCGATCGCCACCGCGACCGAGAAGAGCAGCAGCAGCCGGCCACGGATGTCGCGCTCGCGCTGCAGCAGAGCAACCAGGCCGAGGCCGAGGAAGCACAGGGTGGTGACGACGTTGATCAGGACACCGCGCCAGTCGAGCGGCACGCCCGGCAGCGCGGTCAGCTCGACGACCTGTCCGCCGCGCTCGACGCGGAAGCGCACTGGCTTGCCGCGGCGGTAGCCCTCGGCCGCCAGGTTGTAGTCGGCGACCTTGTCCATGCGGATGCCGTCGACGGCGAGGATGCGGTCGGCGGGACGGAGGCCGGCCCGCGCGGCCGGCTGCCCCTCGCTGACGGCATCGACCAGGATCGCGCCGTTGCCGTCCTCGGGGCTGAAGCCGAGCCGGCGTTCGGCGCTGCGCAGCGCCTCGGCGGTCTGGAAGTAGAGCATCGCCGCGATGGCAACGACGAGCGTCGCGGCGAGCAGCACCCGGGCGGAGCGGTCAGTGCGCAAGGTTGGTTCTCGCTGAGCGGATTTCGTTTATCTTATCGCAAAGGCACGGGGTTGTCTTGCGTACGACTTGTCGCGAACAGTATCTAAATCGAACAATCACGACAGCGCCCAGGTGCGGATCGGCTAGTCTCGGCGCCATGGACCCGCGTCTGCGGCGCCGCTGGCGACTGCTCGCGATGGCCTCGATCTGGGTGGCGCTCGTCGGGCTGGATCTTTCACGCCCGCCGTTACGGCAGGTCAGCACGCGGACCCTCCTCGTCGTCATCGACGTCTACCAGGCGACTCTCTCACCGCTCATGCCCGCGGGCGGCGTGCGTTGCCGCTTCACCCCCTCGTGCAGCCGCTACGCCGAGGGCTCGCTCGCCAAACACGGCGCTCTCGTCGGCGGCCTACGCGCGCTCGGGCGGATCGCGCGCTGCGGGCCGTGGACGCCGGCTGGAACCTACGATCCCCCCTAGCGTACAGTCGCAGGCGTGGAGAATCCGATCGATTACCAGCAGCGGGTGCTCGACGCGCTGCGCGGGCTGGTGGCGCGCCTGCTCGCCGAGGTGGCGGAGGAGGGGCTCCCGGGCGAGCACTACTTCTACCTCGCCTTCCGCACCCGCCATCCCGGCGTCCAGATGCCCGCCTGGCTGCGCGACCGCTACCCCGAGGAGCTCAACGTCGTCCTGCAGAACCAGTTCTGGGACCTCGAGGTCGGGGACGAGGCCTTCTCCGTCACCTTGAGCTTCAACGCCGTCCGGCACCGCCTGACGATCCCCTTCGCCGCGCTGACCGCCTTCCTCGACCCCATCGCGAGCTTTGGCCTGCGCTTCGATCGCAGCGGTGTCGCGGTACCTACAGGCGAGGAGGGAGTCGAGGTCGAGGCTCCGGCCGCCGGACCGGAACGGCAGGGAGGCGAGGTCGTCAGGTTCGATCCGACTAGGAGAAAGTAGGGCTGAAAGACCGGACCTTCGGTCTGGCGAGCGACCCGGGGATGTGGGATCGAGAGGGTGACTCTGCGTCCACCTTTACTGCATTGACCCGATCTCCCTCACCCCTGGCCCCTCTCCCACATGGGAGAGGGGGACGCGGGCAGGGTGCGTAGCGGAGGGCAGCCCTGATCGCTGGTGTCCTCGCGAGCGGACGATGGATCGCTCCACCGTCCCGCCTTCTTCTCGTAAATCACTGAATCCACTGGCGCTACGGCGATGGCATCGGCCTTGCTCAAGAGGGGCGCGGACGTAATGACGACGAGGAATCACACCATGAGCCCGAAGACCCTGCGGATCCTCACCCTTCCGCTTTCGCTCCTGCTGGCGGGCGGCACGCTGCTCGCCGGCTGCGGCCGTGACGAACCCGATCAGCTCTCCGCCGGCGCGCCGTACGGCACCCAGACGCAGGAGCTGCGCACCGACTCCCCGATCCCGCTCGAGACCGACGGCTACGAAGTCGCCGAGCAGGTCCCGCCGCTTCCCGACAGCGTCGTGATTCAGGAGGCGCCGGACGCCCAGCGGGCGCGCCTCGCCGAGCGCGAGCAGCGCCTGCAGCAGCGCGAGGCCGAGCTGGCCGCCAGGGAGCGCGAGGCGGCGCTGGCGCGGCGCGAGGCCGAGCTGGCGTCGCGTGAGCGCAGAGTCGCTAACCGCCAGGAGACACCGGCGCCGCGGAGCGAGGAGCCCTCCGAGCGGCCGGCGCGCCGCGTGACGGTGCCCGCCGGCACGGCGGTCGAGGTCGAGCTGCTCGAGACGGTGTCGAGCGAGACCAGCCAGCCCGGCGAGACGGTACGGGCGCGGGTGTCGGGCAGCGTCTACGAGGACGGCGTCGCGGCGATCCCGGCCGGCTCCGAGGTGGTGGGCGTGGTGAGCGACGTCCAGGGCCTGCGCCGCGTCGGCGGGCGGGCGCGGCTGACCGTCGACTTCACCGAGCTGGTGCTCCCCTCCGGGCAGACGGTGCCGATCCAGGGCTCGTTCAGCCAGCAGGGGAAGAGCGAGACGGCCAAGGACGCGGCCACGATCGGCGGCGGCGCCGCGGTCGGGGGCGTGCTCGGCAAGCAGATCAAGAAGGACCGGCGGGGGACCGTCATCGGCGCCATCCTCGGCGCCGCGGCGGGCACCGCCATCGCCCACAAGACGAAGGGCCAGGAGGTGACTCTGCCCTCGGGCACCGTGCTCACGGTGTCGCTCGAGGACTCGGTGACCGTCAGGCGTTAGAAGAAGAAAAAAGCTCAGCGAGCACGTCCACGCCGCGCAGCACGACACTCGGCTCCGCCGCCGTGAAGCAGAGGCGGACGTGGGTCGGCCAAGGGCCGAAGCTCGGACCGGGGGCGAGGAAGAGGCCGCGGTCGGCGCAATCTTCGAGGAAGCCGTCGAGGCCGCGGCCTGCGAGGTGCTCGGCGACGTCGAGGAAGAGGAAGGTGCTGCCGCGGGGAGGATCGAGGCCGAGCCGGGTGGCGACCCGGTCGCCGGTCTGGCGGTACTGGGCGCGGGCGGCGGCGACCCACTCGTCGCCTGGGCCGGCGAGCGCGCGGAGGGCGGCGAGCTGCGAGGCGGTGGGGGTGCTGTAGAAGCTGTGGGTCACGACCTTGCGCAGCTCGCCCATGACGGCGCGCGGTCCGACCACGTAGCCGCAGCGGTTGCCGGCCATGCCGTAGGCCTTCGAGAAGGAGTGCGAAGCGAAGGTGCGGTCGGGCGCCAGGGGGCGGCAGTACGTGTGCTCGCCGTCGTAGACGTAGTCCTCGTAGACCTCGTCCGAGATGATCCAGAGCCCGGCGCCGAGCGCCCAGTCGACCAGCGCCTCGATCCAGGGGCGGGGGATGAGGCGGCCGGTCGGGTTGCTCGGGGTGTTGAGGTAGAGCGCGACGGTGCGGGAGGTGAGGTGCGGGCGCACCGCCTCGACCGCCGACTCGGGCGAGTCGGCGAGGCCGAAGAACGGCACCTCGACGGGCATGCCGTGGAACGAGCGCACGATGCCCGAGATGAGCGGCCAGTGCGGCGAGAGCAGCAGCACCTCCTCGCCCGGCTCGAGAATCGCGCCGGCGACAGCCGCCAGCGCGCCCGTGGCGCCGGCCGCGATCAGCACGTCCTCGCGCGACGTGACGACGCCGGTGCGCTCCTCCTGGCGCGCCGCGACGGCATCGAGCAGGGCCGGCATCCCCTGCGGCGCAGCGTAGCGGTGCATGCCGGGGTACTCGGCCACCGTCAGGTCCTCCATGCGGCAGCCGGGAGGCGGCTCCATCCAGGTGTCGCCGACGTGCAGCGGGTAGACCTCGCCGCGGTGGCGCGCGAGGCGGTCGGCGAGCGCCGAATAGACCGCGCCCGGGATGTCGGCGACCGATGATGCGGTGCGGGGCGGGCGCGGCATGCGGCGAGCGACCTAGAGCGGCAGCGTGCCGGTCGCGAGCCGGCCGAGCCAGAGGGCGGCGAGGGCGGCGAGGTTGGCGCCGAGGAGCGGGCCGAGGCGGCGCCGCCAGCCGGCCGGGCGGGGAGCGATCAGGGCGGCGCCCCAGAGCAGCCAGCCGAGCGCGAGCTCAACGGCCAGCACCGGCGCCCAGGGGTGGAACGCCACCGCAGCGCTCCACTCGCCGCGCGCGAGCTGGGCGAAGGCGCGTGTCATGCCGCAGCCGGGGCACGGCAGGCCAAACGCCCGCCGCAGCACGCAGAACGAGGCCGCGCCCCCTTGCGGCGTCCAGTGCGCGAGCACCAGCGCGGCGGCCAGCGCGCCGGCGCCGGCCGCCGCCCAGGCCAGCGCCCGCCCGCGCCGATCCTTCGTGCTCAGCCTCCGGCCTCCCGCATCGCCTCGATCATCGCCAGCCCGCCGAAGCCGAAGATCCAGACGAGGCTCAGCACGAGAAGGACGGTGCCGATGATCCCCATGATCTTGCCGGCTTGGGCGAAGCCCTGGCCCGCGGCCGGCGAGCGACCTTCGCTGATCGAGCGCAGCTCCTGGTTGCCGAGGTACCAGGCGATGGGGCCGCAGATCTGGCAGCAGAGGATACCGAGGATGCCCAGAACGAGCGCCGTGACCGCCTGACTACTCGCCTTATCGACTGCCGGAGTCGGTGTCGTCGCCATGTCTAGCTCCTTTGAGCTGCCGGTTCAGTTCCCTTCACGCGGCTCGAGCGACCGCTGCGTGGTCGAGCGAGCTGGCGAGACCTCACTAGAATTTGTCCGCGAGCTGGCTGATGCCCGGGATGATGAAGCGCTGGCCGTTCAGGCCCTTGAAGATGCACAGGATGTGGACGATGACCGCCGCGAGCCCCACCACCGAGCTCGGCCCGGCCCACAGGCAGCCGAGACAGCCGCTGGGATCGAAGATCGAGCCCAGGATCCGGTTGACGATCGACAGCACGATCGAGACGACGATCCAGAACCCGAGCAGCACCAGCCCGTGCTTGGCGTGCCATTGCACCTCGCGATCGTCCTTCTCGACCAGCAGCGGGACGAGCGCGAGGATGCCCAGGTAGGAGAGCACGATCATCAGGCTGCGGTTGGAGCTTGCGGTCCCGGCAGGGGGTGGCGCAACGGGAGGCGGTACGGTCGGCGGGGGGGTCGGCGGCACCGGCGGTTCGGTCATTGCGGCCTCGTCCTTTCGTCGTCGGACTCCGGTTGAGGGTTGACGGAACGGGCGGAGTCTATACCCAGCTCCGCGAGCGCCGCGAGGAGGGCCTCGACGCGCTCCTCGTGGACGGCGAGGAGGAGCTGCGCGCGCTCAGCGCACTCCTCGCGCACCAGCTCGACCTCGGGCGGACGAAGGAGGCGCTTGACCGCACCGACGCGCTCGTAGGGGACGGCGAGCGCCAGCTCGACCGTCGGCACCCGCTCGACCACCACGACGTCCGCGAGCGCCGCGCGAGTGGCGGCGGCATAGGCGCGGGCGAGCCCGCCCTTGCCGAGCTTGGCGCCGCCGAACCAGCGCACCACGACCGCGAGGACGTCGGAGAGCCCCGCCCCGGCGAGCCCGCGCAGGATCGGCACGCCGGCGGTGCCGGCCGGCTCGCCGGCGTCCGAGCTGCGCGCCCGTGGCGGCTCGCCCAGGCGATAGGCCCAGCAGTGATGGGTGGCGTCGGGGAAGCGGCGGACGAGGGCCGCGAGCGCGGCGCGCGCCGCCGCCTCGTCGCCGACCGGCAGGACGAAGGCGCGGAAGCGCGAGCCGCGCTCCCGCAGCTCCCCTTCCGCCGCCGCCAAAGGGGCGCGGTAGGCACGCATTATTGGAGCCCGGCGCGAGCGTTTGCGTTTCACGCCGCGATCGCGACGCGCTCGTAGATCGCGCGGTAGCGGCGCACCACGTCGTCCTGCGCGAAGCGCTCCACCGCCCGCCGGCGGCCGGCGGCGCCGAAGGCGCGCCGCAGCGGCTCGTCGCGGAGCAGGCGGAGGGCCGCCGCCGCCATACCCTCGACGTCCCCGACCGGGCGCAGGAACCCGCACTCGCCGTCCACCACCACCTCAGGGATGCCGCCCGCCGTCGTCGCCACCACCGGCACCTCACAGGCCAGCGCCTCGAGGGCGGCGAGGCCGAACGACTCGCTCTCCGACGGCAGGAGGAAGAGGTCGGCGCCGATCAGCACCTCCTCGATCAGCGGCAGGCTGCCGACGAAGGTGATCGAGTCGCAGATGCAGTGCATGCGGCACGCCTGCTCCACCTTGGCGCGGTCGGGACCGTCGCCTACCATCAGCAGGCGCGCCGGCACCTCGCGGATGACGCGGCGGAAGATCTCGACCACGTCCTGCGTGCGCTTGACCGGCCGGAAGTTCGAGATGTGGACCAGCAGTCTCTCGTCGCCGTGCGCCCAGCGGCGGGCGGCCGCGCGGCCGCGCGACTCCTCGTAGCGCGCGGGGTCGATGAAGTTCGGCACCACCTCGATGCCGTTGCGGATGCCGAGCTGCTCGACGGTGACCCGGCGCAGGTCCTCGGAGACCGCGGTCACCGCATCGCTCTGCTCGATGCCGAAGCGGGTGGTCTCGAGATAGTTGGGGTCGTTGCCGACGAGCGTGATGTCGGTGCCATGGAGCGTCGTGACCACCGGCAGCGGCTGCGGCGCCACGATCTGCCGCGCCAGCACGGCCGAGACGGCATTGGGGACCGCGTAGTGGACGTGCAGCAGGTCCAGCCGCTGGTGGCGGGCGACCTCGACCATCTTGGTGGCGAGCGCGAGCGAGTAGGGCGGATACTCGAACAGCGGGTAGCGCGGCACCACGACCTCGTGGAAGAAGAGGCGCGGGCTGGGAAGCGAGAGGCGGCTCGGCAGGGCGTAGCTGATGACGTGCACCTCGTCGCCCTGCTCGGCGAGCGCCATGGCGAGCTCGGTCGCCACCACCCCGGAGCCGCCGTAGGTCGGGTAGCAACTGATGCCGATCTTCACCGCACTCCTCCCGGCAGGACGGCGAAGAGGTCGGAGACGGCGAGCGGCAGCCGGGCCCAGAACGGCTCTCCCAGCTCGGCACCGACGAGCGCCCCGAAGTGGCGGGCGCGGCCTTCGAGCATCAGCCAGAACTCGCGCGTCGAGACCTTGGTCACCGGCGCGTCGGTGGCGGACGGCGGCGCCGTGGTCGCCGTCGCCGATTCGCCCTGATAGAGCTGCGTGCGGTAGGCGCGCAGCGCCGCGACCTTGGCCTCCCAGCCGGCCGTGACGTCGACGATGAAGCTCGGCTCGAAGGCATCGTGCTGCATGAACGAGTAGACGGCCGCCGGCCGGTGCGGTCCCGCGGCAACGCGCGGCCCGCGCGCGGCGAGCCCGGCGTAGTAGCACGCCGCCGCGACCAGGGCGTGGGAGCGCGCGTGGTCGGGGTGGCGGTCGCGCGGCGTCGGGCCGAGCACCACCTCCGGCCGGAGCTGGCGCAGGAGCTCGATCAGCGCGTCCTCCTCGGCCTCGCCGGTGCGCAGGGCGCCGTCGCCGCAGTCGAGGAAGGCGAGCTCCGCCGCGCCCAGCGCCGCCGCCGCCTCCTCCGCCTCGCGCCGGCGGTCGTCGGCGGTGCCGCGGCTGCCGCGCTCGCCGCGCGTCAGGTGGACGATGCCCACTCGCCGCCCCTGCCGCGCCAACACCGCCAGCGTGCCGCCGCAGCCGAGCTCGACATCGTCGGGGTGGGCGCCGATCGCCAGCACCTCGACCGGCTTCACGTTTCGTCCTCCTCCGGCACCACCACCTGCAGCACGCGCGGCTCGAGCTCGAGCTGCTCCCAGAGGCTGCGCGCGAAGGCGTCGCCGTACTTGCCGGGGAAGTGCGCCGAGGAGACGATCCGCTCCTGCGGCCGGCCGAGCGGCAGGCAAGCGTCGCGGAGCTGCTCCACCCGCCGCCCCCGCACCTCGTCGCGGCGGGCCGCGGCGGCGATCACCCGCGAGCCCAGCAGCTCGAGGCTCTTGACCACCTGCTCGCGCGTCTTCTCGAGCGGCCGCTCGAGGCTCGGGTCGAGCGCCAGCACCGGCCCGCGCAGGGCGTCGAGCGTCTCCGTCACGTGGCGGCGCGCTTGCTCCGTGACGTCCCCGCCCGCGGCCTCGGCCAGCCGCCGCTCGAGCGCCGCGGCGTCGCCCAGGAGGTCGGCGAGCGTCAGCCCCTCCTGCACCAGCCGCTCGACCTGGTGCGGCTCGAGCACCAGCGCCTGCGGCCGCAGCGCCACCGCCGGCGCCGCGACCTCGAGCACCGGATAGAGCGCCGCCGCCTGCGGCATGTACGAGATCTCGCCCGGCCCCAACACCTGGAGCGCCGTGCCGAGGACGGCGTCCTGCACCACCGGCCGCGCGCGCACCCCGGGGCTCACGGCGCCGGGGTTCTCGTCGACGGTGCGCCGCAGCTCGGCGACGGGCACGGCGCCGTTGCCGCCGAGACCGCGCAGCGTGAAGGCGTCGCCCTCGCGCCACTCGATGCGCCGGCGGCCCTCGCGGCCGATCAGGAAGAGCGGCGCCACGCCGGGCTGGGGAGCGATCTGGAGCGCGTAGCCGCGGCCCGCGACCGCCGCGTCGGCGCGCCGCAGCGCCGCCTCGACCGCGTCGCGGCGCTCGACCAGTCGCGCCAGCACCGGCCGCTGCGCCGTCTTGAGCGCCGGCAACATGGCGTCGACGAGGAGCGGGCAGCGCGGCCCCAGCAGGTGCGCCACGAGGCGGCAGAAGGCCTCGCCGAAGCGCGCGTCCGGCCGGTACCAGCGGCGCAGGGAGTCGAGCCAGCGCCCGTAGCGCTCGCCCGGCACCGCCTCGCCCAGGGCGCGCAGCACCTCCTCGACCCCGTCGCCCAGCGTACGCATGCCGACCGGCACCAGCGGCTCGGGATCCGGCCCGAGGTCGAAGGTGCGCGGCCCGTTCGGAGTCAGCACCGTCGTCGCCGCCACTTCCTGCCAGTCGTGATCCTCGGTAGCCACCCAGAAAACCGCCACCGCCGGCTCGCCCAGCGCCTCGAGCGCCGCCGCCCACCGCGCCGCGGCGACCGCCTTGACCAGGCTGTAGAGCGGCCCGCCGAAGAGCCCCGGCTGCTGCCCGGAGACGACGACGCGCGTCGCCGGGTCCGCCAGCCGCGCCGCCAGCCGGTCGGCTTCAGGATGGCCGTACGCGCGGTTGGTGAAGGCGAGCGCCTCGGCCAGCACGCGGCGCGCCGGCGGCGGGCCCGCGGCGGGCAACGAAGGGAGCGTCCCCGGCGGCACGAACCCGAGAGGGGCCAGCAAGTCGACGTCGCGCCCGTCCAGAAATGCCACGGCGAGAGGCGGCAGCAGCCCCGCTGCGGCAAGCTCCACCCGCAGCGCCTCGGGCCGGCTCGCGGACGACGACGATGAGGCGCTGACGGTCACGATTCTTGGGCTCACGCTCCGGCGGGATGATACCCCGCGCCTCACGAGGCGTTCGCTCACCTACCCCAACCCGCTATGCTTGTCTGTCGAGGGACGAACGCATGGCGACGACGACAGCCGGGCTCCCCGGCCGCCGCGCGGCCGCGGCGGCTGCGCTGGCGGCGGTGGCGCTGCACACCGTGACGGCGCTTTGGGTCTGGCGCTCGTGGGGCTCCTTCGGCCGGGCCAACCTGCTGGCCTGGATGGACTTCCCCGCCTCGCTCGTCTTCCTCGACTGGACCGACCGCAAGTTCCTCACCGCGAGCCTTCTCCTCGGCGGGGTGCAGTGGGCGATCATCGGCATCCTGCTCGCCATCCTCGTCGGCCGCACCCTGGGCGGCCGGAAATCGCCCTGATTGTCTCGGAGTCCGGCGCGGAAGTTTCCGCGCCTAGCCACACGTTAAGATCCTCGTCATGCTGCAGCTCGGGCCGGTGACGGTCGATCCACCGTTGTTCCTCGCCCCCATGGCCGGGGTGACGGACCGCGATTTCCGCCTGATCGTGCGGCGCATCGGCGGCGTCGGCGTGGTGGCGATGGAGTTCATCTCCTCGAAGGCGATCGTCCACGGCAACCAGAAGACCCGCGAGCTGATGTTCTTCAGCGCCGAGGAGCGCCCGCTCGCCATCCAGATCTACGGCTCCGACGCCGCCACCATGGCCGAGGCGGCGCGGGTGGTCGAGGAGCTGGGCGCCGACCTCTGCGACATCAACATGGGCTGCCCGGCCAACAAGGTGCTGCAGGGGTGCGCGGGCTGCGCGCTCATGGCCGACCTCGACCTCGCGCGGCGGATCGTCGCGGCCTGCCGCCGCGTCCTGAAGATCGG
>JBIOUG010000007.1:0-49499 GCA_044866775.1 Thermoanaerobaculia bacterium | reverse complement strand
ATCCCGCAGCCCCACCCACCCGTCCCTCTTCCTTTCTACGTTGTGCTGACATCGAGTCCTGCCTCCTGGTCGAGGGGATTTTCCCCCTCCCGGAGTGTCAACCTGAAGAGAGGGAACAGGGTACACGGTCACCGGCAGGCGCGGTTGCCTGGTCACGATGCGCCGTCGGCCATCGGCAGCCCTACGGCACGATGAACCCCTCGAAGATCGCGTCCCAGGTGAGGCTCGGGTTCTCCGACGGGTTCGCGGAGTTGAACGAGAAGGCGTAGACCTGCAGGTCGTTGTTGAAGCTTGGCACGTTGAAGATCTCCACCCAGCCCGGCAGCGTGCCGCCGACTTCGATGACGTTGACAACGTGCTCGAGTCGCGTCATGGCGTCAATCACGGTGGCGCCGGTCTCGTCGTAGCGCCGGAAGACGTAATCGGTGTCGCAGATCCCAGGGGCGCACAGCACCGACGGGCCGGCGCCGGTCTCGAAGGTGTTCCAGGTGAAGATGACGAGGCGGCTGCGGCCGTTGAGCGCCGCCGAGCCGAAGTGGCGCAGGTGGATGCGGTCGATGACGCCGTTGGCGTTGCCGGTGCAGGCGGCGCCGCTGCCGAGCTGCTGGACGCAGAGCCGCGCGTCGGCATCGATCTCCTCGCGGAGCCCGCCGCCGGCGTAGAAGTCCCGCAGCAGGCTGTGGACGGTGGGGGCGACGGCCTCGAGCGGCACCATCGCCAGCCCGTTCGCCGACCCTTCCGCGAGCCGCGTGTAATAGATGAAGCCTTCGAGGGCGTTGTCGTTGTCGAACGGGAACGTCCCCTGCAGCGGATTCTGTCCGGTCGCCGCCGTGACCAGGTCGATGGTGACGAAGCCGCGGTAGAAGAAGGTCGCCTCGGTGAGCTGGGTCTTGATCCCCGCCGCGGCCGGAGCGATGAGGTCGCGCAGCGTCGCGGTCCAGGTGTCGCGGGCGGCGAGCGAGACGTTGCCCGAGAGAGCGACGGCGTTCCCGTCGATGTCCCAGACGTGGTAGTGGAAGGTCACCGGCGCGCCCAGCCGGTTGGTGACCACCATGATGGTGTCGTGCGGGTGCGTCGCGACGTTGATGCCGGTCTCGAAGAACGGCACCAGGAGCGACGCGGCGGGCACGCGGTCCGGCGTGCCCGGGATGGCGGCGACCGGACGAGCGGCGACGGCGGCGAGCAGGAGCAGGGCGAGACAGAAGGGCTGACGCGGCACGGGATCTCCTCTTCGGTTGGCGCACGGCGCACGCACTCCCCGTGCCAGCTCGGGCATTCCGGCTCAGGCCACCGCCCGCCGGAAGGCGGCGACGAAGACCGCCATCTCCTCGGCCGTGCCGACGGTGACGCGCAAGTGGTTGGGCATTGCCGCGAAGCGGCGCCCCACCTCGATCCCGCCGGCGCGCAACGCGGCGATGGCCGGCCCGACGTCGCGCCGCAGGTCGACCATGAAGAAGTTGGTCGTCGAGGGGACGACCTCGAAGCCGGCCGCGGCGAGCTCGCGCGCGGTCCAGGAGCGGACCTCCGCGTTGCGCCGGCGCGAGCGGGCGACGTGCTCGCCGTCGGCGAGCGCGGCGCGGGCGGCGACCAGTGCCATCAGGTTCGAGCTGTCCCACGGCTGCTGCGCGCGGAGGCGCGCGATCGTCTCCGGCTGCCCCACCGCGTAGCCGCAGCGCAGGCCGGCCATGCCGTAGACCTTGGAGAAGGTGCGGGCGACGACGAGGTTCGGATGCGCGCCGACGAGCGGCAGCGCCGAGGCGTAGCCGGGGCTCTCCTCGGCATAGTGGTGGTAGGCCTCGTCGACGAGCACCAGGATGCCGCGCGGGACCGCGGCCACGAACGCCGCGATCGCCTCGGGAGGCGTCGTCGTGCCGGTCGGGTTGTTGGGATTGCAGAGATAGACGAGCGTGGCGCCGGCGAGCGCCGTGCGCATCTCCTCGAGGTCGTGACGCAGCGCGACGGGGATGAGCGGCACCGTGGCGACCTCACCGCCCTCGGCGCGCACGTAGCGCGCCAGCGCCTCGAAGGTCGGCTCCGCCATCATCAGGCGCCCGCCGCGCCCGGCGGCGGCGGCCGCGAGGCGGAGGATCTGGCTCGAGCCGTTGCCCACCACCACCTGCTCGGCGGCCACACCGTGCAGGCGCGCGATCTCGGCCTGCAGCGCGTCGGCCTCCTCGTCGGGATAGAAGGCCACCCGCCCGGCGGCCTCGGCCAGCGCGGCGGCCACCGCCGCGGGCGGGCCGTACGGGTTCTCGTTGGCGCTGAGCCGCACCGGGCGGCGGGGGTGCGCCGGCGCGGCCGGCTCGATCGCGGCGAGGCTCGGGACCAGAACGGGACGCAGCAGCGCACCGGCGGCACCGAGGCCGAGGGCGCGGGCGAAGCTCCGGCGGGAGAGCGCAAGGGCTGGGCTGGGCATGACGGGGACCTCCCTGCCGGAGATTGTAGGTTCTCGGCGGCGGCGGCGGCGAGCCCGTTCTGAGTTACACTCGCGCCGGCGAGGTCAGCTCGAGGGTGCCCCGGGGCTCCTGGAGCTTCCTACCGACCGGCGCCGCCCGGCCGTCCAGGCCGGTCGCGGCGCACGGGAGGCGCAGCGGCTGCCAACCTGCCGGCCGCTACCCTCGAGAGTTCACGCAGAGCTCCGGGGCTACCCTCTTTATCGCCCTCGCGGCGCTCCATCGCTTTCTCTCGTCCGGTTCGTCACGCTCCCGGCGCAGCCACGGCGGCAGCCAGGTTCTTCGGCGCAGGCAGCACGAGACAGACCGTGGAGACCGCCGCGAGGAGCTGGTCCGGCTTCTGACCTTTCCGCCACGATCTTCGGAAGGCTGGCAGGCAACGGCTAGCGGAGGAACCGCTGGCTCCAGGTGAGAAGCGCCTCGATCAGCCCGAGCACCCCGACGGCGACCCCAAAAATGGTCAGGCCCTTCGTGAGGGTCGTGGTGCTGCGGCGGAGCCCGAGAGCCTTCACCGCGAAGTACAGCCCTGGCGCGAAGTCTCGCGGGTGGACTGCCTCGGTGCCACGCTTCGGTCAGAATCACGGCATGAGCCCTCCCGCGCTTCGCACCGTGCTCCTCGGCGCCAGCAATCTGACCTTCGCGCTGCGCACCTGGGTGGCGCGGCTGCGCGCCGCGGCGGGCGGGCCGGTCGAAGTGCTGGCCGCCTGCGGCAACGGGCGCTCGTACGGGATCGAGAGCCGCTTCCTCTTCGTCCGCCACCTGCCGGGCGTCACCGGATGCGGGCTGTGGGATGCGCTCGCCGCGCGGCCGCCGCTGCCGGCGGTGGCGCTCGTCGCCGACATCGGCAACGACATCCTCTACGAGCAGCCGCCGGAGCGGATCGTCTCCTGGGTCGAGACCTGCCTCGAGCGTCTCGCGGCGCACCACGCGCACCCGGTCCTGGCCGTGTCCTCGCTGCCGGTCATCGAGCGGGTGGGACGCTTTCGCTACCTGGCCGTGCGCACGCTCTTCTACACCGGCCGCAAGCTCCCGTACGAGCTGGCGATGGAGCGCTCGCACGAGCTGGACCGCCGCCTCCGCGAGCTCGCGGCGAAGCGCGCCGTCCCGCTCGTCGAGCCCGAGCTCTCCTGGTACAAGGTCGACCCGATCCACCTCCGCCGCACCGCCTGGCCCGCCGCCTGCGACGCGATGGTCGGCGCCTGGGGCCTGCCGTGCCGCGATGCGCCGCCGCTCGGGCGACCGGCGCGGCGCCGCGGCCTTCCCGGCCTGCCGTTCGCCGAGGAGAGGCTCTGCGGCCGCGCCCTGCGCGCGCCGCAGCCGGCGCTCGCCTGGGAGGACGGCACGACGATCAGCTTCTATTGATCAGAGCGCCCGGCAGAACGCCCGGCACAGGGGCCGGGCGCTACGTGTGAGACACTTACGGCCGGGCACCCGCCCGCACGCATGCAGGGAAAGACCGTCTCGCACTACGAGGTCCTCGAGCAGATCGGGGGCGGCGGTATGGGGGTCGTTTACAAAGCCCGCGACACCCGGCTCGGGCGCACCGTGGCGCTCAAGTTCCTGTCGCCGCAGCTCGGCGGCAGCACCGCCCACAAGGAGCGGTTCCTGCGCGAGGCGCGCGCCGCCTCCGCCCTCGACCACCCCCACCTCTGCAGCATCTACGACCTCGGCGAGACCGAGGACGGCGGCCTCTTCATCGCCATGGCCTTCTGCGCCGGCGAGTCGCTCAAGGAGCGGCTCGCGCGCGGGCCGCTGCCGCCCGACGAGGCGCTGTCGATCGCGCTGCAGATCGCCGAAGGGCTCGCCTGCGCGCACGGGCACGGCATCGTGCATCGCGACATCAAGCCGGGCAACGTCATGGTGGGCGAGGACGGCACGGTCAAGCTGGTCGACTTCGGCCTCGCCAAGCTGGCCGGCGACTCGGACCTGACGCGCAGCGGCACGGTCGTCGGCACCGCGGCGTACATGTCGCCGGAGCAGGTGCTGGGCGACCCGGTCGACCACCGCACCGACCTCTGGTCGCTCGGCGTGCTGCTCTACGAGATGGTGGCGGGCGAGCGCCCGTTCCGCGGCGAGCGCGACCAGGCGGTGATGCACGCGATCGTGGCGCGCGACTTCCCGGCCGAGGCGCTGCCGCCCGAGGAGGCGCCGGTGCTGCGGCCGCTCCTCGGCCGCCTGCTCGCCAAGAGCCCCGACCGGCGCTACGACTCGGCCGAAGAGCTGGCCGGCGAGCTGCGCGCTCTCCTCGGGCTGCCGCCGGCGAGCGGCACGGCGCGGACGCTGCTGCTGTCGAGCCCCGGCCGCCCGGCCGACGACCCGACCCGGCCCTCGCGCCCGCTCACCGCGCACTCGCGGACCCCGGCGGCGCCGGTGGCCGCGACGGTCGCCGGGGCACCGGCGACCGGGCCGTTCCAGCTGCGGACCGGGCGGACACGGCTGGCGATGCTCGCCGCTGCCGGCGTCGTCCTCGTCGCGGCAGCGGTGTTGGTGGCGCGCGGCGGGCCGCGTTCCGCGGGGGAGGCGGAGGACCTGCTCCCCGAGAACAAGGTCCTCGCCGTCCTCCCCTTCAAGGACCTGAGCGGCCAGCCCGGGGGGCAGCTCATGGGCGACGGCCTCGCCGAGACGGTGAGCGCGCGGCTCGCCTCGGTGCGCGGCGTCCAGGTGGTACCGCCGTCCGCCGCCGGCGGCGCCGCGCCCGGCGATCCGCGGCGCGCGGCGCAGACGCTCGGCGCGAACCTCGTCCTCTACGGCTCGGTGCAGCGCTCGCGCGACCAGGTGCGGATCGCCTACTCGGTGCTCAACGCCGAGCGCGGCGTGCAGGTGGCGGGCGACACGCTGACCGGGCCGGACACGGATCTCTTCGCCATCCAGGACCGCCTGGCGGCGAGCGTCCTCCGCTCCCTGGCCGTCGCGCCCGGCCGGCCCGTGCAGGAGGCTACCGGGACGACGCTGGCGTCGGGCGACCTCCAGGCCCGCTATCTCCGCGCCCTCGGGCACCTGCAGCGCTACGACCGGCCGGAGTCGGTGGACGAGGCCATGGGGCTGCTCGAGGCGCTGGCGGCGGAGGCGCCGGATTCGGCGCCCGTGCTCGCGGCGCTCGGGCGCGCCTACCTGCACGAGTACAACCTGACGCGCGAGTCGCGCTGGGTGGAGCGCGCGGTCGAGGCCTGCGCCCGCGCCCGTGCGCTCGACCCCGCCGACCCCGAGGTGGACGTGACGCTCGGCACTCTGCGCACCCGTACCGGCGAGCCGCGCGAGGCGATCGCCGCCTTCGAGCGCGCGCTCGCCCGCCAGCCCGAGCACTTCGAGGCCCTCCTCGGGCTGGCGGCGGCCCGCGGCGCCGCGGGCGAGGCGCCGGCGGCCGACGCCACCTACCGCCGGGCGATCGCGCTCCGACCTTCGTACTGGGGCGGCTACAGCAAGCTCGGCGGCTTCTACGTCGCTCACGGGCAGTACGAGCGCGCCGCGGCGATGTTCCGGCGCGCCACCGAGCTGGCCCCCGACAACGCCCGCGCCTTCAACAACCTCGGCGGCACCTACCAGCTCATGGGCGACCTCGAGCGGGCGCTCGCCGCCTTCAAGCGCTCGGTCGAGCTGGCGCCCACCGCGGCGGCCTATTCGAACCTGGGCACCGCCGAGTTCTACCTCGGCCACACGCCCGAGGCGGCGACGGCCTACGAGCATGCGATCGAGCTCATGCCGGGCCACTTCCAGTTCTGGGCCAACCTGGGCGACGCCCACCGCTGGACACCGGGCCGCGAGGGCAAGGCCGCGGCCGCCTACGAGCGGGCGATCGATCTCGCCCGCGAAGAGCTGCGGTTGAACCCGGGGGACGGTCTCGTCCGCTCGGTCCTCGCCCTGTGCCTGGCCAAGACCGGCCGCGGCGCCGAGGCGGCGCGCCACTCCCGCGACGCCGTCGCCGCGAGCCCGGACAGCCCGGAGGTGACCTTCAACGCGGCGCTGGTGGCGGCCCTCGGCGGGCGCGACGCCGACGCCCTGGCCCTCCTCGGCCGCGCCGCCGCCGGCGGCTACAGCCGCGCCATGATCGCCAGCGACCCGGAGCTCGCCGGGCTCCGCGCGGAGGAGTCGTTCCAGCAGATCGTGCGGGGATACAATCGGGGCCGCTTCTGAGGTTCTGACTTCGACTGCGGCGTTCGTCGCCGCCATCAGGGAGGGCTCATGACCAAACTTCGAGGCGCCGCCCTCGCGGCCACGATCGCGCTCTTCGTCCTCGCTGCCGCGGCCTGCTACAGCGCCGGTGCCCAGGACAGCAGCAACGCGGCGCAGACCGCCGCCGCCGCTACCGCCGCAGCCGCCAGCACCGCCACCTGCGACACGCCGGCGAACCACACGATCCACGTGGGGAGCGAGACGGTCGACTGCAAGGTGGCGCGGGTGTCCAAGTCGCAGGGCAACCAGATCACCTGGCGCTCCGACTCGGGGGGCAACATCGAGATCGTGTTCAAGGCCAAGGGCGGCATCGTGCCGTTCCCCAACCTCACCTGCCCGGGCAACGCGCCGATCTGCAACTCGGGAGCGATCAACGCCGACGCCTCAGGGCCCTATGACTACGACGTCTGGCTCTACACGGGAGACACCAAGAAAGCCATCGACCCCGGGGTGGTGATCGACCCTTAGGCCGAATCCCGCACCGGAGCTGCTTGCCTACCTGAATCTTTTTTCAGGGGGTGGCCGGCGTCGCCACCTCGCCAGGCACGGCGACGTCCCCCTGCGAGGAGGTCAGCGCCTGGCGCATCGCCTCGAGCTCGCGCAGGTGCTCCTTCTGGGCCGCGACGACGCGCAGCAGTGGGTCGGCGCTCTTGGGGTCGAGGTCGCGGATCATCTTAGGGTAGAGGACGTCGTTCTCGAAACGCTCCTCGGCGATGGCGGTGACGAGGTCGGTGTCCTCGCCATGCACCTGGTCGGCGGCCTCGAGGAGTGCCACGGCGAGGTCGTCCTTGACGGCCGCCAGACGGGCCCAGCGGCGAGCGAGGTTGGGCAGGCCGTCGCGCTCGGCGCGCGCGGCATAGGCGCGGAAGCGGGCGGCGCCAGCCGCCTCGGCGGTGAATCCGGCCTTCAAGTGCTCCTGGAAGCGGGGGATCCTGGACACGGGGTCTCCTCTCTCGCGATGATTCTAGCGAGGTCTGCGCCTTGCGGCTCGACCTCCCTTCGGCCACTTGAGCCCGCGCGAACTTGACTCGCTGAGTCAAGTTTGGCTGGCTCAAGAGAACTAGCGGACCGCAGGCGGGAAACTTCGGGAGGCACGGGGCGTAGTCTCGAAGCGGGGACGCCCGCGGCGTCACTATCAAACCCATGAGATCGACCCGCGTCCTCATCGTCGCCGGCGCCGTCGCGCTGCTCATCGTCATCGCGGAGCTCGACGTCCCGTTCGTCAGCGGTTGCGCGACGGCGATCGTCGCGCTCGCCACGATCGCCTTCCTCCTCTGGCTCCTCTGGCGCGGCTTCCGCGCCTTCCTCTGGCGAGTGGGACGCCGGCTCGCCTTCTCCTACTTCCTCCTCGGCGTGCTGCCGATCCCGCTCCTCGCCGTCCTCGCCGTGGTCGCGGCCTACCTCTTGAGCGGCCTGTTCCTGGGCCACCTCTATCGCGACGCCGCGCGCGGGCTCGAGGACGAGCTGGCGGTGCAAGCGCGCGAGCGGCTGGTCGACTTGGCCGCTCGCCGCTCCACCCCGGAGACCTCCGGCGGGACGGCGTTCGCCTACTACCGCGACGGCCGCCGCGTCGCCGGCGACGGCCGCGCTCCCGCCGTCTGGCCGGCCTGGGTGGCGGCGCGCGGCCCTGAGTCGGGGGTCCGCGAGTCGAGCCCGACCCTCTACACCCTTCCCGACGGCTCCCCCACCCTCGCCGCCACCGCCGCGGACGATGGCCGCGGCGTCCTCGCCTTCGCCCCCGACGTCGACCAGAGCCTCCGCCGCCACACCGACTTCTGGGTCGAGGTCGCGGTCCCGGAGCCCGGAGAGGAGGACGTCGTGGACGTCGACGTCGGCGGCAAGCGTATTCCGCTGCAGCTCTCGCTCGAAGGCCAGCGCAGCGGCGAGGCCCAGCGCTTCTTCGGCCAGCCGGGCGCGGCGGCGGGCTGGCGCGAGCGGCCGCTCCTCTGGTGGGGCGAGACGAGCCGCGCGCTGGTCGACCTGGCGACCGGCCGGACGCAGCCGCGCTTCGCCACGGCGACCCTCAACGCGACGCCGCTCGTCGTCCAGCGCCACCTGGTCTCGTCCTCGGCCGACATCGACGCCGCCGCCTGGGCGGTGCTGCTCGGCGTCGGCGCGCTGCTGCTCAACGTCTACGCCGTCGCGGCGGTGATGGCGATCGTCATCATCGTGGCCCTCTCGCATGCGGTCAACCGCCTGTCGAGCGCCACCGCCAGGGTGCGCGCCGGCGACTTCTCGGTGCGCATCCCGGTGCGGCGCCGCGACCAGGTCGGCGACCTCCAGCGCTCCTTCAACGAGATGGCCCAGAACCTCGAGGCGCTGGTCGCCACTGCGGCGCAGAAGGAGGCGCTCGAGAAGGAGCTGGCGATCGCGCGCGAGCTCCAGCGCAGCCTCATCCCGCACGACCTGCCGACGCGCGAGGGGGTGGAGTTCTCGAGCTTGTTCGAGCCCAGCGCGGCGATCGGCGGCGACTACTTCGACGTGCTCTCCTTCGGCGACCGCCAGATCGCGGTCGTCGTCGCCGACGTCTCCGGCCACGGCCTGTCGAGCGGCCTGCGGATGGCGATGATCAAGGCGGCCCTGCACATCCTCGTCCTCGAGCAGAAGGACGCGGTGGAGATCCTCGGCCACCTCGACGCGCTGGTGCGCTCCGATCCCGAGGGCCGCGTCTTCGTCACCGCCACCTTCGCGCGCATCGACCTCGCCACCGGCACGCTCGAGATCACCAACGCCGGCCACCCGCCGACCTACCTGCTGCGGCGCGGCAAGGTCGAGGAGATCCTCCTCCCCGGCTCGCCGCTCGGCGGCCTCGGGCACACCTACGGCCGGCGCACGGTCGACCTCGAGCGCGGGGACGTGGTGGTTTGGCTCTCGGACGGGTTGATCGAGGCCGCGGCGGCGGACGGCACGCCGTTCGGCTACGAGCGGGTGGCGGCGGCGCTGGCGGACGGGCCGGAGGCTGGCGACGACGGTCCGGCGGCGCAGGTGGTGCGCAACCGCCTGCTGGCGGCGGTCGACCGGCACAGCGGCGGGCAGCCGGTGCAGGACGACCGCACCCTCGTCGTGATGCGCTACGGCGGCGAGGCCGCCGCCGCTCAGGCCACGGCGGCGATTGCTTCCAGCGCCGCCGTCGAGCGGCTCGCCTGAGGCAGGCGCAGGGCCCGGCAGGCGGTGCAGACCGGCAGCACGGCGAGCGTCGCGCGCTCGGGGTGACGCCCGCGCAGCGCGCGCTCCCAGATCACCCGGAACGGCTCGTCGCGCAGCGATCCCAAGGCGGCGGTGATGAACGGGCACGGCGTCACCGAGCCGTCCGGCCGGATGCGGGCGAGGCGGCGGGAGGCGGCGCAGGCGCCGCCGGGCGCCGCCGGCGCGCCGAGCGTGGCCCAAAAGTCGGGACCCAGGAGGACGATGCGGCCGTCGTAGCGTTCGCGGAGCGCGCTCCATGTCGCGAGGAGCTCCGCGACGGGCGACGGGCCCGGCGGCTGGAACGGGAGCGTCCGGCCGTACGGAACGTACTCGCTCAGGGTCACCGCCGCCGCGCCGAGGTCCGCCGAGCAGGAGACGACCTCGGGCAGGTGCTGCCAGTTGAGGTGCGTCGGGGTGAAGCTCACCACCGTCCGCAGCCCGCGGGTCACCAGCCGCAGGATGGCATCCACCGCCGCGAGGTGCAGGCCCGGGCACCCGTGCAGGCGGTCGTGCACCGGAGCGAGGTGACTGTCGAGGCTCACCGTCACGCTCTGCACCCCGACCTCCGCCAGCTCGTCGGCGGTCCGTCCGGTGACGGCGAGACCGTTGGTGGTGACGCTGACGCCGATGCCGCGCGCGATGGCGCCCTCGGCGATGCGCCGCCAGTCGGGGCGCAGCAACGGTTCGCCGCCGGTCAGGCCGACCAGCGGGACGTCGACGTCGGCCAGGTCGTCGACGACCGCCATGGCTTCGTGCGGAGAGAGCTCGGCGGCGGCCGCGGCGGCGGGGCCGAAGGCGGAGGCGCCGAGGAAGGAGAGGGCGTTGGAGCGCGACGTCAGCTCCCAGCTCACGAACAGTGGCGGCGTGGCGGCGGCAGGGCGAAAATTGCTAGCCATGAGGACCTCCTGAATTGCAGGAATCCTCGCGCCGCCCGCAGCCCGGCACGACACCCCGCGAGGCGGCAGCCGAGAACACCGCGGGGTAGCGGGCGGCCGATGCCGGCGGGCGGCTCGCCGGTCAGCGCCGGCGGGTGGGCGGGTGCCTACCCCGTGAGGCGGGTGAGTCCCCCTCTCCCATGTGGGAGAGGGGCCAGGGGTGAGGAGATCGGGTCAATGCAGTAAGGCTCGCAGCAGCTCGAAGGCAGATGATTCGCTCGCCGGCAGCCCCGCGCGAACGGTGCACCCTTCTAGAACCGTGCACCCTTCTAGGTGGAAACAGCTCCAGACATCCCGCCGCGTCAAACTTCGGCCGGCACGTCGAGCCCCAGCGTCCTACAGATCCGCCGGATGTAATTGCGGGTCTCGCGGTAGGGCGGCACGCCCTGGTAGCGCTCGACCGTCGCCTCGCCGGCGTTGTAGGCGGCGAGGATGCGCGGCAGGTCGTCGGGGAAGCGGTCGACGAGCCAGCGCAGGTAGCGGCTGCCGGCCTCGAGGTTGCGCTCGGGGACGAACAGCTCGTGCGTGCCGACGCCGAAGCGGCGCGCGGTCGCGGGCATGAGCTGCATCAGCCCGCGCGCCCCCTTGTGCGACACCGCGCGGGGGCGGAACGCCGACTCGGCGCGGATGACCGCCGCGACGAGCTGCGGGTTGAGGCCGTGGCGCTGCGCGGC
This sequence comes from Thermoanaerobaculia bacterium, assembly GCA_044866775.1. Taxonomy (GTDB): domain Bacteria; phylum Acidobacteriota; class Thermoanaerobaculia; order Multivoradales; family UBA5704; genus DASUNQ01. The sequence continues at coordinate 38,081 of JBIOUG010000007.1, read as the reverse complement.
CGCGAGAATCTCGTCGGCGAAGGGCGTCTCCGGGGCCACCGCCTGCCCCTCCTCGAAGAGCAGCTTGAGACCGGACCTGGCGATCGCGTCGCCGGGCGGCACCGGGTCGGGCCGGGGGAGCACCTCGTCATCCACGACGTGGGCGATGCGGGCGAGCGCGAGGGTCACGTGGCCGCCCGACGGCAGCGTCAGCCGCGCCAGCTCGCCCTCGACGGCGTACTCCTTGACCTTGAGCACCTCCCCGCCCCCGAGGACCACCAGCTCGGCGCGCGCCGTGCGCGGCGCGGCGCCGGCGGCGAGTGCGAGGAGGACGGCGGAAGCGAGAATACCGCGGTGCGGCAAGGCGACCTTGTGGCTGCGGCGCGGCGTCGTCACGAAGAAGATCCTCGGCGTCTGTATCTTACGGCACCGCCACCCCAGGCGCCTAGGCGCGTCGATCAAGGGAGGCAGTCACTCCAACGCAAGGCGGCGGAGCGCCATTCCGCCTCGCCCCTCCTTCGCCTCGTGCCTACTCGTGGTGGAGCGCCGCCGCCGGGTCCCGCCTGGCGGCGAGCCAGGCCGGGCCGAGAGCGGCCGCGAGGGCGGCGAGCCCGAGCAGCGCGACCGCGGCGAGGAGGGCGGACAGCTCGAGCGGCCCGACGCCGGCGAAGCGCGCGGACAGCGCCCAGGCTGAGCTCAGGGCGGCCGCGACGCCGCCCGCAAGCCCTGTCGCGACCGGTGCCAGGACACCGACTGGACCCCGCGGAGCGCCGCCACGCGCTCGCGGATGCGCGCGAACAGCTCCTCGCTCTCGTCCGTGCCGTAGCCCAGGAGATCCGGCGAGAGCGTGACGGCGGCGGCCCGTCCGGGATCGAAGCCCAGGTCGACCCGCGTCGCGTGCGCCAGGCTCCGAACCGCCACGCCCGCGGCCGCGAGCACGCCCCGCCAACGTCCCCCTCTCCCTTGTGGGAGAGGGGCCAGGGAGATCGGATCAACGCAGTAAAGCTCGACACGGCGCGGATGCTCTCATGCCTCCGACGGTCGCACAGTGAAAACGGCGCCGTCTCCCGGTCTCACGGTGCCAAAGTGAACCAAACGGATCCCCTCGCGCTCGACCGCGCGCCGCACCTCGGGGTGCGTCAAGACCTCGAGCTCGCGCTCGCGGTCGTCGAGGTAGGTGCTCGCGGCGCGCAGCTCGTCGTCGACCACCGCCGGATGGCACATGACCTCCGTCACGCCCGGCCGGGCCGCGGCGAGGATCTCAAGCAGCACCTCCAGCCGCGCCTCGGCGCCGAAGAAGCGCTCGACGAAGACGTCGGTGGTGGCGACGCCGGCGCTGCGCAGCCGCTCCCCCACCGCGGGCGAGGCGTTGCGCACGGGCAGACCGGTCTCGCGCGCCACCGCCACCAGGGCGTCGAGGACGACCGGCAGCCGGTGGGAGTGGTGATGGCTGTCGAGGTGGGTGGGCAGGCGACCGGTCAGCTCGCGGAAGCGGGCGAGCTGGCTGCGGACCTCCGCCAGCACCTCGCCGGGATCGGCGCCGGTCTGCCGATCGGGGAAGCGCGGCAGCCTCCCGTCGGCGTCGACCAGGCTCGGCACACGCTCCGGCGGCAGCGTCGGCGCGGCGCCGGTCAGCGTCACGTGGAGGCCGACCCCGAGCGCCGGGGCCGCGGCCCACTCCGCCGCGGCCGCCGCGGCGGCCGGAAAGCCCACCATCAGCGTCGCGCTGGTGACGACGCCGCGGCGATGGGCGGCGAAGATACCGGCGTTGATCCCCGGCGTGCGTCCGAGGTCGTCGGCGTTGACGATGACGAGCTTGGCGGCGGCAGTCATCGCTCCAGCATCGCCCGCGCCAGCGTCACGGCGCCCGTCGCCGGCTCGGCCGCGAGCCGGACGACGCCCGCCCGCGGCAGGTCGAGGACGTCCTGAAGGCGGCGCTCGAGGCTGGGACAGGCGCGGAAGGCGCCGCCGGAGAGGACCAGCGGGTAGGGCTCGGGGAAGACGAGCTGGTCGGCGACCGCGCGGGCGGCGCGCGCCAGGTGCTGCGCCGCCTGTTCGAGCAGGGCCTCGGCCGCCGCGTCGCCTTCGCTCGCGGCCTCCTCGACCAGGAACGCCAACTCCGCCACGCGGTTGCGGGAGTGCTCCTGGTCGTAGAACCACTTCACCAGCCCGCTCGGATGCTCGACGCCGACCTGCCTGCAGATGCGCTCGTAGAGCGTCGTCGCCGAGCCGCGGCCGTCGGCGGCCCGGATCCCCTGGCGCACGGCCGCGTGGCCGAGCCAGAAGGCGGAGCCCTCGTCGCCCAGCAGGTACCCCCAGCCGCCGGCGCGCGCCACCCGCCCGATGGGATCGACCCCGTAGGCGATCGATCCCGTCCCGGCCACGAGGACGATCCCGATCCCTTCCGGCGCACCGGCGACCAGAGCGATGAGCGCGTCGTTGACGATCCGCAGCCCCTGACGGAGGCCGAGCCGGCGCAGCACGCCGCGCATCAGCTCCGTCTCCTCGGGCCGGTCGACGCCCGCCATTCCCAGGCAGGCGGCGGCCACCGGACCCGGTGCGTCGAGGGCGTCGAGGACCTGGTAGAGAACCTTCTCCACCCCCAGCTCGCCGTGGACGACGAGGTTGGCGCCGCCGGCGCGCGCGTCGCGCAGGACGCGGCCGGACTCGTCGGCCAGCAGGCCCACGGTGCCGGTCCCGCCGGCGTCGATGCCGATCACGTAGCGCATGATGACGATCCGCTCGACATCATCTTGGTCGAGAAGAAAGATCTGGGGAGGGGGCGCGTGGCTGATGCGCCGCCGCCGAGGTCGATCCTATCGGCTCTGTGGTGGATCGGGGACAATGGCTGCTGGCGCGACGTGCGAAGAGTCGCCCTAGGCGGGGGACGGGATGAAGAAAAGTCGAGAGAGCGGCGATCCGGAGCCGGGAGCCATGGCGGGCGAGGGCTGGGGCAGCCTGCCCACCGAGGCGCGCCATCCGGCGAGCGGCGATCTCGACCGCTCGTCTACGGAAGAGGTCGTCTCGCTCCTCCTGGAGGAGGACCGGCGCGGGCTCGAGGCGGCGCTCCGCGAGCGGGAGGCGGTGGCGCAGGCGGCGGCCTGGGTGGCCGAGACTCTCGAGCGCGGCGGGACCGTCGTCCTTGCCGGTGCCGGGACGAGCGGCCGGCTCGGGGTCCTCGAAGCGGCCGAGTGCCCGCCGACCTTCGGCACCGACCCCGAGCGCATCCGGGCGGTGATCGCCGGCGGCCCGGCGGCGGTGTTCGCCGCCAAGGAGGGGGCCGAGGACGTCGAGGACGACGGGCGGAGGGCGGCGCAGGACCTCGCGCCCGGCGACTTGCTGGTCGGCCTCTCCGCCAGCTCGGTCACCCCCTTCGCCCGCGGCGCTCTGCTGGCGGCGCGCGAGCGGGGCGCGCGCACCATTCTCCTCACCTGCGCCGCCCGCGCCGGGCTGGAGATGGCGGCCGATCTCGTCATCGCGCTCGACACCGGGCCGGAGATCCTCACCGGCTCGACCCGGCTCAAGGCAGGCTCGGCGACCAAGGCCGTCCTCAACGCCGTCACCACTGCGGCGATGGTGCGCCTGGGCAAGGTGTTCGAGAACCTGATGGTCGACCTGCGCCCCGGCTCCGCCAAGCTCCGCGATCGGGCGGTGCGCATCGTCGCGGCCGCCGGCAGGGTGTCGCGCCACGACGCGGCGCGCCTCCTCGCCGCGGCGGGCGGCGAGGTCAAGACCGCCATCGTCATGGCGCGCAGCGGCCTCGCGCTCGACGACGCCCGGCGGCGCCTCGGGGCCGCCGCCGGGCAGGTACGGAAGGCGCTCGCAGACTGAGCCCGGCCGCGGCTCACGCCCGCGGGTGGTAGCGGTCGTAGAGGCTCTTCAGCCGCTGCTGGTGGATGTGGGTGTAGATCTGCGTCGTCGAGATGTCGGCGTGGCCGAGCATCATCTGCACGGCGCGCAGGTCGGCGCCGTGCTCGAGGAGGTGGGTGGCGAAGCTGTGGCGGAGGACGTGCGGCGAGACGGCGCGGATCCCCGCCGACCGGGCGTAGCCGCGCAGGATCAGCCAGAAGCCCTGGCGGGTCATCGGGTCGCCGAAGCGGTTGACGAACACCCGATCGTGGCGGCCGCGGGCGAGGGCCGGCCGCGCCTCGCGCAGGTAGCGCGCCACCCAGGCCTCCGCCTGCTCGCCGACGGGCACGATGCGCTCCTTGCTCCCCTTGCCGAAGGCGACGAGGAACCCGACGTCGAGGCGGAGCTGCGGCAGCGCCAGCCCCACCAGCTCGCTCACCCGCACGCCGGTCGCGTAGAGCAGCTCGAGCATCGCCTTGTCGCGCAGCCCGCGCGGCCGCGCCGGGTCGGGCGCCGCGAGGAGCGCCTCGATCTCCGCCTCAGAGAGGACCTTGGGAAGCGTCCGCCAGAGCTTCGGCGGCACCAGGTTGAGCGCCGGGTGGTCCACCCGCTCGCCGATCTCGACCAGGTAGTCGTAGAAGGTGCGCGCCGCCGACAGCGCCCGTGCGATCGAGCGCGGCGCGAGCCCCTGCCGCCGCAGGCCCCGCACGTGTGCCGCGAGCGCCTCGGCGTCGGCGTCCAGAAGATCGCTGCCGCGCCGCTTCACCAGCCACTCGCCGAGGCGACGGAGGTCGCGGCCGTAAGCCGCCGTGGTGTTCGCCGAGAGCCCGCGCTCGACCGCCAGGTGCTCGAGGTAACGACCGAGGGCGCGCTTCCAGGCGGGGAGCGGCGGCGCGGGCGGAGTCACCGGCGGGTGGGCATGCCGACCATCGCCGAGCAGGGTACCACGCACCCTGCACGAGGTCTCCGCCGCCGCTCCACCGGCCCGCTACCGGCTCGCGGCGCGGGCGACGTCCTGCTCGTCCAGCCTCATGGACAGGTCGCGAAGGCGCTGGTGTCCTGGATCGGCTGGAACGGCGTCCCCTGCGGGTTGATGTACGTTCGCACCGCGTTGCGCTGGGTGTCGGTGACGCTGATCACCGTGCGCACGTCGGTCACCCACTGCGTGAGGGACACCAGCCGCTGTCCCGCCTGGACCGTGATGGGTAGGTTCACCTTTGGTCTTGGCCCCCGTAGTAATGGCCTCCCGGAAGAAGCCTCCGTTGTAGAACGGTGCGGCCGACTGCTCCTGGACGGCGACCGTGCCGGAGGCGTCGCAGGACCCCTGGGGCGAGGCGGGCTGCTTGAAGCAGAGACTGAAGGCGGCGAGCGAGATATTGCCCAGCGAGCGGGTGCCGAAGTCGAACGGAAACGTGAGCGGGGCGGCGGCGACGGCGCGGTCGAACGCCACGTCGATGATCCACCGGATGGCGCATCGCCGCCGGCGGCACGGCGCGGTGCCGGCCGACGGCGGCGCGTGAAATGGGAGTGATCGGCTGCTGCGCGGGCTTGGGGCGCCTACGGCGTGCAGACCTCGCCGTCGATCACCCCTTCGCCGGCGCCGTTGGCGAAGGTGCCGCTGGCGATGAGGACGCCGGTGGCGCCGGCCCAGTCGCCGGTGCCGCCGACCACCGTGTCGACCTCGGCGAACTCGCCGGCGCCGACGGTCGAGAGCACGATCGCGTCCTTGGTGAAGAAGTCGCCGCCGCTGGTGTGGAAGGTGTTGTCGCCGGTCAGGACGACCACCCCGGTCGCCGGCGTGTCAACCGTCGGCGCGAAGCTGGTGCCCACGAACTCGGTCTCGGCGTTGAGGCTGCCCTGCACGATCGCCGTGGCGCAGAGGCCGATCGGCGAGCCGCAGGTCGGCTCGGCGTCGGCCTGGAGGAAGAGGTGCGCGTGCACCATCCGGCACTGCGGGTCGGCGGCGGCCGGCGCGGCGGCGAGCGACGCGAGGGCGCAGCCGAGGGTCAAGCCCAGGGCGAGGACGCGGCGGCGGTGCGACATGGTGGTCTCGGTGCGAAACATGGTCGTCTCCTTTCGAGGATTGCGAGGCGGAATGCCTCAGTGGGTCTCGTGATAGGCGCGCAGGGCGCTGCTCAGCAGGCGGCCGGTCTGCTCGGGGGCGACGATGCCCGCCTCCCGCAGCCGGTCGAGGGCGCCGAGCACGCACTGCCGGTAGTCGGGAAACTCGACCGCCGGGTCGTCGAAGCTGCACGGGATCTCCGGCAGCGCGGTCGTGGTGCCGGCGTCGAGGTCGTAGAAGCGGTTGCGGAAGCCGCTCGGCCACAGGACGTCGACCGTCGCCTGCGTGCGTGAGCCGAGGCCGAAGGTCAGCGTCTGCGAGTGCTGCGAGGCGAGGCTCGAGCCGGCGTAGATCTCCTGGAGCTGGACGAGGTCGCCGGCGCGCATGGTGATGCGGGCGCCGACGCCGTCGCGGTTGCTGGCGGTGCCGACGGCGCGCAGCTTGAGCCAGCGGTTGCCGCCGCCGCGGTTGCGCAGCAGCACCGGCTGGCCGCTGTCGCTGAAGGGCGGTAGGTAGGTGACCATCACCGCCAGGTCCTCGTAGCCGTCGCCGTCGTAGTCGCCGGCGGCGACGCCGCTCGAGAACTCCCCGCGGAAGTCGTGGGCGAGCGTCTCCGAGAGGTCCGTCCAGGCGCCGTCGCCGTCGTTGGACCAGAGGACGCCGTAGTTCGCCTCGCCGCCCGCGCCGTAGTAGGTGGGCGGGGCGAAGAAGTTGGGCAGGGCGCCGGCGAAGAAGAGGTCGAGGCGGCCGTCGTTGTCGAAGTCGCGCATGGCGTTGCCCCAGCCCCAGGGCAGCCGGTCGAGGCCGAGGTCGGCCGCGAGGTTGGTGTAGGTGCCGTCGCCGTTGTTGCGGAAGAAGGCGTGCGGGTAGACGTGGGGCGCCGGGCCCAGCGGCGGTGCGTCGCCGGCGTTGGAGACGAAGATGTCGAGGTCGAGGTCGTTGTCGTAGTCGCCGAAGGCGAGCCCCATCAGGAAGCCGCGGTCGGTCATGCCCGCCGTCGCCGCGACGTCGGTGAAGGTGAGATCGCGGTTGTTCCGGAACAGCTCCATCGGCGTCGTGCGGCCCTGCTGGTCGTTGCAGTTGCCGACGAAGAGGTCGATCCAGCCGTCGGCGTCGTAGTGCGAGAAGGTGGCGACGCAGGCACCGAGGTCGGTGTCGACGCCGGCGGCGGCGCTGATGTCGGTGAAGGTGAGACCGCCGTTGTTACGGTAGAGCTGGTTGCGCGCCCGCAGGCCGGTGATCAGGCTGCCCGAGGCGGTGACGAAGAGGTCGAGGTAGCCGTCGTTGTCGATGTCGCCGGCGGCGGCCGAGAAGTGGGCCTCCGGGGTGACGATGCCGGAGGCGGCGGTGACGTCGGTGAAGGTGCCGCCGCCGTCGTTGCGGTAGAGGCGCGCGCGGGCGGCTCCGGGCAGCGCCAGGAAGTTGCCGTCGCCGAGGAGCAGCAGCTCCTGATCGCCGTCGTTGTCGAGGTCGGCGGCGATGCCGCCGCCGGTGCCCGGGCTTTCGGCGAGGCCCGCCGCGGCGGCGCGGTCGGTGAAGGTGCCGTCGCCGTTGTTGCGGAAGAGGGCGTTCGACCGGCCGGCGCCGTTGGGCAGGAAGAGGTCGTCGCGGCCGTCGCCGTCGGCGTCGAACCAGATGGCGCCGACCACGCCGGTACCGCCGGACTGCAGGCTCTCGGAGAGGAACGGGATCGCGGCGCTCGCGTCCTCGAACGCGATCGGCGGGGCCTGCGCCGCGGCGATCGCCGGCGCCGCGAGGCAGAGCACTGCGAGCACACGGGTGCTGTAGAACATGCCGTTCTCCTTCGCCCCCTGGGGGGCGTCTACGTCATCAGGTGGATTGGGGGGCCGCGGGGTGTTCGACCCGCCGCCGGCCCCACCGGATTCAGGTCAGTCGGCGCCTAGAATGCGGGTGGGGCGAAAAAGGTTCCCGGGACGGCGTGAGGGCGTTACGGCTCGTCGCGCGAGGGACCGAGCCGCGCCGCAATGCGCTCCGCGAGCCCGGCCGGGAGGTCGAGGCGGCCGACCTTCCGCCGCACCACGGCGAGCAGGTTCTCCTCGAACCGGTACTCGCCGGCGCACTCGGCGCAGGTCTCGAGGTGCTCCTGGACGCGCTGCAGCTCCTCGGGGCTCAGGGTGCGGTCTAGGTAGAGGTCGAGCCGGCGGAAGACCTCGTCGCAGGTGAAGCGGTCGGGGAGGCTCATGCGGAGGCGGCCCGTGCCGTCAGCTCGCCGATGATCCCGTGTTCCTCGGCGAGAGTCCAGAGCCGCTGCTGGAGGAGGCGGCGGCTGCGGTGGAGACGCGAACGCACCGTGCCCGTCGGGCAGGACAGGACGTCCGCCATCTCCTGGTAGCTCATGTCCTCGACGAAGTGCAGGGTGGCCACGGCGCGGAAGTCGTCGGGGAGGCCGGCGATGGCCGTCATCACCTGCTCGGTCGTCATCTTGCTCATCACCAGGGTCGCCGGGTCGTCGCAGCCGCGATGGAGCCCGGCCTCGGCGGTGCGCCGGAACATGTAGAGGTCGGACGCCTCCTCGAGCGCCACCGTCGCCGGCCGGCTCGCCGCGCGGCGAAAGCGCTCGTAGTGGCGGTTGGTGAGGATCCTGTAGAACCAGGCCTTGAAGTCGGTGCCCGGCGCGAAGGAGGCGAAGGCGCGGAAGGCGAGGAGCGCGGTTTCCTGGAGGAGGTCCTCGGCGTCGGCGGCGTTGCCGGTCAGCGAGCAGGCGACGCGGTAGGCGCCGGGGAGGATGGCACCGAGAAGGGACTCGAACGTAGGGGGAACGTGCCCCTGGCCGCGAGCGGCCTCGGACCTGCCGAGCGACTCTTGCATCGATGAAGCAACGTAGCATCGGGACCTGCACTGGTCAAGGCACGGCGCGAGCCTCGCCGCAGATCGCGCACGTGCGCCGCGAGCGCCTCGGCGTCGGCGTCCAGAAGATCGCTGCCGCGCCGCTTCACCAGCCACTCGCCGAGGCGCCGAGTTGGGAGAGGCGTGATTCGTCAGGTTCGGCAGAATACTACGCGCTCGATCAAGGCTCGGCCGCCTGGGCTGCACCGGGCGTGCGCCGGCCGGAGCACGAGGAGGGCACCATGTACGTCATCCGCGACGTCTTCCAGGCGAAACCGGGCAAGGCAAAGGAACTGGCGGCGAAGTTCAAGGCCGCGGCGCCGCACCTCGAGCAGATGGGGCTCGGCAACGTCCGCATCCTGACCGATGTGGCGGTCAACTACTGGACCGTCGTCGCCGAAGGCGAGGTCGAAAGTCTCGATCTGTACTTCGACATCGCCCGCCGCGAGCGCGATCATCCCGAGATCGCCGCGGCGATGCAGGGATACATGGAGCTCGTCAGGGGCGGGCATCGGGAGATTTTTCGGGTCGAGTAGCGGCCGCAGGCGGCCACTTTGGCGTCGCCAGCGCTCGGCGTTGCTCGCTGGCGGCCAACTACGACAGTTGGCGCCCAACTACCATAGTTGGCGGCCGACTATCGTAGTTGGCGGGCAACTACCATAGTTGGCGGCCAACTGCCACAGTCGACGGCCAACTACCGTAGTTGGCGCCCAACTACCATAGTTGCCGCCCAACTATCGTAGTCGGCGGCCAACTGTCACAGTCGCTGGGCAACTGCCGCTGTTGGGGGGCAACTACCGTGGTTGGGCGCCAACTGCGGCAGTCGGCGTGCACCGGTCAAGGCGCGGCGCTCCCCTCCTGCAGCACGGCCCACAGCCCGTGCAGGCTGGACTATGGCTCGTCGCGGAGGGCCGCTGCTAGGGCGAGGTGGCTGAGGCGCCGGGAGCGCGCACCAAGAGGTCGAGCGTGGCCACTGTCCAGTGCTCGCCCGGACGGGCGGGCGCGGCGAAGCTGGTGAGAACGTCGGACCGCGTCTCGCCGGCGCGGCGGAGTCGGGCCTACGACGCCGGCTGGCGTATGGAATGCGCGGGCGCGGTCCGTCTAACGAAGGATGCCCTGGCAGCCTTCGCCGCAGCCGACGCTCGCCCGGCTCTGGACCGACGCCGCGGAGCTACTGCGCCGGCGGCAGTGCATCGAGCAGGCCCTACGCTCGGGCCCGACCGACCCCAGGCTCCTGGATCCGGCCGAGGAAGGGCGCGCGCTGCTCGCCGAGCGCGAGCAGGTGCGACGCGAGATCGTGCGCGTGCAGGAGGAGATCAGGGTCCTGGTGGCGGGGGACGACGGGCGGCGGGCCTAGGACGCCGTGGCGACGCCGACGCCGCGCGCGCGGCTAGGCGCGAAGGCTTTCGCGCCGGGCTCCAGTCAATCCCTAGGAGCGCTTTCCGTCGCGCGACCAGCGCGACGGGCTCCTAGAACGGCGAGGATCTCCGCCTCCTCGAGCACGCGGTCGGAGTCCTTGGCGCGCTCGAAGACGGCGCGCACCAAGTCAGCCTCGGGCTCGATGCCGCGCTCGCGCAGCCAGCAGACGACGTTCGACTCCCCGCTCATCGGCCCCACCTCGATCACCTGCCGCCGCCCGATCAGGCTCGCCGGCACCGACGAGTAGACGCGGTCGGCGAGCCACTCGTCGCCGCGCTGGCGCGCCTTGACGATGGCCGAGGCGTGGACGCCGGTGGCGGTGCGGAACGCATCGCGGCCGACGATCGGGTAGTTGTCCGGGCAGGGGACGCCGGTCGCCTCGGAGACCAACCGGCAGTACTCGGGCAGCCGGGAGAGATCGCCGTCGCGCCAGCCGAGGAGCTGGATGTTGACCAGGAGCTGATCCATGGGACAGTTGCCCACGCGCTCGCCGATGCCGAGCGCTGTGCCGTGCAGGCGGTCGGCGCCCGCCGCGGCGGCCGCCAGCGCGTTGATCACCGAAAGACCGCGGTCCTCGTGGCCGTGCCAGTCGACCTTGACCGCCTCGCCGGTCGAGTCCACCACCTCGCGGATGAAGCGGATGACGTTGCGCGCCCCGTTCGGCGTGGCGTGGCCGACGGTGTCGGCGACGCAGACGCGCCGCGCCCCGCATTCGACCGCCACGGTGTAGAGCCGCCGCAGGTCTTCGGGAGCGGCGCGGGTGGTGTCCTCGGTGACGAACATCACCGGCAGCCCCTCACCGGCGGCGAAGGTGACCGCCTCGTCGACCAGGCGGAGCATGCGGTCGAAATCCCACCCTTCGGCGTACTGGCGGATCGGCGAGGAGCCGATGAAGCAGGCGGCCTCGATCGCGATCCCCACCCGCTGCGACACCTCGGCGATCGGCCGGATGTCGGCGACCACGGTGCGCGCCGCGCAGTTGGGGGCGATCGGCAGCTTCGCCGCGACGATCTCGCGCGCCAGCGCCTCGACCTGCGCCACCACGTGCGGTCCGGCGCCGGGCAGGCCGATGTCGGCCGCCTCGATCCCCAGCCCCGCCATGGTGTGCAGGATGCGCAGCTTCTGCTCGATCGACGGCGAGCGGACGGAGGGCGACTGCAGGCCGTCGCGCAGCGTCTCGTCGTCGAGCTCGACGGACGGGCGCGCGGGCTCGAGGTCCGGCCCGGCGGCGCGGTTCCAGTCGTAGATGAGCGTCGAGTCGTCGGGGCGCATGAGCGGTCCGGGATGATACACCGGCAGCCCGGCGCATCGGTGTTGACTCTAGGGTGTTGCGGCGTCAGCGAATCGGGAAATGGTAGGAGGCGCCGAGGTGCGCCATCCAGGTGCCGAAGTTGCCGTAGAAACCGTGCACCATCTCCTCGTGGTTGGCTTCGAGGTAGCGGGCCTCGGCGCTGACTCCCCAGCGCGTCGTGCCGACCGGGACGTCGAGGCCGATGGTCGCGGCGTAGCCGAACTCGTCCTCGCGCTCCCCGAGGAGCGGAATCCGGACGTCGTACTGGACGTAGGCCGCGTGGGCCCCGAGGCGCAGGTCGACGCGGCGGCCGCGGGGCAGCGGGTGAACGACGAGGCCGAGCGTCAGCGGCTTGACGACGAAGGTGCCGTCGGCATGGAAGTCGGGACGCTCGTCCTCGGGACGGGGGCCGAACCGGCTGAAACTGTCGTACTCGCCGTCGAGCTCCAGGCGGCCGATGCCGAGAGCGATGCCGAGGCGCGGCAGCGCGATGACTTCCGCGGCGAGGTCGTACCCTCTGCCGTCGGAGAGGTGGAGGCGGCTCCGGCCCAGGCCGAACGACGTGCCGTACTCGTCGTCGTAGTTCGACCAGGCGCCGTGGACGCGGACGGTCAGGTCGATCTGGGCCGCGGCGGGGGTAGGAACGAGCAGGGCGACGAGGGCGAGGAAGGCGGCGGTCACCAGCGGAGCAGGGTGCGGCAGGCCAGATCCCTGGCCGCGCTCGGAGCCTGTGGAGAGATTCGGTGCGTCCTCCGAAAACGCCCGGGACGTAGCCCGGGCGCTACAGTCGGGATGACCTCCCATCGTCTTTCCTTACCCGGAAATCCTTTCTTTGTTCTCTGCCCGGCCTACGACCGCGCCGGCACCGAGCTCCCGACCGAGCGCGCCAGCAGATCCCCCACCTCTGACGTCGTCAGCGTCCCGCCGAGGTCGGCCGTCGTCTGCCCCTCGCGCAGGCTCTGCGCGACGGCGCGCTCGACCTCCGCCGCCGCCTCGCCGTGCCCGAGCGTCTCGAGCATCAGCGCCGCCGAGAGCACCGCGCCGACCGGGTTGGCGCGGCCGGTGCCGGCGTACTTGGGGGCCGAGCCGTGGACCGGCTCGAACATCGACGTCCGCCCCGGGTGGAGGTTGGCGGAGGCGGCGAGGCCGAGCCCACCCTGGAGGGCGGCGCCGAGGTCGGTGACGATGTCGCCGAACATGTTGTTGGTGACGACGACCTCGAACTGCTCGGGCTTCAAGACCATCTGCATCGCCAGCGCGTCGACGAAGAGGTGGCGCGCCTCGATCCCGGGATAGCCGGCCGCCACCTCGGCGAAGCAGCGCTGCCACAGCTCGCCCGCGTGGCGCATCACGTTCGACTTGTCCGCCATCACGACGGAGCGCTTGCCGTGCGCGGCCGCCCAGTCGAAGGCAGCACGCAGGATGCGCTCGACGCCGCGGCGGGTGTGGATCTCCTCCTGCACCGCGATCTCGTCGGGCGTGCCGCGCTTGAACTGCCCGCCCACCCCGACGTAGGCGCCCTCGGTGTTCTCGCGGAAGACCACGAAGTCGACGTCGCGCTCGCGCTTGCCCTTGAGCGGGCAGAGGCGCGCGTCGTAGAGCTTGATCGGGCGGAAGTTGATGAAGAGGTCGAGGCCGAAGCGGATGCCGAGCAGGATGTCGGCGGCGTGCTTCATGTCCGGCACCCGCGGGTCGCCGTAGGCGCCGATGTAGACGGCGGCGTAGTTGTCGCGGAAGTCGTCGAGCGCCCCTGGCGGCAGCGTCTCGCCGGTTGCCAGGTAACGGTCGGCGTCCCAAGGCAGGTGGACCAGCTCGAGCGGCAGGTCCCAGGCCTCGGCGGCGGCCGTCAGGACCTTAACCGCCTCCGCGGTGACGTCCTTGCCGATCCCGTCGCCCGGCAGCACCGCGATCCGCTGCGGCCGTCGGTCGCGAGGGTCGGTGGGATTCACAGAGAGAATGCTACTGCAAAAGGAGATCGGGTCAATGCAGTAAAGGTGGAAGCAGCTCCAACACGGGCACAGCGCCAACGACCGCACTGTCCGACACACGGTGCCCTCTCATCAACCCGTTCCGCGTAGTCGCCGCCGGGTGCGGCACGCCGCCCGCCAGAGCCACCTTCGGCACCACGTCGAGCTCGAAGACGAAGGGGATCTCGGGGCACAGCCAGGCGGAGTGGAGCGGCGGCCAGGCATCGCCGCCAGCGAGCGGCAGGAGCTGCGGCAGCAGGCCGTCGGCGAGCACTCGCGCCTTGAGCGGCCAGACCACCGGCGGCTCGGCGGCGCGCGACGTCTGGACGCGGCGCAGACCCTGGCGGCCCTGAGCGTAGCCGTGCTGGCGGTCGCGGATGTAGTGGACGGTGGCGTCCCACGAGCCCAGCCGCGGTCCCTCCCCCACCCCAGGGCTGTCCGGCCAGGCCTCGACCTCGAGCGCCTGCCCGCGCTCGACCGACCAGCGCCAGCGCTCCTCGCCGAGGCGGCGCGAGGGGTGCGGGAAGGCGAGGCGGGCGGACGAGGCCGGCTGCCCCGAGACCAGGCGCACCCCCGACGCCACCCAGGCGGGCATCAGCATGCGGCGGAAGAGGACCGAGGGCGCGGAGCCGCCGTCGAGCACGTAGAGACGCAGCGTCAACTGGGGATAGGCGATGCGCAGGCGAGGAAGACCGTCGACGCGTACCCCTTCCTGGCGGAAGAGGACGGCGGAGGCGAAGACCCAGTCCCGGCCACGCCAGGCGTGCCGCTCGTAGCGCAGCGGCGGCGGCGGGTCCGGGAGCGCATCGGCCGGGAGCGCCCAGTTGAGGTAGAGGCAGTCCCGCACGATCGTACGCAGAAGCATTTGCGCTCGCCCCGTCGAGGAACCATAGCGTGGCGGAGGGACCCCGTCCACCCCCGGAACGGCCTTGCCTCTGAGGTTACTGCATTTTCGTATGACCACATAAGCTTGACGCCCGGCGGAACCACTCGTAATCTCAAACGTTACCCGCGCAAGCCGGCGCCCACGGGAGGCGCCCTTGTCGACCTGACACCTTGGTCGTTGGTGGAGCTTTGCTATTGCACAACCTCCGGAATCGCGGCTGGAGATGGGGGGGTCTGGCTGTGCTCGGCGCTGTCGCCACGGGCCCGGCCCCCTCCCATGCGGCAACCGAGATCGAGACCGAGCGCGTCCCTCTCGAGTTGGCGGCCGGCGAGATCCAGAACCATCGCTTCGACCTGTCCGCAGCGCTCCGTCCCGGTGTGTCCTACCGCGCCGACCTCGCGCAGCGCCGCTGGTGGGATCGCGAGGTGGAGCTCGGGTTCATCTCCCCGTCTCCGGCGGCGGACCCGCTGGCGACCGCGACGTCGGCCGTGGTCCGGCGCGGCGAGCCGGTCCGCCTGCGCGTCGTCACGCGTCGCTGCTCGCCCTCCCGCGCCGTCGCGACCGCTCTTCGCCTGCGGCCGCTGGCCGGTACCGGCCGGCACCCTTCCCCGCCGTCGGTCGTGGTGCCGATCAGCGTCACGACCCAGGGCGACGAGGACGAATGCCGCCGCGCCGGCGTGATCTCGGTGATCCGCGCGTCGCTCGTCGGCACGTTCGTCTTCTTCCTCCACTGCCTGGTCGTCAACACTCATTTCCTCTCGCGCGAGCAGCTCAAGCTGCGGCTCAGGCCTTTGCGCTGGGACGGCAGGGCGTACGTCCCGGAGGCCGCCGCGCCCGACGTCGAGCACATGATCGAGCGCGAGCTGCGCCGCTGGCGGCGAGCCGTCAACTGGCTGCGCGCGAATCCACTGCGCTTCAGCCTCCCCGGCCGGGCCTATTTCGAAGCGGCGGAGCTCCTGCTCGAGCCGCAGTCCGACGCGTCGCGGTTGGTCCTCAAGCCGCACCACGACTTCTATGCCGCGCTCGAGGCGCAGCCTGACCGCGGTACGGGCGGGCTCTTCGTCAGCGCGCGCGATGGCCTGCGCTTCTTCGCCGTCCCGAACGCCGGGAAGATCGGCGGCCTGACGTCGCCAAAGCCGCGGCGACAGGACAGCAAGGAAGGGCCCCGGCGCATCGATCTTCACCGCGGCGAGCGGCTCCTCTACGGCCAGCTCCGGAGCGCCGATCCACAACCGCGCCGGCAGCAGCAGGTGGGGCGAGTGGGCTGGGAGATCTGACGTGCGGCGTGAGGCGGCGCGGACGAGGTCTCGGTGATGCGCGGACAGCTCAAGGCCCTCCTCGGCAGCGCCCTCGCCGTGCTCTTCGCGGTCGCGTTGGAGGAGAGCGCCCATCTGGCGCTCGACCGGTGGCGGGAGAGCCGCAGGAGGATCGAGCAGGCCCGGGCCGATGATCGGACGCATAGACCGCAGCCGGCGCACGACGAGAGGGGTATGGACCTCGAGCCGCCTGCGCCACCCGACGTGCCGGAGGGTGTCGAGGTCAAGCGCGGCAGGACACTCGACGTCTTCGTCTTGTCCCAAGAGTATGAGTGGGAGCTGGGTAGGACCGACGCCGTCAAGACACCGAGCGGACGGCCGATCGAATTCCACAACAAGCTGAGCACTCTCCTCAGGCAGCTCAGCGGCGCCTACCACGACCTGATTGCCGTCGGGACGGCCTCCTGCGAGATGAAGGAGGAGTGGGAAGAGAGGGACCGGGCGCGAACCCGGAGCTCTCAGCTCGTCGGTTGGGTGCGCGATGCGCTGGCCGAGGCAGGTGACCGGAGCGACCGGCACCTCTATCGCCTCGGACTGGGACGCTTCGGCTCGTGTCATGGCTCCCTGCCGGGACAGACGGGTCATCAGCGGCGCGTCATCCTCCTGGCCATGAAGCAGCCGCTGGGGAACGTCAACCTCGTCACGCTGCGCGAGCGGCTCGACCGGGAGCTCTTCGATCCCGACCGGCTTCTGCTCGGCTTCCCCCGGTCGAGCTACAGCGACTTTGACCTCCAGGTCGCCCGCTAGCAAGGCGATGACGGCGCGTGAACAAACTCGGCCCGCTGGTGTCTGTACGGGGGTGCGGCTCGTCGTGCTCATCGTTGCACTGCTCACGGCGTCGGCGGCCGGGGCGCAGCGGGAGGCTGGCTCGGCGCGGGCGCGGGCCGCCCAGTTCGTGTTGGTGATCGACGACTCGGGGAGCATGGAGAGAACGGATCCGGACCGCCTGGCGGTCTTCGCCGCCCAGGCGCTGCTGTCGATCCTCGACGACCGCGACGAGGTCTCGGTGGTGCGGCTCAACGGCCCTCCGGGAGGTGAGACGCCGCCGCCGATCGAACCGCTGGCGCGGAACCGCGCGCGGATGGATGGGCTGCTCGACCTGCGCGGGCGCCTGGCGTCCTATGACGGGAAGAACACCACCTGCCGCTCGGCGCTCGCCGTCGTCCGGCGTCTGCTCGCAGCCGCCCATCGCCCGAACGTCGCGCAGGTCGTCCTCTTCCTCACCGACGGCGAGTGCACGCCCGCGGGCGAGCGGCCGGTCCCCGCCGAGCTGTTGCAGGGCCTCGGCTCGCATGCCGAGGGGCTCTTCCAGTTCTACCTCCTGCGCTTCCGCGGCCAGGACGTCTCGCCCGAGCTCGAGACGCTGGCCCGCCAGACCGGCACCGACACGATCGAGGTCGGCAGCGCCGACCCGACCGCCATCCTCCACGCCTTCGCCACCGCGCTCTCGCGCTCGCAGGGGTACGAGCCCGACCTGCTCACTCCCGAGGATGCAGAGGTGGCGGCGCACCGCGGCGCCAAGCGTGTGCGCCTGCTCGCCGTAGCGCGTGGCGAGCGGCCGGCGCTCGGGCTGGCGATCCACGATTACCAGGGCCGGCCGGCGCTCGCTCTGGGCCGGCCGCGGCCCGGCGTGCACCGCTACCCCGGCAAGCCGAACGCCTTCCGGTTCGTGGCGCTCGACTACCGGCCGGGCACGGAGCCGGTCTCGGTCAAGGTGACCGGAGCGGGGCGCGACTGGAAGGTCGTGGCGGTACCGGAGTACCGGCTCCAGCTCACTCTAAAGGTGCTGGAAGGGGCCTGCGGGGCCGCGGGGTCGCCAGTACAGGGGATCGAGACCGGCGCCACGGCCTGTCTGGTCGTCGATCTCGTCAACGAGGCGGGCGTCACGGTGAGCGGCGACGCCCTCGGGCAAGAGCTGGAGGCGCTCGTACGCGCGCGCCGGGCGGACACACCGGCGGCGGCCGCCGTCGAGCTACCGGCGCAACCGGTGGGAACTCAGGCGCGCTTCCAGGTGCAGCGCGATCAGATGCAGGCCGGCGACTGGATCTTCCAGCCGCTCGTGCGGCTGAGCTTCGGCGGCGAGGGGCGGGAGCTCGCGTTGCGCGGTCACGCGCGCCTGCTCGCGGTGAGCTCGAGCACGGTCACGCCGGTGCCGGGCCGTCTGACGTTCGGCAAGGTCCTGCCGGGCGCGGAGGTCACGCGGCCGCTCTCCTTCCAGGGCAACTTCGCGACGACGCCGGCGCGTCTCGAGCTGCGCGACCGCAAGGACGTTCCCTCGTGCGTGACGTTCGAGCTGAGCGGCAAGCCGGAAGGCGCTCCTCAGCCGCTGACCGCCGGCCAGCTCTACACGGTGGCGCTGCGGGTCGAGCCCTACTGCGGCCCCGAGTCGTTCGACCTGCCGCTGCCGACGCGCCTGCGCCTGGTGTTCGAGCCGCCTCCCGGGGCGAGGTACCTGCCGGCCGCCGAGGTGCCGGTCGATCTCCAGCTCGTCTACCAGATCAACCCGCCCGCGGCGGTGACGATCCCGGTCCGCGGCGGCGAGAGCGCCGAGCTGGCGGTGCCGATCGGCGGCAATCGCCAGCGCGACCTGGCGCTACGCGCGGTCCTGGCGCCGACCGGCGAGGGAGCGCGCTGGCCGGGCGACCACCTCGCGCTCGCCTTCGCCGGCGGCGAAGGTGAGGAGGGCGAGGCGGCGGAGCGGTCGTTCACGCTGCCGCGCGCCGGCGGCGGGCCGCTGCGTCTGACGGCGCGCGCCGGGAGCTGCTGCCCGGGCGGCAGCTACGCGACCGAGCTGGGGCTCATGCCCGCCGACCTCGCGGGCTATGCCAAGGGGGCCGAGCCGCCGGCGCCGCTCGTGGTGCCCGTGCGGGTCGAGGTGACACGCGCCGGTTTCCTCGCCTGTTGGGGACCTCGCATCCTGCTGGCGCTGGCGGCGCTCGCGCTCGTTGCGCTCGTCGTCTACATCCTCAGCATGTTCCGCCACAGCCGCTTCCTCTCGCCCGAGCGGGTGGCGGAGAAGCTGGTGCCGCTCGCCTGGATGGCCAGCGGCGGCACGGTCGAGCAGAGCAACTGGCGCGAGCCGGTGCTGCAGATGGTCCGCCGCGAGATGCGCTGGCCGGCGCGGGTACGCACCTGGCTCAAGGCGAACCCGCTCGCCTTCGGTCTCAAGGGCGGGGCGTACCGCGAGACGCTGGAGCTGACGCTGCAGCCGCAGCGCGACAACTCAACGGCCAACCTCGTGCCGCGGCGCAACTTCCCCGAGCTGCTGAAGCGTGACGCCGACGGGTTCCGCGGGCAGCTCTTCGCCGTGGCGCACGGCAGTGTCTCGTTCCTGGGCGTGCCCGACCAGGGTCACCGCATCTGCCAGATGACGCTCGACGGCGTCCCCCGCCCGGCTCCGCGCCGCGGCGGCGAGCCCGAGAAGCCCGAGCCCGTGCCGCTCCGCGGCCACAAGCTGCTGCGGCATCCCGAGAAGTGGGAACGACGTGCAGGACTACCGGCCGGGTGGCGTGTCGGCTGACGGCGGCCTGGCTGAAGCAACCGAACCGGAGGGACTGTCATGGAAAGGCACCGCAAGCTGGTCGTCGACGAGATGCTCGCCAAACCGAGCGCGGTCTCGCCGATGCTCTTCGTGGGACTCGGCGGCGCCGGCTGCCGCATGGTGGCGCGCGTCGCCAAGCACCTGCGCCAACGTCCCGACTTCGACGAGCGCTACCGGCGGCTGGTCAAGTTCGCGCTCGTCGACACCAACGTCAACGACCTCGAGAGCTACCGCGAGCTCGCCGACGAGACCTTCCTCCTCTCGGACTTCGAGAAGGAGATGTACTCGAACCTCGCCTCCGGCAAGCTGTTCCTCGAGGCCGACCCCTACTTCACCCAGTGGGTGCCGCCCAACTATCGCTTCCGCGCCGGCGACACGGCCGGCGCGGGGCAGATCCGCCTCGAGGCTCGGCTCGGCGTCTTCTACCAGATGAAGCACAAGGACTTCGTGCCGCGCTTCCGCAAGCTGCTCGAGGACTTGAAGTCGCACGAGCTCGGCCAGCGCCGGCTCGACACCTCGGAGATCCGCATCATTATCTGTTTCTCGATCGCCGGCGGCACCGGCTCGGGCTGCCACCTGCCGATCGCCTACATGCTCCGCGACCAAGCGGCGGAGCTGGGCAAGCCGTGGATGGTGGGGGTGGCGGTCCTGCCCGCCGTTTTCGAGGACAAGACGGGTGTCAACAAGGACGGCACCTTCGCCAACAGCTACGCGGCGCTCAAGGAGATGGAGCACCTGATGAAGCTGGGGGCTCCCGACTCGCGCTTCTACCCCGCGGAAGGGTTGCCCTTCCACTACGACCCCTCGGACGAGTCGAAGACCCTGGTGCGCCAGCGCCCGTTCGAGTTCCTCTACGTCGTCGACAAGCCCGAGTCGTTCAGCGTTCCCGAGCCGTTGGACGCCGCGGCCGACGGCCTCTACCTGCAGTTCTTCTCGCCGCTGTTCGGGGCGCAGGTCTCCGACTACGACAACTACACCCAGCACCAGCGCTTCCTCGTGCCGCACGACTTCGAGGAGAAGGGCATCTCCGGCTTCACCACCTTCTACGGTTCCTATGGTGCGGCGGTGCTGCTGGTGCCGGTGGCGGGCCTGGTCGACTACTGCGCCCAGTCGGCGGCGCTGTCGCTGATGCGCGCGAGCTTCCTCGGCGACATTCCGGGCGACCCGATCTACAACGCCTTGCGGATCGAGCCCGAGAGCTTCAACCAGGTCACCCTCGACGACGAGAAGACCGACAAGCCCGTGGCGCGCAAGGACTTCGTCAAGAAGACCAAGGCACAGCAACGGACCCTGCGCGATCGGCTGTATATGAAACGCGTGCGGCTGCTCGCCGCGTGCGAGGCCCTCGCCGGAATGGAGGGCCGTTACCTGACCCTCTTCCGGCACGGCCAGTGGGTGGGAGAGGTGCCGACGCGCGAGGGTGGCTACGAGTTGCGCGAGGAGCTGGTCGAAGAGCACGCGAAGAACCTCGCCGACAGCGGCATGGGGTACTCGATCGCGGCGGTGGTACTGCCGGCGCTCCAGAGCGACGCGCCGGAGGGGCGGGCGGGGCTGCTCGAGCGAGCGGAGCAGGAGATCCGCGGGTACGCCGAGAGGAACCGGATCACGCCATCCGACGGTCTCCATCTGGCCGCCCTGAAGGGGCGCTTCAACAACCTGATCAAGGACTACCAGACCGTCGGGATGGGAGCCCTGATGGAGGGTTACACGGACACCGTCAGCTATCCCGGCATGGACTCGCTGGTGAAGCTGCAGTTCCTCAACGAAGGAGCGGCGAGCAAGGTGGATCTCGCCGCCAAGCGGTACGCCGTGCTGGCGATCCGCGAGCGGGTCAAGTGGGACACCCCGGCCCCGACACTGACCAACGCCTTCGACCTGCCGAGCGAGAGGAGGGAGACGAGGGCGATCTCACGCGACGACCAGGTCCGATACATCGAAGAGCTGGAGCGGCAGGCGATCCGGCGCGCCATGGAGCTGGTCGAGCGGAGCTTCTGCGAGAAACGGACGGAGCTCAAGCAGCGGCTCGACCGGTATGCCGACGTGCTGCGCGAGCTCGACGAGGGGTCCGAGGGCATCCAGCGCGACCGCGAGTGGCGCCTCGAGGAGCTGCGCCGCAAAGGCGACCCGTCCGCCAACCAGTACGTCCTCGACGCCGAGGCGCTGCAGATCGAGAACGGGCGCCGGATGTGGGACTTCTACTACGAGGACCGCATCGCCGACCTTCCCGAGCTGTCGCTGTCGCACCCGGACGTCCAGCGCGTGTTGAGCGACGCCATCACCAGCTTGAGCCTGGGCGAGGGCTCGGTGACGTCCGGCAAGCTGGACGAGATCTACACTGCCCTCTACCAGCACGGCCGGCGCTTCCTCCTGCCGCACATCGGCGGCGATCCCCACTCGCCGGATCGCGAGCAGCGCGACGGTCTGACTCTGGACAAGGCGATCGAGCTCGAGGTCGAGTACCGCGCCCTCTGGGTGAGCAACACCGCCGAGATCGACCACGACGGGCACAAGGCGATCCGGCACATCGTCCACGAGTACCGTGCGCTCCCCGCCGAGCAGAAGGTTAAGCTCAACGAGCCCAAGCACAAGGATTATCTGAGCGACAAGATTCGGCGGGTGGTCAAGGAGAAGGCGTCCTTGCTCTGCGTCTACGAGGAATCGCGCGACCGGCACGGCGGCGTGCGGCCGGACGAGGTGGCGCTGGTGGCGATCGACGAGCAGCTCAAGGACACCTGCATCGGCAGGGCGATCGGCGATGCCCAGATCCCCAACCTACAGATGCTCTGCGACCGCTGGGACAACCTGAAGGAGGTCGTCTTCTACCGCGCCGCCCTCAACGTGCCGCTCTACGTCTTCGGCCGCATGGGCGAGATGAAGCACTTCTACTATCGGCTGAAGAACTTCGCCCGCCGCTCGAAGGCCCTGCACATCGACCGCAACTGGGAAGACGCGCTGCCGGACCTCGACCCGCTGAGCACACAGAACGACCACCGGCAGGAGCTGGTGAGGAAGCAAATCATCAACTTCGCCGTTCTCTTCACCCTGCGGCCGGACGGCGCCAACCACGGCTACGTCCTGCGCCGCCAGGGGCGCTACTTCCTGCTCGAGCCGGCCTTGGCGAGCGGCGACGGAGCGGGCTCCGAGGAGGGGCTCGCCGCGCTCGGCACGACGATGGAGGACGCGATTCAGAACCTCCCCGAAGTGCTCGCGGCCGAGAAGGTCAAGTACATGCGCTACCAGCAGATGCTGCAGGCGGTGCGCGAGGGGCTGGCGCCGCAGGTGCTCGCCGACATCGTCCTGATGCCGGTCCACTGGCGCAAGAACGCCGAGGAGCTGCGGCGGCTCTACCGCTCGCGGCCCGGCCCACTCGAGCAGGAGCTGCTCGACGACTACGAGACCTCCTACCGCGGGCTGCACAAGGCGCTGGAGGACCTCTACGAGGAGCTGCGACGCAAGCAGGTGCAGCAGCGGACGCTGGGCGAGGAGGCCGGCGGCAACGTCTCCGGAGTAGACCCGGAGCTGGGGCAGAAGAGCCTGGTGCAGAGCATCGCCATTCTCGACGCCTTCACCAGCCAGTGGCGGCAGATGGAGCAGCCGGACGGCAACACCACGATCCCGGACGCCTTCAAGGTGCTGTTCGCGCCGCTCAGCAACGACGAGCTGCGCGATAGCCTCGAACGCCTGAGCAACGCGTTCGGAGTCTAGCGTGCAGCAGGTCTTTCCCTCCCCCACCCTGGTCGTCGGCCTCGGCCGCTTCGGCCTCGCCGCGCTCGAGCGGCTGGGCGACGACTGGATGGGGCTGCGGATGTCGGGCGCCGACGCGTCGCTCAAGAACCTCCGGCTGCTCTGGCTGCACGCCGGAGCGGAGGCCGAGGAGGTCTGGCGAGACGGCGAGAGCCGGCCGACCGTCGTCGCCTCGGCGATGGGTGAGGGGGACCTCCCCTCGCTGGCCCTCGACTTCGCCGTCCTGCGCTCGCTGGGACTCGTCCGTTACCGCGACGGCTGCTATCAGGTCGCGGTGCCACGCGACGCCGGCGCCGTGGATTTCAAACAGGACGAGCACTCGCTGCCGGGGGTCCTGCCGAAGATCGTGCGGCGGCGTTACTTCGACTGGCTCAGCCTCTCGCCCGACCCGGTCACCTCGGCCGAGCGGCTGCGCCGCCTGCTCGAGCGCCACCACGAGGCCGACCTCTTCGTCACGCCCATTCTCAACCGCATGCGCCAGGGCCACAGCCCCGGGATCCTGATCGCCACCATCGCTCGCTGCCGGGCTCTGGCGACGGGGCGGGACCCCGCGCCCTGGCAGTGGGTGCGCAGCCAGTTCCGCGACGCGCTGGACCAGTGCGGCGAGGGGCAGCCGCTCGTGATCCAGCTCACCGATGCCTGGCTTGCGACGGCGCACCAGAAACGCGACTTCGAGGCCGTGGCGCCAGAGCCCGTTGACGGGTGGAAGGACTGGATTCGGCGACGGGGGGAGCAGAACGGCGAACAATCATCCGGACTTGCCCTCTCGCTGCCGCCACCCTTTGTTCCGCGCAAGACAGACTTGGTCTCACCGCTCGACCCCTTCAAGTTCCTCGAGGTCGACTGGGAGACCACCGGCTGGGCCAGCGTTACGAGCGGCCAGCTAATCATTCACGCGCTCCAAGCCGGCGATTTCCGCCTCGGGCTCTTCGACCACGCCGTCGGCGGCGTCGGCACCTCGGCGGCGCTGTTCGGGCCGCGTCTGCAAGAGCTGGCGCGGCTCGTCTATCAGGGACTGATGCGGCTGTGGGTCGATCTGCAGCGCGAGCGAGTGGAGGAGCACGACGGCAACACCGAGCGCTGGTCGCAGCAGCAGCCCCTCGACGCGGCGCTGCGCCAATCGCTCGAGCTGCTGGGGGAGCTGCTGGTCCGGCCGCTGGTCGGGAGCGAGGAGCGGGGCGCGCGCACCGGCGCCGCGGCGGTGAGCGCCGCCGCCGAGCTGCCGGCGGCGCCGAGCCTGTTCCTCTCCGGCCTCGTCGTCGAGCGGCGCGACCTCGAGGGGCGGATGGAGAGCGCCCTGGCGGACCGCCTGGCCGATCTCGGGCACGGCCCGCGCGGCGGCGAAGCGATGGAGCAGGACCTCCAGCTCCTGTTCCAGCAGGTTGCCCTCTCGCTCGCCGACACCCATGGCGAGGACGACTCCGCCGGCGAGGACCGCTCGCCCGGCCTGCTCGAGCTGCGGCGTATCCTCAACGGGATCGTCCGCCAGCTCTACAGCTTCAGGTTCTTGACCGAGTACCGCCATCGCCCCACCCGCCATCCGCCGCGGCTCACGGTCTACGTCGTCGGCGACATGGGCGAGCCGTTCACCCGGGCCGAGATGCGCAACGTCCTGCGCGAGGTGCACGCCGAGCTGCTGCGCTCCTTCAGCCCGATCTTCGAGTTCTACCGCGAGGGGTTCAACCACTGCCTGGCGGTGGTCCCCATCCTCTGGATGCCGCATCCCGCCGATCCCTTCGGCGGCGCCTCGCCGGCCACCAGCCGCAGCGAGGAGGCGGTGATCATCGATCGCGTGCACGGCATCCGGCGCTGGGTGGAGTCGGTCCTCCCGCCCAGCCGCCGGCGCATCGCGCAGATCTTCGTCAACGGCCGCGTCACCGACAACGCGGTCCTCAGCCTGCGCGACGCCGTGCGCCAGACGCGGGACTTCATCTCCTTCCAGGCCCGCAACGAACTGGGCGGCGACGACTGGCTACGCCGCACCGCCACTGGGCCGGGAACGAGCGACCTCTTCTCATCCTTCTCGTGCTACGAGATCGACGTCCCGACCGAGCGCTGCCGCGAGTACCTGGCGAACCGGCTGGCGCGGGTCTGCCTGGAGCGCCTGCGCCGGGGGTGGGACAACGAGGACCGTCCGGCGCCGAAGTACCCTCCCCCCTCGGTCGAAGACCTGATGCAGGAAGGCCGCGAAGACCTCGAGCGGGAAACCACGCAGGCCGGCGGCGAGCTGGCGGCGGAGGTCGGCGGGCGGGTCAGCGTCGGGCGCGAGACCTCGTGCCGCACTCTGCTCGCCGCCTTCGACGCGGTGTACGAGCGCTCCCTCAAGGCCAAGATCGGTGCGCGCTGGGTGGACCTGATCCGGCGCCGCGGCCGCGTCGATGAGCTCGCCGACAAGCTCCGCCACGAGATCGCGGACAGGCTGACGGGCACGCTCGGCGAGGTCCAGAAGCACAGCGACGAGGTGATCCAGGAGCGCGCCGGCCGCGGCGGGCTGCCGGCCGCCCTCAGGGGTTTCGAGCTGCTGCGCCGGGAGACCTCGGACGAGCTCCAGCGCCAGGAGGAGCAGCGGCAGCGGATCGTCGATCTCTGCCGGCACCATGGCACGCCGGACCTCGAGCCGATCGGCAGGGCGCGTGACGGAGTCGTCGCCGCCGCCCGCGCCAAGCCCGAGCAGACGCCGCTGCAGTTCGGTCTCCTGCTCTGGGTGCTGCTCGCGTTCGTGCTCGGCGCGCCGCTCGCCGAGTCCGCCGGCTACCTGCTGGCGGCGAAGCCGGGCTTCGGAGCGCTCGGGGTGCTGATCGGCAGGCTCGACGGGATCTGCGGCGCCGCACTGCTCGGGCTGCCCGTGGCCTGGCTGCTCGACCGGCACCTGCGCCGCGCCGTCGAGCGGGTGCGCGCGGCGATCGCCAAGCTCGCCGACGAGGTCGGCCGCGTCTTCTACGGCCGCGGCCGGGCACCGGAGGAGGAGAACCGCCCGTCCATGCGGTCGCTCTTCCTCACCCGTCTCGCCCTGACCGGCGCCCTCGCCACCCGCGGCTTCGCCCTGCGCATCCTCGAGCGCGCGCTGGCCAACCAGCGGCTGGCGTTCCGCCTGAGCCGCAGCGTCGAGATCCAGGCGCTGCACCTCGCGCGGCTGGCCGAGGACCTGGGCGTCCGGCCCGCGGCGGGCGCGGCGGACGGAGGGGACCCGCACGACGACGTGCGCAACCTCTTCGCCACCCGCTCGGGCGAGGCTGTCGAGCGGCTCATCGACCCGCGCTCGCTCGAGGACTACTTCGAGCGGCGGGTGGGGACGCAGCGCGAGGAGGGGCTGGGGCCGCTCATCGGCCGGTTCATCGAGGGCGCCGGCGGCTTTGCGGACTGGCGCCGGACCGCCTGCCTCGCCGACACCGAGCGCATCCTGAGCTTCTGCCGGCGCGAGTTCGACGCCATCGTCGAGGCCCCGGCCGCCGAGCAGGGCACCTTCGCCGAGGAGGTGGGGAGCAGGCTCTGCGCCTTCATCGCCCGCCATTACCCGAACATCGGCTTCGGCGCCAAGTTCATCGGCTACGAGGGGCTGGACCCGGACGGCGTGCAGGTCGCGGCCGACGGCGCCCTGGTGATCGCCCCGCCGCTGCGCACGCTCTTCGAGGAGGCCCGGAGGCGTCCGGGGGCCGGCGGCGTGCCGTCCGAGATCGAGGTCGTGACCGCTCCGGTGCGGCCGAACGCCGCCTATCTGCTGTCGCTCGTGCAAGGCATCCGCGCCCACAGTGTCCGCAACCTCAAGCGCTTCGAGTCCTTCCACGACCGCGTGCACATGCCCGACGACCGCACCTTCCCGCTGTCGCAGGAGGAGCAGCACGGGCGGCCGGTGAACCATCTGAGCGGCCTCGGCGCGGTGGGCGACAAGCTGCGCGGCGAGATCCGCAGCATCGAAGCGAGCGGCGCGGCCGGCGGCGCCGGCCATGAATAGCGCCAATCCGCTCGCCTGGCTCCGCCGCGCTCTCGACCTCGTCGAGAACGGCTTCTGGGCGCTGGTGGCCGGGGCGCTCGACGCCCTGCAGGGAGTGAGCGGCCTGCGCGCCGGGCTGGTCGTCGCCAGCGTCGCCGGCGTGACCTTCCTCGCCGCCCGGCTCATGCAGCGGCGGCTCGTCGACCTGCTGGTGGCGGACCCCCGTCGCACCGTCCGCTGGCTGGAGCTCGAGTTCTGGTTCTCCCTCCCCGGCCTGCTCTGGCTGCCGGTGCATCTCATCCGCCGGCTGATCGCCGCGCTGCGCGCGCTGGTGCGGCGGCTGCGCGGGCGGGCGGCCGCCGCGGAGCCGGCGTCCGGCGGGTCTCTCCAGAGCGCCGGCACCCCCGCGCCGCCGCAGCCGAAGCCGGAGCCGCTCCTCGTCGCCACCCTCGGCCCGAGCTTCCTGCTGGGCGGGCTGGCGACGGCCGGGGTCTACGCCGTGACGCGCCTGGCCGAGCCGCTGCTCCGCGCCCGGCTCGGGCTCTCCCCCGCAACGCCGGCCTGGCAGTACCTGCTGCTCGGCGGCCGGCCCGAGCTGGGCCTCTTCCTGCCGCTCCAGCGTTCACCCTTCCTCGCCGGCTTGGCCGCGGTCGCGGTGTGGACGACGATCGCCTGGTGGTCGAGCCGCCTGGTGCGGCTGGGCTATCGCCACGCTCTCGGCGGCAATCGCATCGCCGATCGCGACGAGGACACCGTGCTCCGCCCCTGGCGCCGCTGGGCGGGGGCCACCTTCCTGGCGCGCCCCGAGGCGTCCTACGTCACTTGGGCGCGTTGGCTGCCGCTCGCCGCCGTGCCCTTGCTGGCCTGGTCTTGGTTCTCCCTCGCCGGCGAGCCGTTCCGCGTCGAGGCCTCGGAGTTCGCCGTCGCCTTCGTCCTCTGGCTCTCCTGGGCGATCCACCTGTCGCTGCGCGGCCTGGAGCGGCTGCCCGAGGAGCCCGCAGCCGAGTCCGAGAACCTGGCGGCCCTGGCCGCGGGTTGGCCGGAGGTGCTGGCGCGGCTCGCAGAGCGGTTCCAGATGCCGCGGCCGCCCGAGCTCGACCTGCCGCGCGCTGTCGAGCCGCTGCACCTGACGGCGATCCCGCCCGCGCTCGACCTCATCCTCTCGCCGCTGGTCCTCGAGCTGCTGCCCCCGCCCAAGCAGCCGACGGCGATGCAGCGGCTGATGCTGCGCGACCTTTCGCTCCTCGCCTACGTCCACCTCGAGCCGCCGCTCGCCCGCGACCGCCTGGAGCTGGTCGACGCGGCCGACGAGGTGCTCGAGGACCGCAGCGGGCTGCGCAAGCGCCATCAAGTGGTGATCGCCCCGGAAGGGACGGGCAAGACGACGCTGGCGCTGCTGGCCGCCGCCAACCACGTGCTGGTGCACACCCGCAACGCCCTGCTGCTGACGCGCGACGACGACGCGGAGGTGGCGCTCTACCGCCGCTTCAAGCAGCTCGTCGAACCCACGACGCTGCGCTGGAACATCCGCCTCCGCCGCGCCGGCACCGACCTGATGAACGACCTGTCGCAGGGCATCGCCCCCGACGTCGTCGTCTGCAGCTTGCAGCGGCTGACCGTCGACCTGCTCGGCAACGAGCGGGTCTTCACGGGATTTCTCGAGAACCTCGGTCTCATCGTCGTCGACGACGTCGAGTCGTTCGCCGGCCCGGTCGAGGTGCACGCCCAGCTCGCCCTGCGGCGCCTCGGCGCCCTCGTCTGCCGCCGCCTCGATCTGCGTGACTTGGACGAGCGCGGAGCACCGCTCGTTCTCGTTCTCGGCACCGACAGCATGGACGACCTGCCGGCCTGGGCGCGCGCCCTCTGCGGCGTCGACGCGGTGACGCGCGATTTCACGCGCTCGCAGGCGGAAGCCGAGGAGCGCGAGGCTGCGGAGCTCGTGGCGCGCGGCATTCCGGTGCGAGCGCAGGACGGCGCAGAGCAGCGCGAGGGAGAGGACCAGGACCTCGGCGCCTACCTGGCGCGCGTGCGCCAGGGGCGGCACCACGTCTTCCACCGCCTGCGCGATCTCCGCACCGCGACCGGCGAGCCCCTGGCGGCGGCGGACGTGGTCGCGGTGTGCGAGCAGCTCGCGGTGCCCTGGCACTACCGTCCCTGCGGCGACGGGCGGCGGCACCTGGGGCGCACGCCGCTGCTGCTGCGCGACGAGCCCAGGCACTACGCCGAGAGCCCCGAGGACGCCTGCGTCGTCTTCCTCGACGGCCACTGGAGCGAGGTGCGGCGCGAGCGCCGGCGGCTGCAGCGGGCGGGGGCGCGGTTCAGCCGCCGCCGCGTCTGGGGCGAGCAGGCCGCGGCGGCGGAGCCGGCGGGTCAGGAGCCGATCGCCTTCATCACCCTCGTCGACCCCGACGAGGAGATGGCCTTCACCCAGCTCGACAAGCGGTTCGCGCTGAAGGACGTCCTCGATCGGCTGCCGTACCCGGTGCTGCGGTCACCGTCGGGACGTGTCCGGCAGTCCCACCTCGGCGCCGACCTCGTGCAGCACTGGATCGAGGTCGAAGACCTCATCGAGGTTTACGGCGGCGGCGCGGCCGGCAACCTCTCGCGCCTGTCCCGCGACGGCGTGCTGCTGACCGATCCGCTCATCGACGTGCGCTCCGACACGCCGCGCTACGAGCGTAAGCTGAAGGTGCGGGCGCTGGCGCGGGCGACGCCTTCGCCCGACGCGCCGGCGGACGAGGCCGAGGCGGCCCCGCTGCCGCCGCAGCCCGGAGCCGTCGAGGTGGTCTCGCCCGCCGTCGTCTTGGTGCGCGACCGCATCCGCGCCCTCGTCCTGGCCCGCGTGGATGCCGCCGCCGCCGGCCTGCTGTACTACCCCGGACGCATCTTCCACGACGCCCGCGGCTCGTACGTGGTGGTGGAGCGCGCGGCGGGCGACGCGGCGGAGGAGGATGGGCCGATCGACGTCGAGCCGCTGCTCGTGGACGACGTCTCGAGCCCGCGGCGGCGGGTGCGCTTCGCGGCCGCCGACGGCGACGGGCACGACGACTGCCCCGAGGGACCGGAGATGGCGCCCGAGCCGCTCTTGATCGGCGACCATCCGATCCTGGTGGCGCTCGTCCCGGTCGAGCTGACGAGCGAGCACGTGGCGACCTATCGCCTGGGGCCGCTCTTCCGCGAGCTCCGGCAGCGGCAGGTCTTCGCTGACGGGGTCCGCGCTCGCTCTCGCGGCACCCGGCTCGCGACCTGGGCGCTCGCGCTCTACCCGAACCCCGAGGCCGCCGCCAAGCACCCGTCCGCGCCGGCGCTCACCCTCGACCCGGCGCGACTGATCGCCGCGGCGCTGCGCCTCGTGCTCCCGTCGCTGGTGCGCGGCGCGACCGAAAGTGTCGAGGTCGCGCTGCGGGTCGAGGAGGAGGCTCCCCCGCGCACACACGTGCTCGCTCCCTGGGAGGGGTTCTTCCTCTTCGACTTGGCGCACGGCGGCAACGGGACGGCGCGCGCGCTCCGCCGCGACAAGGTCGAGGAGCTACTGCGGCTCTCGCGGCTGCTCATCGAACGGGTGCTCGACCCCGGACGTCTCCTCGCCGCCTACGACCACTGGAGCGACGAGGCGGAGATCCTGGCGGCGGAGGCCGCCGGCGGCCTCGACGACGGCGGCGGCGAGCGGTGGCAGAGCGCGCGCGGCGAGGCCCTCGCATGGCTCGACAGCCGGCTGCAGCCGGAAGGGCGATCCGAGGGAGTCGAGCCGGTCGCGGGGAGATTCGAGAGCGGCCGGCAGGTCGCGCGGCGGGACGGCGGCGAGGACGGCCGCGTGATCGACATGGGGCGCTGCTGGTACAGCCGCGAGGCGGCGGTTACGGACCTGATCTGGGCGAAGCACCGCTGGCGGCGCCCCGATCGGCGCGAGGCGGTGCTCGACATCGGCTTCGACCGCGAGACCGCGACCAGCGCGCGCGAGTTCACCGAGAGCTCGGCGCTGCTCGCGCTCTACCGCGCCGCCTATGCCGAGCAGCTCGCCGACCCCGCGCTGCCCGACGGCACGCCCTGGGCGGCCCCGCGTGAGGTGTGGATGGCCGGCGCTGACGGCCGTACGGCCGAGAGCAGTCGCGACGGCCTCGATGCCGAGGTGCTGGCGCCGTTTGCGGCGTTCGTCTGGAGCATGGCGGCGCACGGCCGCGAAGCCGTGACTCCGCTCGCTAGGACGCTCGCGGGGCAGGGCGCCGACGAGGCCGCCAGGGGACGCCTGGAAGTGCTCGCGGACCTCGCCGGGTTCGTCCAGGGCATTCCCTACTCGGTGCCGGGGGCACTCCTCGCCGGACTGCGGCCGCCGGTGAGCACGCTCCTCTACCGGCTCGGCGACTGCGACTCGAAGAGCCTGCTCCTCGCCCTCCTGGCGTACCAGTGCGGCATCCCCGCCGGGCTGTTCCTCTCGTTCCAGGAAGGGCACGCGCTGGCCGCTGTCGCGGCGCCCGATCCGGCCGCGGCGGCCGAGGGCTCGGCGCTCGAGCGCCTGACCGCCTGGAGCGCCGCCGCCGGCCTGCCGGAGCCGCCGGCGATCTGGGGGCAGCTCGCGGCAAAGCCCGGCGACGCCACGACCTTCCTCTACGTCCCCGTCGAGACGACGGCACGGGTACCGATCGGCTGGTCCCGCGTAGCCCGGCCGCGCACCTGGATCTTCCTGCCGCTGGTGTCGTTGGAGCGGGAGCTGCCGGTCCGTGAAGGACCGGCGCGCCTGCCCACCGATCGCGCCGAGCGCGAGAGTCGCGCATGAGCCGGCGGCGCCACGGAACGACGATTCTGGCGGCACTCCTTCTGGCTGGTCTCTTCGGCGGTTGCGGGGAGCGCCAGCCGGTGCGCGTCGACACGGTCCCGGCGCTCGACTGCAGCCGCGTGTTCCCCGACCTCGAGCGCGGCGCGGGCGTCGGCGGGGGGTCACGCGCCGGGTCGGGGTTCGCCCAGGAGCTAGCCCGCCGGATGACCTCTCAGCCGGGGAGCGGCGAGGTGGCGGCTCCCCATCCGAGCGCCGTCATCGTGGCCGGCCGGTTCGTCGGCGAGCTGCCCGATGCGGCCTCCGGGAGCTGGCGGAAGCTCGCCGATGGCGACGTCACGCTCCTGGCGCACGTCTCGGACGCGGGTCTCCTGGATGCGCTCGTCTACGCCGAAGCCTTCTCGCCTCTCGTGGCGGCGCGGCCGAGCGAGGAGCTGGCGCGGTTCGCGCTGACGGTCGATCCCGGCCTGCTCGACGCGCAGCTCACCTCACCGGCCGCGGCGACCACCTGGGTGGAGGCGCTGGCCCGCAGCCGCCGCGAGCGGCCCGCGCTGCGCCGTCTGGCCTGGATGGCGATGTCGCGCACGGGAGGCCGCGGCTTCGGCTACGCCTCGTCGCCGCGCACCTTCACGGGCTGGAAGTGGATGGGGCGCAGCCGGGACGGGGTCTTCCTGCGGCTCGCACGGTCCCAGGGCGAATGGTCGGGACAGAAACCGCTCGATCCCGAGCTGCAGGCGCTCCTGCCACGTGTCGTCCAGCGCTTCCCGCGCCTCGGTTGGCTCGCGCCGACGACGGCGGCTGGCCCCTACGCCGCGAGCATCGGCGGGCGCGCCGCGGTCCCCGCCTACATGGTCCTGGGCACGGCCTCGACCGCAGAAACGGGTAGCCACCTGGCCGTCCTCTGCGCGCAGACACCGACGTGCGCGCCCGCCGGCGAGCTGGCGGACTTCCTCGCCTCCCTCCGCCCAGCCAAGAGCGCCGACGTCGAGCGGTTGCTCGGCTCACCCGACGGCACGACCCTCGAAGGGTTCGCGGCGGAGCTCGGGTTCGTCGTCGCGCCTTCGGGGGAGCGGTCGGAGCCGGGTACCCCCCCGTCCTGAACGCACCCAACCGCGCCGCCCCCCGGCGCGCCGCGTCACGCCGCAACCCGGAGCTTCGCCAGCTCCGCGCGCAGCCGGTGGCGCGTCGGGGCCTCCGGCGCCAGGGCCGGCGCCAACAGCCGATCGGCGGCCGTCAGCTCGCGGCGGGCGCGGGCCCGGTCGCCCTGGGCGGCAGCCACGCGGCCGCTGATCGCGAGCGCCTCCCCCATCCGGACCGGGTCGTTGCCTCGCCGGCGGAGAGCGGCGACGGCGCGATCGAGGAGGCGCCGCGCCTCGGCCAGCGCTGGGGGCGTGCCCAGGGCCTCCTGATCCAAGGCGAGCTGGACGTACGATGCGGTCACGGCGCGGCTCTCGCCCGGCCCGAACAGGCGATGTTCGCGGGCGAGGACCTCGCGGTGCAGGGCGAGCGCTTCCTCGATCCGCCCGGCCAGCCGCAGCGTCTCGCCGAGGTGCTTCTTCGGCCCCCGCACCTCGTCGCTCTCCGCACCGTGGAGGCGCGACAGCGCCGCGATCGCGGCACGCTGCGCTGCCTCGGCTTCGGCCAGCCGGCCCAGCTTCGCCTCCGCCTGGGCCCGGGAGACGACGGCGGCCCAGGTGAGCGGGCTGTCGTCGCCCAGCCGGCCGCGGAACCAGCGCTCGGCGCGCACGAAGCGCTCGCGCGCCAGCGCATAGCGCTCCTCCGACAGGTCGGCGATCCCGAGATAGCGCCAGGCCGAGCCCGCATCGAAGTGACCGCGGGACTCGAGAATGGCCGCGGCCTCCTCGAGCGGCGCTCGCGCTTCGGCGATGCGGCGGGTGTTGAGCAGCGTGAACCCCTGTTTGAGGAGACTGTCGGCGAGGAACGGGTGCGACGGCCCGAGGACCTTCCGGCTCCGTGCCACGACGTCGGCGAGCAGCGCCAGGGCCTCCTGCTCTCGGCTCAGCCGCTCGACGACGTCGGCCAGGGCGGCGCGGGTCATCAGCGCCGCAGGATCGTTCGCCGCGCCGGAGCGCTCGAAGCGGGCGAGGGCGTCGCGCAAGGCCGCCTCCGCCTCCGCGAACCGCGAGAGCCCGGACGCGGCCGTCGCCACGCCAGCTTGCAGCGCCGCGGTACGGGGCGCATCGTGCCCATAGACGGCCTCCGCTTGGCGGACCAGCTCGCGCCGTAGGGCGAGGGCGGCCGCGAACTCACCCGAGACCTCCTGGGCCAGGGCGAGGGCCGCCCGTGCGCGCAGCCCCTCGTGACTCTCCTCGCCGAAGGCCGCGACGATGCGCGGCACCAGCGCCTCGAGCTCCCGCCGCACCTGCTCGATCTCTCCCTGCTCGAAGCGCACCTCGGCACGCGTCAGGGCGGAGAGCGCCGCCTCCGGCGCGCCGGCGGGCAGGGAGGCGCGACGGTCGGCGAGCGAGCGCTCGGCCCAGTGAGCGGCTTCGAGCAAGGCCCCCAGGCCGAGATAGGTGCGGGCGAGGGTGTCGGCGAGGGCGCCGCGCACTTCCGGCTCGGCTCCCAGCTCGCGCTCGAGCTGGCGCGCGCCCTCATCGAGGAGCTGGCGGGCGCTCACGGTCTCTCCCAGCGTGCGGCTGGGATCGACGCCCTCGAACAGGCCGACCAGGAACTCCTGCGTTCGCTCCGCCCGCCGTGCGGCGCGCTCCGCACGGCGCGCCTGCCAGAGGGCGGCGATGAGGCCGCCGGCGAGGCTCAGCAGGACCAGCGCGGCGGCGCCGGCCGCGAGCCGGTGGCGGCGCAGGAACTTGCGCGTCCGGTAGCCGCGCGCGCCGCCGCGGGCGGCGACCGGGAGGCCGTCGAGGAAGCGCTTGAGATCGCCGGCGAAGGCGGCCACCGTCGGGTACCGCCGACCCGGATCGGCGGCGAGGACGCGGAGCAGGATGGCGTCGAGGTCGCCCGCGAGCTCGCGCCCGCGCCGGAGGCGCCACTCCCGCTCCTCCTTCGCGGCCGCCGAGCGCGCGCCGCGCCGCACCGCCTCGCTCGGCAGCGGCGGCGCCTCATGCATCACTTTCTGCGCCAGCTCGACCGGCGTGTGCGAGGCGCGGGCGAAGGGGCGCTCGCCAACCAGGAGCTCATAGAGGACGACGCCCAGTGCGTAGGTGTCCGTCGCCGTCGAGATCTCGCCGCTCAGGATCTGCTCGGGCGCGGCGTAGGCGGGCGTCAGCGGTTGCCCACCGGCCCGCGTGGCGCCGCCGTCCCCCTCGTCTCCGAGCAGCTTCGCGATGCCGAAGTCGAGGAGCTTGACGTCCCCGTCCGCGGTGACGAAGAGGTTCGACGGCTTGAGGTCGCGGTGGACGACGAACGAGCGGTGCGCCGCCTCGACGGCGTCGAGGACGCGCAGGAAGAGCCGTAGGATGGCGCGCAGCTCGAGCCCGTGGCGGGCGACGAAGGCGGTGATCGGCTCGCCCTGCACCATCTCGAGGACGAA
This sequence comes from Thermoanaerobaculia bacterium, assembly GCA_044866775.1. Classification (GTDB taxonomy): domain Bacteria; phylum Acidobacteriota; class Thermoanaerobaculia; order Multivoradales; family UBA5704; genus DASUNQ01. The sequence goes on along the minus strand of JBIOUG010000007.1, from coordinate 2,964 downwards.
GAACGGGCGGCCGTCAGGGGCCACGCCGCCGTCGAGCAGCCGGGCGATGCCGGGATGCGTGAGCCGGGCCAGGATCTGCCGCTCGCGCAGGAAGCGCGCCAGGACCTCTTCCGAGTCGAACCCGCGCCGCACCAGCTTGAGCGCGCCGGTCTGCTCGAAGTCCCCGCCGGCGCGCTCGGCGAGGAAGACCTCCCCCATGCCGCCGCGGCCGAGGAGGCGCACCAGGCGCCAGCCGCCGAAGCCGACGGAGGGCTCCGGCAGCGCTCCGGACGCGGGGTCTTCCACCGGCGCCACGGCTGCGGCCGCCCGGCCGACGGCGCCCGCCAAGAAGCTGCCGGTGCCCGGGTCCGCGGCGAGGAGAGCGACCACCTCGCGATGGGCTTCCGGATCCTCGGCCGCCAGGCGGGCCAGGGCCGCCTCCATCTCCTCGGGCGGCCGGCCGAGGACGGCGTCGAGGGCCCGGCTCGTGCGCCGCCAGAGGAGGGCGGTCGGATCGGGGGTCACCGCGCGCCACCCGCCGGCTTGGGGTCCGGCGCGAGCGGCGTCGCGCCGAGCTCGCGGGCGAGAAACGCTCGCGCCTTCTGCCAATCGCGCTTGAGGCTCGCGGCGGAGCGTCCGGCGAGCGGGCCGATCTCGTCGAGGGTCAGGCCGGCGAAGACCCGCCACTCGACCAGCCGGCCGAGGTCGGGATCGAGCCGCTCGAGCTTCAACAGCGCCGCGTCGATCGCCAGCAACTCCTCGACCGGCGCCTCGACCGCGAGGTGAGCCTCCTCGAGCGACCGCGCGCGCGCCGGGTCAGGCCGCCGCTGCGCGCTGCGGCGGCGGAGGTGATCGAGCAGGATCTGGCGCATCGCACGGGCGGCGAGGCTGAAGAAGTGGTGGCGGTCGCTCGCCGAGAGGGCGTGCGCGCCGGCGAGCTTCAGGTACGCCTCGTGGACGAGGGCCGTCGTCGCCAGCGTGTCGTCCTCGCGCAGCCGCCCGCGCTGCCGCCGCGCCAGGCGGTGGAGCTCGCCGTAGACCAGCGAGAACAGCTCCTCCAGCGCGGCGCGGTCGCCGACCTCGATCCGCCTCAGGAGCTCGGTCACCGGCATCGCGACGCCGGAAGCAACGGCATGTTGACCGCAGTGTATGAGTCACGACGACGCGCAGTCCAGCGGCTGCGCACGACCGTGAGCCCTGGCGCCACGAAACCGCGTTCCCCTCCCTGAGCGCCGCACGGCGCGGCGCTCGCGGCCGGACACCGGCAGAAAAGGAGACGCGATGTGTAGGGCATGGCGCAAGGGGGCCCTGGCGGTCCTGGCGCTGTGGGCGGCGGCGCCGCTCGCGGCAAAGACGATCACGGTCACCTCCACCAAGGACGAGAAGATGCCCAACAACAGCTACTGCGTGCTGCGGCAGGCGGTCCAGGCGGCTTTCGAAGACAAGCAGATCGGGAAGTGCGACGAAGGCGGCGGCGCCGACGAGATCGTCTTCGACAGCAGTATCGCGGGTGGCACGATCGAGCTCACCGTGCTCGAGCCGATCCACTTGAGCTCGGACCTGACGATCACCGGGCCGATGACGATCAGCGGCCTCGGCAAGACCAGCATCTTCGAGGTCGGCAGCGCGATCCAGCTCCGGCTCGAGAAGCTCACCCTGAAAGAGGCGTTCCGGGACGGCGGCGGCGGCGCCCTGGCGATCTTCGGCTCGTCGGGCACGACGGAGATCGTCGACTGCACGTTCACCGAGAACAAGGTGGACGAGCTGGGGGCCGGTATCCTCAACAGCGGCGCCACGGTGACGATCACCGGCTCGAAGTTCACGCTCAACCAGGCGGGGACGCGCGGCGGCGCGCTCGCCGGCGGCGGGGTGTGGACGATCGAGGACTCGGAGTTCCTCGACAACACCGCCAACGGCGGCGGCGCCGTCTTCTGCAGCTCCGGCACGCTCACCATCACGCGGAGCGACTTCATCGGCAACGTCGCCTCCGGCACGAAGACCGTCACCGGTTTCGTCGACGGCGGCGGCGCGGTGATGAGCGGCTGCGTCAACGACCTGGAGAACGACCTGTTCAAGGCCAACTTCGCCTTCGGCAGGATGGGCGGCGGGGCCCTGTTCGTCACCGCCGGAGAGGGCGGGAGGACGTTCGAGTCGGTCTTCGAGCTCAACTCGGCCTGGCTGGAGCTGGAGCCCGATCCCGGAGAGGGGAAGGTGGTGGGCGGCGGCGGCGCGATCCTCGTCCACGGCGACTTCATCGTCGACCGCAGCGCGATCAGCCGCAACTACGCGCACGCGATCGCCGGCGGCGGCGGCATCCTGTTCAAGGGCTCGGACAGCGTGGTCGTCAACAGCAGCGTGCTCGAGAACGTCTCGACGCTCGACGACTCGGTCCCCATCGGCTTCGAGCCGCCGGCGAAGCCGGGCACCGGGGGCGGGATCTCCGTCTTCGGACCCTCGCTGGTGAAGGTCACCGCCAGCAGCCTGGTCCGCAACCAGGGGGTGCACGAGCTGTACCTCGACAGCGACGGCAACGGCAGCGTCGAGCTGCGGACCTCGCTCCTCGACGCGCCGTACACCGACGAGACCTGCGGCGGCAACGTCGGCCTGATCTTCGACTCCGACTTGACCGACGTCTCGCACAACCTGCAGTCGGAGCAGTTCATCAACGAGGAGGGCGACTGGGACGGGGCGCTGCCCACCTGCCCGCAGACCATCCCCAAGGGGAAGATCGGGTCGGCCGTGCTGTCGGGCGATTTCATCGTCCCGACGCCGTCGGGCACCCTCAAGTTCAACTACCCCAAGCCCGCCCTCTTCGGCCCGGCGCACAAGAACGGCAACGCCACGACGTGCCAGGACGATCCGGTGTGGGGGAAGGACCTCCTCAACAACCCGCGCTCGAGCAAGTGCACGATCGGGGCGGTCGAGCTACCGGTCGGCGGCTGAGACCCGCGGCCCTCGCGCGGGCCGCAGCCTGCAGTCCGGGCT
>JBIOUG010000006.1:0-48594 GCA_044866775.1 Thermoanaerobaculia bacterium | reverse complement strand
CTCGCCGCCGGGCGCCGCCGCGAGGCGGCCGGCGACGCCGCCATCGAGCCGCAGCTCGACCCAGCCGCCGGCGGACGGGGCCTCATCGATCGCGATCCGCACCCCCGCCGCCGGCCGCGCCAGCGTCATCACCAGCCGGGCGCGGCCGCGCCGCCAGCTCCAGGCAGTGGCGGGCCATTCGGCCGCGGCCAGGCGCGCCAGGGCGCTCTCGGCCTCCGCCGCGGCGGTCGCGTCGGCTGACGTGCGCGCCAGCTCGCGTCGCGCCTGCCAGTAGAGCGGGTCCCTCTGCCAGGCGCGGTGCACCTGCGCGAGCGCCGCTTCGGCTTCGGTCGCCCGGCCGCGTGACGCCAGCAGGCGCGCCTTGGCGATGAGGTACGGCGCCCAGGCCTCGCTCCACTGCGCCGCCGCCCGCCGCTCGGCCTGCTCGGCGAGCGCCAGGTCGCCGGCGGCGACGGCCGCCAGCGCCGCCTGCTCCGGCGCCAGGTCGCGGCAGAAGCCGGCGAGGCGGCGCAGGGCGCGCTCCGGCAGCGGGCAGGCGGCCACCTGGCAGCGGTCGAGCACCCAGCCGAGCTGGTCGGCCAGCCGCGCGGCGGTAGAGGCATCGATCGGCCCGGGCGGACAGACGGCGAGGGCGCGTGCCAGCAGGTCGGCGCCGCCGGCGCCCGGCTCGGCGTGCGCGGCGACGCCGAGCAGGAGAGCCCGCGCGCCCGCCGGGTCGCCGCCCGCGAGGCGCTCCTCGGCATGCCGCACGTCGGCCGCCAGGCGGGCGCGGATCGCCTGCCGGCGCCGCTCGTGCGCCGCGGTCGCCCCGGCCCAGTCGCCCCGTCGCGCGAGGATCTCCTCCAGATGCTGCCAGGCCTGCGGCTCGGGCGGCACCAGCGCGAAGGCCGCGGCGCGGCTCGGCGCGGCGTCGAGCCAGGCGCCGATCAGGCGGTTGAAGGTGTCCGGCTCGCGAAAGCCGCGCGCCAGCAACCGCCGCGTGAGAGCGCGCTTGTCGGACGAGACGGCGGGCCAGAGCTCGAGGTATGCGGCGGCCAGGAGGCGCCGCGGCTCGGGCTTGCCGGGCGCGAGGGCGAGCGCCGCCAGCAGCGGCTCCTCCCAGCGCCGGTAGGCGGTCAAGACGCGGCGGTCGCGGGCCTGTGCCCAGTCGAGGTAGGTGGCGGCCCCCAGCACCATGATCGCGTCCCAGGCCGCCGGCCGCGCTGCGACCGCCGCCGCCGCGAGGTCGCGCGCCGCCGCGAGACGCCCGCGTCCCGCGGGCCGCGGCGCCGCCGCCGTGCGCGGGTCGAGCTCGGCGGCGAGGAGGGCGCGCGCGACGACGATCTCACCGCGCACCGCATCGGGCTCGCGGCGCACGTCGGCGGCGAGGCGCTCCGGCAGCACGCCGGCGTGCGCGGCGACGAGCCGCCCGAGGCGCTCCTGCGCCGCGCGCCAACTGCGATAGGAGAGGCAGGGGAGCGCCGCGGCGAGGAGCGCCGCCGCCGTCAGGGCGGCGCGGGCGAGCGCCGGCGTGGGGCGTGAGGGCACACCGCTATAGTAGCCAAGCTCCCGAGGCTTCGTCGTGCGCCGCCGCCCGCCGCCGCGCTTTCGCCCGCCGCCGCTCGTCCTCACCCCCGACCTCGCGTGGGTGCTGCTGCGCGCCTTCGGTCCGCCGGGCACGCCGCCTCCCGCCGGCCGCGACCCGGCTGCCTGCCATCGGCTCGCCGCCCGCCTCGACGTCGCGCCGCGCATCGCCCAGCGGCAGGGGCGCGCCGCGCTCGCCGCGGAGCTGGGAGAGGCCGTCGCGGCGGGTCTCCATCGCGATCGCCAGGCGGCCGCCGCCAACGCTCTGCGCCTCGCCGCTCTGGCGCGCGACCTCGCCGCCGAAGCCGCCGCGCTGGAGCTGCCGGTCGTCTTCCTCAAGTTCGCCGCGTTGCAGCTCGCCGGCGCCGTGGCGCCGGGGAGCCGCTGGGCGACCGACGTCGATCTGCTGGTCGCGGCCGACCGCGCGCCGGAGCTGTTCGCGGCCCTCGTCGGCGCCGGCTATCGCGCCGCCGCCCAGCCCGAGCACGAGCACCAGCTCCCGGCCCTCGCCCATCCCGCCGGGGGGGCGGTCGAGATCCATCGCTCGGTCCCGGGGCTGCGCCTCGCTCCAGCAGCGCCGTCCGCCGGCGCCGGGGAGCTCGCGGCGCGAGGGCTCCTCGTCGCCTGCCCGGAGCTGCCGGGGCGCTGCGCGCGGCCTGGCAACGAGCTCCTGGCGGCGCACGCGCTGGTGCACGGCCTCGCGCAGCACGGCGCCCATCCCGAGGCCTATCCAATGCTGCGGATGATCGCGGACCTCGTCGATCTCGGTCTCGCCGGGCGCGAGGGCGAAGCGCTGGCGCGCCGCGCCGCGGAGCTGGTGGCGGCCGACGTCGCGGCCGAGGAGGTCGCCGCGGCGCGCGACCTCGCCGCGGCGCTGGTCGCGGGCGCGCCGCCGCCGCCCGCCAGCGCTCCCGGTCTCCTCCTCGCCCACATCGTCGCCGGCGCGCTCGATCCCGACTACCGGCAGGCGCAGCGGCTCAGGCTCTTCACGCCGCAGCCGAGCGACCGCCCGCGGGCGGCGCAGCTCGCCGTCACGCTCTGGCGCACGCTGGTGCCGACCCGCGGACAGATCGACGCCCTCTATGGCCGGCCGCGGAACGCCGCCGGCTATCTCTTCCGGCGGCTGGCGCGCCCGTTCGACCTGCTGCGCCGCTGGCGGCGGTACCGCGCCAGCCGGCGACGAATTAGGAGTAAGTAAAGAGGGACACCGTTCTGTTCGGTACCACCGTTTGGGGTTGAGCGAGCGGTGGTGCTTCGTCCAGCTTTTCGGCGTCGATCCGATCTCCCTCACCCCTGGCCCCTCTCCCACGTGGGAGAGGGGGACATCTGCGCGCTCTAAAGCGTTCTCAGCATGTAGTTTGCATGCAGTGCCGGCGATGATCGAGCAGCAAGTACAGCAGGAGGACGACGAGGACGTGGTCGTCGAGGAGCCGCTGCCGGCTCTCGCGGCGGCGGCGGCGCGCCTGCGCCAGCTCGTCACCGGCAACGAGGCCAGGATGCGGCAGCTCGATCAGTTCGTGCGCCGCCTCGACGAGCTGCTCCAGGCGGCCACTCGCCTCCATAAGAAGGAGAAGAAGGAGAAGGGCCCTCCCCCGCGTTGACGTCCGACAGCGCCACCTGACCCCCGCCCGTCCCGCACCAGGCGCTTCTTACAACGAGTTTTCTCCATTTGGGACGTATGGCCGCGCCTTGGACCAGGCTCCACCCTGGCAAACGTCCCCTCTCCCATGTGGGAGAGGGGCCAGGGGTGAGGGAGATCGGATCAGCGCAGTAAAGGTGGCAGCAGCTCGCTCCTCCCCAAGCCGAGATCGCTCGCCGCGCGGATACGGCCCCCGTTCCTACCCCCGTCCTCCTACCTATCCCAATGCAGCTCCACGAACTCGTACACAAAATTCCCCGTCCCGAGCGCATCGGCGAACTCGTTGATCACCACCCCCTTGCCGCAGCCCGGCCCGGCACCGCTGCCCGGCGTCGCGGCCGAGGCCGCCGTCGTCGTCCAGCTCGTGCTCTTACCGGCCGCCTGACAGGGGTCCTTGCGCTGCAGCGTCTTGCCGGCCCCCGCCGGCATCGCCACGGTGCGGCCGTCGAGCTTCTGCCCCGCGGCGTTGAACAGCTCGTAGCGCTCGTCGCCGTTGATCGCCGGGAACGCCCCGGCGGCATCGAGATACACGGCGCCGGCCGGTAGCGGCGTGCCGCCACGCCAGAACGCCTCGAACGCCGCCTGCGTCGCATCGCGGCCGACGATGAGGTAGCCGTTCTCCGGGATGAGCGTGCCGGCCGGCAGGGTGAGCGAGGAGGCGGCGTTCTGCTGGTCGAGGCGATAGCCCGAGACGTCGAGGCAGCCGGTGCAGCCGCCGCCTCCCTGGTAGGTGATCCACATCGGCGCCGACCAGAGGTCGTGGCCGTCGGCCTGCACGGCATGGACGTAGTAGTAGTAGGTGCCGCTCGCGGGCGTGTCGGTGAGCGTCAGCGTGGACTGGTTGGCGACGCTGCGGTAGGGCGCGCCCGGCACGCCGCCGCCGATCTGGCCGCGCCAGATCTCGAGCGTCGAGACCGCCTCGCTGCCGGGATCGTAGACCGCGGCGCGCAGGGTGGCCGCGCCGCCGGCGTCGAAGATGTCGCCCATCAGATGCGCGCCGTCGCCGGTGGCGAAGACGAGCTGGGCGTTGGAGTCCTCGGTGGCGAAGAAATGGCGCGCCTTGTGGGCCTGCATCAGGGCCGTCCGGGTGAGGACCGGCGTCGAGCCGTTGGGCAGCAGGTAGACCGTGCGGTTGGGGATGCCGGTGCCGTAGGTGTTGCAGTGCGCATCGTGGTCGGCGACCGGGCCGAGGTGGAAGCCCAGGTTCAAGGCCGCTTTCCAGCGCGGCGAGTAGTCGGTCGAGGCGACGTTGGCGTCGGCGCAGTCGGTCCCGGTGTTGAAGGCGAGGCCGCTGCGCACGGCGATCCCCTGCAGCGCCGCATCGGCGTCGGCGTTGAAGGCGTAGTTGTCGAACTGCCCGGCCGACGGGTGGCAGAGGATGCCCAGGGCGCCGGCGGGCGACGGGTTCTCGAGCGAGCGGCGGTACATCGTGAGGTAGGCGAAGCGCTTCGGCGTGAAGACGTCGAAGTAGCAGCTCGTCCCGGGCGTGCACTCGGGGTTTGGGCCGTTGCAGTTGCTGCAGGTCTCCCAGCCGAAGAGCGCCGGCGTCTCGAGCAGCGTCACGTGGCCTTGGTCGGCGTTGGTCGTCACCCCCCACTCCATGCCGTAGAGCGCCACGAAGACGTCGTCCACCGTGGCGGCCGCCGCGGCCGCCCGGCCGGCGGCGTAGCGCTGCCTGACCTTGGCCTCGGTCACCGGCGGGTCGTTGGTCGCCAGGGCGTCCTCGAGGAGATGGTTGTGCTCGTTGACCACCCAGTAGTCGACGCCGCCGTTGAAGCGCGCGAAGTCGAAGACCGCGGCGGGATCCGAGGTGCCGCTACCCCAGGCGTTGCCCGACGAGCAGGCGCCGGTCGGCTGGCCGCCGTCCGAATAGTTCGAGTGGCTGTGCGTCGAACCGTAGTAGAAGTTGTAGCCGAATCCGGCCTCGAGCGGCGTGTTCTGCTGCGCCTGACAGGACCCTACCGCCGCGCTCCAGCGGAGGTGGCGTGCGGCGGCCTCGTCGAGGGCGTAGTCCACGATCACCGCGTCCGTCGAGGCGAATGCCTCGACCGCCTCCGGGGCTCCGGCCAGGTCCTCGTAGGCGCGCGCCTCCCGCGCCGGACGCGCGCGGTCGGGCAGGAAGCGCGCCAGGAAGGTGAAGCGATAGCGGCCGGGCGCCACCTGCCGCCCCGCCTCGTCGCGGCCGTCCCAGGCGAACTCGGCCACGCTCCTCCCGGCGTCGTCGAGGCGCGCCACCCCGCCGGCGGCGCGCACCGGCAGCTCGGCGCCTTCCGGCCGGATCTCGAGCCGCCAGAACGCGCGCCCGGCGTCGCCGCGCGCCGCGGCGCCGGTGTGCGAGAGCACGGTGAACAGGCGCATCGTGCCGAGCGCGCCGGCGTGAGCGGGCGAGAACTGGTAGGCCTCGGCGCCGAGGAAGGCGATGAAGCCGGCGTCGCAGTCGTCATGCCGCGCGGCGCCTGCCGGCGCCGCGCCGGCGTACAGGCTGGCTACGGAGGCGAGGACGGCGAGGCCGAGCAGCCGGGCCGCCGGGCGGGGGAGGACGGACGGCGTGCGATGGCGCATGCGAAGACCTCCGCGCGAAGCCGTGGAGCGACGGATGGGATGGGACGGCTACAAGGGATTGTGTCCGCGCGGCGTCTTAACACGAAATCAAGGATCAGCGCAAGGCACGGAAGCGCCAAGGCGAAGCAGCGTCCGGGCGCGGCGCCGGCGCGTGTACGATCCGCGGCCATGGGCAAGCGCTCCCCGGCACGCGATCGACGGCGGATCCCCGCGCGCCGCCCGGCGGCGCCGCAGCGCGGCCTCGCGGCGCGCGGGGCCGAACTGCTCCTCTGGGCGCTGGTCCTGGTGCCGCCGCTCGTCGTCGTGCCGACCGCCATGGACTCGTTCCGGCTGCCGAAGCTGCTGCTGTCGAACTGGCTGGCGCTGGCCTCGCTGCTGCCGCTCTGCTGGTCGCTGGCGCGGGCCGAGAGCTCGTGGCAGGAGGTCTGGCGCCTGCCGGCGCTGCGCGTCGTCGGCCCGGCGCTGCTGCTGGCGACGCTCGGCCTGGCGACGACCGACCACCCTCTGCACGTGCGCGGCGCCCTGCCCGAGCTGTGGATCGGCGCCGCCTGCCTCGTCGGCTGGAGCGCGGGCCTCTCCGCCCGGCGTCTGGCGCGGCCGCTCGCCGGGCTCCTCGTCCCCGGCTCTCTCCTCGCCCTCTTCGGCATCCTGCAGTTCCACGGCGTCTACCGGCCGATGCGGTTCTTCGCCGTCAGCGAGGCGGAGCGGCTCGGCGTCACCTCCCTCGCCGGCAACCCGGGCGACCTCGGCTCCTATCTCGTCCTGCCGTGCCTCGTCGCTCCCTGGTGCATGGCCCGCGCGCGGCGGGCTGCGCTGCGCTGGGCGGCGGCGGCGGCGCTCGCCCTGTGTCTCTACGGCCTCGCGGCGACGCAGACGCTGGCCGCGCTCGCCGGGGTGGCGGCCGGCGGCCTGGTCTACGGCCTCCTCGTCCTGCCGCGGCGGTGGAGCGCCGCCCTGCTGGCCGGCGGCGTCGTGACCGCCGGCCTGCTGGCGGCGGCCGTGCCGCCGCTGCGCGGCCGCGTCGTCGAGACGGCGCGGGAGGTGGCGGCGGGGGACTGGAACGCGGTGCTCACCGGACGCCTCGACGGCTGGCAGGCGGCCGTCTGGATGGCCGAGCGGCACCCCTGGACCGGTGTCGGCCACGGCGCCTTCGCCGCCGAGTACGTGCCGGCGAAGCGCGACCTGCTGACCCGCGGCGCCAGCTTCTACGAGAGGCAGACGCAGCCGATGTTCACCAACGCCCACAACGAGGTGCTCGAGGTGGCGGCGACCTGGGGGCTCCCGGGCCTCGCGGCGCTGCTCTGGAGCGTCACGGTGCTCGCCGCCTCGGCGCGGCGGATCGACGGCGCGGCGGCGCACGACCGCGCGCTCGCCTGGGCGGGGCTCGCGGCGCTCGCCGTCCTCGCGCTCACCCACTTCCCCTTCCGCCTCGCGCTGGTGGGATACCCGGCGCTCCTCTTCCTGGCCTGGCTTCTGCGGCGCGGCGCCGAAGCGCGGTCCGATGGCGCGGTCGCCGCCGCGAGGGAGGTGGGACGGTTGCGGAGCGGGCTCGCGCCGGCCGCGCTCCTCGGCGTCGTCCTCGCCGCAGGGCTCGCGGGCCAGACGGTGCGGTTCCGCGAGCGCCTGCTCGCCAACCGACTGCTGCGCCAAGTGGAAGGACTGACGCTCCTCGCGGCCAACACCGGTCGCCTCTCCCCGCGCCTGGTCGCGGCCAACCTCGAGGTGCTGCGCCGGGCGGCCGCCCTCGATCCCACGGACGTCCGGATCCTCACCACGCGCGGCGGCCAGTACCTCCTGCTCGAGCGGCCGGAGGCCGCGCTCGCGGCGTACCGCGAGGCGCTCGCCTTCGAGCCGCGGCCGGAGATCTACATGAACTTGAGCCGCGCGTCCTCCGCGGCCGGGCAGCCGGAGCAGGCGCGGCGCTACGCGGAGATCACCCACCAGATCGACCCGCACCTCTACGAGCGCGCGGTCGCCGAGCCGTACCGGCTGGAAGAGAAACTCCGCAAAGAGAGGCTGCGGAATTCTTCTTGAGGAGCGGTGGAGCCGCGCGCGGATGGCGGTGCCGCGCGCGGTGTCCGACGCGACGTAGGACATCCGCCGATGGCCGATTGCGCGGTGCGACGACGCGACGTTGATCGTTCCGCCGATCGGCCTGGCCGCGGCCGATCCCTAGGCTGACTCCATCGAAAACGCGACGCCGTTTCGGGCCGTCGCCAACCGGTTGGAGAGCCAGCCATGAAACCGATCCTGACCGCCCTCGCAGTCGTCCTGACCGGCACCGCCGCCTTCGCGCAGGCGCCGATCGTCGAGAGCAGCAACCCGATCCCGGGACAGTACATCGTCGTGCTGCGGCCCGAGGCGGCGGTCCACCAGCCGGGCGTGCGGGGCGTGCGGGGCGTGCGGGCGGTGGCGGAGGAGATGGTGCGCGGCGGCGTGGTCGGCCGCAGCTTCGACCACGTCCTCGAGGGCTTCGTGGTGGCCCGCCTCGGCGCCGCCGAGGCGCGGGCGCTCGCTCAGGATCCGCGGGTCGCCTACCTGGAGGAGGACGGCGTCGCCCGGGTGGCGGCCGATTTCGTGGCGGCCGCCTCCTGGGGCCTCGACCGCGCCGACCAGCGCGCTCTCCCCCTGGACAATCTCTACGGCTACAACAGCGCCGGCGCCGGCGTCGACGTCTACGTCGTCGACACCGGCATCCGCAGCACCCACCAGGAGCTCGCCGGGCGGGTGGACACGGTGGCCGCCTACACCGCCGTCGCCGACGGCAACGGGACCGAGGACTGCCACGGCCACGGCACGCACATCGCGGGCACCATCGGCGGCGCCAGCCTCGGCGTCGCGCGCGGCGTGACCCTTCACCCGGTGCGCGTCCTCGACTGCAGCGGCAGCGGCGCGGTGTCGGACATCATCGCCGGCGTCAACTGGATCACCGCGCGCTACCCCGCGGTCAAGGGGAAGGCGACCGCGGCGCGCCGCCCCGCGGTCGCCAACATGAGCCTGCAGGCCGGCGTGTCGCAGGCCCTCGACGACGCGGTGAAGGCCTCGATCGGCGCCGGGGTGACCTGGGTGGTGGCGGCGGGCAACGACGCCGCCGACGCCTGCCTCTACTCGCCGGCGCGGGTCCCGGCCGTGATCACGGTCGGCGCCTCCGACGGCACCGACACCCGCTGGTGGGCCTCGAACTACAGCTCGTGCGTCGACCTCTTCGCCCCCGGCGTCCTGGTCGTCTCCTCCTTCAACCGCAGCGACAGCGACACGATCGCCATGACCGGCACCTCGGCGGCGGCCCCGCACGTGACCGGCGCCGCGGCGCTGTTCCTCGGCCTCAACCCCGGCGCCAAGCCCCTCACCGTGCAGGCGGCGGTGCTCGGAGCGGCGACGACCGGCGTCCTCGCCGGCGCCGGCATCGGCTCGCCCGACCGCCTGCTCTACGCCGCCTTCGCCGGCGACGGCCAGGACTACCCGCCCTATGCAACGTTCACCTTCACCTGCTCCGGCCGGCGCTGCAGCTTCGACAGCGCGCCGTCCGGCGACGATCGCGGCGTCGCCTCGATCGCCTGGGACTTCGGCGACGGCACCTCGGGGTCGGGTGCGACCGCCAGCCACCGCTTCCCGAGCAACGGCGCCGTCTTCCCGGTGACGCTCTACGTCACCGACACCCTCGGGCAGACCAGCGCGGTGCGGCGCGACGTGCGGTTCAGTTGGTAATCGGTGGCATGTGCACAACTGCTTGGCGGTCATGTCGCCGGATGTTGACAAACGGGTGCGCGGCAGCATTAAATAGGCTATTCCCTGGAGAGGTGCCCCACATCGTGGAACCTGAAGCCACTCGCGTACTGTCAGTCCCCGTCCGTCCGCGGCGGGGACGTGCCCTTTGCGGCGCGGCGCTCGCCGCCGCCGCCCTGCTCGCCGCGTCGGCTCCGCTGGCGGCGTCACACACCCCGCTGAGCTGGTTCGACACCATCTGCTCCGGGACGCCGCCGGAGGACCGCTGCTGGCAGCCGATCCCGAGCTTGAACAACCCGGTGCGCGATCTCACCGCCGCGCAGGGCGATGCGAGCAAGCAGACGGCGCCCAACCCCTCGAGCGCCGACATCTGGAGCGGCGCCAGCAACACTCTCAACTCCGTCTACTTCGGCTACGACGACAACAACACCGTATCGCCCGACGACGACGTGATGTTCTTCCGCATGCGGCTGCTCGACACACCGGCGATCGGCGGTGTCGACCCGCCGGACGCGGCGGCGACCGGTCCCTACGACGCCAACACGACGTGGAACTTCATTCTCGACCTCAACGGCGACGGCTGGGCGGACTACGTCAATACGACCGACGGCAAGTCGGGCAAGCCGAACCCCGCCGCGGACCGCTACGACGACATGTTCCTGGCGCGCAACACCTCGACCACGCACCAGGACCTCGACAACCTGGCCAACTGCTCTGCCGGCGGGCAGGTGCTGTGGACGCACGACTCGACCGACCCGGCCACCGACAGTTGCGCGAGCAACACGGCGATCCCCTGCGACTTCAAGTTCACGCGCGTCGTCAGCGACACCGCCAACGGCGGCGGCTACTTCCTCGACATGCAGTTCCCGCTGCTGATCTTCGATACCTGCTCGGGGTCGGACACCGACGGCGACAGCATCAGCGGCGCGCAGCTCATGACCCCGACGACGCCGTTCATCTTCTGCGCCACCACCTCGACGCAGCCGCAGGACCCGTCGAACAAGGACCTGGGGGCGAACGGGACGTTCGACATGAGCAACACCCGGCGCCTGCCTTGCGGCGACCCCTGCACGCTCGCCGGCGGCTGCACGCAGCCTCCCGTCCTGGTCGACCTGACCCGCTCCTGCGGCGCCGGCACCAACGGCTCGCCGATCAACCTGACGGCGACGGTGCTCGACACGCTGGTGCCGAATGGCTCGGGCGACGAGGTCGTCGACACGATCAACAACGTCACCTTCTACTACCGCCAGGACGGCACCAATCCCTGGGTGCAGGCGACGGCGGCGGGCGGCAGCGCCAACCCGGTGACGACGCCCAACAGCGGCACCGTCAACCTCTTCTCGATGCAGTGGAACACGAGCAGCCTGGCGACCAGCCCGACCTCGTTCTACTGGATCCGCGTCGACATCACCGACAACGAGGGCAACGTCACCTCGACGGTGCCGATGCGCATCGACCTCACCAACTGCAGCATCGCCTCGACGCCGGTGACCCTCGCCGCCTTCCGCGCCACTCCCGAGGGCGGCGCGCTGCGGCTCGAGTGGTCGACCGCCACCGAGGCCGGCAACCTCGGCTTCAACGTCTACGGCGAGACCGCCCAGGGCTGGCGGCGCCTCAACCGCGGGCTGGTCCGCGCGCACGCCGCCGATTCGCTCGAGCCGCAGCACTACGCGCTGCGGGTGCCGGCGGACGGCCTGGTGGGGCACGAGCTCTACGTCGAGGACGTGGCCGTCAACGGCCAGACGCGCATGCACGGGCCCTTCGGCATCGGGCGCGAGCACGGCAAGCGGCCGATGGTGGAGGCAGTGGACTGGCAGGCGGTGCGCGAGACGCTGGCGCCCCCGGCGGCCGGGCTGCGGCCGACCCGCGCGGCGGCGCAGAAGGGACCGGGCGGCGGCAGCTACCCGGCGGTCCGTTTGCTGGTCGACCGCTCCGGCCTGCACCGGCTGACCTACGAGGCGCTGGCGGCGGCGGGCTTCGACTGGAGCGGCGCGCCGCTCACGGACATCGCGCTCCTCGACCGCGGCGTGCCGGTGCCGCTGCGCGTCGAAGGCGCGGGGAGCTTCGGCCCCGGCGCCTTCGTCGAGTTCCGCGGCGAGCCGCTCGACACGCTCTACACCGGCACCGCCGTCTACGAGCTGCGCGTCGAGCGCGCGAGCGCGAAGCGCCCGGCCAGCGACAACGGCCCGGCCAAGGGCAAGGCGTCGGAGACCGCCGCCTGGTACATGGAGACGGCCACGGTCGAGCGCGACCGCGTCTACAGCTTCGCCTCCCCGAGCGGCGATCCCTGGTTCGACACCGCGATGATGGGGTTCACCTCGCCGCTCTCCTGGACCTTCGGCCTCACCGTCGACGGCCTGGTGCCCGGCGCGGCGCCGGCGAGCCTGGCGGTCAGCATGTGGGGCGTGACCGACTTCCCGCTCGCTCCCGACCACCACGTCCAGGTGAAGCTGAACGGCGCGCAGGTCGCCGACGACCGCTTCGACGGCCTGGCCACGCACCAGATGTCGGCGCAGCTTCCGGCCGGCGCGCTGCACGACGGCGCGAACACGCTCGAGCTGCGGCTGCCCGGCGACAGCGGCACGCCCTACGACCTGGTGCACCTCGAGAGCTACGCCGTCACCTACCCGCGCGCCCTGGCGGCGCGCGACGGGCGTCTCACCTTCTCCTCCGCGGGCCGCTTCTTCCGCGTCACCGGCCTCCCCTCGCCCGACGTCGTCGTCTACCGCGCCGAGGGCTCGTCGCTGGCGCGCCTGGCGAAGACCGAGGTGGCGGCGGACGGCGGCGGCTATGCGGTGAGCTTCGGCGGCAGCGGCAAGACCGCCACCTATCTGGTCGCGGCGGCGGGCGCCTTCCACACTCCGGGCATGGCGGCCGTGCGCGACGGTGCCGCCGCCACCGCCGCCGGCGAGGCGCGCTACCTCATCGTCTCGCACCCGGCGTTCCTCGATAGCCTCGGCCCGCTGGTCGCGGCGCGGACGGCGCAGGGGCTCTCGGTACGGGTGGTGAACGTCGACGACGTCTACGCCCGCTTCGGCCACGGCGTCTTCGATGCGCAGGCGATCCGCGACTACGTCGCCTGGGCCGCCGCCAACCTCGGCACGGAATACGTCCTGCTGGTGGGCGGCGACACCTACGACTACCGCAACTTCCTCGGCAGCGGCTCGATCAGCTTCATCCCCTCGCTCTATGGCGTCACCGGCCCGTTCGTCCGCTACGCCCCCGCCGACTCGCTCTACGCCGACCTCGACGGCGACGGCGTGCAGGATCTGGCGATCGGGCGCTTCCCGGTGCGCACCGCGGCCGAGCTCGACAGCGTCGTCGCCAAGACCCTGGCCTACGAGACCAAGGGCTATCCGCGCACCGCCGTCTTCGCGGCCGATGAGTTCGACGCCGCCGGCAACGTCTCGTTCAGCGACATCAGCGACCGCTTCGTCGCCCGGCTGCCGGGAGGGTGGACGGCGGACATCGCCTACATCGACGCTTTGGGGACGGGCGGCGCGCGCGGCGCGCTCCTGGAGGCGATCGCGCGGGGGACCGCGCTGACCAGCTACATCGGCCACTCGGGCTCGACGCTGTGGTCGTTCTCCGGCCTGTTCACGGCCGCCGACGCGGCCGCGCTCACCAATGCCGGGCGGCCGACCGTGGTGTCGCAGTGGGGGTGCTGGAACACCTACTACGTCGTCCCCACCTACAACACCATGGCGCACAAGCTGCTGCTCTCGGGCGACCGCGGCGCCGCCGCGGTGATGGGCGCCTCGACCCTGACGCAGGTCGAGTCGGACGAGGCCTTCGGCGCCTTGCTCGCGCCGCTGCTCGTGCAGCACGGCACGACGCTCGGGCAGGCGATCGTGGCCGCCAAGCGGCAGCTCGCAGCATCCCAACCGGGCCTTGCCGACGTGCTGCTCGGCTGGACCCTGCTCGGCGATCCGGCCCTCGCCGTCGAGCCGTAGGCTGTCCGCCGTCGGCGGCGCCGGAGCCCGCGGGTGAGCGCCTTCGCGCTGCTCTTCCACCGTGACGCCGCCCCGGCGGCGCGGGGAGCGCTCGAGCCGCTCCTCGCGCGCCTCCGCCACCGCGGTCCGAACGGCTGCGACGCCGTCGCCGCCGGCACCTTCGCGCTCGGGCACCTCCACTTCTGGACCACGCCGGAGGAGATGGGGGAGCGGCAGCCGCTCGCCGACCCCACCGCCGGCCTCCACCTCGTCTTCGACGGGCGCCTCGACAACCGCGACGAGCTGGCGGCGGCGCTCGAGCTGAGAGCGGAGGCGCGGCGGCTCTCCGACGCGGCGCTGGTCCTGGCCGCCTACCGGCGCTGGGGCGACGCCTGCCTCGAGCGGCTGCTCGGGCCCTGCGCCGTCGCCATCGCCGACCTGCGGCGGCGGCGCGTCCTCCTGGGCCGCGACGCGCTGGGCGACCGGACGCTCTTCTACGTCCTGCGCCCGGAGCTCCTGGCGGTCGCCTCGGAGGAGAGCGCGCTGCTCGCGCTCCCCGGCATCGAGCCGCGCTTCGACGAGCGCAGCCTCGCCCGCTTCTTCGCCGTCGAGCCGCCGCTTCCCGGCGACACCTTCTACGCTGCGGTGCGCGAGCTGCCGCCGGCGCACGGCCTGGCCGTCGAGCCCGAGCGGGTGCGCACCTGGCGCCACTGGCAGCCGCCGGCGGAGCCGCGCCTCCGCCTGCGCCGCGACGAGGAGTACGCCGAGCGCTTTCGCGAGCTGCTGGCGGTGAGCGTGCGCTCGCGGCTGCGCACCGCCTCGCCGGTGGCGGTGCTGATGAGCGGCGGCCTCGACTCGACCGCGGTCGGGGCGGTCGCCGCGCGCGAGCTGGGAGCCCGTCCCGTTGGTCGCGGGACGGAAGACGCTCCCAGCATGGATTGGAGCCCGGCCGGAAAGCTTTCGCGGTTTGATTGGAGCCCGGCGCGAAAGCTTTCGCGCCTTGCCGCCGAGTCGCCGGGACGCAACGGCGCCGGCCGCGTGCGCGCCGTCTCCTGGGTCTTCGACGAGCTCGCCGTCTGCGACGAGCGGCGGTTCATCGAGCCGGTCGTCGAGCGCTGGGGGATGCGCCCGGTGCGCGTCGCCGGCGACGACGCCTGGCCGCTCGCCGGGCTCGCCTCGGAGGCCGCGCCCTGGCCGCGCAACCCCAACACGCCGATGGAAGGGCTCTACCGCCGGCTCGGCCAGCGCGCCTACGCGGCGGCGCGGGAGGCCGGCGCAACGGTCGTCTTGACCGGCGAGTACGGCGACGAGCTGTGGGCCGGTGGCGACCACTGGCTCGCCGACCTCCTCCGCGAGCGCCGCTGGGCCGCGGCCGGCGGCGGGCTCGCGGCGCATCTCTGGGAGCACGGCGTGCGGCGCCGGCCGGCGCGCCACCGCGCGCGCAGCGTCGTCGGGCGCGCCCTCGGCCGCCGCGCCGGCACCGCGCCTCCCACGCCGCCGTCCTGGCTGACGCCGGAGGCGGCGGCGCTCACCGCCGCCGGCGAGGATCCCGTCCCCTCGGCCGCGACCGCCCGCCGCCCCTGGCAGCACCGGAGCCTCCTCGACGCGGTCGGGGCGCGCGCGACGACGACCGAGCTCTATCACGCCGCCGCGGCCGGCGTGGAGCTGCGCCGCCCGTACCGCGACCGCCGCCTCGTCGAGCTGGCGCTCGACCTCCCGGCCCACCAGCTCTACCGGCCGGGGTGGACGAAATGGGTGCTGCGCCAGGCGATGCGCGGCCTGCTGCCCGAGCCGGTGCGGCGGCGGCGGCAGAAGACGTCTCTCCTGCCGCTCTGCGCCCGCGGGCTCGTCGAGCGCGAGGCGGACACGGTGCGCACTCTGCTCGCTTCTCCCGACGCGCTGTGGCGGCGCTTCGTGCGCTCCGACTGGCTGGCGCAGGTCCCCGGCGAGCGCTTCCGGCGGGCGCTCGACGGCCCCGAGCTGGTGGTCCCCTGGCAATGTGTTTGCGTCGAGCTATGGCGGCAGGCTAAGATATGAGAAACACGATGACTTCGCGGACCGATCAAGAGCCGGGCACGTCCTCCGTGCAGCCCGCGCCGGACGCGGTGCAGCCGCCGCAGCGGCCGTACGCGCCGCCGCTGCTGGAGGTGCTGGGCGACGTCCGCGAGCTCACGCTCGGCCCCTCGGGGGGCACGGGCGACAGCATCAACCCGGCCACCCGCCAGGCCGTCTGACCCGCGGCGCGGCCGCGCGCCGCGCGTCACCGTTGCCGTCGTGATCGCCGTCCGCCTCGAGCCGTCCCCGCCGCGCGAGCGCCTCACGCTGTATCGCTACCGGGTCGCCGGCAGCGAGCTGGTGAGCGACATGCGGCTGCCGGAGCTCGCGGCGGTCGAGGAAACGGCGGCGGGCGCCCCTACCGGCATCCCGAGCGAGAGCGAGGGATCTGGGGGCGGGGTGGGGCGCGCGGACCTGGTCTTCGCCGGCGACGCACTCGTGGCCGGCATCGAGCGGCCGGTTCGCTGCTCGCTCGATGCCGAGAGGTATCGGTTGGAGATCGCCGGCGCCGGCGTGTTCGTCGTGGCGCGCGACGGCGGCAGCATCACCCTGACTGCCTCCGGCGACGAGCCCGCCGTCGCCGCCTCCACTCTGGTCGGGCCGCCGCTCATTTTGGCGCTGGCGCTCCGCGGCGTCTTCTGCTTCCACGCCAGCGTCGTCGTGCGTGGTGGCCGAGCAGTCGCCTTCCTGGGCAGCTCCGGAGAGGGGAAGTCGACGCTCGCCGCGCTTCTCGCCGCGGCGGAGGGAGACTGGAGCCGAATCGCCGACGACCTTCTGCCCTGGGTGGCGGGAGCGGACGGGGTCCACGTCCTGCCCCGCTTCCCCCAGCCGGGGCTCGACGGCGACCTCACCACGATCCCCGAGCAGCTCCCACTCGCCGCTCTCTACGTGCTCTTTCCCCAGCCCAGCGCCGGCGCCGGCACCGACGCCGAGGTCGCCAGCCGCCCGCTCGACCCTCGCCGCGCCACCGTCGCCCTCGTTCGGCATACCGTCGCGGCCAGGCTCTTCGCGCCCGATCTCCTCGCCCGGCACCTCGACGCCTGCGCCGCCCTCGCGGCGACGGTGCCGGTCCGCTCGTTGACCGTCCCGTGGCGGCCCGGCTCGGTCCTGGCCGTCGCGGCGGCCATCGCCGCCGATCTGGAGGGAACCGCCGGTGGTTGAGCCGGCGCTCGACCCCGCGACCCGTGTGCTGCCGCGCCCCGGGGTGCTGTTCCGGCAGCTCGAGGAGGAGGCGGTTCTCCTCGACGCCGCGCGCGGCACCTACTTCGGCTTGAATGCGGTCGGGACCAGCGCCTGGGCGCTGCTCGCCGCGGGCGCCACCTTGGAGGAGGCGATGGCCCGGCTGCTGGCCGACTTCGACGCGCCGCGCGAGCGGGTGTGGCCGGACCTCCTCGCGCTGGTGCGGGACCTCGCGCACCATGGGCTGGTGGACCTCGTCGCGCCGTAAGCTCGGCCGGCTGCGCGCCCTGGGATGGCGCGACGGCACGGCGGCGGCGAACGCCTTCGCCTGGCTGCTCGTCGCCGAGGCCGGGCTGCGCCTGCTCGGCCTGCCGCGCACGCGCCGGCTCCTCGCGCCGCGGCGGCAGGCGGCGGGCTCGCCGCCGGCGCCCGCCGAGGTCGAGCGCCTGGTGCGTCTCGCGACCGGGGCCTGCCGCGGCCTCTATCCGGCGCGCTGCCTGCCGCGCGCGCTCGTCCTCGAGCGGCTCCTTCTGCGCCGCGGCGCTCCGGCCGAGCTGCGCATCGGCGTGCGCCGCGAGGACGGACGCCTCGCCGCGCACGCCTGGGTCGAGGTCGACGGCCGGCCGGTGGCGGAGCCTGAAGGGATCGAGCTGCGCTTCGCGCCGCTCGGCTGACCGGACCCCGAGCTACACCCCGCGCGAGGTGAGGACGATCTTCATCGTCCGCAGCAGGATCGAGAGGTCCAGCCAGACGCTCCAGTTCGCCATGTAGGCGAGGTCGTAGCGCAGCTTGTTCTGCGCGCTCGAGTGGTAGTCGCCGCTGACCTGCGCCAGGCCGGTCAGGCCCGGCGCCAGGCTGAAGCGCTCGGCATAGCCCGCCACCTCGCGCAGGTAGCGCTGCACGAACCCCGGACGCTCGGGCCGCGGGCCCACCAGGCTCATGCTGCCGCCGAGGACGTTCAGGAGCTGCGGGAACTCGTCGAGCCGGAAGCGGCGCAGGAAGGCGCCGATCGACGTCAGCCGCGGATCGCCGGGCTGGGCCAGCACCTCGCCGGTCTCGGCTTCGGCGTCGGCGCGCATGGTGCGGAGCTTGAGGAGGGTGAAGGTGCGCTGGCCGCGCCCCACCCGCGTCTGGCGATAGAGGACCGGCCCCGGCGAGGTCAGCTTGACCGCCAGGGCGCAGACCGCCATGAGCGGCAGCGCGAGCCCGCAGAGCGCCGCGCCCAGCACCAGGTCGAAGAGCCGCTTGAGCGGGCGGTTGAGCCGCCACTCCGACTCGCGCACGACGTCGATCAGCGGCAGGTCGTGCACCCAGTGATAGCGCATGCGGCCGATCAGGCTCTCGAACGGCCCCGGCAGGAGCAGGACGTTGCTGTGACCGGGGCGGGCGCCGGCCAGCCGGTCGACCAGGCGGGTCTGCCAGTCGTCGCCCGAGGCGGCGAGGATCAGGTCGTCGATCCGTCCCGCGGCGAGCAGCTCCGGCAAGTCGTCGGGCGTGCCCAACCGCTCGCCGAGCGCCGGCTCGTCGAGCGGCGGCAGCCGCGCCGCCGCCTCGTCCGGCGTCGGCACGAAGCCCACCACGCGCAGGCCCATCCCCTGGCCGCTGCCGAGCGCGATGGCGCGCGCGATCTCGGCCGCCGCCTCGCCGGCGCCGACGATCGCCACCCGCCGCTCGCGCACCGGCGCGAGACGCCGCACGGCGATCCGCCAGAGGAAGAGCAGGAGCCAGTCGATCAGCAGGTAGAGCAGCAGCACCGAGCGCGGAAACGGGCGGTTGGCGAGGAAGAGGTAGACCACGAACCCCATGCCCTGCAGCGTCACGGCGAGCGCCAGCCCGCGGGCCAGCTCGGGGTGGGCACGGCGCCCGGGCGGCTCGTAGAACCCGGCGAAGTAGAGACAGGCGAGCTGCGCCAGCAGCGCCAGCGGCCACTCGCGGGCGAAGAAGAGCAGGCGGTCGGACGGCAGCAGCTCCGTGGTGAAGGGGAACTCGAAGTGGATGCGAATCTGGAAGGCGAGCCAGAGGGCGGCGGCGGCGACCGCCACGTCCCCGGCGAGGCGCAGGGCGCGCCAGCCGAGCGGAGCGCGCGTCACGGTGCGCCGGCGCGCCGGCGTGCCCCGAGGCCGCCGGCGGCGTGGGAAGGAGTCACGCCGGCGACTCTACACGACGCATGGGCCGCCCACGGACGCGCTCGCCGGGCGCCGCTTGACCGCCGCCGGAGCCTGCCGCTAGGCTGACCCGATCATGCGCACGAACTTCCGTTGCCCCCTCGGGGTGATGGCGCTGGCCTGCCTGTGGGCGGCCGGCGCGGGCAGCGCCGCGGCGCAGCCGCAAGGCAGCCTGCGCTTCGAGAAGACCGTCCCCTGGCAGCTCGACAAGCGCCTGCCGCTCAACGCCACGATCGGCCCGGTCCGCGTCGCCAGCGTCGAGTTCAGCAAGGGCGGCGCCGGCGGCGGCGCCCTTCTCGGCCGGCTGCGCGGCGCCTCGGACACCGAGGCCGGGCTGCGCGCCGCGTTCGAGACCGAGAACCCCTCCGCCGATGAATGGGTCGTCACCTACACCCTCGACTTCCTCGACGCCAAGGGCAAGCTCATCGACCGGGTGAGCGGCAAGAAAGGTTTCGAGGGCGAAGCGGACACCTACCGCCTCGATCACGCCATCCTCGAGTATGTGCTGCCCTTCATCGACCGCGTCAAGGTGCGGCTCGAGGCCCGTCTCGACTGACGCGCGGTGAAAGTCACCGACCACCTGGCCCGCGCGGGCGGGCCGCTGATCAGCTTCGAGATCATCCCGCCGCTGCGCGGCGGCAACGTGCAGAGCTTGCTGGCGCTGATCGACGATCTGGTCCGCTTCCACCCGCCGTTCATCGACATCACCAGCCACGCCGCCGAGGCGATCTACGACGAGACGCCGCAGGGCATCCAGCGCCGGGTGAAGAGAAAGCGCCCGGGCACCCTCGGCGTCTGCGCCTTGATCCAGCACCGCTACCAGATCGACGCCGTGCCGCACATCCTCTGCCGCGGCTTCACGCGCGAGGAGACGGAGGACTTCCTGATCGAGCTCAAGTACCTGGGCATCGACAACGTGCTGGCGGTGCGCGGCGACGACAGCGGGTACCAGAAGCCGCTGCAGTACGGCCGGAGCGCCAACATCTACGCCGTCGACTTGGTGCGGCAGATCGCCGGCATGAACCACGGCAAGTACCTGGAGGCGGAGCTGCTCGACGCCGAGCCATCGAAGTTCTGCATCGGCGTCGGCGGCTATCCCGAGAAGCACTTCGAGGCGCCCAACCTGCAGCTCGACATCCGCCACGTCAAGGAGAAGGTGGACGCCGGCGCCGACTACATCGTCACCCAGATGTTCTTCGACAACGGGCACTACTTCCGTTTCGTCGAGCTCTGCCGCGCCGCCGGCATCGCGGTGCCGATCATCCCCGGCTTGAAGATCCTCTCCGCGCGCCCGCAGCTCTCGGCCATCCCGCGCAACTTCTACGTCGAGATCCCGGCGGCCTTGGCCGACGCCGTCCTCGACGCCCCCGAGCACGTCCTCGACGTCGGCGTCGAGTGGTCGCTCGCCCAGGTCGAGGACCTCCTCGCCCACGGCGTCCCCGCGGTCCACTTCTACATCATGCAGAGCGCCAAGGCGGTCAGCCGGCTGCTCAGCCAGCTCGAGCTCGGCGTGCGGGCGGCACGCGAGGTGTAGGGCGCGACGCCCGCTCAGGCCGCAGACTCGAGGTTCTCGCGCAAGATGCGGGGATGGCGGGCCGCGATGCGTAATAGGGCGATCGCAGGGCCTTCCGGATGCCGCCTCCCCTGTTCCCAGTTGCGCAGCGTGTGAACGCTGATGCCCATGGCCTGTGCGAACTGAGCTTGGGTGAGCCCGACGAAGCGCCGCAGGGCGGCCACGTCCTGCCCCGACTCGAACTGCCCAAGCATGAGGCGCCTGCGTACGCGCGCGGGAATTCCCCTGGCAAAGTCTTGCTCGGTCAGCTCCGGAATCTCAGTCATCGGCCTTTGTCCATGTGCCTGGTCGCCCGGCGAACGTTGATGATGCGGACCGTGCGCAACGCGCAACGGTGCGGGAACTCTCTCGCACGGCTCGCGGTCGTGGGAAGGTGGCCACGAGCGCGCCGCCGGCGCCTGGACCACAGATGCACTTGTTCACGCGCACCACGATTCGCTCTCCCTCGACACGCGCCTCCCGCGCCAGACGCCCGGGCGCAGCTTGACACACCCCCACCGCATGGCGTAGAAACCGCGCCCATCATGGATCCGCGTCCCAAAGCTTATCGCCGAATGCACATGGGTATGCAAAGGCCGGGCGCTGGGATCGGCGCGGACCGGAGACCTGCCCCTTGAGCTGAGCGCGCTCCAGGGTCCTCCGAGAGCCCCGACGACCACCGCCCGGCCGGCCCGGCGGTGGTCGTCGTGTTTTGGCCCTAACGCTTGCTCTTGGAGGACGCGATGGAGACGACTCTCTGCGCACCCCCGGCGCTCCCGGACGAGCGCCTCGCCACCGAGGCGCTGCACGCCGGCGCCGTTCCCGATCCCACGACCGGCGCGCTGCTGACGCCGATCTACCAGACCACCACCTACGTCCAAGAGGGGGTGGGGCGGCACAAGGGCTTCACCTACAGCCGCACCGCCAACCCCACCGTCTGCGCGCTCGAGGCGCGGCTGGCGGCGCTCGAGGGGGCCGCCCACTGCACGTGCTACTCGAGCGGCCTCGCCGCCACGACCGTCGTCGCGCTGACGCTGCTCGCGGCTGGCGACCGCGCCGTCATCGGCGACGTCGTCTACGGCGGCACGGTGCGCCTGTTCCGCGAGGTGCTGGCGCGCTTCGGCGTCGCCGCGAGCTACGTCGACACCGCCGATCTCGACGCCCTCGCCGCGGCGCTCGCCGTGCCGGCCAAGCTCGTCTTCATCGAGACGCCGGCCAACCCGACGCTCAAGCTGACCGACATCGCCGCCGCCGCCGAGCTGACCCACGCCGCCGGGGCGCTGCTGGTGGTGGACAACACGCTCCTCACCCCCGCGCTCCAGCGCCCGCTCGGGCTCGGTGCCGACCTCGTCCTGCACTCGACGACGAAGTTCATCGAAGGGCACAACGCCACCGTCGGCGGCGCCCTCATGACCAGCGACGCCGCGCTCCACGAGCGACTCGGTTTCGTGCGCAACGCGATCGGCGCGATCCAGTCCCCGTTCCAGGCCTTCCTCACACTTCAAGGGGTGAAGACGCTGCCGCTGCGCATGGCGCGGCACGCCACGAACGCTCTCGCGGTGGCGCAGTTCCTCGCGCGCCACCCGCGCGTGACGCGCCTCCTCTATCCTGGGCTTCCTTCCTTCCCGCAACACGCCCTGGCGGTACGCCAGCAGGCGAGCGGCGGAGCTCTCCTCGCCTTCGAGGTCGAGGGGGGCTACGCGGCGGCGCGGCAGGTGATGGAGAACGTGCGGCTCTGCGCCCTGGCCGAGAACCTGGGCGCCGCCGAGACCTTGATCACCCACCCGGCTTCGATGACGCACGCCGACGTGCCGCCCGACCAGCGCCTCTCGACCGGCCTCACCGACGGCTTGATCCGCCTCTCGGTCGGGCTCGAGAGCCCCGAGGACATCGTCAACGATCTCGAACGAGCTCTGGCCGCCTGAGGCGCCGGCGCGGAAAGGAGAACGCACGTGCAGCAGCCCACGACCGTCCTCAAGTTCGGCAGCTCGGTGCTCCGCGCGGCGGGCGACCTGCCGCTCGCGGTACACGAGGTCTACCGGGCGTGGCGGGAGGGGAGCCGCGTGGTGGCCGTGGTCTCGGCGCTCGGCGCGACGACCGACGAGCTCTTGCGCCGGGCCGATCAACTCGGCCTGCCGCCGGAGCCGGCCCCCGCCTCCGACGCCCTCGCCGCCCTCCTCGCCACCGGCGAGGCGGCCTCGGCCGCCCTGCTGACCCTCGCCCTACGCCGCTCGGGGATCCCGGCGACGCTCATGGACCCCGCGCAGGCCGACCTGCGCACGTACGGCGATCCTCTCGACGCCCAGCCGGTGGCGATCGACGTGCGCCGCCTCGAGGAGGCGCTCGCCGCCGGCGTGGTGGTGATCCCCGGCTTCACCGGCCGCGACGACGCCGGCCGCACCACCGTCCTCGGCCGCGGCGGCTCGGACCTGACCGCGGTTTTCGTCGCCTTCGCCCTCGGCGCCCGCTGCACGCTGGTCAAGGACGTCGACGGCCTGTGGACGCGGGACCCCGGCGGGTGCGGTGCCGGAAGCTGGCCGGGGCGGGCGCGGCGCTACGCCGCCGCCTCGTGGTCGACCGCGATGCGGCTCGGCGGCGGCCTGGTGCAGCGCAAGGCGCTCGAGTTCGCGGCGGCGCACGGCCTGGCGCTCCACGTCGTCGCTCCCGCCTCGCCGCTCGGCACCGTGATCGGCCCCGGCCCCGACCGGCTGGCGCCCCCGGCCGCGCCGGTGGCGCCGCTGCGCGTCTCGCTCCTCGGCTGCGGCACCGTCGGCGGCGGCGTGCTGGTGCGCCTCCTCGCCCTGCCCGAGCTCTTCGCGGTCGCCGGCGTCGTGGTGCGCGACTGCGGCAAGCCGCGCCTGGGCGATCCGCCGGCCGAGCTCTTCGGCAGCGAGTGGCGGCCGCTCGTGGCCCAGGAGGCGGACGTGCTGGTCGAGCTGATGGGCGGCCACGAGCCGGCGGCGAGCGCCATCCGCGAGGCGCTCAGGGCCGGGCGCCACGTGGTCACCGCCAACAAGGCGCTCCTCGCCGCGCAGGTGGACGGGCTCGAGCAGCTCGCGCAGGAGAACGGCGTCTCGCTGCGCTACAGCGCCGCCGTCGGCGGCGCGCTGCCGGCGCTCGAGACGGTGCGCCTCGCGGCGCGCCACGGCGCGGTGCGCATGATCACCGGCGTCGTCAACGGCACCACCACCTTCGTGCTCGACCAGCTCGCCGGCGGGGCGTCGCTCGCGGAGGCGGTCGCCGCGGCCTGCGCCGCCGGCTTCGCCGAGGCCGATCCGACGCTCGACCTGAACGGCACCGACGCGGCGCAGAAGCTCTGCCTCCTCGCCCGCGCCGCCTGGGGCGCGCCGCCGCTGCCCGAACGGGTGACGGTGCGCGGCCTCGACCAACTGCCGCCCGACGAGCCCGCCGCGGCCCGCTTCGGCGGCCGGGTGGTGCGCTTGGTGGCGACCTGCGTGCGCACCGGACGCGGCCTCGAGGCGCGCGTCGAGCCGGTGGCGCTGCCCGCCGATCATCAGCTCGCCGCGACGGGCGCGGGCAACGCGCTGCGCGTCGTCTTCGAATCCGGCGCCTCGCTCCAGCTCACCGCCCAGGGTGCCGGCCGCTGGCCGACGACCGAGGCGGTGATGGCCGATCTCTTCGACCTCTGGCGGGAGCGGTGCATGGCGGCGGAGGCGGCGGCCGAGGCGGCGGGCGTCGAGGAGCGGCTCGAGGTGCCGGCGTGAGGCTCGCCACCCGCTGTGTGCGCGCGAGCCACCTCGACGACGGGCGCGACCCGTACGGCGCGGTGGTGCCGCCCATCTACCAGACCGCCACCTTCCGCCAGCCGACGGCGGTCGACTGCGGCGAGTACGACTACTCGCGCAGCGGCAATCCGACCCGCGCGCTCGTCGAGGCGCAACTCGCCGCGCTGGAAGGCGGACGGCACGCCGCAGCCTTCACCAGCGGCATGGCGGCGCTCGCCGCCCTCACCCGCCTGGTCGCCCCCGGCGAGGAGATCCTCGCCGGCGACGACCTCTACGGCGGCACGACGCGCCTGCTGGCGCAGGTGGCGGCGCGGCAGGGCATCGGCGTCCGCTGGGTGGACGCGGCCGACCCCGCGGCGCTCGCGGCGGCGCTCTCGCCGGCCACCCGGCTGGTGCTCCTCGAGACGCCGACCAACCCGCTGCTCCGGGTGGTGGACATCGCCGCCGCGGCCGCCGCCGCGCACGCCACCGGCGCCCTCCTGGCGGTCGACAACTCCCTCCTCTCGCCGCTCCTCCAGCGCCCGCTCCTCTTGGGCGCCGACCTCGTCGTCCACTCGGCCACCAAGGCGCTCTGCGGCCACAGCGATACGACCGCGGGGGCAGTGGTGACCGGCGACCCCGACCTCCACCGCCGCCTCGCCTTCCACCAGAACGCCGAGGGCGCCGGGCTCGCTCCCTTCGACTCGTGGCTCCTGCTGCGCGGCGTCAAGACCCTGGCGCTGCGCGTCGAGCGCCAGTGCGCGGCCGCGGAGCGGGTGGCGCGCTTCCTGGCCGGACACCCGCGGGTCGAGCGTGTCTTCTATCCCGGCCTCCCCGAGCACCCGGGCCACGTCATACAGCAACGGCAGGCGAGCGGCGCGGGACCGGTGGTGAGCTTCACGACCGGCGACCCCGACCGCTCGCGCCGCATCGTCGAGGCGCTGCGGCTCTTCACCATCGCCGTCAGCTTCGGCGGCGTCGGCTCGGTCGCCTCGCTGCCGCGGCGGATGTCCCACGCCAGCATCCCGCCCGACCTCGCCGGGCGCCTGGCGCCGCCGGAGGACCTCGTGCGCCTCTCGGTCGGCATCGAGGACGTCGAGGACCTCGTCGAGGACCTCGAGCGGGCGTTCCGCGGGCTTTGACAACCACCGGCGCCTGAGCTACGCTGCATCTTGCATTGCGAGCGGCCCGGCGGCGCGCGGCGCCCCGGGCTCGGCAACCTGGGACGGACACCCAAGGTGCCCTCCCGCTCCTGAGGAGCGGGGATGCGGCCGCCGGAGGCGGCAACGAAGTGTCCGCGGCAAAGCCCGTCTCGTAATGCACGCGAGACGGGTTTTTGCTTTTCGGGAGACCGACATCGTGACCGTGCAACGCTCCGACGTTCCCATTCCGCCGCGTCCCGCGGACCTCGACGAACGGACCGCGCGCCTTGGCGCCGCGCTCGCCGAGCGCGTGCTGGTGCTCGACGGCGCCACCGGCACGGCGCTCCAGGGGGTGACGCTGACCGCCGCCGACTTCGGCGGCGCGGATCTCGAAGGGTGCAACGAGAACCTCTGCGCCACCCGCCCCGACGTCGTGGACGGCGTCCACGAGGGGTATCTCGCGGCGGGCGCCGACGTCGTCGAGACCAACTCCTTCGGCGGCACGCCGCTGGTGCTCTCCGAGTACGGCCTGGCGGAGCAGGCCTTCGCGCTCAACCGCGCCGCGGCGGCGATCGCCCGCCGCGCCTGCGCCCGCTGGGACACGCCCGCGAAGCCGCGCTTCGTCTGCGGCTCGATGGGGCCGACGACCAAGGCGATCTCGGTCACCGGCGGCGTCACCTTCGCGGAGCTGACCGAGCACTTCCGCGTCCAGACGCTCGGCCTGATGGCCGGCGGCGCCGACTACCTGCTCCTCGAGACGCAGCAGGACACGCGCAACGTCAAGGCGGGACTCCTCGGCATCGAGGAGGCCTTCGCCGTAGCCGGCTGGCGGCTGCCGGTCGCGGTCTCGGCGACGATCGAGCCCACCGGCACGATGCTCGGCGGCCAGGACGCCGAGGCGCTCGCGGTCTCGCTCCTCCACGCCGACCTCCTCTATCTCGGCCTCAACTGCGCCACCGGGCCCGAGCGGATGACCGACCACATCCGCACCCTCTCCGAGCTGGCGCGCACGCGCGTCGCCTGCGTGCCGAACGCCGGCCTGCCGGACGAGGACGGGCGCTACAACGAGACGCCGGAGGACCTGGCGCGGGTCCTCGGCCGTTTCCTCGACGCCGGCTGGCTCAACTTGGTCGGCGGCTGCTGCGGCACGACGGCGGCGCACGTCCGGGCGCTCGTCGAGATCGCCCGCGGCCGCCGCCCACGCCCGGTGCCGCAACACCGGCGGGCGCTCATCTCGGGGCTCGAGGCGGTCGAGCTGACCCCCGACAACCGGCCGCTCCTGGTCGGCGAGCGCACCAACGTCCTCGGCAGCCGGCAGTTCAAGCGCCTGGTGGCGGCGGCGGACTGGGAAGGGGCGGCGGAGGTCGGGCGGGCGCAGGTGCGGGCGGCGGCGCAGGTGGTGGACGTCTGCCTCCAGGACCCCGACCGCGACGAGCTGGCGGACGTCGAGGGCTTCCTCGATCGGCTGATCCGGGTGATCAAGGTGCCGATCATGATCGACTCGACCGACGCCGCGGTGATGGAGCGGGCCCTCACCTACTGTCAGGGCAAGGCGGTGCTCAACTCGGTCAACCTCGAGGATGGCCTCGCCCGCTTCCAGCGCGTCGTGCCGCTCGCCCGCCGCTTCGGCGCCGCGGTCGTCGTCGGGACGATCGACGAGCAGGGGATGGCGGTCAGCGCCGAGCGCAAGCTCGAGGTGGCGCGGCGCAGCTTCCGCATCCTGACCGAGGACTTCGGGCTGCCGCCCGAGGACATCTGGTGGGACGCCCTGGTCTTCCCCTGCGGCACCGGCGACGCGACCTACCTGGGCTCGGCGGCGCAGACGATCGAGGGCGTGCGGCGGCTGAAGGAGGAGATGCCAGCGACGCGCACCGTCCTCGGCGTCTCGAACGTCAGCTTCGGCCTGCCGCCGGCCGGGCGCGAGGTGCTCAACTCGGTCTTCCTCTACCACTGCACCAAGGCCGGGCTCGACGCGGCGATCGTCAACAGCGAGAAGCTCGCCCGCTACGCCGACGTCCCGGAGGAAGAGCGGGCGCTCGCCGAGGCGCTCATCTTCCTGCCGCTCGGCGACGTGGCGGCGGGGACGCGCGCGGTCGAGTCGTTCACCGCCCGCTTCCGCGGCCGCACGAGCGCCGCGGCGGCGAAGCCGCGCAGCGAGCTGCCGCTCGCCGAGCGGCTGGCGCGCGCCGTCGTCGAGGGGAGCAAGGTCGGCCTCGAGGAGGACCTCGCGGCGGCGCTCGCCGATCCCCGCTGGCCGGCCGCGCTCGACGTCGTCAACGGTCCGCTGATGGCCGGCATGAGCGAGGTCGGGCGCCTGTTCAACGCCAACCAGTTGATCGTCGCCGAGGTGCTGCAGAGCGCCGAGGTGATGAAGGCCGCGGTCTCCTACCTCGAGCCGCACATGGAGAAGACCGGCAACGGCGCCGGGCGTGGCAAGGTGATCCTGGCGACCGTCAAGGGAGACGTGCACGACATCGGCAAGAACCTGGTCGACATCGTGCTCAGCAACAACGGCTTCGCCGTCGTCAACCTGGGGATCAAGGTCCCGTCCGAGCGGCTGATCGAGGCGGTGCGCGAGCACCGGCCGGACGTCATCGGCCTCTCGGGGCTGCTGGTCAAGAGCGCGCAGCAGATGGTGCTGACCGCCGGCGATCTGGCGGCGGTCGGGATCGACACGCCGCTCCTGGTCGGCGGCGCGGCGCTCACCCGCCGCTTCACCCACCGCAAGATCGCTCAGGCCTACGGCGGCCTCTGCACCTACGCCAAGGACGCGATGCACGGCCTGAAGCTCGTCGAGCGCCTGCTCGACGGCGCCACGCGGCCCGACCTCGAGCAGGAGGTCGCGGCGTTGCTCGAAGCGGACACCGCGGTGACGGCGGCGGAGGGAGAGGAGGCCGAGGAGGCGCCGGTCGCGGCCGCCGCGGTGCGCCGCGACGTGCCGGTGCCGGCGCCGCCCGATCTCGAGCGCCACGTCGCCGACCTCGACCTCGACGCGGTGTGGTCCTACCTCAACCCGCAGATGGTCTACGGCAAGCACCTCGGGCTCAAGGGCTCGGTGCGGCAGCTCGCGGCCGCGGGCGACCCCAAGCTCGCCAAGCTCGAGGCGGTCGTCGGCGAGCTGCAGCAGCTCGCCCGCGAGGGGGCGATGCAGGCGCGCGCCGTCTGGCGCTTCTTCCCGGCGCGGGCGGAGGGGGAGCGGCTGACGCTCGTCGATCCCGCGAGCGGCGCTCCGGTCGCCGCCTGGGACCTGCCGCGGCAGTCGCGCAACGGCAGCCTGTGCCTGACCGACTACGTCCTCCCCGGCGACCACGTGGCGCTCTTCGTCACCACCGCCGGGCACGGCGTGCGCGAGCGGGTGGAGGCCTGGAAGGCGGCCGGCGAGTACCTGAAGAGCCACGCCTTCGCGGCGCTGGCGCTCGAAACCGCCGAAGCCGCGGCCGAGTGGCTGCACGACCGCCTGCGCGCGGCCTGGGGCTTCCCCGATCCGCCGGAGCTGGCGCTGCAGCAGAAGCTCGCGGCGCGCTACCGCGGCAAGCGCTACAGCTTCGGCTATCCGGCCTGCCCGGACCTCGCCTTCCAGCGCCAGCTCTTCACCGCGCTGCGCCCGGAGGACATCGGCGTCGAGCTGACCGAGGGGGACATGATGGACCCTGAGGCGAGCGTCTCGGCGGTGGTGTTCCACCACCCGGACGCGCGGTACTTCGGGGTGTGAGGGGGGGCCGGCGCTACTGCCCGCCGCCGGTGGTCGAGATCGGGGCGTAGTCGCCCGAGATCAGGCTCCCGGGCTGGTGGAGGAGGCGGTCGCCGTGGCCGCCGCGCGGCGGGAAGCGCGGATCGGCGCCCGGCCGCGGCTCCATGCCGCCGTCGCCGTCGCCCGGCCGCTGCGGCGGCGGGAAGAATCCCGGTAGGACGACGATCGGCCAGCCCCAAGTGATCGGCATGACGATCGCCGGCTCGGGACGCAGCAGGTCGCGCGCGAGCTGCACCTCCGCGAGATCGAGCAGCCGGTCGGTGCGCGCGGCGCGCGCCGCCTCGATCGCCTCCGCCCGCCGGCGGTGGCGCTCCTGCTCCCGGCGCTCGTGCTCGCGCTGGCGCTCGTCGTACTCGGAGCGGCTGATCCAGACGCCGCCCGAATGCACGAAGCCGCGGCGCCGCATCGAGTCGGCGTAGGGGATCCAGCGCCCGAGCTCCCGGTCCCAGACGTAGCCGACGCCGCGCAGGACCTGCTCGAGTCCGTCGAGCTGGGGATCGATTTCCGCCGCCCGCAGCGCCGCCTCGCGCACGCCTTGCGCCAGGCTCTGCCGCTGCGCCCAGCGCGCCAGCTCCAGCCAGTCGCGCGCCGTCGCCTTGGGATCGCGGCGCAGCGCCTGCTCGCGCTCCAGGTACTCTGCCCACGGGGCCGCGCCCTGCTCGACGCGCGTCACCGCGCTGCGCGGCAGGCTGAGCTGGCCGCCGGGCATGAGGATACGGACCTGCGTCGCGGTGACCTCGGCGATCACCCCTTCGAAGGAGTTGCCGTTGGCGAGGTAGACGTCGTCGGCGGCGGCCGGGAGCGCGCAGGCGATCCCGAGGACGAAGGTGGCGAGGAGCCGGGTGCGCATCGACATCCTTTCTACGACCAGCCGGTGGCCCCTATCCTACACCCGGCGGCTCGCCGGGCGGTTACCGGCGGCGGCGCAGCGCGAGCACCACCGCCGCCGACAAGGCGGCGGCGAGGAGCACCAAGGCACACGTCTCCGCCGCGACCCGCCGGCGCGGCAGCCGCCCCGGCGCCAGCTCGCCGTCGCCCAGGACGACGAGCCCCGCCCAGGCCGCCGCCGGCGCCCCGGCCGCGATGCGCTCGGCCTGCGCGGCGCGCAGCGCCGCCGTCAGCGTGCGCCCTTCGCCGAGGTGGCGGTAGAAGCTGGCGAAGAGGACCTGGGCCTCTTCGTCGCGCAGCGGCCAGAGGCTCGCCACCACCGCCTGGGCGCCGGCTTGGAAGAAGGCGCGCGCCAGCCCGACCACGCCTTCGCCGCGCAGCACCTGCCCCGAGGCGCTGCGGCAGGAGGCCAGCACCACCGTCGCGCCGGTGAGGTCCAGCGCAGCGATCTCCCGTGTCTCCAGCACGCCGTCGTCGGCGCCATCGGGCGCGAGCAGCACGCCGGCGCGCCCCGCCGTCGCGTCGTCGACCACGGCGTGGGTGGCGAAGTGCACGATGCCGAAGCGTCTGGCGTGGCGCTTGAGGTAGGCCTCGGAGGCCTTCTCGCCCACCCGCAGCACGGCGCCGCGGGCGAAGTGGTGCGCCACCGCGCGCGCCTCGCGGCGGGCGTACGGCAACGGCGGCAGCTCGAGGGCGGAAGCGAAGCTCGTCCCCCCCCGCTCGGTGGGTCCGGCACCGCGCCAGGGGTGGCGCCCGGCGGCCAGCGAGGGTGGATCGGCCATCGCCAGCGCCGGCCGCGCCGCGGCGGCCGCCGGACGATTGCGCCAGAGCAGCCAGAGCGTCGCCGAGGGCACCACGGTCAGCTCGTAGGACGTGCCGAGCAGCGGCCCCGCGGGCGCCGGCCGCAGCACCGCAAAGGGGAGGCGGTGGAGATCGTCGTCGGGCACCAGGACCAGGCGCGTGGTCGTGGACGGCAGGTCGGCGACGGCGCGCGCCAGGAGGAGTCCGTAGAGCTTCTGCGCCGGCCGCCCTTCCTTGCCGTCGCGCCGCGGGATCCGGTCGTTGAACATGGCGATCCGCGGCCGCAGCTCGACCCGCCCGCCGATCGGATAGGCGCGGGTCCGCTGGCGCGTGACGGCCACCAGCCAGGCGCCGCCGGCGAACTGTCCCGCCGCGTTCCACTCCGGGGCGACTTGGAACGACAGCAGCGCCTGGTCCGGGGCGAGCGCCCGCTGCACCGCGGCGAGCGTCGCGAAGCCGGTATCGATTCGCTGCCGCATACCGACGGCGGCGGGCGCGGGCGCGGGTCCGCCGGTACGGGGGATCTGCAACGCCTCGAGCAGAGTCCGCGCGCGCATCCGCTCGGTGACGGCGAAGGCGCGCGCGAGCAGCGCCGGGTCGGGGCTCTTCTTCCACTCCTGCAGCAGGCGGCCCGACAGCCAGTGATAGTCCTCGACCCAGGTGGAGAAGAGCTCCGTGCGGCCGGTCTCGTTGCGCTGTTCGTCGCGCAGCGTTTCAATCGCATCGAGCGCCGCCAGTCCCTCGTCGTAGGCCGCGTCCGGCGCCGCGCTCGCCCAGGCGAGATGCATGCCCGCGCGCCAACAGAGCGTGAGCGACCAAGGGTCCTCGGTGCGCCGCGCAAAGTCGAAGGCGCGGTCGAGCGCCGTGCGGGCGGCGGCGGGATCGCTCGCCGCGAGGTGACGCGTGAGCGCATGCAGGCAGTAGCTGCGGGCGCGGTCAGCCGGCGCGACGGCGAGACAGCGCTCGAGATGCTTGGTCGCTGCCGGTCCGCGCTCGATCATGCCGAGGAGGTGCAGGGCGTGCGCCTCGTTGCCGGTATGTCTCGCCTCTCCGGCCGCCTCGAGCGCCTGGCTCGCGAGCTCGCGCGCCAGGCGCACGGCGTGCTCCTCCGGCAGCTCCGCCATCTCGTCGAACGCGACCTGGGCCAGGCCGTAGCGGGCCGTCGACTCCGCGTAGGCGTCCTGGTGCTCGACGGTCAGGGCCAGCATGCGCCGGTAGGCGGCGCGGGCCTCCGGCCGGCGGCCGAGCTCGAGCGCGAGATTGGCGCTCGCCAACAGCCAGTCTCGCTGGAGGTCGTAGGAGCTTTCCGGAAAGACGGCCGCGGCGGCCTGCGACAGCAGCCGGACGGCGCGCTGCAGGTCGCCGCCGCTCTCGTGGAGGTAGCGGCCGAGAGTGATCTTGGCGCGCGCGATGAGCTGGGGATCGCCCGCCCGCTGTGCGACCTCGAGCATGCGCGACGCTTCCGGGCCGGCTTCGTCCATTCGCCCTTGCAGGAACAGGACGAGGTAGAGGTTGGAGCGCGCATGGACCTCGCCGTAGGCGTCGCCGCCGGCCTGGAAGAGGTCCGCCGCGGTGCGGTACAGACCCTCGGCGCGCTCCGGTTCGGACCACGCGAGGTTGCCGAGATAGAAGTGGGGCCAGGGGGCGCCGGGGTCCTGCGCGACCTGCGCCGCGAGCCGGCGGGCCGCCTCCTCCTGCCACCCTTCCCGCCGGGCGGTTTCCCAGAAGCATTTCGGGCCGTCCTGCCCGCGCGGCGCCGCCGCGAGTAGCGCCTCGCAGTCGGCGAAGGGCGAGCCGCTGGCGAGCAGCGCCCGCGGCGCGAGGCACCACGCGAGGAGCGCCAGTGCGGCCCAACCAGAGACGAAGCGGACGGGCGATCTTCCGGATCGCCCGTCCGAGTCGGTGGCCGCCGCGGAGCCGGCGCCACCACACGGGACTACGATCGCGGCGAGATCCGCGGCGCGCCGCCGCTGGGTCCCGGGTCGCCGCTCGTGCCCGCCCCAGCGTTCTTCTTCCCCATGCGGCTCGGCACCTTCTTCTCCGGCTGAGGGGGCACGTGCCCGCCGCCTGCCGGCTTCGTCCCGGTCACTCTGGACGCCTTCTGGCTCGCCAT
This sequence comes from Thermoanaerobaculia bacterium, assembly GCA_044866775.1. Classification (GTDB taxonomy): domain Bacteria; phylum Acidobacteriota; class Thermoanaerobaculia; order Multivoradales; family UBA5704; genus DASUNQ01. The sequence goes on along the minus strand of JBIOUG010000006.1, from coordinate 15,801 downwards.
CGTCGCCTCCCGAAGAGATGCCGTCGCGGAGCACGCGCCGGCCTTCCGGATCTGGCGTGAGCACCATGCCCGCGCCTGACGGGATAGACGACCCGGCTACCGAGAATCCCTCACAATTGTTGCACGAGATATTGTATTCCAATGTCTGCTGCACGTTGCGATGTTTATATTTCTATTGCAGCTCGGTGACGAAGGTGGACCGGACGGTGCTGCCGTCGGCGCGCTCGGCGGTGACGGTCCACTGGATCTGGGTCCCGGGGGGGAGCTTGACGACCGCCGCCGGGAGCACGTACTCGGGGCTGGTGAGCCCCCGGGCGGAGGCGACGCGCTCCAGGTCCTCCGTCCACACTTCGACCGCAAACTCCTTGGCATCGGGCGGGGCGACCCACCAGAGCCGGGGGCGGGAGCGCAGGAGGAGGGCGTCGTCGAGAGGTGAGCGCAGGCCACTCGCCGCATCGCCGCGCTCCACCCCGACCGCGCGCTCCCGGCTCTGCTGGTGCAGACCGACGCCCGCGACCACCAGTAGGCTGGCCGCGGCCGCAGCCGCCAGCCACGGCCTGACGTGCCACGACACGAACTCAAAGACGCGATCGAGACCCCGGTCGGCGACCGCCGCCGGATGATGCGCAAGGTCCACGTCGCAGTCTCGGCCGAGGAGTCGCCGTATCCGTTGCACGAAGCGCTTGAGCGGCGCCCTGCTCTCGCGCGCAAAGGCGACGGCGAGGCGCCAGTCTTCGGTGCAGGCAGGGCAGGCGGCGATGTGGTCGAGGAGCGCGTCGCGCTCGGCGGCAGCCAGCTCGCCGCGGGTGCCGGCCCAGAGGTGCTCGGGCGAAGGGCATTCGCCGTGCGGCGGTCCTGCCGCGGTGAAGGCGCGGCGGAGGGTGTTGAGATCGAGCTGTTCGTGACTCATCGCTTCATTCCTCGTGATTCCAGGCAGCGCCGCAGGTCGGCCAGGCCGCGGTAGACCAGGTTCTCGGCCTGCTTGACGCCCAGCTCGAGCCGCGCCGCCACGTCCACGACCGAGTGTCCCATCAGGTGCAGGATCACCGGCCGCCGGCGCGCCTCCACCAGCTCCTGCACACAGCCGCGGATCTCACGGCCGAGCTCGTTGGCGATCGCCCCCTGCTCGGGGTCCGCACCGGGCGCCTTGAACTGGTGCCTGGTTTCGTCATCGAGGGATACCCATCCTTGTCGTCGCCAGCTTCGGACCGCGTCGACGACGGCGTTGTGGGCCACCCTCTGCAGGTAAGACGCCGAATACTCGGGGTTTTCCTCATCCTCGGGCTTCTCCTCCTGCTGGAGCCTTTTCTTACGCCGGTCGGCGGCGTCCATCACCCGCTGGAGCGCAATCTGGACGAGATCGTCGGCGTGATTGCGCAGCCAGCTCGGGCAGGCGCGATCGACGGCGCGCGCCAGCGCCTTGCGCAGACGCTTGATCTCGTCGTCGGGCGGAGGCGGAGCCATGGGAAGTCGGAGAAAAGACGCTCGGAGAAAGATGTCTAAGTTATCACTCATTCGCCGCCGGCCGCCGCCCTCCAGCCGTGAGAATCTCAAATGGAGGACGCGGCCCTGGGCGAAACGGCGCCGAAATCCGTACACTAGACATCGACTCCACTCCGCTCCGGGGCTCCTGGCGAGTCCGGCGGAGCTCTTTGTCGTGCGCCGCCTCACCCCCACGCTTCCGGCCCTGCTGATCCTGCCGCTCCTTGCGGCCGCGGCCGGTACGCCGCCGGCGCGGGCCGCAGCGCCGGCCGCGGCGGAGCCCGCGGCGATGCACGGAGTGCCGTCGCGGGAGCTGCTGGCGATCGCCGAGCAGGCGCTCGCGAGCGCCGCCACAGCGGTCCGCGAGGCGCCCGGCTGGATGGGCGGCGCGCACTCTCGCCAGGCGGCGCTCGCCGCCGCCCTCGCCGACATGCAGGGGGCGCTGGCGCGAGTCCGTTCCGGCTGGGCGACGCGCTCGGTCGAGCTGCCGCGGGCGGTCCGCCGCGGCAGCGAGGCGCTCGCGGCGCTGCGGGTCGCCTGGGTCCGCGCGCGGGTCGCCGCGCCGCAGGCCGGGCGCCGCCTGCACGTCCTGGCCGCGGCCTACGACGCCCTGCGCGCCCGCCACGGCCCCGAGGCCGCGCGTCTGGCGCGCGGCGGCGGCCTGACGCCGGCGGAGGCGGCGCAGCTCCGGCGTCTCCAGCGCGCACGGGGCGAGCTGCCGCTCGCGCTCCGGCCGCTGCGTGACCGCGCGGCGGCGCTGGGCGACCGGACGCTCGCGGCCGACCTCGACCGCTGGGCCGAGCAGTCGCAGCGCCTCGCCGTAGCCGAGCCCTCGCTCGAGGCGCTGCTCGCGGCGATCTGGCTCGCCGACCAGCTCGCCGGCGAGTGGCGCGCCGCGGCGCCGGCTCTGGCGGCGAACGGCGGCGACGTCGCGGCGGTCGACGCGGCGGTCCAGGAGGTGCTCGGCGAGTCCGAGGTCGGCTACGTCTTCGTCGCCGACCTGGGGCGCGAGGGCGAAGACGAAAGCGGCGAGCGTGAAGGCGAACACGAGGCAGCGCCCGCCGCCGGCAGCGACGGCAGCATCGCCGAGCGCGTGCAGGTGGCCGAGGGGGTGGAGATCGCAGTCCTCGGCAAGGCAGGGGAAGGCAGAGCGCGCGACGGCCAAGCCGAGGCTGGGGAGGTCGACGCGGCCGAAACACAGACCGGGTGGGAAGGGGAGTGGAACGACGAGGGCGCGGCGGCGGAGTGGGAAGGGTTCGATCGGCCCGGGGGCGAGGACTCCTGGTCGCCCGCTGAGGACGGATGGGAAGGCGCCGAGCCGGGAGACGAAGGCGAGGCGGACGAGCCGGCGCCGGCTGCCGAGGGAGACGGCAATGATACGGGGACGGCAGCCGAAGCCGCGGCGCCCGGCGACATCACCGACGCCACGAGCTTCGAGGTGGTGACGGACTCCGGCGAGGTGCTCGTCGTCGACATCGGCCCCGACGGCACACTGACCACGAGGCCGAAGCAGACGGCCCCTCCGGCGCCATCCGCGCCCCCTCCTACCCAGCCCGCTGCCGCCACCGCGCCGGCGCCGAGCCCGAAGCCGCCAACGACCCCCGAGCCACCGAGCGCGCCTCCCCCGCCTCCAAATTCCTCGCTGCGCTCGGAATGACGGAGCACCGGCAGGCTCGCCATCCGCTAGGCGAGCGTCCCCCTCTCCCATGTGGGAGAGGGGCCAGGGGTGAGGGAGATCGGATCAATGCCGGAAAGATGGAGGCGCCCGGGACCCGCTGCGGGGCCCTGACGGCGGGCGCGAGTGAACGGCGTCCCCCAGTTCCTGTCTCTGCTCCCTCCGTTCTCCGCACCTTGCTAGGGGAACACGCGCCGGAGCCCGCTCGTTTCGCCGCGAGCCGGCGCGTATGTCGTTCTGTCGTCTTGTCGTTCGAGGTCCTTCCCGCACACAAGCTCTGCCGCGGCGCGAGCCGGCGAGCGTTTCCGCGTCCCCCGGGGCGCCGAGGCTGAGGTCTATCGTTTGAAGAACTTGACCCTTGGACCGGGCGGGCGGACCTTCCTGACGATCTGGGCGGGGCAGACGGTCTCGCTCCTCGGCTCGGGGATGGCCGCCTTCGCGCTCGGCGTCTGGACGTTCCAGCGCACGGGCTCGGTCACCCGCTTCTCGCTCATCCTGTTCTTCAGCACGCTGCCGATCGTGCTGATGGCGCCGATCGCCGGGCCGCTCGTCGACCGCTGGGACCGCCGCACGACGCTGCTGCTCGGCCAGGCCGGCGGCGGCCTGGCGTCGCTGACCCTGGCGGCCCTCTTCTTCGCCGGCCGGCTCGAGATCTGGCACATCTACGTCCTGGTGTCGCTGAGCGCCGCCACCCAGGCCTTCCGCTGGCCGGCGCTCTCGGCCTCGATCGTCCTGCTCGTGCCGCCGCGCGAGGTCACGCGCGCCAACGGCATGCTGCAGCTCGGCATGGCGGTGTCGCAGACATTCGCGCCGGTCTTCGCCGGCGCGCTGCTCGCGCCGCTCGCCGTCGGCGGCATCCTGCTGCTCGACGTGGCGAGCTTCGCCGCGGCGATCCTGGCGCTCTTGACCGTGCGCATCCCGCGCCCGCCTGCGGTCGCCGAGGCGGACCGGCGCAAGCCCCTCCTGGTGCAGTTCGTCGCCGGCTGGCGCTATCTCACCGCGCGGCGCGGGCTGCTCCGGCTGCTGCAGCTCTTCGCCGTCTGCAACTTCACCGTCGGCATGGTCACCGCGCTCCTGACGCCGATGGTGCTCGGCTTCGCCGACTCGCGCGAGCTCGGCGTCGTGCTCGGCGTCGGGAGCGCGGGCCTCGTGGTCGGCGGCGGGCTGATGACGTTGTGGCGCGGCCTGCGCCGGCGGATCGACGGCGTGCTGCTGCCAATGATCGGTCAGGGGGCGGTACTGGTGCTCCTCGCGCTGCGCCCGAGCTCGCTGCTCGTCGCGCCGACCTTCTTCCTCTTCGTCGCCGCTTCCTCGGTCATCAACGCCAGCAGCCAGGCGATCTGGCAGAGCCAGGTGCCGCCGGAGCTCCAGGGACGGGTCTTCGCCCTGCGCCAGATGGTGGCGCTCTCGACCCTGCCGCTGTCGCGCCTCGTCGCCGGCCCGCTGGCCGACCACGTCTTCGAGCCGCTCTTGGCGCCCGGCGGCGCCCTGGCGGCGTCGGTGGGGCGGATGCTGGGCGTCGGGCCGGGGCGCGGCATCGCCCTGCTCTTCGCCATCCTCGGCGTCTGCTACATGGCGATCGGCGCCCTCGCCTGGTCCTCGCCGCGCCTGCGGCGGATCGAGGAGGAGGCCGACGCCCCGCCGCCGCCGGCCGCCGCGGAGGCGCCGGCTCCACCGCTCCCGACCGGCGAGGCGTCCCGCGCATGAGGCCGCGCGGCGGCGACGCGGTCTGGGATGCGCTCGGCGTCGGCTTCGGCCCCGCCAACATGGCGCTCGCCATCGCCATGGAGGAGGAAGCCGAGGCGGTGGGCGGCCGCGACCTGCGCCGCCTCTTCCTCGAGGCCAAGGTGCAGCACTGCTGGCACCCCGGCATGCTGCTCCAGAACGCGCTGCTCCAGATCACCGTGCTCAAGGACCTCGCCACCGTGCGCAACCCGTGCAGCCGCTTCACCTTCCTCAACTATCTCAAGCTCAAGGGGCGTCTCTACGAGTTCCTCAACCTGCGCGACCTCTTCCCGAGCCGCATCGAGTTCAACGACTACCTGACCTGGGTGAGCGAGGAGCTGCGCCATCGGGTGCGCTGCGGCAGGCGGGTCGAGGCGGTGTCGCCGGTCGTCGAGGCGGACGGCGGCGAGGTGCGGCTGCTGCGGGTGGTCGCCCGCGACGTCGCGACGGGGACGCTCGAGGAGCACCTGACCCGGAGCCTGGTGCTCGCGACCGGCGGCGTCCCCTGCTTCCCGCCGGGCGTCGAGGTCGAGCCCGGCGGCCGCGCCTTCCACTCGCAGGACTTCCTGCCGCGGCTGGCGCGCGACTTCCCGGACCGCGAGGCGCCGTACCGCTTCGTCGTCGTCGGCTCGGGTCAGAGCGGCGCCGAGGTCTTCCACTACCTCTTGACCTGTTACCCGAACGCCGACGTCACCGCCACCATGCGCCGCTTCGGCTACAAGCCGGTCGACGACAGCGACTTCACCAACGAGATCTTCTTCCCCGAGATGGTGGACCTGATCCACGCCCTGCCCGACGCCAAGCGCCGGGCCTTCACCGACGGCTTTCGCGACGTCAACTATGCGGTCGTCGACCTGCCGCTGATCCGCAAGATCTACCGCTGCCTCTACGAGGAGAAGGTGCAGGGGCGGGCCCGCGCCCGCATGCGGCCGTTCCTGGCCTTGCGCGCCGTGCGCGAGGAGGCGGGCGGCGTGGTGGCGGAGTTCGAGGACCTGCTCCACGACGGGCCGGTGCGTCTCGCGGCCGACGGCCTGGTGCTCGCAACCGGCTACCGCTGGAGCCGCAATCATCCCCTGCTCGACGAGGTCGCCCCCTTCCTCCTCCGCGACGGCGCGGGCGCCTACCGCATCGAGCGCGACTACCGCCTCGCGGCGGCGCCCGACTTCCAGCCGCGCGTCTTTCTCCAGGGCTTCTGCGAGGAGACGCACGGCATCAGCGAGACGGTGCTGTCGCTCCTGCCGGTGCGGGCGCAGGACATCCTGCGCTCCATCCTCGCCGCGGCGGAAGCCGTGGATGCGGCGGAGGCGGCGGCCGGCGACGGCAAGGCGACGCTGCCGGCGGCGCTCGTCGAGGAGGAGCTGGCGCTCGCCGCCCGGGTTTCATCAGAGGAGATCGGCCGTGTTGATCCGTAAGCTCGACCCCAGCTCGTTCGTCCACGAATACAACGTCGACCTCCAGCTCCTCTACCCCTGGGACGGCGTCATCGCGCCGCCCTTCGGCGCCGCCTGGGCGGTGCTGGCGCCGGGCGAGTCGACCAAGCCCCACGCCCACCAGGAGTGCGAGACCTTCTTCATCGCCCGCGGCGCCGGCGAGATGTCGATCGGCGAGGAGCGCATCCGCGTCGAGGCGGGCGACGTGACCTTCCACCGCCCGTTCGACAACCACACCCTGACCAACACCGCGCCGGACGAGCTGCTCTTCCTGACCGTCTGGTGGGAGGACCGCACGCAGTGGGACGGCTCGGACGGGCAGCGGCCGATGAACGGCGAGGAAGTGGCGCCGACCGCCGGCGCCGCGCCGGCGGTGTTGGAGCCCGGCGCGAAAGCCTTCGCGCCCAGCGAGCCCGCCGCGACCGTGCGGCGGGTGCTGGTGACCGCCGCGCCGCCGACGCCGAACGGCGACCTCCACCTCGGCCACCTCGCGGGGCCGTACCTCTCGGGCGACATCTACACCCGCGCCCTGCGCCTGCAGGGGATCGACGCCCACTTCGTCGCCGGCAGCGACGACAACTCGATCTACGTCAAGGCCAAGGGACGGGAGATCGGCATGGCGCCGCAGGCGGCGGCCGACCACTTCTCGGCGGCGATCGAGGAGACCCTCGCCGCGGCGGGGATCGACCTCGCCGTCTTCCCGCGTCCCAACGCCTCGCCCTACCACGTGCCGCTGACGCAGGAGTTCTTCCGCGCGCTCTACGACCGCGGCAGGCTGGTCGAGAAGCACGCGCCGTCGCCGTATTGCGAGCGCTGCGCGAGCTATCTCTTCGAGTCGGCGATCCGCGGCCGCTGCCCGCACTGCGGCTCCGGCGTCGTCGGCAACACCTGCGAGGACTGCGGCCGGGTCAACGACTGCATCGACTTGGTCGAGTCCGCCTGCACCGCCTGCGGCGCGGCGCCCGTCCTGCGGCCTTACCGGCGCCTGGTCTTCCCGCTCGGCGACTACGCCGGCGCGCTGCGCGAGTACTACCGCCGGGTGGCGATGAACCCGCACCTGCGCTCGCTCTGCGAGCAGGTGCTGGCCGAGGGCCCGCTGGAGGTCGCGGTCACCCATCCGACCGACTGGGGGATCGAGGTGCCGGTGCCGGGGTGGGAGGACCAGCGCATCTACGTCTGGCTCGAGATGGCGCCGCGCTACTTCGGCTACGCCCGCCTGCTCGCCGACCGGCTCGGGGCCGACGCCGGCTGGGAGCGCTGGTGGAAGGCGGCGGACGCCCGCGTCGTCCAGTTCTTCGGCTTCGACAACAGCTTCTACTACGGCATGCTGGTGCCGGCGCTGATGCTCGCCTACGATCCGGAGATCCGCCTGCCGGCGGCCTTCGTCAGCAACGAGTTCTACCGCCTCGACGGCCTCAAGTTCTCGACCAGCCGCGACCACCGCATCATGGGCCGCGACCTCCTCGGCAAGGCGCCGCGCGACGCGGTGCGCTTCTTCCTCGCCCACACCTGCCCGGAGCGCGAGGAGACGAACTTCACCCTCGCCGACTTCGACGCCGCGGCCGGCGGCGAGCTGCTGGCCGGGTGGGACGCCTGGCTGGGCGACCTCGGCGCGCGGCTCCGGCGCGACTTCGACGACGTGGTGCCGGCGACCGGCGACTGGACCGGCGAGCAGCGCCGCTTCTACCACCGCCTGCAGGCGCTCCTGGCGGCGGCGGCCGAGGCCTACGAGGCCGAAGGCTTCTCGCCCCAGCGCGCGACCCGGGCGATGAGCGAGCTGGTGCGCGAGGCGCGCCGCTTCGGCCGCGGCGAGCGGCACTGGAACGGCGTCGCGGCGCGCGGCGAGGAGCGGCGGACGGCGATCGCCCTCGAGGCCCTGGCCGCCAAGCTCCTGGGCCTGATCGCGGCGCCGGTGATGCCGGAATTCGCCGACCGCCTCTGGCGCGGCCTCGGCTTCGCCGCCGGTCCCGGCGACGGGAGCTGGACGGGAGCGCTCGACTGGGTGCCGGCGGGCCAGCGGGCGGCCAGGTTTGAGAGCCCGTTCTTCCCCGGGCTACGGGAGTACCTGGCCGCCCGCCTGGAGGGAGGTGGGCTTTAGGCGGGGCGCTCCTCGAGCACCGGCTCGCGTACCTCGACGAGAGCCTCGGCGCCCGAAGGCCGGGAGAAGGACTTCTGCAGGATGTCCTTGCCGCGCAGGAAGAACGCCGTATCGACGTGCGTCGGCCCGAACCACTTCGTCACGAACTCCACCACCTCGCGCTGGTCGAACGCCCGGCAGGAGTAGACGTCGACGCTGATGAACCGGTTGTTGGCCGAGGTGTGGATCTGAATGCCGCTCTCGATGATGGGGATCCAGCCGCTGTACCCGGGCTTGCCGGGGAAGGCCACCTCGCAGGTCTTGAAGATGTAGGGCTGGGTCTGCTTGGTCATCCGCAGGTGCTGGACGATCTGGTCGAGGAACTCGTAGCCCTTGTCCAGGTCGCAGCAGACGTCGTGCTCACAGCCGAAGCAGTCGATGATGAGCTGGTAGCCCCAACAGTGGTCGGCGGCGACGGTCCCGCGCGGCGTAATGGCAGTCTCCATCCTTGACCTCCGAGTTTGGTTCCCATACTCCGTCCCACATATGCATCCCGATGCATAAGTGCGTTCACGATCTTGAAGAGGGACAGGGCGCGGAGCCATCCGCTGCGTGTCAGATGCGCCCGCGGGCGCTCGCCGCGAGGAGCGCCAGCCGCGCGCGGACGCCCCAGCCGAGGAAGGGCTCGGGCGGCAGCGGCGCCGGCCCCGGGAGGGCCAGCATGTCGCGCAGCTCCGGGGAGTCGACGCCGAGCGCCAGGTCGGCGAGGAGCCGGCCGGCGGCGGTGCCCATGGCGATGCCGCAGCCGCTGTAGCCGCCGGCGGCGTAGAGCCCCTCGTCGAGACGGCCGAAGTAGTGCTGGCGGTTGCTCGTCATCCCCATGAGCCCGCCCCAGGTGTGCTCGAGCGGGACGCCGGCGAGCTGCGGGAAGCGGTCGAGGAGGGCGCGGCGGTGCGCGGCGCGCGCCCTCTCGAGCAGCCGCTCGGGGACACCGAGGGCGCGGGTGTAGTGCACGGTGTTGCGGACCAGGAGGCGCTGGTCGCGCGTGCGGCGGACGGTCGAGCCCAGGGGCTCCCCGGCCAGGAGCCCCCACTCGGGAGCGCCGCCCAAGGCCGCGCGCTCGGCCGGGGCGAGGACGCGCGTCAGGCTGCCGAAGGTGAAGAGCGGGAAGAGGCGGCGGCCGAGGAACCCGAGGCTCGGCAGCGCGCCGTTGGCGGCGAGGAAGAGCCGCTCGGCGGCGATCTCTCCCGCCCCGGCCTCGAGCACGAAGCCGCCGGCCTCGCGGCGGAGGCGGCGGACCGGCGACTCCTCGTAGAGCTCGACGCCGGCGGGGAGCGACGCCGCGAGCCCGCGGCAGAGGGCCGCCGGCTGCACCAGGACGCTCCCCGGCAGCCGGATGCCGGCGCGGTAGTAGGCGGTGCCGGTCAGAGCGCGCATGCCGGCGGCGTCCAGCCGCTCGTAGGGCTCGCCGAGCCCGTCGAGCCAGGCCGCCAGCATGCCGAGCGCGCGCTCCGCCGGCTCGCCCGCCGCCACGTGCAGCCAGCCGCTCTCGTCCCAGGCGCAGTCGATGCCGTGCCGGGCCACCAGCTCGCGCAGCTCCGCGATCGCCCAGCGCGACAGCCGCACGAAGCGGGCGGCGGCCTCCGCCTCCATGCGGGCGACGAAGTGGGCGAGCGCCACGACGAAACCCGAGCTGCGGCCCGCGGCACCGCCACCGGCGCGCTGGGCATCGAGGAGGACCACTCGCCAGTCGGGGCGCAGCTCGGCCAGCCGCCGGGCCGCCGCGAGGCCGGTGAAGCCGGCGCCGACGACCACGCAGTCCGCCCGCGTCGCGCCGGCCCCGGCGGCCATCAGCCGGCGCGGCGGCGGCAGCGGCGGCAGGGTGGCGATCCAGCCGCAGCCGTCGTCGTCGGCGGGGAGATGGCGGGCGCGTCGCGACCAGGTGTTGGGGGTGACCTGCGGCATCGCGATATGGCAATAAGTCTCGCACGCGGCGTCGCGCGGCACCTACTACGTGCCGGCACTCTCACCGGGAGGGGCGGGTGCGGCCTAGGAGCCCGTCGCGCTGGTCGCGCGACGGAAAGCGCTCCTAGGAATTGATTGGAGCCCGGCGCGGAAGCCTTCGCGCCTTGCGCGGAGGAGGCACCATGGACGCCCTGCTCAAGGACCTTCGCTTCGCTCTCCGCGGCCTGCGCCGCAGTCCCGGGTTCGCCGCCGCGGCCGTCCTCTGCCTGGCGCTGGGGATCGGCGCCAACACCGCCGTCTTCAGCGTCTTGAACGCCGTGCTGCTGCGGCCGCTGCCGTTCGAGGACCCCGAGCGCATCGTCCTCGTCTGGGAGCAGATGCTGGCCCAGGACATGGCCGAGATGCCCGCCTCGGGAGCGGAGTTCCTCGACTACCGCGAGCAGGCGAAGTCGTTCTCGGAGATGGCGGCGCTCATCAACCGCTACGTCAACCTGACCGGCGAGGGCGAGCCCGAGCGCGTCGCCGCGGCGCGCGTCTCGGCGAGCCTCTTCCCGCTGCTCGGGGCCGACGCCGCGCTCGGCCGGACCTTCCTCGCCGAGGAGGACCGGCTGGGCAACGAGAAGGTCGCGCTCCTCTCGCACGGGCTCTGGCGCCGGCGCTTCGGCGGCGACCGGCGAATCGTCGGCCGCAAGATCATGGTCTCCGACGAGCCGTTCACCGTCGTCGGCGTCATGCCGCCCGAGTTCCGGTTCAAGGTCGGGATGTTCGAGCACGAGCTGTGGGTGCCGATCGCCATCAACCTCGACAGGCTGCCGCCGCGCGACTTCCGCGGCTTGACCCTCGCGGCGCGCCTCGCCCCCGGCGTCACCCTCGCCCGCGCCCAGGCGGAGATGGACGTCATCGCCGCCCGCTTCCAGCGCGACTTCCCCGAGGTCTATCCGGCCGACAGCGGCTGGGGCGTGCGGCTCGAGCCGCTCCAGGAGCAGATCGTGGGCGACATTCGGCCGGCGCTGGCGCTGCTCATGGCGACGGTGGCGCTGGTTCTCCTCATCGCCTGCGCCAACGTCGCCAATCTCCTCCTGGCGCGCGCCACGGCGCGGCAGAAGGAGGTGTCGATCCGCGCCGCCATCGGCGCCAGCCGCGGCGGCCTCGTGCGGCAGTTCCTGACCGAGAGCGTCGTCTTGGCGCTGCTCGGCGGCGGCCTCGGACTGCTGCTCGCCGGGCTCGGCGTGCGCGCTCTGCTGGCCATGAACCCGGGCTACATCCCGCGGCTGGGCGAGCTCCGGATCGACCCCGCGGTGCTCGGCTTCACGCTCCTCGTCTCGCTCGCGACCGGCCTCCTCTTCGGCCTCGCTCCGGCGCTGCGGGCGTTCCGTCCCGACCTGCAGGGGAACTTGAAGGAGGGGGGCAAGACCTCGGCCGGCGGCAGCGCCCGCCACCGCCTGCGCAGCGCCCTGGTGGTCGCCGAGGTCGCCCTGGCGCTGGTGGTGCTGGTCGGCGCCGGGCTCCTGGCGCGCAGCCTGCTGCGCCTCCAGGCGCTGGACCTCGGGTTCGACGCCGGGAACGTGCTGACGATGCAGCTCTACCTCTCGCCGACCAAGTACCCGGAAGGCGCGCAGCAGGTCGCCCAGACCCAGCGCCTCTTGGAGCGGCTCGAGCAGCTCCCCGGCGTCCGCGCCGCCGGCGCGGTGACCGGCCTGCCGCTCTCCGAGGTGCAGTTCCTGGTCGAGACCAAGGTCGAGGGCCATACGAGCGCCGACGGGCAGTCGCAGCCGGTCTTCGACTGGCGGCCGATCAGCCCGGGCTACTTCCGGGCGATCGGCATCCCGCTGCGCGACGGGCGGGCGTTCGGCGCCCTCGACCACGCCGCGGCGGCGCCCGTGGCGATCGTCGACGAGGAGCTCGCGGCGCGCTACTGGCCGGGGCAGAGCGCGCTCGGCAAGCGCCTGATGCTCACCACCGGCCAGCCCGGGAACAAGGTCGAGTGGCGGCGGGTCGTCGGCGTCGTCGGCCACGTGCGCGCGCTCGGCCTCGAGGGCGAGTCCCGCGAGCAGGTCTACACGCCGCTGCCGCAGTCGCCGTTCCCCTACGTCTCGGTGGCGCTGCGCACCAGCTCCGACCCGGCGCGCGTCGCGGACCTCGCCCGCCAGGCGATCTGGGCGGCCGACCCCGACCAGCCCGTCGACCACGTGCAGACGATGGAGGAGATCGTCCGCGGCTCGGCCGCGGGGCGGCGCTCCTACACCGTCCTGCTCGCGGCCTTCGCCGGCGTCGCGCTGGTGCTGGCGACCCTCGGCGTCTACGGCGTCATGGCCTACTCGGTCGCCCAGCGGCGGCACGAGATCGGGATCCGCATGGCCATGGGCGCCCGCCCCGCGGACGTCTCCCAGCTCGTGGTGCGCCAGGGGCTGCGGCTGGCCGCCGTCGGGCTGCTGCTCGGCGCCGTCCTGTCGCTCGCCTCGAGCCGCTGGGTGGCGAGCCTGCTCTTCGGGGTCGGCGCCGGCGACCCGGTGACGCTGGTCGGCGTGGCGCTCCTCTTGGGCGGCGTGATGCTGCTCGCGAGCTACCTCCCGGCCCGCCGCGCCGCGCGCACCGACCCGATGGTCACGCTGCGGGCCTGAGGGGCGGCCCCCCGGCGACCCGCTTTCCGGGTCTGATCGCACTTCTGTAGATGGAGATAGAGCCAAGCGGCTATATATCGCCGCGGAGGGCTTGTTTTGAAGAGAGTGCAGATCCTCGCCCAGAGCCTCGCCGACTCCCTTCAACCCCCTGCTCCCCATCGCCGCAATGTCCCGTGAGGCGGACACCCACGTGGCGCCGCGCCCCGAGCGCGACCGGCTCGAGTACCCCCTGTCCTATGGCCAGCAGGCGCTCTGGCTGATCGATCGCAAGCAGCCCGGCGGCGCCGCCTACATCATCCCCTGGGCGGGGCTCATCCGCGGCCCTCTGTGCGGCGCGGCGCTGCGGCGGGCGTTCGTCGCTCTCGCCGAGCGCCACCCGGCGCTGCGCACCACCTTCCACGAGACCGACGCCGGGCCGGTGCAGCGCATCGGCGCCGCCGCTGCCGCGATCGGCTTCCGCGAGGAGGACGCATCGGCGTGGAGCGAGGACGAGCTGGAGCGGCGGCTGGAGGAGACGGCGTACCGCCCGTTCGACCTCGCCGCCGGGCCGCTGGTGCGGGTGGCGGTCTTCCACCGCTCGCCCTCCGAGCACGTGCTACAGCTCTCGGTGCACCACATCGTGGGCGACTTCTGGTCGCTCGAGGGGCTGCTGTCCGAGCTGGGCCTCGTGCTGCGCGAAGCCGGCGCCGCGGCGCTGCCGCCGCTCGCCCTCGGCTACGCCGACTACGTCGAAGGGCAGCGACAGCTCCTCGCCGGCCCCGAGGGCGAGCGGCTCTGGGCGTACTGGCGCGAGGTCCTCGCCGGCCCGCTCCCGGAGCTCGACTTCCCGGCGGACCGGCCGCGGCCCCGGCTGCCGAGCCAGCGCGGGGCCGGGCACGCGCTCGCCGTGAGCGCCGAGACGACCGCGGCGCTGGGCGCGCTGGCGCGGCAGCGCGGAGCGACGCTCAACACGGTGCTGCTGGCGGTTTTCCAAACCCTGCTCCACCGCTACACCGGCCAGGAGGACGTGCTGATCGGTTGCCCGACGGCCGGGCGGACGCGGGCCGAGCTGGCGGGACTGGTGGGGTATTTCGTCAATCCGGTCGTGCTGCGCGGCGATCTGTCCGGCGATCCGTCGTTCGGCGAGCTGGTGGACCGGCTGCGGCGGGTGGCGCAGGGGGCCTTCGCGCACCAGGACTACCCCTTCCCGGCGCTCGTCGAGCGCCTGGCGCCGCCGCGCGACCCGAGCCGCTCGCCGGTCTTCCAGGTGATGTTCACCCTGCAGCGGGCGCGTCTCCCGGGAGCCGAGGAGCTGGCGCTCTTCGCGCTCGGCGAGCCGGGGGCGGCGGTCGACCTGAACGGGTTGCGGATGGAGTCCGTGCGGCTGCCGCCGCGGCGGGCGCAGTTCGACCTGACGCTGGCGATGGCGAAACCGCCGCGGGGGCTCGCCGGATTGCTGAGCTACAGCCCCGACCTCTTCGACGCGGCGACGATCGAGCGGATGGCGGGGCATCTGCTCACCCTTCTCGCGGCTGCGGCCGCCGGCCCCGGGCAGCGCCTCTCCGAGCTGCCGCTCCTCACGCTCCCCGAGCGCCGGCAGCTCCAGGAGTGGAATGCCACGGCTGCGGCCTATCCGCGGGACGTCTGCCTCCACGAGCTGATCCGCGCGCAGGTCGAGCGGACGCCCGACGCGGTGGCAGTGAGGTTCGAGGGACAGGAGCTGAGCTACCGCGCCCTCGCCGCGCGGGCCGGCCGCCTGGCGCGCCGGCTCCGCGCTCTTGGCGTCGGCCCGGAGGTGCGGGTAGGCATCTGCGCCGAGCGCTCGCTCGAGCTGGTCGTGGGGCTGCTCGGGATCCTGGAGGCCGGCGGCGCCTACGTGCCGCTCGACCCGTCGTATCCGCACGAGCGCCTGGCCTATCTGATGGAAGACGCGGAGGTGCCGGTGCTGCTCACGCAGGAGCGGCTGCTGGCGCGGCTGGGGCAGGACCTCGGGTGGCTCCCTTCGGAGGCGCGACGCGACGGAGCGGCCGGCCCGACCGCTCGCCCTCGCCTCCTCTGCCTCGACGGCGACGAGGGACTCTCCTCTTCCTACCCACAAGTCTTTTCTCCTCTTGGTCCTGCTCCCGACCCCGACGGCCTGGCCTACGTGATCTACACCTCGGGCTCGACCGGCAAGCCCAAGGGCGCGATGAACAGCCACCGCGGCATCGTCAACCGCCTGCTCTGGATGCAGGAGCGCTACGGCCTGACGCCCGGCGACCGGGTGCTGCAGAAGACGCCCTTCAGCTTCGACGTCTCGGTCTGGGAGTTCTTCTGGCCGCTGCTGGTGGGAGCGCGGCTGGTGGTGGCGCGCCCGGGCGGGCACCAGGACCCGGCGTATCTCGTCGAGACGATCGTGGGCGAGGGGATCACCACGCTCCACTTCGTGCCCTCGATGCTCCAGGTGTTCCTCGAGGCGCCGCGGGTGGAGCGGTGCACGAGCCTGAAGCGCGTGATCGCGAGCGGCGAGGCGCTGCCGCCGGAGCTCGAACAGCGCTTCTTCGCGCGGTTGGGCGCCACCGGTGCCGGGCTGCACAACCTCTACGGCCCGACCGAGGCGGCGGTGGACGTGACGCACTGGAATTGCACGCCGGGCGCGGGCCGCTGGGTAGTGCCGATCGGCCATCCGGTGGCGAACACGCAGATCCACCTCGTCGGGCGCTACGGCGAGCCGGTGCCGGTTGGCGTCGCCGGCGAGCTGTTCATCGCCGGCGTGCAGGTGGGGCGGGGCTATCTCGGGCGGCCGGAGCTGACCGCCGAGCGTTTCGTGCCCGACCCGTTCTCCTCGGAGCCCGGGGCGCGGATGTA
>JBIOUG010000005.1:0-44603 GCA_044866775.1 Thermoanaerobaculia bacterium | reverse complement strand
TGATGCCTGGGGACAACGTGAACCTGGACGTGGAGCTGATCGCGCCGATCGCGATGGAGAAGGGCGTGCGGTTCGCGATCCGCGAGGGCGGCCGCACGGTCGGCGCCGGCACGGTGACGGACATCGTCAAGTAGCGCCCGGGCCACGTCCCGGGCGTTTTCGAGATCCCGAAGCAAGCGCACGAAGCGGAGACGTCGAGGCTTTTGAACACACTACAGGCCAGTAGCTCGAACTGGTAGAGCATCGGTCTCCAAAACCGAGGGTTGGGGGTTCGAATCCCTCCTGGCCTGCCATACATACCGACCGCAGAGGCACCGAGAGAGACCGCAATGAGCGTGGGGATGATCGTTCTGCTCGTCGTCGTGGCGGCGCTGGCCGGGCTAGCCGTGTGGCTAGTGCGTGCCGGCTATTGGGAAAAGGCCGTGACCTTCGTCGGCGAGGTACGGTCGGAGCTGCGCAAGGTCAGCTTCCCCTCGCGCGACGAGGTCGTCGCCACCACGACCGTGGTCCTCATCTTCAGCTTCCTCATCTCGGTCTACTTGTCGATCACCGACTTCGTGATAAGCCGCGGCCTGGCCTGGATTTTCGGGGTGTTCTCATGACGCAGCAGACCAGTACCGACACGCCGGAGGCCGCCAAAGGCGAGCGCAAGTGGTTCATCGTCCACACCTACTCCGGGTTCGAGGAGCGGGTCAAGGAGACGCTGCGCCAGCGCGCCGAGGCCCTCGGCATGGGCGAGGCCTTCGGCGAGATCCGCATCCCGACGGAGACCGTGGTCGAGTACAAGGGGGGGAAGAAGAAAGAGACGCAGCGCAAGTTCTTCCCCGGCTACATCCTGGTCGAGATGGAGATGTCCGACGCCGCCTGGCACGTGGTCAAGAACACCCCCAAGGTGACGGGCTTCGTCGGCACCGGCAAGAAGCCGACGCCGCTCAGCCAGGAGGAGGTGGACCAGATCCTCGAGCAGGTGGTGACGGCCAAGGAGAAGCCGAAGCCGAAGTACATGTTCGAGAAAGCGGAGCCGGTCAAGATCATCGACGGTCCGTTCAACAACTTCACCGGCGTGGTCGAGGAGATCAACCTCGACCGCAACACGCTCAAGGTGATGGTGACCATCTTCGGCCGGCAGACCCCGGTCGAGCTGGACTTCTCGCAGGTCCAGAAGCTCTAGGGGCCCTCTCATGGCGAAGAAAGTCGTCGGGCAGGTGAAGCTGCAGATCCCGGCAGGCGCGGCCACGCCGGCGCCGCCGGTGGGTCCGGCCCTCGGCCAGGCCGGCGTCAACATCATGGACTTCTGCAAGAACTTCAACGCCCGCACCGCGTCGCAGGCGGGCATGATCATTCCGGTCGTGGTGACGGTCTACGCTGATCGCAGCTACACCTTCATCACCAAGACGCCGCCGGCCGCCATCCTGCTGCTCAAGGCGGCGGGGCTGGAGAAGGGGTCGGGCGAGCCGAACCGCAACAAGGTGGGGAAGGTCAGCAAGGCGCAGGTCGAGGAGATCGCCAAGGCCAAGCTGCCGGACTTGAACGCCGGCAGCCTCGAGGCGGCGGTTCGCATCATCGAGGGGACCGCCCGCTCGATGGGCATCGAGGTGGCCGCGTAGCGCGCAGCGCGCGGCAGCGGTCAGGAGAAGACAACGTGGCGAAGCACGGAAAGAACTTCAGGAATTCGCTGGCCAAGGTCGAGCCGCGCCCGTACCGGCTGGACGAAGCCATCCAGCTCGCGAAGGCGTGCGCCTACGCCAAGTTCGACGAGACCGTCGAGGTCGCCCTGCGCCTCGGCGTCGACCCCAAGCACGCCGACCAGATGGTGCGCGGCACGGTGGTGCTGCCGCACGGGCTCGGCAAGCAGGTGCGGGTCCTGGTCTTCGCCTCGGGCGAGAAGATCCGCGAGGCCGAGGAGGCGGGGGCCGACCACGTCGGCGGCGAAGAGCTGGCGAAGAAGATCGAGGGCGGGTGGCTCGACTTCGACGCCGTGGTGGCGACGCCGGACATGATGCGCGTCGTCGGCCGCCTGGGGAAGGTGCTCGGCCCGCGCGGCCTGATGCCCAATCCCAAGGCCGGCACGGTGTCGACCGACGTTACCCGCGCCGTCGGGGAGATCAAGGCCGGTAAGGTCGAGTTCCGTGTCGACAAAACCGGCATCATCCACGCCCCGGTCGGGAAGCTCTCCTTCGCGCCGGAGCGGCTCAAGGAGAACGCCGAGGCGCTCTTCGGGGCGGTGCTGCGCGCCAAGCCGGCCGCCGCCAAGGGGAAGTACGTCAAGTCGGTCAGTCTCTCCTCGACGATGGGTCCCGGGATCCGCATCGACGAGAGCGCCCTGGCCATCGCCGAAGCCGCTTGAGTTGTAGTCGATCGCAGCCAGGACGCATAGGGAGACGCCGTCATGCCGCTCAGCCGCGCCGACAAGGAACAGATGCTCGCGGAGTACCAGCAGGGGCTCGCGCAGGCCCCCCACGCCTTCCTCCTCGGGTTCAAGGGGATCAAGGTGCCGCAGGTCACCGAGCTGCGGGAGAAGGTGCGCCAGAGCGGCGGCCACTACGTGGTGGTCAAGAACACGCTGGCGCTGCGGGCGATCGACGGCACGGCCATGAAGGATCTCGCCGAGCACTTCAGCGGCCCCACCGCCGTCGTCTACTCGCTGACCGACCCGGTGGCACTCGCCAAGACCCTGACCGATTTCGCTAAGGACCTCCCGGTCCTCGAGTTCAAGGCGGGGCTGGTCGAGGGGCAGGCGGTGCCGGCGGCGCAGATCAAGGAGATCGCCCAGCTCCCGAGCCGCGAGCAACTGATCGCCAAGCTCCTGTTCCTGCTGCAGTCGCCGATCACCCGCTTCGCGCGCGTGCTGGCGGCGGTGCCGCAGCAGTTCGTGGCGGTGCTCGATCAGGTGCGGACCCGGAAGGAAGAGCAGGGCCAGGCCGCGCAGGACGCCTGACCCTTCGCCTATAGGACTTCAAGGAGACAATGATGGCCATTGCGACACAGGAATTCATCAAGCAGATCGACGAGATGACGGTGCTCGAGCTGAACAGTCTCGTCAAGGCGCTCGAGGATCACTACGGCGTCTCGGCGGCGGCCGCCGCCGTGGCGATGCCGGCGGCCGGCGGCGGCGCGGCCGCCGCGGCGCCGGTCGAGGAGCAGACCGAGTTCACGGTCGTCCTCTCCGAGGTCGGGGAGAAGAAGATCAACGTCATCAAGGCGGTACGCGAGGTCACCAGCCTCGGCCTGAAGGAGGCCAAGGACCTCGTCGAGTCGGCTCCCGCGCCGGTCAAGGAGGGGGTGTCGAAGGACGAGGCCGAGGCGATCCGCAAGAAGTTCGAAGAGGCCGGCGCCAAGGTCCAGATCAAGTAGCCGGTGCTCGCCGGCATAAAAAGGGACCTCTCGCTGTTCTGGGGAGTAGTCACCATACCCGATGACCCGCGCGGGGCGACCCGGCGGGCCGGGCATGGTGTCGACTCTTTGCTGAACGCGCGCCCCGGGCCGACCGGCCAGGGCCCGCCGGGCGCCATCTCACCGCCTGCCGCGTAGAAGGCTCATTCCGACGAGGAGATAGCAAGGACACCCCATGCCAACGTCTTCCCCCCAGCGCCATCTCGAGACCAGCGGCCACCGCTCGAACGGCCACCGCCGGGATTTCTCTCGCATCACGACGTCGCTGCCGATCCCGAACTTGATCGACGTCCAGCGGCGATCCTACGAGCGGTTCTTGCAGATGAACCTGCTCCCCGAGGAGCGGGCCAACCACGGGCTGCAGTCGGTCTTCACCGGAATCTTCCCGTTCTCCGACTTCCGGGAGACCTGTTCGCTCGACTTCGTCAAGTACTCCATCGGCGACTGGCAGTGCAAGTGCGGCGAGCTCAAGGGGCTCGAGTACCTGCGCATGACCTGCACCAACTGCGGCGCCAAGATCATGACCGACCACCCGCACGAGGAGACGGTCACCTGCTCCGAGTGCGGCTTCGTCAACAAGAACCGGGTCACCAAGTGCGACATCTGCGGCAACCCGGTCGACCTGCAGCTCAAGTACTCGATCTCGGACTGCCAGGAGCGCGGGATGACCTTCGCCGTCCCGCTCAAGGTGACGTTTCGGCTGTTCGTCTACGACAAGGACCCCGAGACCGGCGCGCGCATGATGCGCGACGCCAAGGAGGAGGAGGTCTACTTCGGCGACATCCCGTTGATGACCGACAACGGCACGTTCATCATCAACGGCACCGAGCGGGTCATCGTCAGCCAGCTCCACCGCAGCCCGGGCGTCTTCTTCACCAAGGAGGGCCCGCGCTCGTTCCTCGCCAAGATCATCCCCTATCGCGGCTCGTGGGTGGAGTTCGAGTACGACCAGAAGGACGTGTTGTCGGTGCGCATCGACCGCAAGCGCAAGTTCCACGGCACCGTCTTCCTGCGCGCCCTGGGGCTGGAGAGTGACGAGTCGATCCTGCGCCAGTTCTACACCGCCGTCGGCCTCCGTCCCGAGGGCGGCGGCCGCTTCACGCTCATCGTGCCGCCGCGGGTGCTCGAGCCCGAGCGCCTGAAGGACCGGCAGAGCCGCGGCCGGCGCGAGAGCTACCCGATCTTCGCCGGCATCACGCTGTCCAAGGAGCAGATCGGCAAGCTCGACACCGGTCAGAGCCTCGGTTTCGAGGTCGGCTCGGCGGAGCTCGAGCGCGCCTACTTCATCGCCGACGTCGTCGACGTCGACACCGGCGAGGTCATCTTCGAGGCCAACGAGCTGGTGCCGGAGGACATCGCCGAGCGGATCGAGGGGCGCAACTTCACCCCGGTCGAGGTCTACTTCCCCGACTGGGAGCTGACCGGCGCGACGCTCTCGAACACGCTGGCCAAGGACACGACGCGCAACGCCAAGGAGGCGCTGATCGAGATCTATCGCCGCATGCGGCCGGGGGACCCTCCGACCCTGGAGAGCGCTCGCTCGCTCTTCTACGGCATGTTCTTCGACGCCAAGCGCTACGACTTCTCGCGCGTCGGGCGGTTCAAGTTCAACATCAAGCTCGACACCGAGGTGCCGGTCGACCAGAAGACGCTGTCGGCCGACGACTTCTTCCGCGTCATCGAGTACCTGCTGCGCCTGCAGAAGGACGTCGGGCGCGTCGACGACATCGACAACCTGGGCAACCGCCGCGTGCGCGCGGTGGGCGAGCTGCTCGAGAACCAGTTCCGCATCGGCTTGGTGCGGATGGAGCGGGCGATCAAGGAGAAGATGTCCGTCCATCAGGACATCGACTCGGCGATGCCGCACGACCTGATCAACTCGAAGCCGGTCATCGCGGCGATCAAGGAGTTCTTCGGCTCGTCGCAGCTCTCGCAGTTCATGGACCAGACGAACCCGCTCTCCGAGGTGACCCACAAGCGGCGCCTCTCGGCCCTCGGGCCGGGCGGCCTGTCGCGCGAGCGGGCGGGGTTCGAGGTGCGCGACGTCCACGCCACGCACTACGGCCGTATCTGCCCGATCGAGACGCCGGAAGGGCCGAACATCGGCCTCATCTCCTCGCTCGCGACCTACGCCCGAATCAACGACTACGGGTTCATCGAGAGCCCCTACAAGCGGGTCGAGAACGGGCGGGTGCTGGACCACTTCCGGGTGCTCAAGGTCGGGGACGGCCCGTACCGGCTGGGGCAGATCGTCACCCGCGAGGAGCTCGAGGCGGAGAACAAGAAGCTCGCCAAGGCCAAGAAGCGCGTGGTCGAGGTCGAGCCGCACGCCTTCTACCTCTCGGCCTGGGAGGAGGAGAAGTACATCATCGCCCAGGCCAACGCGCGGCTGGACGAGAACGGTGTCTTCGTCTCCGACCGCGTGATCTCGCGCGCCGGCGGCGACTTCATCACGCCGGAGCGCGACCGCATCGACTACATGGACATCAGTCCGAAGCAGCTCGTCTCGGTCGCCGCGGCGCTCATCCCGTTCCTCGAGAACGACGACGCCAACCGCGCGCTGATGGGCTCGAACATGCAGCGCCAGGCGGTGCCGCTGCTCCGGAGCGAGGCGCCGGTCGTGGGCACCGGGCTCGAGGCGAAGCTCGCCCAGGACTCCGGCGCGGTCGTGCTCTGCAAGCGCGGCGGCGTCGTCGACTCGGTCGACGCCGAGCGCATCATCGTCCGCGTCGAGGGCGAGGACATCGAGACCGGCGAGGCGAAGGAGTTCGGCGCCGACATCTATCAGCTCATCAAGTTCCGGCGCTCGAACCAGAACACCTGCATCAGCCAGAAGCCGGTCGTGACCGAGGGGACGCGGGTCAAGAAGGGCGACGTGCTGGCCGACGGCCCCTGCACCGAGATGGGCGAGCTGGCGCTCGGCCGCAACGTGCTGGTGGCCTTCATGCCCTGGCGCGGCTACAACTTCGAGGACGCGATTCTCATCTCCGAGAAGCTGGTCAAGGAGGACTACTACACCTCGATCCACATCGAGGAGTTCGAGATCGAGGCCCGCGACACCAAGCTCGGTCCCGAGGAGATCACGCGCGACATCCCGAACGTCTCGGAGTCGGCGCTCAAGGACCTCGACGAGAGCGGCATCATCCGCATCGGTGCCACGGTCAAGGCCGGCGACATCCTGGTCGGCAAGGTGACCCCGAAGGGGGAGACCCAGCTCACCCCCGAGGAGAAATTGCTGCGCGCCATCTTCGGCGAGAAGGCGGGCGACGTCCGCGACGCCTCGCTCAAGGTGCCGCCGGGCATCGAAGGGACGATCGTCGACGTCAAGATCTTCTCGCGCAAGGGCGTCGAGAAGGACCAGCGGGCCAAGGAGATCGAGCAGGAGGAGATCGCCCGGCTCGAGAAGAACATCAAGGACGAGGTGCGGATCCTCACCGAGGAGCGCAACAAGAAGATCAAGGACCTGCTGGTCGGGCAGAAGGTGACCGCTCCAGTCAAGGCCCGCACCGGCCAGGAGATCCTCGCCTCCGGCCAGAAGGTCGAGGCCTCGCACCTCGAGCGGCTGACCCGGCAGGAGATCCTGCGCCTGCCGGTCGCCGAGCGGCGCCTGCTCGACGCGATCGAGATCGTCTATCGCAAGACCGACTCGCACATCGACGTCCTGCACCGGGTCAATGAAGAGCGGATCGGCCTTCTGCAGAAGGGGGACGAGCTGCCGCCGGGCGTCATCAAGCTGGTCAAGGTCTACGTCGCCATGAAGCGCAAGCTCCAGGTGGGCGACAAGATGGCGGGCCGCCACGGCAACAAGGGAGTCATCTCGCGCATCCTGCCCGAGGAGGACATGCCCTACCTGCCCGACGGCACGCCGGTCGAGATCGTGCTCAACCCGCTCGGCGTGCCGAGTCGGATGAACGTCGGCCAGATCTTGGAGACCCACCTCGGGTGGGCGGGGAAGGTGCTGGGGCTGCAGTTTGCGACCCCGGTCTTCGACGGCGCGCGCGAGGGCGACATCAAGGTCCTGCTCGAGGAGGCCGGGCTGCCCGGCTCGGGCAAGACCACGCTCCACGACGGCATGACCGGCGAGCCCTTCGAGCAGAAGGTGACGGTGGGCTACATCTACATGCTCAAGCTCTCGCACCTGGTCGACGACAAGATCCACGCCCGCTCGATCGGCCCGTACTCGCTCATCACCCAGCAGCCGCTGGGCGGCAAGGCGCAGTTCGGCGGCCAGCGGTTCGGCGAGATGGAGGTGTGGGCGCTCGAGGCCTACGGCGCCGCCTACACCCTGCAGGAGCTGCTCACGGTCAAGAGCGACGACGTCGAGGGCCGGAGCAAGGTCTACGAGGCCATCGTCAAGGGCGACGTGCCGGAGGCGCCGGGCCTTCCCGAGTCGTTCAACGTGCTCGTGCGCGAGCTGCAGAGCCTCTGTCTCGATGTGGAACTCCTCAAGGTCTAACGGAGGAATCGACCTTTGCAACCATTCAGCACGTTCGACAAGCAGTCGCCGACGCGTGACTTCAACGCGATCAAGATCTCGATCGCGTCGCCGGAGAAGATCCGCTCCTGGAGCTTCGGCGAGGTCACCAAGCCGGAGACGATCAACTACCGCACCTTCAAGCCGGAGCGGGACGGCCTGTTCTGCGCCAAGATCTTCGGCCCGATCACCGACTGGGAGTGCCTCTGCGGCAAGTACAAGCGCATGAAGCACCGCGGCGTGATCTGCGACAAGTGCGGCGTCGAGGTGACGCGGTCGCGGGTGCGGCGCGAGCGCATGGGCCACATCGAGCTCGCCTGCCCGGTGTCGCACGTCTGGTTCTTCAAGGGGCTGCCCAGCCGCATCGGGCACCTCCTCGACATCAGCCTGCGCGATCTCGAGCGCATCCTCTACTTCGAGAGCTACGTCGTCATCGACCCCAACGAGACGGAGCTCAAGGAGCAGGAGCTGCTGTCGGAGGAGCGCTACCGCGAGCTGCGCGACAAGCACGGCGAGGGGAACTTCGACGCCCGCATGGGTGCCGAGGCGATCAAGGAGCTGCTGGCGCGGATCGACATCGAGGAGCTGGCCGAGGAGCTGCGCATCGTCATGCGCACCGAGACCAGCCAGATCAAGCGCCTGAAGGCCGCCAAGCGCCTGAAGGTGGTCGACGCCTTCCGCCGCTCCGGGCATCGTCCGGAGTGGATGATCCTGGACGTCATCCCGGTCATCCCGCCCGAGCTGCGCCCGCTGGTGCCGCTCGACGGCGGCCGCTTCGCGACCAGCGACCTGAACGACCTCTACCGGCGCGTCATCAACCGCAACAACCGGCTGAAGAAGCTACTCGAGCTGCGCGCCCCCGAGGTCATCGTGCGCAACGAGAAGCGGATGCTGCAGGAGGCGGTCGACGCTCTGTTCGACAACGGCCGCCGCGGCCGCGTGCTCAAGGGCTCGAACAACCGGCCGCTCAAGTCGCTCTCCGACACCCTCAAGGGCAAGCAGGGGCGCTTCCGCCAGAACCTGCTCGGCAAGCGCGTCGACTACTCCGGCCGCTCGGTCATCGTCGTCGGGCCCGAGCTCAAGCTCGACCAGTGCGGCCTACCCAAGAAGATGGCACTCGAGCTCTTCAAGCCGTTCATCTACAACCGGCTCGAGGAGAAGCAGCTCGTCGGCACGATCAAGGCCGCCAAGGAGATGGTGGAGGCCGAGGTCGACGAGGTGTGGGACGCGCTCGAGGAGGTCATCCGCGACCATCCGGTGCTGCTCAACCGCGCTCCCACTCTGCACCGCCTGGGCATCCAGGCCTTCCAGCCGGTGCTGATCGAGGGCAAGGCGATCAAGATCCACCCGCTGGTCTGCGCCGCCTTCAACGCCGACTTCGACGGCGACCAGATGGCGGTGCACGTGCCGCTGTCGCCCAAGGCGCAGATCGAGAGCAAGGTGCTCATGCTGTCGTCGCAGAACATTCTCTCGCCGGCGCACGGGCGGCCGCTCGCCGTGCCGTCGCAGGATTTGGTGCTCGGCGGCTACTACCTGACGCTCTCGAAGCCGGGCGCCAAGGGTGAGGGGAAGGTCTTCCCCGACTTCGACTCGGTGCTCCTGGCGCAGGAGGGGGGCGAGGTCGAGACGCTGTCGCGGATCCGGGTGCGCTACAGCGGGCCCTACATCAACCTCGAGACGCAGTACGACAAGCAGAACGTCGTGCACGCCGACATCGACCAGGTGGAGAACGGGATCATCGAGACGACGGTCGGCCGGGTGGTCCTCAACATGCACCTGCCCGAGGAGATCCCCTACATCAACGGCCTGCTCAAGAAGCGCGGTCTCCAGGATCTGGTGGGCTACTGCTTCATCACCCTGGGCAACGACAAGACGGTGCAGATGCTCGACGAGTTGAAGGAGATCGCCTTCCTCTACGCCACCAAGGCGGGGATCTCCTTCGGCGTCGACGACATGGTCGTCCCCTCGCGCAAGCAGGAGATGCTCGACCACGCGCGGCGGGAGGTGATCGAGATCGAGAACCAGCGCTCGGCGGGCGTCATCACCGCCGGCGAGCGCCACAACAAGATCATCGACATCTGGCACCGCGTCACCGAGAAGGTCTCCGAGGAGATGTTCCGCGAGATGAAGCAGGTCGAGCATGACACCGGGGAGTTCAACCCCATCAACCTGATGGCGGACTCCGGCGCCCGCGGCTCGCGCGAGCAGGTGCGCCAGCTCGCCGGCATGCGCGGCCTGATGTCCAAGCCCTCGGGCGAGGTCATCGAGACGCCGATCACCGCCAACTTCCGCGAGGGGCTGTCGGTGCTGCAGTACTTCATCTCGACCCACGGCGCGCGCAAGGGTCTGGCCGACACGGCGCTCAAGACCGCCGACTCGGGCTACCTGACCCGGCGCCTCGTGGACGTGGCGCAGGACGTCATCATCAACGAGGTCGACTGCGGCACGATCGACGGCATCACGGTGTCGGCGATCATGGAGGGCGGCGAGATCCTCGAGCCGCTGCGCGACCGCATCGTCGGCCGCGTCAGCCAGGAGGACGTCTACGACCCGATGACCGGGGAGCTGATCCTCGAGGTCGGGCAGGAGATCACCGAGACGCTCGCCAACGCCGTGCAGTCGGCGGGCATCGAGCGGGTGAAGATCCGCTCGGTGCTGACCTGCGAGACCCGGCGCGGCGTTTGCGCGAGCTGCTACGGGCGCAACCTCGCAACCGGCAAGATGGTCGAGATCGGCGAGGCGGTGGGCGTCATCGCCGCGCAGTCGATCGGCGAGCCGGGCACGCAGCTCACCATGCGGACCTTCCACTACGGCGGTACCGCGAGCCGCGTCTCCGAGCAGTCGAAGCACATCGCGAAGAACCCCGGGCGCGTCAAGTTCCTGAACGTCGCCACGGTCGAGAGCAAGAAGGGGGCGCTGGTCGTCATCAACCGGAGCGGCAAGCTCGTGCTGCAGGACGACAAGGGCCGCGAGCTCGAGCGTTACGCGCTGACCTACGGCTCGCAGCTCCTCGTCCACGAGGGCGACGAGGTCGAGCCGGGCAAGGAGCTGGTGACCTGGGACCCCTTCACCTCGGCGATCCTCTCCGAGATCGCGGGCCGGGTGGAGTTCCAGGACATCGTCGAAGGCGAGAATGTCCGCGAGGAGACCGACAAGGTCACGGGTCTGTCGCAGAAGATCATCGTCGAGGCCTCCGCCAATGAGAAGCGCGTGCCGGCGATCATGATCCGCGGCGAGGATGGGCGGGAGAAGCGCTACCTGCTCCCCTCGGGCTCGCACCTGGTCGTGACGAACGGCCAGGACGTCTACCCCGGCGACACGCTGGTCAAGATCCCGCGCGAGACGACGAAGACCAAGGACATCACCGGCGGTCTGCCACGGGTCGTCGAGCTCTTCGAGGCGCGCAGCCCCAAGGAGCCGGCGATCATCACCGAGATCGACGGCACGGTGCGCCTGGGCGACATCCACAAGGGCATGCGCAAGGTGGTGGTCGAGAGCGACAGCGGCGAGACCCGCGAGTACCTGGTGCCGCGCTCGATCCACATCAACGTGCAGGAGGGCGAGCGGGTGCGGGCCGGCGATCCGCTGATCGACGGACCGATCAACCCGCACGACATCCTCCAGGTGCTGGGCGAGAAGGAGCTGCAGCGCTACCTGGTGGACAAGATCCAGGAGGTCTACCGCTCGCAGAGCGTGGCGATCAACGACAAGCACATCGAGGTCATCGTGCGCCAGATGATGCGCTCGGTGAAGATCGAGGAGGTCGGCGACACCGATTTCCTGATCGACGAGCAGGTGGACCGCTGGAAGTTCCAGGAGGAGAACGAGCGGGTGGTGGCCGCCGGCGGCACGCCGTCGATCGGCCGGCCGCTGCTGCTCGGGATCACCAAGGCGAGCCTGTCGACCGAGAGCTTCATCTCGGCCGCGAGCTTCCAGGAGACGACCCGCGTGCTCACCGAGGCGGCGATCAGCGGCAAGATCGACTACCTGCGCGGCCTGAAGGAGAACGTCATCGTCGGCCGCGTCATCCCCGGCGGCACCGGCATGGCGCACTACGCCGACTTCCACATGGAGGAGGAGTACATCGCCCCCGAGGCCGAGGCTGAGGAGGAGATCTTCTTCGACTTCGGCGACGAGGAGATCCGCACCCTGCCGCAGGAGGTGCTGGAAGGGGAGTAGGGCGGCGACCATCTGGAGTGCGAAAGGGCGGCCGTAGGCCGCCCTTTCTCTTGCCGGGAGCCGCGTGGCTCTGGCCTCAGGCCGACTCTACGTCGCGGCTGCTCGAGCCGCACCTGCATCATGGACCTGACTCCGCTGTCGCTCGTCCGCGACGTCGCGCAGACCCGCCCTTCGAGGCAGGTCATCCTGCCGGGCTCCGGCTCGACTGTGTGACAGCATGCGCGCCCGTGATGCGACGAGCCGAACGCCGTCGCCAGGCGCGGGCGCCGGGCGGGACGCGGGGGCGCTCCCGGCGATCGCGCCTGCGCGGGGAGCTCGGCTGGGCGCTCGGGCTGACCCTCCTCGCCTGGATCCATCGCGCCGCCTTCCTGTTCTCGAACCGCGACGCGAGCTGGCCCTACACGATCTTCTACGAGGGCGACGCGGAGGCCTTCTACCGCTACGCTCGCGCGCTCCTGGCGGGGCGGCTCTACGACGACGGCATCCCCTTCCATCCACCCGGCTTCGCCTGGCTGCTCGCCGCGGTGCACACGCTGGCGGGCGCCGGCGGACCCACCGACGCCGTGCCACACGTCGCGGTGCGGCTGCTCTTGGCGCTCGTCGCGAGCGGCGCGGTCGGTTTCCTCTACCTCCTGGCGCGCCCGTACCTCGGTCACGGCGTCGCGCTCGCCGCGGCGGTCCTCTGCCTCTACCACTTCGGCCTCTACGTGCTGGCGGTGGCACCGGTGTCGGAGGGCGCGTACCTGACGCTCCTCCTCGTCGCGCTGCTCCTCTGGAGCCGGCGGCTGCAGCATCCGCTCGCCGCGCCGGCGGCGCCGGAGGGCACCGCGCGCGGCGAGCGAGCGACGGGCGCCGCGCTCCTCCTCGGCCTGCTGCTCGGGTTCCTGGCCATGATCCGCGCCGAGGCCGCACTCGTCGCCCTCGCGCTCTGGGGCGTCGGAGCGTGGGGGTGGCTGCGCGGGCGATGGCGCGCGCCGCCGCGTCCCCGCTTCGCGCCGTGGGCCCTGGTGGCCGCCGGCTGGCTGCTCGCAGTCGCCCCCTGGACCGCGCGCAACGCCGTGCGCATGGCGGAGGTGAACGCGCGGCTCGCGGAGCGGGGCGCCGAGCGGACCGAGGAGCCGCTCCCCGTGTTCATCCCGCTCACTCTCTACGGTCCGCTGAACCTCGCGCTCGCCAACCGGCCGGACGCCGACGGCACCTTCTCGCCGGCGCCGCTCACCGCCGCGGGCGGCACCATGCTGAACGTCGAGGACCCGCGCCACCTGGCGTTCATCCTCCACGGCGATCGCATGGCCTGGGACTGGGCGCGCGTGCACCCCGGCGACTTCGCGCGCCTGGTGCTGCGCAAGTGGCGGCTCTCGCTCGACGCCTGGCGTCTCGGCTGGACGCAGTGGAATTGGCCGGGCGGACTCCGGGGAGTGCGGCGCCCGGTGGACGTCTTCGTGCCGACGTCGGTCGCGGCACGGCTCGGCCTCTGGCTCGGGCCGCCGCTCGCCGCGCTCGGCCTGGCCGTCTGTCTCGCGGCCGGCGGAGAGCGGCGGCGTTGGGGCGTGCTGGTGCTGCTCCTGACCGGGGTCTGGGCGGTCCTGGTGGGGCTCTTCTTCGGCTACGTCCGCCAGGGGTTGCTGCTCCTTCCCTTCTGGCTCACCCTGGCCGCCGTGGCGGCGGCGGAGGTCCTCCGCCGCATCCCCGCACCCGAGGCCTGGCGTACCCGCGCCCGCACCGCCCTCCTCACCGCGGCGGGGCTGCTCCTGGTCGTCGAGCTCTGGGGTGCCGCCGGCGACCGCAATTTCCAGGCGACCGGCACACCGGTGCCGGGGCAGTCCTACCTCAACCGCGACGCCACGGTGTTCTTGAAGCCTTTACCCGCTCAGCGATGAAGCACGCCGGCCGGCTGCGAGATCTCCTCCACCACGTGCGCGACCTCCTGCTCGCTCACCGCCTCCGGGTGGCGCGCGAGGTCGGCCTGGGCGACGATGCCGACGCAGCGGCCGTCCTCGACCACCGGCACGCGGCGCACCTGGCGGTCCGCCATGAGCCGCTCCAGCTCACGGAGGTCGGCGTCGGGCCCGCAGCAGACGGGGTCGCAGGTCATCGCCTCGCGCACCGGCGTGTCCGGTCCCCGCCCTTCCGCCAGCACCCGCACCGCCAGATCGCGATCGGTGATCACTCCCACCACCTGCCGGGAGGATTCCTCGATCACCGGGATCGCTCCGCAGTCGTTCTGCGCCATGAGGCGCGCCGCCTCGCGCACGGTCTGCTCCGGGCTGCAACAGGCGGGGCTCTCGGTCATGATGTCGCGTACTTTCATCGTACGAGATCCTCCTGCCAGAAATGAATAGCAAGGCATGGACCAGGCCCCGCTCACGCTCCGCGCCGCCCGGGCGGACGACTTCGACCGGCTGCTGGCGATCGATCGCGCTGCGTTTCCGCCGGCGCTGGCCTACTCGCGGCGGGAGCTCGCGGCATGGATGGACGGGCGCGGTTGCCGCACCCTCGTGGCGGAGGAGGGAGACGCGGTGGTCGGGTTCGTGGTGGCCTGCCGCGCGCGCCACGGTCTGGCACACCTGGTGACTCTCGATGTCGCTCCCGGCTGCCAGCGGCGGGGGATCGGTGGCCGCCTGCTCGCGGCCGCCGAGGAGTGGCTGTGGCAGAGCGGTGCCGCGGCGATCACACTCGAGACGGCGGCCGGCGAGGCCGGCGCCCGCGCCTTCTACGAGCGTCACGGCTTCCGCGCCACGCGTCGCCTGCCCGGTTACTACGGCGGGCGGGTGGACGGCTGGCTGATGGTCAAGGAGCGGCGGCCGTAGCCGCCGGTGTCGCGAAGTCCTGGACCCAGAGCACGGTCCAGCCGTCGGGGCCGCGGCCGCGGGCCACGCCGACGCCGAGGTGGGTGAAGCCGCGGTGGAGGAGGTTGCGGCGGTGGTCGCGGCTCTTGTTCCACGCCGCCAGCACCTCCTCGACCGAGTACGGCCCGCGGGCGATGTTCTCGCCGCACGCCGTCGCGCGGGTGAAGCCGGCGGCGAGCAGCCGCTCGCGCGGGCCGTCGCCTTCCGGGGTCTGATGGGCGTAGTAGGAGCGCGCCAGCATGTCCTCGGCGTGCCGCTGCGCGGCGGCGTCGAGGCGCGGATCACGGGCCAGGGGCCCCGCGCCGGCCTTGGCGCGCAGCGCGTTCGCCGCGGCGAGCATCGACGCCCGGACGCGGTCGAGGTCGGAGAGGCCGGCGGTCTCGCGGGCGAAGAAGTCGCCCTCCGGCCAGGCCAGGAGGAAGGTGTAGACGGGGGTGCCCTCGAGCGCGCTGACGCCCACCCCGAGGTGGCGGTAATCGCCGTCGCGCGCCAGCGCGAGCGCGCCATCCTCGCCGCCGACGACGCGATCGAGGCTGCCGGCAGTGAGCGCGTAGCTCTCGCTCCAGCCGTGCGCCTCGTACCCCGCCTGCGCCAGGCGGCGCCGCGTAGCGGCGAAGGTGTCGCGGAGGGCGGCTTCCTCGTAGGCGCGGACGCCGCGACGCGCGATCTCTTCCGCCCCCTGCTGCGCCACGGCCACGAGGCGCGGATTGAGCGCGAGCGGCGCGAGGCCGGCGGCTGCACGCTCGCCGTTCAGGCGCCAGAGCAGGCCCTGGCGGGTCCACGCCGCGGCATCGGCCGGCTCGGCCGGTGCGACGATGCGCAGCAGCAGGAGGAGGAAGAGAGGTGTCATTCGGCCTTGAGCGTGCCGCGGAACCAGTAGTCGGCCGGCTCCTGCCCGTCCTTGCTCCACACCATCGTCCCCTCGATGCGGTCGCCGCGCACCCTGCCGGTCCAGGTCATCTTCCCTTCCTTGGCGCTCACCGTCGTCGCCGCGAACTGGGTGACCTCGCCGACTTTCTTGGCCGTGTAGGGCGCGGCGCCGAATCCCCAGGGGTGGCATTGCAAGGGATCGAACATCCCGTCCTTGAAGACGAATTCCTCGGGATCCCCATTGTCCTTTCCCTTCTCGCCGGTCTCGCCGCTGAAGTGTTTGCCATCCAGGATTCCCCCGGCCTTGGCGGCGACCGCGCCGGACCCGACGAGGAGGAGGCCGGCCAGCGCCAGTGCCCAGAGAGCCGCGGTCCATCGTCCTGCGCGCACGGTGTCCTCCTGGCGAGCGTTTCGCCCGCCTATGGTACGTCGGCTCGCGGCGCACCGCAGGCGTCCCCCTCTCCCATGTGGGAGAGGGGCCAGGGGTGAGGGAGATCGGATCAACGCAGTAAAGCCCGATCCATCTCCCCACCCCGCCAGCCCCTACCGGTCGCCACGGCCCCCACGTACCTACCCTCTTAATGCGCGAGGCCTTCGGTCAGCCCGGCCGTGTCGCCGCTTTCGGCGAAGAGCAGGCGGCCGCCAGTGAACGAGGCGCCGCGCAGGGTGAGCGCCAGCACCTCGCCGAGCTCCTCCGCCAGGTGCACCTCGAGCTCTGCGCGCACGTCGCGCGGCAGGTCCTCGAGGTCGGCCTCGTTGGCCTGCGGCACGACGATGGCACGGATGCCGGCGCGCACCGCCCCGAGCACCTTCTCCTTGACGCCGCCGATCGGCAGGACGCGGCCGGAGAGCGTGATCTCGCCGGTCATCGCGATGTCGTGGCGTGCCGGCCGGCCGGAGAGGACCGAGACGAGAGCAGTCGCCATCGTCACGCCGGCCGAGGGACCGTCCTTGGGGATGGCTCCCGCCGGCACGTGGACGTGGACGTCGCGCTCGAAGCACTCCGGCGGGATGCCCAGCACGTCGGCGTGCGAGCGGGCGTAGGTCCAGGCGGCGCGCGCCGACTCCTTCATGACGTCGCCGAGCTGGCCGGTCAGCACCAGCTCGCCCTTGCCCCTCATCGTCGAGGCCTCGACGAACATGATGTCGCCCCCGACCGGCGTGTAGTACATGCCGGTCGCCACCCCGACCTGATCGGCGCCCGAGGCGCGCTCGGGGTGGACCTTCGGCCGCCCGAGGAGCTCGCGCACGCCCTCGCGCTCCAGTACCACGGGTGTCGCCTCGGCGGCCGCGTCGCGGCCGGCGATCTCGCGCGCCACCTTGCGCGCGATCCGTCCCATCTCGCGCTCGAGCTGGCGCACTCCCGCCTCGCGCGTGTAGCCGCTGATGACTTCCGACACCGCCGCGTCGCGGATCGTCAGCTCGCCGCGGGCGAGGCCGTTCTCCGCGAGCTGCCGCGGGATCAGGTACTGGCGGGCGATGGCCAGCTTCTCGCGCTCGGTGTAGCCGGCGAACTCGACGACCTCCATGCGGTCGAGCAGCGGCCCCGGGATGTTCTGGAGGAAGTTCGCCGTGGCGATGAACAGCACCTCCGAGAGGTCGAACGGCACGCCGAGGTAATGGTCGGTGAAGCTGTCGTTCTGCGCCGGGTCGAGGACCTCGAGCAGCGCGCTCGCCGGGTCGCCCTGGAAGGAGACTCCGAGCTTGTCCACCTCGTCGAGCAGGAAGACGGGGTTCTTCGCCCCGGCCTGCCGCATGCCCTGGAGGATGCGCCCGGGCATGGCGCCGACGTAGGTCCGCCGGTGACCGCGGATGTCGGCCTCGTCGCGCACGCCGCCCAGCGAGATGCGCACGTACTTGCGCCCCATGGCGCGGGCGATCGACTTGGCGACCGAGGTCTTGCCGACGCCCGGCGGGCCGACGAAGAGGAGGATCGGCCCCTTGGCCTTGTCGTCCTGGTTGCCGGGCGCTTCGCCGGCCTCGCCCGCGGCGCCGCTCGAGGCGGTCCGCTCGCGGAGCTGGCGGACGGCCAGGAACTCGAGCACCCGGTCCTTGACGTCGCCGAGCGCATAGTGGTCCTCCTCGAGGATCGCCTGCGCCGCGGCGAGGTCGAGCTTCTCCGGGCTGCGCTCGCTCCACGGCAGCTCGACGACCGTCTCGAGGTAGGTGCGGATGACCTGCGACTCCATCGACTCGCGGCCCATGCGGCCGAGCCGGCCGAGCTCGCGGTCGACCTCCTTACGCACCTCGGGCGGCAGCTCGAGCGCGGCGAGCTTCTCGCGCAGCTCGTCGGCGTCGCCGCCGGCGTCGCCCTCGCCGAGCTCCTTCTGGATGGCCTTCAACTGCTCGCGCAGGAACATCTCGCGCTGGCGGTCTCCCAGCTCCTCTTGCACCTTGCTCTTGATGTCCTCCTGCGCCTCGAGGACCGAGATTTGGCGCTCGACGTGCACCAGCACGCGGCGCAGTCGCTCCTCGACCGAGAGGGTCTCGAGCAGCATCTGGCGCTGCGCCGGCGGCAGCTCGGTGTAGGCGGCGACCAGGTCGGCCAGGCGGCCCGGGTCCTTGATGCCGGCGAGCACCTGCTGCACCACCTCGTCGGGGAGCCCCGAGCGGCGGCCCAGCTCGGCGGCCCGCGCCCGCGCCTCGCGCAGCAGCCCGGCGAAGGCCGGGTCGTCGGCCTGGAGCGGCGCCATCTCCTCGGCCTCGCGCACCACCGCCTCGAGATAACCGTCCTTCTCGGAGATCCGCATCGCGATGCCGCGGTGCTCGCCGTGCAGCAGGAGCTGGACGCTGCCCAAGCCGCGCTGGAGCTGGCCGATGCGCGCCACGGTGCCGATCGTGTGGAGGTTCTCCGGCGACACCTCCGAGCCCTGCCCGCCCTGCCGCTGCGACACCGCGAAGACCAAGTGCTCCGCGGTGGCGAGCGCGGCCTCGATGGCGCGCAGGGTGCCGGGGCGGCCGGCGCTGATGGGTGACGTCACTCCCGGGAACAGCACGAAGTCCCGCAGCGGGAGGACGGGGAGGGTCGTTAGCTCGGTCATGTCGTCTCGCTTTCTCGCTCCCGAAGTTGGCCCGTCGGGCCGGTACGGAAGGAATAACGATCTGGGCGGAAACAGCATTCCCCGGGGGGGTATCCCCCGGCGCCCACCGCCGCGCATCCCTCGCGCCTATTGTCGAATCACGATAGGCTAGGTCAACAACGGTCTCTTTGGAGGAGGAACACGCCGTATGCGAGCCCGCACGTCCACCTGCGTCGCCCTCGCCCTCGCCGCCGTCGCGGTCGCCGCGGCCGCGGCCCCCAACCCCCCGGGGTCCGAGCTCCGCATCAACACCGCCTACGAGTCCAAGCAGAAGCTGCCGGTCACGGCCTTCGATCGCAGCGGCATGTCCGTGGTCGTCTGGTCGCACGACCGCGACGGTCTGCTGGCCCGGTTCTACACCCCGTCCGGGCAGCCGCAGGGACGCGAAGTCCTGCTGGCCGCCAATCAGAACCTGCTCGCGGTGCCGGGGGAGGGCGAGGTGGTGGTGCGGCGCGAGCCGGCGGCGATCGTCGGCCCGGGCGGCGACCTCTTCGTCTTCTGGACCGAGGAGCGGGCCTACCTGCGGGCCGAAATCTTCTGGCAGGACCGCCAGGTCCTCGGCCGCTCGGTCTTCGGCCAGCGCTTCGACATGCCGTCCGGCCGCGCCCTCGGCGAGCCGTTCCGGGTGAGTGGCAGGAGCGCCGGCCTCAATGCGCGCCCGGCGGTGGCGCTGCACGGCGAGCGCCTGCTCGTCGTCTGGCACAGCGAGGCCGGCGACGGCCCGGCCGAGCTCAACGCCGTCTACGGCCGGTTCCTCGACCGTGCCGGCGACCGCCTCGGGTCACAGCTCCGCCTCGACACCGGCGCCGGGGTGGCGCCGCTCTTCCCGGCCGCCGCCTTCAACGCCGCCGGCGAGGCGCTGGTGGCCTGGGAAGGGTGCTGCGCGATCTCGCGCAAGGAGGTCTACGGCCGGGTGCTCGACGCCGCGGGCGCGCCGATCGGGGAGGACTTCCGCATCAACACCACCACCCGCAACTGGCAGCGCCGGCCGTCGGTGGCCGCCGGCCAGGACGGCAACTTCCTGGTGGCGTGGCAGGGGTCGCTCGTGTCGGCCGGCGAGGGACGGATCTTCGGCCAGTTCGTGAGCCCGCGCGGCGACCTGGTCGGGCGCGAGCTGACGCTCTCGACCGCCGACGAGACGAAGGACCACGGCCACCTCGCGCCCGCCCTGGCGCCGGCGCTGTCGGGCCGCTTCCTGCTCTTCTGGATCGAGTGGTTCGGCGCCACGCCGCAGGCGGTCTATGCCAACGAGCTGAGCGCCGCCGGAGTGCCGGTCACGACGCGCATCCGCCTCTCGACGGGCCGGGTCATGCTGCACGAGCGGCTCGGCGTGGCGAGCGACGGCAGGGGTGGGTTTCTCGCCGCCTGGGAAGGTGTGCACGACCGGCGGCTCGGCATCTCGGCGCGGCGGCTGAGCCTGTAGCGCCCGGCCCCCGTGCCGGGCGTTTTCGGCACCGCCCACGAACACCACAAAGGGGGGAGCCCTGGCTCCCCCCTTCTCATGGCCAGTCCTACCGCTCGGCGGAGACGGTCAGGTTCGAGAACTTCGACCCGTACGGCGGGTAGTAGGCGCTGTGGGCCACCCCCGGCAGGCCGAAGTCGACCCGTACCCGGTACTTACCGAACGCCCGCAGGTCGTTGCTCATCATGCGGCCGGCCACTGCGTGCACCAGGCTGCCGCCCTGGAAGAACTGCGCCGTGATGCGCTTCGCGGGCAGGTCGTAGGTCATCCGCACGTGGTAGGTCGTCTTCTGGCGCCAGGGGAAGTTCTCCTTGACCTGCTGCTCGCGCCCGAGGTCGACGATGGTCTTCGTCGGGTCCCCCTTGAGCAGGAGACCGTAGTAGAGAGTCTTGTCGTTCCGCTTCAAGCTGGTGATGCCGTGGAACCAGGTGCTCTGCCAGGTGTCGAGGTAGAGATCGAAGTCGACGACCAGCTTGCGGTAGCGCGCGTCGAGCTGGAACGGCAGCTCGAAGGCGCGGTAGGAGCTGCCCGGCCGGACGTCGAGGAAGACGCCGGGCGCCGAGACGATGCCGCCGGTCGTCGGGCCGCTCGGCGGCGTCGGGGGCGGCGTCGGGTCGGTCGGCGGCGGTGCCGGCGGCTTGCCCGGCGGCGTCTCCGGCTTGTCGCCGGGCCCCTCGCCGTCCTTGGCGCCGGGCAGCTCGAGGTCGCCGAGCCGGCCCGACGGAGCGACGAAGGCCGCCTGCGCGCCATCCCCGCCGAGCTGCGTCGCGTAGGCGTAGAACGGCTGGTTGCAGGTGACCTCCAGCCGCGCATCGGCGAGGGCGGCGGCGCCCTGGCCCGCGAGGACCTCCTGGAGCTGGCGGTGGCTCACCGGCTTGGCGGTGAGCTTGACGGCGCGGCCGATCGCCCCGCCGTTCGGGCGGAAGGCCGCGGCCGTGCACTCGGCGGTCTTCGCCGCCAGGTTGACCAGGCCGAAGCCGGCGGCGCCGCCGGCGGCGGGGGCACCGAGGCCCTGGAGGTGCGCGATGCCCCTGGCCGGCACCCAGTTCTCGGCGGAGATGACCGGCACGGGGGTGCTGGAGACGATGCGGCCCGCCGCGACGGCGTCGAGCCGCGCCCGCACCACGAGCTGCGGCGCGCCGTCGATCTTCAGCATGCCGTGGGCGCCTGCTGGCGCAATGTTGGTGAGGAGCATGGAGCCGCGGGGCTGCACGGTGGCGCTGCCGGAGGCGGCGCGGCCGGTGCCGTTGGTGTCGGAGGGGATGAAGGCGGTGGTGAAGCGGCGCGGCGCGTCGGACGGGTTGCTCACCCAGACGCCCGTCTTGTAGACCACGCCGCCGACGGTCTGCTGGGTGGCGAGGGGGACGTAGACGGTGCCGGCGAGAGCGGGCGCCAGGGGCGCCAGGAAGACGAGGAGGAGAAGAACGGCGGACCTTCTCATCGGACGCAGAGACCTCCTGCTGCGAAACAGACAGACGTCGATCTTCGATGGCGACTGCGGGTGCGGCCAAGCCTTCGAAGGGTGGTTGAGCTGCCTGCGGGAACACCAGGGTGGCGGCAAACATTCCCGGGCGTCTTACCCAGCTCTTCGTTCCCTACAATCCCGCCCATCATGAGCAGCCAAGAGCGAGGGAGTGTCCTGGTGATTGGGGGCGCGGGGGGGATGGGGTCGTGGTTCCGGCGGGCGCTGGAGGGGGCGGGGTGGGGGGTGGAGGTGGTGGATCCGGCGGGAGGGGGTTATGGGGCGGTCGAAGAGGTGCCGGACCTCGGGCGGTACGAGTACCTGATCGTGGCGGTGCCGCTGGGGGCGATAGGGGAGGTCGTCGGGGGGCTGAGGGGGGTGCGGGGGGTCGTGGTGGAGGTCGCTTCGATTCAGGGGCACTTGGAGGCGGTGCTCGGGAGGGCGTGGGAGCGGGGGGTGAGGGTGGTCGCGCTGCATCCGATGTTCGGGCCGGGGAGGGAGGTGGCGGGCGGGGAGCCGCTGCGGTTCGTGCTGGCGGCGCGCGAGGAGCCGGCGGTGGAGGAGGCGGCGGTGCGGCGGCTCCTCGCAGGGTTGCCGGCGCAGGTGGTGACCCTGCCGTTCGAGCGCCACGACGAGCTGATGGCCTGGGTGCTGGGGCTCGCGCATCTGACGAGCCTCCTGTTCGGGCGTGCTCTGGCGGGTTGCGGCGTGGATCCGGGCGAGCTTGCGGCGACGAGCTCGACGACCTTTGCGCGGCAGAGCGAGGTGGCGCGGGCGCTGTTCGGCGAGAGCCCAGACCTCTACCTGGACATCCAGCGGCTCAATCCGCACCGGCACGAGGTCTACGCCGCGGCGCGCGCGGCGCTCGACGAGGTGGAGCGGCTGGTCGAGAGCGGCGACCGCGAAGGGTTCCGCGCGCTGTTCGCGGCCGGGCGCGCGGCGCTCGGCTGAGGCGCGGCGGGGCGAGGCTGTCCCCTGCCGGCTACGACAGCGCTCGAACCCGGAACCGGCTCACACGCGTAATCTCCTCACTTGCAAGCTCTTGGCGGCCTCGAGGGGCGGTGGCACCCCGCTTGCTCGCCTCCACCTCACGATCGCCGGCGGGCCGCGGGCGCTGTGCTAGGCTCCCGGCCCGCTTCGAACATCCGCGCCGGGACCGCGGCCGTACGCGCCGGCAAGCACCCCGCTGATGCGGCTTCGCCGACACGGAGCCGCTCGCGGGCTCCAACCCAGGAGGGCCGCGCATGCCCGAGGACCAGACCTCCGAGTTCGCCTCCACCGCAGCGACCGCTGTCGCTCCCGCTGAGCCGTACCTGGGGCCCGCGGCGGGTGCCATCGCCGAGCACGGCTTCTTCGGCCACCCGCGCGGCCTCGCCACTCTCTTCTTCACCGAGGTGTGGGAGCGTTTCAGCTACTACGGCATGCGGGCCATCCTGATCTTCTTCCTGACCGCCGCGGTGGCGGAGGGTGGGCTCGGGATGGCGACGACGCAGGCGGGCGCGATCTACGGCCTCTACACCGCGCTCGTCTACCTCACCGCGCTGCCCGGCGGGTGGATCGCCGATCGCTTCCTCGGCCAGCGGCGGGCCGTGCTGGTGGGCGGCATCGTCATCGCCGCCGGCCACTTCAGCATGGCCGTCCAGGGCATCGCCACCTTCTACCTCGGGCTGTTGCTCATCATCGTCGGCACCGGGCTGCTCAAGCCCAACGTCAGCTCGATGGTGGGAGACCTCTACGCCAAGGGGGACGCGCGGCGCGACGCCGGCTTCTCGCTCTTCTACATGGGGATCAACACCGGCGCCTTCGTCGGGCCGCTGGTCGTCGGCTTCTTGGGCGAGCGCGTCAACTGGCACGTGGGCTTCGGCGCCGCCGGCGTCGGGATGGTCCTAGGCCTGGTGCAGTACGTGCTCGGCGGCCGCCACCTCGGCGAGGCGGGGCTGCATCCGGACCGCAGCGCGGCAACGGGCCTGCGCCCGCTCTTCCTCGTCGCCGGAGGTGCGGCGGCGGTGATCGCCGCCGTGGCGCTACTCCAAGTGACCGGCGTCGTGCACCTCACCGCCACCGGGCTCGCGGATGGCGCCGGGGTGGTCATCGCCGCCATCGCGATCCTCTACTTCCTCTCGCTGTTCCTAACCGGACGCCTGGAGCGCGTCGAGCGCGGGCGTGTGGTGGTGATCCTCATCCTGTTCCTCGCCGCCGCCTCCTTCTGGGCGGGGTTCGAGCAGGCCGGCTCGTCCTTCAACCTCTTCGCCGAGCGGCTCACGGACTTGAACGTCTTCGGCTGGGAGATGCCCGCGAGCTGGTTCCAATCGGTCAACTCGCTGTTCATCATCTGCCTCGCCGCCTTCTTCGCCTGGCTCTGGGTGGCGCTCGCGCGGGCCGGCCGCGAGCCCTCGTCGCCGGCGAAGTTCGCGTTCGGCCTGTTCTTCCTCGGCCTGGGCTTCCTGGTCATGGTCGCGGCGGCCGGGCTGGCCGCCGGCGGCGTCAAGGTGAGCCCCTGGTGGCTCGTTCTGACCTACTTCCTGCACACGGTGGGCGAGCTGTGCCTCTCGCCGGTGGGGCTGTCGACGGTGACGAAGCTCGCCCCGCACCGTAAAGTGGGCCAGATGATGGGCGTCTGGTTCATGGGCTCGGCGCTCGGCAATCTGATCGCCGGGCGCGTCGGCGGCCTCTTCGAGGCCATGCCGCTGTCGCGCCTGTTCGGGATCATGACGGCGGTGTCGATCGGCCTCGCGCTGCTGCTCGCGGTGCTGGTGCGGCCGATCCGGCGGTTGATGGGTGGTGTCCACTAGGCGGATGGAGGTCTCGCGATGAGCACTGCAGCGCGCGCCGTGACGCCGCAACTGGCGGCCGGGCCGGTCCCGGAGAGGCACCCGAAGGGACTCTACGTCCTCTTCTTCACCGAGATGTGGGAGCGCTTCAGCTTCTACACCGTGGCGGCGATGTACGTCCTCTACGTCACCAATCCCGAGCAGGGGTTTGGCTGGACCCGCGACACCGCCACCAGCGTGTACTCGAACTACCTGATGTTCGTCTACGCGAGCCCGCTCATCGGCGGGCTGCTCGCCGACCGCATCCTGGGCTATCGCCGCGCCGTGATGGTGGGGGGTTTCTTCTTCATGGCGGGCCACGCGCTACTCGCGTTCCGCTCGGTGCCGGTGATGTTCGCCGCCCTCACCTGCCTGGTCGTCGGCAACGGCTTCTTCAAGCCCAACGTCTCGGCCATGGTCGGCAACCTCTATCCCGAGGCGAGCCACCTCAAGGACCGCGCCTACCTGATCTTCTACATGGGGATCAACGTCGGCGCCGCGCTGGCGCCGATCGTCGCCGAGGTCATGCACCGCACCTTCGGCTATCACCCCGCCTTCGCCATGGGCGCGCTGGGGATGATGATCTCGGTCTCGATCCTCTGGGTGTTCAAGCGGCACGTGGTGGCCGCCGACCGGCGGCCGGCGAAGGCGCCGGTCTCGGCCGCCGCGGTCGCGGTGGACGCGCCGCCCAGGGCAGTGAGTCACCACCAGAACCCGATCGACCTGGTGCCGGACTGGAAGCGCGTCGCGGCGCTGCTCGTCATCTTCCTGATCGTGATCTTCTTCTGGATGATCTTCCACCAGAACAGCATCACCCTCACCTACTGGGCCAACGACAACACCGACTGGAACGTCTCCGGGGTCATCTCGAACGCCATCAATCCGCTCTGGGTGCTGGTCCTGACCTTCCCGCTGGTCTGGCTCTGGTCGGCCCTCGACCGCCGCGGCCGCGAGCCCTCGACGCCGACCAAGATGATGATCGGCATGTGCCTGACCGGCCTCTCCTTCTACCTCATGTACTTCGCCGGCAAGGCGGGCGGCGACTTCGGCCGGGTCTCGCCGCTCTGGCTGATCTCGGCTTACGGCATCCTGACCGCCGGCGAGCTGATGCTCTCGCCGATGGGGCTGTCGCTGGTGTCGAAGGTGGCGCCGCAGCGCTGGCGCGGCATCCTGATGGGCGGCTGGTTCGTGGCCACGGCGATCGGCAACAAGCTGACCGCGATCGGCGTCTTCTGGGACGACTGGCTGCACTCAACCTTCTTCGCCGTCCTGGGGACCATCGCCATCGCCACCGCCTTCGTGCTGCTCCTCCTGCTCAAGCCGCTCAAGAAGGCGATGCCCGTCTAGGGGCAACACCTGCGCCCACGTCCCCCTCTCCCATGTGGGAGAGGGGCCAGGGGTGAGGGAGATCGGATCAGTGCGGTAACGCCGGGAGGCACTCCGCCGGTCCGTCCAGCTTCGCCGATTGCAGCGAGCGAACGGCGCATCGTATTGCCGATTACAGCCGGATCTGCATCCCCAGCTCGACCACCCGGTTGGGCGGGATGCGGAAGAAGTCGGTCGGGCGCAGGGCGTTGCGCGACATGAGCGCGAAGAGGCGCTCGCGCCAGATCGCCATGCCCGGCTTCTTGCTCGGGATCAGCGTCTCGCGCGAGAGGAAGAAGGTGGTGTGCATGGGCTGGAGGTCGAGCCCCTTGTCGCGCGCGCGCTCGATCACGTCCGAGATCCTCGGGGTCTGCAGGAAGCCGTAGCGCGCCACCACCCGGTAGCATCCCTTCCCCAGCGCCTGCACCTCGATGCGATCCTTGGGCGGCACGTGGGGGATCTCGTCGGTCTGGACCGTCAGCAGCACCACCTGCTCGTGGAGCACCTTGTTGTGCTTCAGGTTGTGCAGCAGCGCGGTCGGCGTGGCCGCCGGGTCGCGCGACATGAAGACCGCCGTCCCGGGAACGCGCGGCGGCGAGCCGGGCTGGATGGTGGCGACGAACTGCTCGAAGGGCAGGGCGCCGCGCGCCAGCCGCTCGCCGAGGATCTGCCGCCCGCGCTTCCAGGTCGACATCAGGGTGTAGATCGCAAAGCCCACGACCAGCGGGAACCAGCCGCCGGCCGCGATCTTGACCGCGTTGGCGCCGAGGAAGGCGAGGTCGATGGCGACGAAGAAGAGGAAGAACGGCAGCGCCGCGCGCTTGCGCAACCCCCAGCGGCGGCGCGCGATGGCGTAGGCGAGAATGCTGGTGATGACCATCGTCAGGGTGACGGCGATGCCGTAGGCGGCGGCGAGGTTGGTCGACTCGCGGAAGCCGAGCACCAGGCCGATGGTCGAGAGCATCAGCACCCAGTTGATGGTCGGGATGTAGATCTGCCCGATCTCCTCCTCCGAGGTGTGGACGATCTGGAGCCGCGGCGTGTAGCCGAGCTGCACCGCCTGCCGGGTGAGCGAGAAGGCGCCCGAGATGAGGGCCTGCGAGGCGATGACCGCGGCGGCGGCGGCCAAGGCGACGAGCGGGTAGAGCGCCCAGCCGGGAGCCATGCGGTAGAAGGGGTTGTCGGCCGCCGCGGGCTCGTGCAGCAGCAGGACCCCCTGGCCAAGATAGTTGAGCACCAGCGCCGGCAGCACCAGGCCGAACCAGTCGAGGCGGATCGGCCGGCGGCCGAAGTGCCCCATGTCGGCGTAGAGCGCCTCGCCGCCGGTGACCACCAGGAAGACCGCGCCCAAGGTGAGGAAGCCGCGCACGCCGTTGGCGAGGAAGAAGCGCACGGCGTGGGTCGGCAGGAGGGCGGCGAGGACGTGCAGGTCGCGCACCAGCCAGGAGGCTCCGAGCGCGGCGATCGACAGGAACCAGAGCACCATGACCGGGCCGAAGATCGCGCCGATGCCGGCGGTGCCCCGCCGCTGGAAGGCGAAGAGCCCGATCAGGATGCCGATCGTGATCGGGATGACGTAGGGCTCGAAGAGCGGCGTCGCCACCTTGAGCCCTTCGACGGCGGAGAGGACCGAGATGGCCGGAGTGATCATCCCGTCGCCGTAGAGCAGGGCCGCGCCGAAGAGGCCGAGCGCGGTCAGGAGCCAGATGCGCCGCGGGTGCTCGGCGTCGTGCGGCACCAGCGCCAGGAGCGCGAGAATGCCGCCCTCGCCGCGGTTGTCGGCGCGCATGACGAAGACCAGGTACTTGATCGAGATGATGAGGACGAGCGACCAGAAGATGAGCGACAGCACGCCGAGCACGTTCTCGCGCGTCGGCGGCACGGCGTGCGAGCCGATGAAGCACTCGCGCATGGCATACAGAGGGCTGGTGCCGATGTCGCCGTAGACGACGCCGACGGCGCCGAGGGCGAGGGAGAGGAGCTGTCGACCGGTGGGAGCTGAGCGCGCGGCCTCTGTGGTCACAGAGAGCCAACGGTATCATCCCGCCACCGTGTCGGCCACCGCTCCCTATCCGCCAGCCCGCCCGCGCGAGGTCGTCGCCTGGGCGATGTTCGACTTCGCGAACTCGAGCTACACGACGGTCATCGTGACCGCGTTCTTCAGCGTCTACTTCACCCAGCTCGTCGCGCCCGCGGGCAAAGGGGACCTCCTCTGGGGCGCGGCGCTCACGGTGGGGAACCTGATCGTCTTCCTGCTGGCGCC
This sequence comes from Thermoanaerobaculia bacterium, assembly GCA_044866775.1. GTDB lineage: Bacteria > Acidobacteriota > Thermoanaerobaculia > Multivoradales > UBA5704 > DASUNQ01. The sequence goes on along the minus strand of JBIOUG010000005.1, from coordinate 16,396 downwards.
GGTGGTGGGGGCGGTTGCCGACGACTCCGGGCGCAAGAAGTGGTTCCTCGGCGCCACCTACGTCACCTGCATCGTCGGCACGGCGCTCCTCTGGTTCGTGGTCCCCGGGCGGGTCGGTCTAGGGATGGCGCTGCTCGTCGTTTCCTACCTCGGCTTCTCCTTCGGCGAGAACCTCGCCGGGGCGTTCCTCCCCGAGATCTCGACGCCGGAGACCATCGGACGCATCTCGGGGTTCGGCTGGGGGCTCGGCTACTTCGGCGGCCTGGCGTCGCTGCTGCTGGCGGGGGTCTTCGTGAGCCGCGGGTTCGCGGTCGACAACCTGCCCTCGATCCGCCTCGCCTGGGTGGCCACCGCCGTCTTCTTCCTGCTCGCCGGCCTGCCCACCTTCCTCTTCCTGCGCGAGCGGGCGCCGCGCGGCGACCGCCGGCCGCTCGAGTACGTGCGCGCCGGCCTGGCGCGGCTGATCGAGACCGCGCGCTCGGTGCGCTACTTCTCGGAGCTGGCGCAGTTCCTGGCGATCTACTGCTGCTACTACGCCGGCCTCACCACGGTCGTCGCCTTCGCCGGCATCTACGCCGTGCAGACGGTGGGCTTCAGCTCCGCCGAGCTGCGCCTGCTCTTCGTCGTGCTCCAGCTCTCGGCGGCCGGCGGCGCCTTTCTCTTCGGCTGGATCCAGGACCGCGTCGGCGCCGTGCGCACGATCCGCGTCACGCTGGTGCTGTGGATTCTGGTCTGCCTCGGCGTCTTCGCCTGCGTGCCGGGCCGCGAGGTCGTGGCCGGCCTCGACGGCAAGCAGCTCTTCTGGGGCGTGGCGCTCTTCGCCGGCCTGGGGATCGGCTCGCTGCAATCGGCGTCACGCGGCCTCGTCGGGCTCTTCTCGCCGGTCGAGAAGGCGGGCGAGTTCTTCGGCTTCTGGGGGCTCGCCGGGAAGGTCTCCTTCATGGTGGGACCGTTGGTCTTCGGCCTGATCTCGGCGGCCAGCTCACAGCGCGTGGCGATGCTCTCGACCGCCGCCTTCTTCGTCGTCGGCCTGCTGGGCATGAGCCTGGTCGACGAGGCGCGCGGGCGGCGGGCGGCGGCGGCATGGCAGGAGCTATCGACCGACTGATCCACCTGCTCCTCGCTGCCTTCTACCGCGAGGTGGCGGTGGTCGGCCGCGAGCGGGTGCCGCGCGGCCGGCCGCTCGTCGTGGTGGCCAATCACGTCAACGGGCTCGTCGACCGCTGCTCCTCCTCGGCACGCTGCCGGTCGAGGCGCGGTTCCTCGCCAAGGCCACGCTGTGGAGGATCCCGGTCCTCGGCCCGCTCCTGACGCTCGGCGGCGCGATCCCGATCCACCGGCGGCAGGACGTTGGCCAGGAGGCCGGGCTCACCGGCGCCGAAGCGCTCGGCGACAGGAACCAGGAGACCTTCGCCCGCTGCCGCGAGGTGCTGGCGACGGGCGGGGCGGTGGCCCTTTTCCCCGAAGGGACCAGCCATAACCTCCCGGCGCTCCAGCCCTTGAAGACCGGAGCCGCCCGCATTGCCCTCGAGGCGGAGGCCGAGCGCCGCGTGGCCGCTGCGCCCGGCGAGGCGGTGCAGATCCTGCCCGTCGGCCTGCTCTTCGACGTCCGCCCGCGCTTCCGCTCGCGCGCCTTCGTCCAGGTCGGGGAGCCGATCGACATCGCACCGGAGCTGACTCGGTACCTGGCATCCTCAGATGGAGGCGAGAAGGCTGCGGCGGTGCGCGTGCTCACCGCCCGCATCGACGCCGGGCTGCGCGCGGTAACCCTCAACTACGCCTCCTGGGACGAGGCGCGCCTGATCGCCCGCGCCGCCGACCTGATCGGCCGTCCCGAGCTCGAGCTGCCGCGCCGCCGCTCGCTCGCCGAGGGGATGGAGCTGCGGCGGGCGCTGCTCGCGGGGTACCGCGAGCTCGCCGCCCGCTGCCCGGAGCGCGTCGAGGCCGCCGCGGAGGTGGTCCGCCGCTACGATCACCTGCTGCGCGCCCTCGGGGTGCGCGACGACCAGGTGGCCGCGGCCTACCCGCCGCTCGGGGTGGCGCGCTTCGTCGCCCGCTCGCTCCTGCGCCTGCTGGTGCACCTGCCGCTCGCCGTGGTCGGCACGGCGCTCAACCTCCTGCCCTACCTGATCGTGTCGGCGATCGCGCGACGGGTGCGCCATCTCCCGGACCAGGGAGCGACCTGGAAGGTCTTCTCCTCGCTCGTCGTCTATCCGCTGGGCTGGGCGCTGGCCGGCGTCACCGTGGCGCGGTGGAGCGGTAGCGCCTGGCTCGGCCTGCTCGCGGCGCTGGCGGCGCCGTGGGCGGGGTGGGCCGCGCTCCGCTTCCACGAGACCCGTCTTCGCTTCGCGCGCGAGGCGCGCGCCTACCTCGTGCTGGGCACGCGCCGCCGCGCCGCGGCCGAGCTGCGCGCCACGCGCGACGCCGTCTACCGCGAGGTCCAGGACCTGGTCGCCCGGCGCGAAAGCCTTCGCGCCTAGGAGCCCGTCGCGCTGACGCGCGACGGAAAGCGCTCCTGAGAGTTGATTGGAGCCCGGCGCGAAAGCCTTCGCGCCTCTAAGAGAAGCTGGGCTCGCTGCGCCCGCGCGCCTCGTAGAGCTCGAGGATGTCGGTGAAGGCGTCGGCGAGCTCCGTGAAGCGCTCCGGCGGGATCGGCCGCTGCCGCCAGATCTGGTCGATGAGGCGCAGTTTGGCCATCGCGGCGCGGTCGATCGTCTCTTCGTCCTGATCCAGCAGCCAGGTGAGGAAGCGGCGGTTCGCCCGGCGGTCGAAGAACGCCTCACGCTGCGACAGCGCCGCGATCCGCCCGGCCTGCGCCCACTCCCCGAAGTCGAGGTGGACGGTCGGCAACGCGCTCTCGATGACGGGCGAGGTCTCGTCGACGAGGTGCGTGAAACCGCCGAGCGCGGCGCCCTTGGCCAGCGACCGCCGCGCCTCACGGAACTGGTCCAGGGCCGAATCCGCGAAGCCCGCCTGTTTGAGGAAGCGTGACACCCTGGCGATGGCCTCGTCAGCGGCCTGCTTGTCGCCGGCCTCGAGACTCGCCTGCAATCCCACGAGATGGGCACCGACCAGGAACGACACCGCCTTGCGGTCGACGATCCCGTCCTCGTCCGCGCCGCGCAGCGTCTCGCCGGTCCACACCTTCCCCACGATGCCCTCGCTCACCTGCAGCGTCTGCACCAGCTCGTCGACGTCGATCTCGGGCCGCGCGACGAACCAGTGATAGCTCCCGGCGCCGACCGCGACGACGAGGACCGCCGCGGCGGCGGCGGGAAGCCAGCGCTTGAGCACCCGGTCGCGGCCGCGGAACGGCAGGACGCTGCTGCTCGCCCACCGTGTGCCCGTGTCGTTCAGACAATAGAGCGTCTCAGCGTAGAGCTCGAAGCAGTCGCCGCACGCGGCCAGGTGCTCGCCGACGCACCGGCGTGCGGCAGGCGCCAGGCGGCCGTCGATATAGGCAGCGACGTCCTCGGAGCTCAGATGCACGGACTCCATCCCCCCCTCCTTCGTTTATGCCAGTCTTCGCATTTGGTTGCGTTCGCCGAATTCCCCCTGCGGTTAGTTGGACGGACACGCCCGCCGGGGTCCTCCCCCCTGGTGCGCGGCTGTTGGCCAGCAAGATGGGCGCTCGAGGTCTGCGGACGTTTCACCCGCGTCGACAGCCGGCGAGGGGATCAGTCCTCACCCGCCGAGGGATCCCCCGCCCGCAGCAGCTCCGTCACCAGCTCCGAGCTCACCCCCTCGCGCTCCAGCATCCGCCGCAGCCGCCGCAAGATCCGCTCCAGGCGGCGGTAGAGCCGCTTCGGCTCGACGCCGCGCCTGATCGCCACGAGCGCGATCTGATGGTCGGTCTGGAAGCGTAGCCTGATCAGGATCCGGTCATCCTCCGAGAGACGCTGCATCGCGCGCCCCAGGATGGCGAGGATGCGCCGGCGCTCGCGGCGCAGCTCCTTGGCGAGGACGTGATCGTCGGGCAGGGGCAGAGTGCAGAGCAGCTCCTCCAGCGACTCCTCGCCCTCGATACGTCGCGGCAGGCGCGGCGGCAGGCGCGCCGCGAGCTTCGCCAGCTCGGGCGCCGACTGCGTCACGCCGTAATTGGTGCGCAGGAGGTCGCAGGATTCATCGAAGCTGTAGCCATCGCGCGCCAGCTCCTCGAGCCTGACCCCCACCGGGCCGAGGCGCCGCGCCTCGGCCGAGGGCCGCCACTTGCCCCAGAGATGGTTGCGCCAGTCGAGGTAGTGGCGCTGGACCACCGTGGTAAGGTACGTTTCAAAGCTGCTTTTCCCCTTAAACTTTCGGATGACGGCGTAGTCGTCTGCGATGAGCCGCGCCTTGACCTCCGCCGCGAACTCCTCGGCCTCCTCGACGCCGCAGTGATGGCGCCGGCAGACGGACTGGATCACCGCCTCGATCTGCGGCAAGTGCGCAAGGAAATCCATCGTCCAGTCGTAAAGACGCATCTTACCCTTCGGCAGCCTCACCCCCGGGGGAACTGCAGCCACGGGTCCGTCCATAGGGGAGGACGCCCGGAGGGGGGTCGCCCGCCGGCGCCCGGCAAGGGCGCCGTATGAGCCGACACATCGCGAGGCCCGTTCGCGCGGCCGCACGGGCCGCCCTCTTGGCGTTGATGGGCCATGCGATCCTCGCCTGCAACCAAGGTGTCGAGCCCGCCGCGGGCGTTTCGCCCGCGCGCGCCGCGCTGGCGGCGGAGATCGGCGCCGTGCGCCCGGTCGAGGGACGGCTGGCGGGCGGCTTCGCTTACGCGCCGTATCCCACTTCAGTGCCTCCGGACCCCGGCCTCGGCAACGAGGCACTGGCCGAGGCCTTGGGCGCTCTGGGCGCGGCCGCTTTCGAGCCGGGCGGCGGCCGCGACGCCCGCGCCGTGGCGGACGCGGGCGTGCGCAATCTCCTCGACGGAAAGTGGGACGCCGCGGTGACGCTGCTCGAGCAGGCCCGCAAGCTGGCGCCTCGCGACGCGTGGATCGCCAGCGACCTGGCGGCCACGTACCAGGCGCGCGGGCGGCAGCTCGCGCGGGCATATGACCTCTTTCAGGCGCTGGACACCGCCGGCGAGGCGGTGAGGCTGGACCCGAGCCTGCTCGAGGCGCGCTTCAACCGCGCCCTCGCGCTGACCGATCTGCACCTCCCGTGGGACGCCGAGGAGGCGTGGCGCGACTATCTGCGCGGCGACCCGAGCTCCGGCTGGGCCGCTGAGGCCCGCGGCCACCTACGGACACTCGTCACCCGGCCGGATGAGAAGGAGGAGTGGCGGCGCGAGCGGAAGGCGCTCGAGCAGGCGGCGCTCGGCGGCGATGTGGGGACGGTCGAGCGCATCGCGCGCCGCTTTCCGTTGCGCACCCGTCGGTGGGGCGAGGAGAATCTCCTGGCGCGCTGGGCCGAGGCGCGGCGTGCCGGCCGAGCGACGGCGGCTGGCGAAGCGGTGCGGATCGCCCGTGTCGTGGGCGCGGCGCTGGCGCGGCTCGCAGGCGACAGGCTCCTGCTCGAGGCGGCCGAGCGCATCGCGCAGGTGGAGAAGGCTGACCCGCGGGCGGTGGCGGACCTCGCCGCCGGACACATCGCCTACCGCGACGGCGTGCGACTCTTCGACAGGCACGGCGCGGAGGCGGCGCCCACCTTGCGAAGTGCTCAAGAGGCGCTGGCCCGCGCGGGCAGCCCGCTGGCGCACTGGGCGACGCTCTACCTCGCCGCCTGCGATGCCCAGACCTATTCCTACGACGCTCTCGAGGGGCGGCTCGCCGCGGTCGATCGGGCGATCGCCGGCCGGTCGTACCCGAACCTCGCCGCGCGCGTCCTCTGGATCCGCGGTCTCATCGACCTGGTGCGCTCCGACTACGACCTCGCTCTGACGCGGCTGCAGAAAAGCCTGGCGCTGGTCGAGCGCAGCGGCGAGATCGAGCACGCGGCGGCGCTCGAAGGGCTCATCGCCGAGTACTACTACTGGGTGGGAGATCCGGCAGCTTCCTGGGCGCACTTGCACAAGGCGCTCGCCGTCTACGATCGCATCCCCGAGCCGCGCCGGCGGGAGTCGGTCGTCAGCGGCGCCGCCTCGGCCGCCCTGCGCAGCGGCAGCCCGGAGGTGGCCCTCCATTTCCTGAACGAGGCGGTGCGCGTGGCCGAGGCCACCGGCCAGGCGCGAGACCTCGCCAGCGCTCTCGTCTGGCGGGCGCGGGCCCGCTGGCAGGCGGGTCACCACAACGCGGCGCTGCGCGATCTCGAAGCCGCAGGTCAGGCGGCGCAATCGATGCCCGAGCGCTCGCGGGTGCTCAGCGAGACGAGCGTCCTCCTGGCCACCGGTGAGGTCCTCGCCGAGAGCGATCCGCAGCGCGCCGCGGACGCCCTGGACCGCGCCATCGACCTGCTGCACGAGACCGACCACGGCTCCGCCCTGGCCCGCGCCTACCACGAGCGCTCTCGGATACGGCGCCGTCTCGGCGACCGCGCCGGGGCCGAGCAGGACCTGAACGCGGCGCTGCGCACGATCGAGGCGCAGCGCGGCCGGGTTTCGCTCGCCGACCGGGCGTCCTTTCTCGACGTCGCCCGCGCGGTCTATGCCGACCTCGGGCTATGCGCGCTCGAGCGCGGGCGGGCCGATCTCGCCTACGAGTACGCCGAGCAGGCGCAGGGGCGAGTGCTCGCCGACCTCATCGCCGGCGCCGCCTCCAGCGAGGCAGGCGAGGTCGACCTGCTGACGCTCGCCGAGGTCAGAGCGTCCCTCCCTCCCGACACCCTGCTGCTCCAACTGAGCGCCTGGGGCGATGAGGTCCACGGCTGGGCGGTCACCGCCGGCGGCTGGGATCATGACCGCTGGGCGATCGCGCGGAGCGACCTCGAGACGCAGCTCGAGAGATTCCGCACTGCGCTCTTCCGCGACCCCGCGGCGGCCGAGCGGCTCGGCAGCGCGCTGTGGCGGCGCCTGCTCGCGCCGGCGGAGACGCTGCTGCGGCCCGGCATGGAAGTCGTCCTGGTCCTCGGCGACGGGCTGCGCAGTCTCCCCGCGGCCGCACTGGTGAATCCCGCCACCGGCCGACATCTGATCCAGGACTACGACCTCAGCGTGAGCCCGAGCGCGCGCGTGGCGCTCAGCCGCTCGCCGCGCTGTGCCGGACCGCCCCGGGAGGAGCCCGCCCTCCTCTGGGTGGCGGCGCCGGCGATCAGCAAGCTGCACTACCCGGACCTCCCGCCGCTCGATCCGGCGCCCGCCGTGCGGGACGCGGCGGCCGCCCTCTTCGCGCGCACGCGCGCTCTCTCGGGCGCGGACGCCACGGTGGAGGAGGTCCTCGCGGCCGCGGGCGACCACGAGCTCGTCCACATCGCCACCCACGCCCTGCCGAGCCCGCGCGAGCCGCTGCTGTCGCGCATCCTGTTGGCGCCGGACCCGGCCGGCGGCGGCTCGGGAGCGTTGACGCAACGGCACCTCGCCGATCGCGCGTTCGCCAAGACCTGTGTCGTGGAGCTGGCGGCCTGCCGGACGGCCCAGGGTCCAAGCTCGCCCACCGAGGGAGTGCTGAGCCTCGCGTACCCGTTCCTCGCCGCCGGCGTGCCGGCGGTGGTGGCGACCCTGTGGGCGGTGGACGGAGACGCCGCCGACGCCTTCTCGATCGAGCTCTACCGCGGTCTCCACGCCGGCCTCGAGGTCACCGCGGCCGCCAGCGCCGCGCAGCGCGCGCTGCTCGCGAGCGACCGGCCCGAGCTCCGCCGGCCGTCCGCGTGGGCTGGGTTCCAGCTCGTCGGCCGCGGGTCCTTCGCGGTCGCCCGGCCGGCGCAGGGCGCGAGGACGACCAAACCGCCTCCCGTCCAACGAGGAGATCGGAGATGAGCCACTCGCTGCGGGTGTTCGTCGCCGGGCTCGCCGCCCTGGTGCAGGGCCGCGACGGCAAGTTTCACGTCCTCCTTCCCCACGCCGCCCATCACCACCACGCGCACTTCCCGATCCTGCTCTGTGACCCCGAGAACGCCGACTGCCGCCTCTCGGCAGCTAACCAGGGGGCCGAGATCGCGGCCCATCTGCGGACCGCCCCGACCCTCACCGGCTACCTGCTGGCCGGCGAGGAGGTCACGGTGCGTGGCGCCGCGGCCGGGCGTCTCGAGGAGACGACGGGGAGGTGGCGCCGCCGCTGGTATCACGACTTCACGGGGACGATCCCGGGCAGCCACGAGGAATGCGCGGACACGGCATGGATCGCGCGCATCGGGGCGATCGATCCCGCCCGCGGCGCCGTCGCCGCGCGCCACCTCGAGCGGCCGCAGCGCGAGGAGATCGCCGGCAAGCTCACGCTCGCCGGCGTCCGCGGCGAGCTCCGCACCTTCCACCTCGCAGAAGCCTGCGGGCGGGTCCTCTCGCTCACCTTCAAGCGCCCCGGCGCCCGCACGCCCATGCGCTGCTACCGCCAGGCGGTGGCCGACACCGTCGTCCTGGAGCTCGCGGCCGATCAGCCGGTGACCTTCGAGCTCACGACGCTCGACGGCGGCGCGGCGGCCGGCGCACGCACGCTCACCGTGGCGCCGAAGAGCGGCGGGTCGCAGGCCGACGTCCTGCTGGCGAACCTGTCGCCGCTCCAGGAGCCGCTGCCCTGCGGGCCGGGGTTCGTGCCGCCGCCGGCCACCCACTTCGCGCTTTTCTACCATCTCGCCGCGACACCGATGCCGCCCTGGGAGGGCATGCTGCCGCTCCCGCACTGCGGCTTCCGCGACGCCCCCGCCGAGCGCCTGCGGCAACCCTGGCCGCCGCTCCTGCAGGCCGTCGGGAGCACGACCGCCGGCCCGCAGGGAAGCATCGAGCGGCCGATCTGCACCGTCGCCATCTTCGATCCTCCCGGTTGATGGCCGGCTAACGGGTGCCAGGCGACCCGCTGTTCCGTTGGCAGTGGGCGCTCGAGAACCGCGGCCAGGCGGTGAACCGGCGGCGCGGCCGGCCGGGCGCGGACGTCGCGATCCGCGGCGCGTGGCGGCACACGAAGGGGAGGCCGGAGGTCGTGGTGGCGATCGTCGACAGCGGCGTCGACGCCGACCATCCGGACCTTCAAGGCCAGCTCTTGCCGCAGCCGCCCGGCGAGAGCTGGGACTTCAGCGGCGCCGGCGAGCGCCTCCCGCGCGACCTCCTGGGGCACGGCACCCACGTCGCCGCGATCGTCGTGGCGGCCGAGAATGGCACCGGCATCGTGGGCGTGGCGCCGCGCTGCCGTCTCCTGCCGCTGCGCGTCGACCTCGTGGCGGGGGCGGTGGAGGACCGCGCCCACGCGATCGAGCTCGTGGCGCAGAAGGCACGGGCCGACCCCCACCGGCGCTACGTCCTCAACGGGAGCTGGGCGGCGGCGGGGCCCGACCCGGCGATCGAGCGCGCGCTCGCCGTGGCGGCGGCGGCGGAGGTGGTCGTGGTGTTCGCGGCCGGCAACGGCGGCGCCGCGCAGGCCAGCTATCCGGCCCGGCACCCGCAGACGATCGGGGTGGCGGGGACCGACCAGGATGACTGCCTGTGGGAGCTCTCGAACCATGGCGCCGGCGTCGACCTGGCGGCGCCGGCCGAGAACATCTACTCGGCGGTGCCGACCTACTTCGCCGCCGGGCGGCGGCCGTACGGCTTCCGCTCCGGCACTTCGATGGCCGCCGCAATCGTCGCCGGGGTGGCGGCGCTGGTGCTCTCGGCGGCGCCCGAGCTCGGCGCGCGCGAGGTGCGGCGGATCCTCGCGGCGACGTGTGACGACGTCGAGGCGGGGACGCGAGCCCGGCGGCTGGGGGCCGGACGGGTGAACGCCGCGCGTGCCGTCGCGGCGGCCCTTGCCGCTCGCTCGACCCTGCGGTAGCCTCGGGCTACAGATCCGGCATCGACGCCTACCGAGGCGTGTCCATCGTTCCAGACGACCAGACGCGGCGGCCCGGCCGCCCAGGAGGTTGCGCATGCTTCGCCGCACCCACGTTCTTTCGTCTCCGCGCGCGGCGCTCGCCGCGGCGGCGCTCGTCATCGTCCTCACCGTCTCCTTCGTCCCCGCCGCGCTCGCCGCCGGCAAGCTCGACGAAGGTCAGCTCGACCCCGAGTGGTTCGGCGGCGCCGGCGAGTTCCGCACCTCCGAGGCGCTCGACTACGTCTGGGTCAAGCCCGGCTTCTCGCTCCAGGGCAAGACCATCCAGCTCGCCAACTGGTCCGACCCGGTCTTCCTCGGCGGCAAGCGCGACAGCAAGGACTCAGCGCGCGCCTTCCAGTTGAGCGAGCAGATGCCCGGCCTGCTGCGCGGCGCCTTGAGCAACGCCCTCGACGGCTTCGCCAAGGTGTCGCGCGAGGACGGCGACGTCGTCCTGACCGGCCGCTTCGTCGACGTCAACGCCGGCAGCAAGGCGGCGAAGTGGATCGTCGGCCTCGGCGCCGGCTCGGCCTCGGCCACCTGGGACATCAAGCTCACCGACAAGGCGAGCGGCGAGCTCCTGGCCGCCATCCACCACCGCGCCATCAGCGGCACGGCGATGACCGACATCGACGACAAGATCATCAAGTGGATGGACGAGGATCTCGGGCCGGCGCTGCGGAAGGATTTGGGGGTGTATGCGGGGGGGAAGGTGGCGAAGCAGTAAGGGCTACGCGCCCGGGTCGTCGGTCATCCGCTCGTAGATGTCGAGGATCCTGGTGAGCGAATCGGCGATCGCCGCGTAGTCGGCGGGGGCGAACCGGCCGGCATCCCAGATACGGGCAACCTTCTGCAGTTGTCCTCGCACCTTGATAGGAAGCTCCATCGGCTCTCCATCATTGAGCCGTTCAGGGTGCTCGAGCAGCAGCCGCAGGAAACGCCGATTGGTGCGCGACCGGAAGAAGGTCCGGTTCTGGGCGATCGCGTACAGACGGCCGGCCGCGGTCCAGGTGCCGAAATCCAGGTAGGGGGGTGAGAAGCCCTCTTCGAGCGCGGGAGTGACCTCCTCGACAAGACCGCGGTAGGCCTTGGTCAAGGCGCGCGCTCGGTCGAGGTCGTGGAACGCTCCGGTGAATCTCCGCTCCTCGTCCGGGTAGAACCCGTTCTCGTGGAGCACGATCATGACCCGCTGAGCCGCGCGGCTCGCGGCCTTGGCGTTGCCCGTCTCGACGCCGAGCTGAAAGTCGAAGCGTCGCGCGCCGACCCGGAATGCTTCGGCAGCGGGGCCGGGTGCGGCTTCCGTCTCACCGCGCAAGATCGAGTCCCGGATCCTGTCGCTGAGGTCTCTCCGAGTGCGCAACGGCCGGACGACCTCCGCCACCTCCACCCGGGGCGGTCGCCAGTACAAGTTATAGAGGGCGAGCCTGATGGCCTCTGGCATTGCCGTTCCTGGGGGCCGCACCACCCAGGAGTAACCCGAAAGGCCGACCACCAGCACCAGCACCGCGGCAGCCGCGACCGGGAGCACCTGCCGGAGCCGCTCGCGCCGCTCAAGAGGGAACCGGGCGATCGCCCCCCCCGCGGGCTCGAGCTCCCGCACCGCTTCGGCCGTGTCCGCGAACAGCCCGAAGCACTCGGCGCAGTCCGCCAGGTGCGCCATGACCTCCGCCCGCTCGGCGGCCGGCAGCCGTCCGTCCAGGAACGCGGAGAGCATCTCCAGGCTCGGATGCTCCCCGCCCGCTCCCGTCGAATGCGCTGTTACCGATGTGGCCATTTGGCGGACTTCTTTCCCTTCCCCCCTAATGGACGGACTTGGCCCGGCGTCTTCGGCCGAAGGGCGGTCCCGTCTCGCCCAACCCGAGAGCGCGCGCCACCTTCTCCCACCCGATGCCCTTGCGCTCCAGCGACTTACGAAGTCCCCCCACGATGTGCTGGACCTCGCGGTAGATCCTCTTCTCGTCCAGGTGGAGTGTGCGCGCGATCTCCGCGAAACGGAAGTCCCTCTCGATCCACAGCCTGACGATCACCCGGTCCTGCGGCGGCAGCTCCGCCACGGCCTCCTTGAGCGCCGCAACCGCCTCATACCGCTCCCGCGCGCACTCCTTGGCCAGCAGACTGTCCTCGGGGCCCAGCTCCTGGTCCGGCAGCTCTTGGAGGATCACGTCCCCCTCGAACCGGCGCGGCAGGCGGCGCGGCAGCCGCCCCGCCATTCCCTCGATCTCGGCCGGCGAGAGCTCCACGTGATGGTTGGTGCGCAGGATCTCGCTCGCCGCGTCGACGCTGTACCCGTCCCGCAGCAGCTTCTCGAGCTGCACCGCCTCCGGCCCCAGCCGGATCGCCTCGGCCGAAGCCCGCCACTTCCCCCAGAGGTGGTTGCAGTAGTCGCGGAAGAAGTTGACGACGACCATCGTCAAGTACGTGCGGAGGTTGGCGCCCCCCCTTCCCTCGAACCGCCGCAGGACGGCGTAGTCGTCCTCCACCAGCTTGAGCTTGACCCGCGCCGCGAACTCTTCCGCCTCCTCCTGCCGGCACCGGTTCCGCTGGCACACGTAGGCGATCACCGCCTCGATCCGCGGCAGCTCGGAGACGAGGAGCTGGTCTGGCCTATCCAAGAGACGGCCGAAGTTGGAGTTTTCCCATGGCCGGACGATCCCGCGAAGTCTACAGCTCTTCTTCCAGTACGCAGTACGCAGTACGCAGGACCGTCTCACGAAGTTCGGCGGCACGGCCGTCTAAGTCCCTACAGAGTCACGGAGATGCACAGGGCCAGCGCTCCCGTCCATGCAGCGATGTTCAATTCTGCATCTCGATGTGGCACTCCATGCGACCGTGCAATTAGGCTAGCCACTACGAAACCGGCGTGTGAGGAATCCGGGGCGGGCTCCGAAAACGCCCGGCACGGGGGCCGGGCGCTACGGGGTTGTGCCGCAGCTCACCTTTCCCTATACTCCGCCTCCCGCTGACGGCCTTCCAGGCCGGTGGTGCCGATGACCGGCGGAGTCCCCGCGGGCTCCGCTCGCCGGTTGACTGCCCATCGACCGTCTGTTACGATCCGCGGGTTTTCGCCGCCGAGGGTCCCGCCCGGGACCGGGGCGGGTGTCAGTTTCGTCCGAAACCAATCTCTGAACGTCGGGTTCAGGGGCGGAGTGTTCGCGTCGAGACCTTCGCGCGGCGAGGGTCGCCGCTGCTCCGTTTTCGCCCGGCGCGGAGACGAAGAGCGGCAACCGGGTCAGGAGTGAGCTAGGAGCTAATTGGAGCGGCGCGAAAGCTTTCGCGCCTAGGAGAGACAGGGGCATGCCTACGATCCACCAACTGGTGCGCAAGGGGCGCGAGCGCGTCGTGCAGAAGACGAAGAGCCCGGCGCTCCAGGGGTCTCCCCAGAAGCGCGGGGTCTGCGTCCGCGTCTACACCCAGACGCCGAAGAAGCCGAACTCCGCGCTGCGCAAGGTGGCCCGCGTGCGGCTGACCAACGGCGTCGAGGTGACCACCTACATCCCGGGCGTCGGCCACAACCTGCAGGAGCACTCGATCGTGCTCATCCGGGGCGGCCGCGTGAAGGACCTGCCGGGGGTGCGCTACCACGTGATCCGGGGCACGCTCGACGCGGTCGGCGTCGCGGGGCGGAAGCAGAGCCGCTCGAAGTACGGCGCCAAGCGTCCCAAGGCCTGAGCCCCGCCCCCAAGCTCTGATCAATTCCGACCAAGCTCCCGACCGATCGCCCCTTAGGAACCGAGACGAGACGAGGAACAGCCGATGCCGAGGCGAAGAGAGATCCCCAAGCGCGAGATCCTGCCGGACCCGCTCTACAACTCCCAGCTCGTGACCAAGTTCGTCAACGTGGTCATGCGGGACGGCAAGAAGTCGGTGGCCGAGCGCATCCTCTACGACGCGCTCGACGCGATCCGCGAGCGCACCGGCGACGACCCGATGAAGGTCTTCAAGCGCGCGATCGAGAACGTCAAGCCGGCGGTCGAGGTCAAGTCGCGCCGCGTCGGCGGCTCGACCTATCAGGTGCCGGTCGAGGTGCGCCCGAGCCGGCGGCTCGCGCTCTCGATGCGCTGGATCATCCAGACGGCGCAGGGGCGTGGCGAGAAGACGATGCGCGCCCGCCTGGCGGCCGAGCTCATGGAGGCGGCCGAGAACCGCGGCGCCGCGATCAAGAAGAAGGAAGACACCCACCGCATGGCGGAGGCCAACAAGGCCTTCGCGCACTACCGGTGGTAGGCGCGTAGAGATAGCGCAGCAGGCTTAGCGAGACGTTACGACCATGGCACGGCAAGTCCCCCTCGGCGACACCCGGAACATCGGCATCATGGCGCACATCGATGCCGGGAAGACGACGACTACCGAGCGCATCCTCTTCTACACCGGGGTCAGCTACAAGATCGGCGAGGTCCATGAGGGGACGGCCACCATGGACTGGATGGTGCAGGAGCAGGAGCGCGGCATCACGATCACCTCCGCCGCCACGACCTGCTTCTGGAAGAAGCACCGCATCAACATCATCGACACGCCGGGCCACGTCGACTTCACCGCCGAGGTCGAGCGGTCGCTCCGTGTCCTCGACGGCGCGGTCGCCGTCTTCGACGCCGTCGCCGGCGTCGAGCCGCAGTCGGAGACCGTCTGGCGCCAAGCCGACCGCTACCGCGTGCCGCGCATCGCCTTCGTCAACAAGATGGACCGCGTCGGCGCCGACTTCGAGCGCTGTGTGGCGATGATGCGCTCGCGCCTGAACGCCCGTCCGGTGCCGGTGCAGCTCCCCTGGGGGCGCGAGGAGAGCTTCCGCGGCATCCTCGATCTCGTCGCCATGAAGGGGATCTTCTACAAGGACGAGACCCTGGGCGCCGAGTACGAGCTGGTCGAGATCCCCGAGGAGCACCTCGACCGCGCCCACAAAGCGCGCGAGCAGATGGTCGAGGCGATCGCCGAGACCGACGAGGAGCTGCTCGAGAAGTACCTCTCGGGCGAAGAGGTCACCAACGAGGAGCTCAAGGCCGCGCTGCGGCGCGCCACCGTCGCCGGGCAGCTCCAGCCGGTGCTCTGCGGCAGCGCCTTCAAGAACAAGGGCGTGCAGCCGCTCCTCGACGCCGTCGTCGACTACCTCCCCTCGCCGCTCGACATCCCGCCGATGGAAGGCATCGATCCCGGTACCGACCGGCCGGTGGTCCGCCAGTCGGACGACAGCCAGCCCTTCGCCGGCCTGATCTTCAAGATCATGAGCGACCCGTACGTCGGGCAGCTCGCCTACTTCCGCGTCTACTCGGGGCACGTCGAGTCGGGCAACTCGGTCCTGAACGCCAAGAAGGGGACCAACGAGCGCATCGGGCGGCTGCTCAAGATGCACGCCAACAAGCGCGAGGAGATCTCCGAGGTGTGGGCCGGCGACATCGCCGCCGCCGTCGGGCTGAAGAACGTCACCACCGGCGAGACGATCTGCGATCCGAAGCACCCGGTGTTGCTCGAGGCGATGAGCTTCCCCGAGCCGGTGATCGCGGTCTCGATCGAGCCCAAGACCAAGGCCGACCAGGAGAAGCTCTCGCTCGCCCTCGCGAAGCTCATGCAGGAGGACCCCACCTTCCGCGTCCACACCGAGCCCGACACCGGCCAGACGCTGATCTCGGGCATGGGTGAGCTGCATCTCGAGATCATCACCGACCGGCTGGTGCGCGAGTTCCACGTCGGCGCCAACGTCGGCCGGCCGCAGGTGGCCTACCGCGAGACGATCACCGCCGAGGCCGAGGGCGAGGGGCGCTACGTCAAGCAGACCGGCGGCCGCGGCCAGTACGGGCACGCCAAGATCCGCATCCGGCCGCTCGCCGAGGGCGACTACGTCTTCAACAACAAGATCGTCGGCGGCGTCATCCCGAAGGAGTTCATCAAGCCGATCGACCAGGGGATCCGCGAGGCGATGGAGACCGGCCCCCTGGCCGGCTTCCCGGCGAGCGGCATCGAGGTCGACCTCTACGACGGCAGCTACCACGAGGTCGACTCCTCGGAGATGCCGTTCAAGATCGCCGGCTCGCTGGCCTTCCAGGACGCCTGCAAGCGCGCCCGGCCGGTGATCATGGAGCCGATCATGGCGGTCGAGGTGGTGACGCCCGAGGAGTACATGGGCGAGATCATCGGCGACATCACCTCCCGCCGCGGCCGCATCCAGCAGATGGAGGCGCGGGGGAGCGTGCAGGTCATCACCTGCCGCGTGCCGCTGTCGGAGATGTTCGGCTACGCCACCGACCTGCGCTCGCTCTCGCAGGGCCGGGCCAACTACAGCATGCAGTTCGCGGCCTACGAGCAGGCACCCAAGAACGTCAGCGAGGAGGTCGTCGCCAAAGCAGCGGGGTAATCCCGCTGCGGCCAAGACAAATGGCGGGCTGAGCCCGCCGGCGCACGACCGGTCAGGGATCGGGAGGAGAGACCATGGGCAAGGAGAAGTTCGAGCGTTCGAAGCCGCACGTCAACGTCGGGACGATCGGTCACGTGGACCACGGCAAGACGACGCTGACGGCGGCGATCACGAAGGTGCTGGCCAAGAAGGG
>JBIOUG010000004.1:0-6848 GCA_044866775.1 Thermoanaerobaculia bacterium | reverse complement strand
AGCTCGCGGCCGAGATCCTGCCGGTCTTCGAATCGCGGGAGGTGCACCGCGAGGCGATGGCCGCCCTGCTCATGTTCCAGCACGCCGCCGAGGAGGAGAGCCTGACCCTCGAGCTCGCCCGCCACCTCGCCGACTTCCTCAAGCGCGAGCGCCGCCGGAACGGCTAGCTCTGCGACTCGGACTCGCTCAGCTCGGCACAGGTGTCCGCCAGCGTGAGCAGTGGCCCGAGGACCAGGTCCACCGCCCGTGCGGCGGTCTGGAAGGTTCCCTCGAGCTGCCGCTCGACGGCCCGCAACGCGGCGACGGCGCGGCGGAACCCGACCCGCTTGGCGGGATACCCTTCGGCGACCATGACTTCTTCCGCGTGCTCGAGCGCTTCGCGCGCCGCCCGCCAGTCGCCGCGGCTCCACGAGGCGCGGGCGAGGAGCGCCCATCCCCGCACCTTGAGCTCTCCGACGATCATGCTCGGCATGTCTTCCGGATCGAGCTGGCTCAAGACATAGAGAGCCAGGAGCGCCAGATTCTCGGCCTCTTCCGGCGCGGCGATGGCGGTCGCCGGCGTCCTCTCCAGGAGCAGCGCCGCCACCGACACGGTGCGGAAGCGCACCTCGTGGCGGATGCGCTTGCGGCGGTCCTCGGGCGGCGTCGCCAGGAGCGCGGCGACCGCTGCTTCAGCCTGGGAGCGCTCGCAGGCGATGCGCTCGGTCGCTTCGCAGAGGCCGGCCTCGAGCCGGTCGAGCACGGCGGTGTAGTCGGGAGGGAATGGGCGGCCTGGGGCCGAGGGGAAGGCAACGTCGAGCCGCGGGCGATCGAGAAGATCCTGACAGGCCGGGCAGTGGAGGGCGTGGGCGAGGAGCGCCCGTTCCCGAGACGGCAGGTAGGCGACGAGCCGCGAGGCTTCGACCGCCGTGAGATGGCTCGACTCGCTTCCCGACCCTGTAGGGTTCCGCGGGTTGCGTACGCTGACGTCCTTCACCGCCGTCCCGATTGGGCCGGCCTGCCCGGGCGCGGGGTCGGTTGCTCCTGCATATGAGACGGTGAGGGGTGGCTTATTCATCCTTTGGCACCTCAGGCCCGTTCATGCCATCGAGTCGCTTACCCCAGAGACGTCGGCGGGACGCGATTTCCCTCAGATTCGCCTGTCCGACCAGGCGCAGGTTGACGACGCTCCGCCGGCAGCACTAGGCTGGGTGAACGACCACGCGGCAGCCGATGACGGAATACGTAATCTCGCGGGACTCTCGCCGGGTGCCGCTCGAGACGCGGGTGAGCCTCCGCTTCGAGCGCTTCTCCGGCTTTATCAGCGAGTACTCCTCGAACATCTCGCCCGGCGGCATGTTCGTCAAGGCGCAGACCCCTTCGCCGGTCGGGACGCTCCTCGACTTCGAGTTCGAGCTGGGCGACGGCTTCCCCCTGATCAAGGGCACCGGCGAGGTGGTGTGGATTCGCAGCGACGACCAGGGCCCGAAGAAGCCGGCGGGCATGGGGCTCCGCTTCCTGCGCCTCTCGAAGGGGAGCCGCGAGCTCATCTACAAGATCGTCGACGAGTACATCCACCAGGGCGGTGAGCCGTTCGACCTCGAGGCCGGCCACGCGCCGGAGCCGGCGCCGGCGGCCGCGCCGGCACCGGAAGCTGCGCCGGCGCCCGCTGCCATGGAGCTGCCGTTGGCGCCGGCCGTCGAACGCGAGCCTTTCGCGGCGGCGGAGCGGGCCGAGCCTCTCCCGCCCGTGGACGAGACCGTTCGGGAGGAGATGCCGCCGCCGGGAGAGACGGCGCCGCCGGCGGACCCGGTCCTTGCCGCGCTGTCGCTGCCGGCGCTGGCCGCGCGCAGCTTCGGCACGCCGGAGCTGCCGTCCCCGCCGCCGCCCGTGCCCGAGCCTCCTGCACCGCTCAGCTCCTACGCGACTGCCGCGCGGCCGCCCCGGCGACAGTGGAACAGGGGACGGTTCG
This sequence comes from Thermoanaerobaculia bacterium, assembly GCA_044866775.1. Lineage (GTDB taxonomy): Bacteria > Acidobacteriota > Thermoanaerobaculia > Multivoradales > UBA5704 > DASUNQ01. The sequence goes on along the minus strand of JBIOUG010000004.1, from coordinate 4,897 downwards.
CCGCGGTGGGGGCCGTGGCGGTGGTCATCGCGCTCGCCGTCGCGGCGTTCGTGTTCCAGGAGCCGCTGATGCGCCGCGCCGGGCTGCTCGGTCGCGGTGAGGGTGCGCCGGCGGACGCGGGAGAGGCGGTGGCGGGCTCCGGGCCCGAGGCGTCGCCACCGCCGCCGGCCCCCGGGGCGCCGTCCGCGGGCGCCGGTGCCGGCGCCGGCGCGGCGTCCGCCTCGGCCGACGCGATCCCCGAGCCTTCCGCCGCCGCCGCGGGCGCGAACGGCGAGCCGCCAGGCGCCGCCGCGTCGGCGGCCACGCCGCCTGCCGCCGTGCAACCCGCCACGCCGGCCGCGACCGCTCCCCTGACTGCGATCCGCAGCATCACCTGGCGCCTCGCCGGCGGCGAGACGGAGCTCACCGTCCGCGGCGACGGACCCATCCGCGCCGGCGGTTACACGCGGGCGCGGCTCGGAGGGGACTCGCCGCGCGAGTTGATCCGCATCCGCGGCGTGCGGCGCCCCTACTCCCCGGCGCGCCTGCCGGTCGGCTCGGCGCACCTCAAGCAGATCCGCACCGGCCATCACGTGGTGCCGAGCGGCGACGAGCTCCACCTGGTGCTCGATCTCGCCGATGCGGGCGTCGTCGTGCGGCGGATCGAAACGGTCGACGGCGCGCTGGTGGTCCGCCTCGGGCGGGGTTAAGCGGGCTGCAAGCGGCCCTGGTGTAGACTTCACCTCCCTGTAACGAGCGAGTCGAATTCGTCGTGCCGTTGGGTTCAACCCTTTTCCCTGCCCGGCTCAAGCGCCGCCTCATCCGCGACCTGGTGGCGGAGAACATCCATCTCATCCAAGGCACGCGACCGCACCGCCGCCGCCGGCGGCCGCTGCGCGACATCACGCGCCTTCTCCTGGTCGTGCTCCTGGCGATCGGGCTCTATGGCTCGTCCCACCTCCTGGCCGGGCGCCAGCAGATGGCCGCGCCGGCGATGGCGGCGCGCGCCGCCGCTCTCCCGGTTCCCGCAGCCTCGGCCGCCGCGGCTCCGGCGCCGGCTTCGATCGCCGAGGCCGCTCTCCCGGCAGCCCTGCTGCCGGCCCCGCGGCCGATCGACCCGACGGTGTTCCCGCTGGCGGTGCGGCGCATCGCCATCGACGCCGGCCACGGCGGCGCCAGCCTCGGCACTAGGGCGGCACGCGGGCCGGTGGAGAAGGAGCTGACGCTCGACATCGCGCGCCGCCTCGAGCGGCTCCTCGCCGCGTCCTCCTTCGAGACTCTGATGACCCGCGCGGCCGATCGCGACGTGCCGCTCAAGGAGCGCGCCCGCCGCGCCAACGAAGCCGGAGCCGATCTCTTCCTCTCCATCCACCTCAACTGGCTGGAGGACCCCGGCGCGCGAGGCATCGAGACCTACTACGCCGGCACCAGCGACGACCCGTCGGTCAACCGCCTGGCCGCGGCCGAGAACCGCGAGTCTGGCTACTCGCTGGCCGACCTCAAGCCCCTGCTCGAGCGCATCTACACCGACGTGCGCCAGGAGGAGTCGCGACAGCTCGCCGAGGTCGTGCAGGGCGCGCTCTTCCGCTCGCTCGCCGCCGCCAACCCGCGGCTGCGCGACCGCGGCGTCAAGGCCGCCCCGTTCATCGTCCTCATCACCACGGAGATGCCTTCGGTACTGGCCGAGGTATCGTGCCTGTCCAACGCCGAGGAGGCGCGCCTCCTCGCCGAGCCGGAGTACCGGCAGGCGATCGCCGAGGCGCTGGCGCAGGGCGTGCGCTCCTATGCCGAGAGCGTCGCCGCCGCGCCGCAGAAAGGAACTTGACGCGATGACCGACCGACCCGACGTCGTCTACGTGGGGATCGACCTCGGAACCTCGAGGAGCTCGATCTCCACCTCCACTGGGCAGCGGCACGTGGTGGACAGCTACGTCGGCTGGCCGCTCGACATGGTGGCCCGCAAGGTGCTCAAGCGGGAAGTGCTGATCGGCCGCGAGGCCCTCGACAGCCGCTCGATGCTCGACCTCCACCGCCCGCTCGAGGCCGGCCTGATCAAGGACGGCTCGGAGAAGGACGAGGCCGCCGTCGGCGAGCTGCTGCGGCACCTGCTGTCGCTCGGCGGCGTCGACCCGGCCAGCCGCGACGGCGTCAAGGTGCGGGCGGTCGTCGGCGTGCCGGCCGAGGCGCTGCGGGTCAACAAGCAGCAGGTGCGCAAGGCGCTGCAGGGGGCGGTCGACAGCCTGCTGATCGTTTCCGAGCCCTTCGCCGTCGCCTACGGCCTCGAGGCCCTGCTGCACGCCATGATCATCGACATCGGCGCCGGCACGACCGACCTCTGCGTCATGAACGGCCGTCTGCCCAACGACGAGGACCAGCGCACCCTGACCGCCGCCGGCGACTGGATCGACGAGCAGCTCGCGCGCCTGCTGCGCGAGCGCCACCCGCAGGCGCGCTTCTCGATCCACATGGTGCGCGCCTGGAAGGAGGAGGGGAGCTTCGTCGGCGACCCGCGGTCACCGGTCATGGTCACCGTGCCGGTCGACGGCCGGCCGACGACGATCGACATCACCGCCGAGATGCGCCAGGCCTGCGAAGGCATCCTGCCGCCGCTCGTCGAGTCGATGCACGACCTCCTCTCCCGCGTCGACCCCGAGTATCAGGAGAAGGTCCGTCACAACGTCGTGCTCTCCGGCGGCACCGGCCTGATCCGCGGCCTCGGCCCGCGCCTCGAGAAGGCGCTGGCCGAGGTGGGCGGCGGCAAGGTGCGGACGGTCAAGGACCCGGTCTTCGTCGGCTCCGACGGCGGCCTCGCCATCGCGCAGGATGCGCCGGACAGCGACTGGGAGAAGCTGGGCGGGGTGGCGGGGGCAACCGGCGACGCCCGTGTCGGGCCGCGGCGGGAGGTGGTGCGGGCGCCGAGTCATGGCGGCCTGTAGGAGCCACCCCGCCCCTCATGCCGAGTTCGTCTGCACTATGTGACGCTAAATCGGTGCCCTGGGGCCTGCGGTCAGCTCGCGGGACAGTCTTCGGATGAGCTTCAGTACCTTGCTTTGATCCTCTGCTTGCTGCAGTTGGATCAAAGACGCGAGGAGCTCACTACGCACACCGAGGCTGCGGAAGATCGGCAGGAGATCGCCAAGTCTGCGCTTCACCTCCGCTGTGCGCCCCAGTTTGAGATCGATGGCAGCGATGTCCAGCGATACGACGGCCGCCTCATAAGCGAGATCGCGCTCGATGAAGCCTTCGAGCACGCATGAGAACTTCGCCTCCGCCTCCTGAAGTCGACCGAGCTCGGACAAGATCTTCGCCTCCTGCCAAATGCTGCGGAGAACGATTACCCCGGACAATGGGATGACCCGAGCTTCTACTCCTACGGCCTCCGCGGCGGGCTCTACTACAACGTGCATCGGTGGTATCAGCCGGCGACCGGGCGTTATCAAGCACCTGACCCTCTTGGTGCCGAAGGAGATCCGCACCTCTACGCGTATGCAGCAGCTCGCCCGCTCCTCTTCGTAGATCCACTTGGTCTACGAATAGGTACGGTTGACCCGCAACTCCAGCCGCTGCTCGATTGCTTGGCTCAAGTTCCATTCTTCAACGAGGTGTTCTTGAGGCATCTCCAGGCGGATGGCGACACTTGGAATCTCGGATCTATGTCGATCGGAGAGAGCAAAAATAGGTGCGGTCGATTCGATACTGCCCAGGGCTGCTGGAACGCACCGGGTTGGCTTTGGGGCGACGGCGAGGTTCTCGTAGTGCCAAGTGGCAGCAACTGCCAGGACGCCGTCACGCTTGCGCACGAAATCATGGAGATCTACGCGGCCGAGGTTATGCTCCAGCTTACCTTTGGCTATCCGGAGGCGCCGGCCCATCACTACGCTCGGGGCTTAGAGGATCGGTTCCGCGGACAGATCTGCTGTACCTGCGAATAGGCGGCGCAATGCTAGGTGAGCTCTTCCGCTTTGGATACGCAGCAGCGGGACACTCTATCTTGCTGCACGGTTCGGTTCTGCTTCTGGTGCTGAGTTTGGGCACAGCACTCTTGTCGTTGAGCCGCCGCCGTCGCAACGCGCAGTGGCCAGTCGCGCTTCTGAGTGGATCATTGGTCTTGGCAATTCCCGGATTGCTGGAGGTTGCTCTGGCCCATCTTGCACGAGCTCCAATGCGGAGGGATCTCATCGATGCCCTTGACACCGCGACCGTTGTACTACCCATTTCGGGGGCAGCTTGGCTCTTTTCCTTCCTGGCCCTGCCAGTAGCTGCTATCGCAATCTTCAGCTGCGCAGGTGCCGAACGCAAGGGATCGCGGAAGGCCCAGGGACGAGCAAAGAGGATGCTTCTGGCTATCACGGTTGTGTACGCGGGAACGGCCAGCGCCACGGTTGTTTATCGATTCTGCTTCGGAGCCACCGACTCCTTCGTTATCCAAATTGCCAGGCGCGAGCTGCTAACCTCCGCGCCCTTCTGGCTGGGGATGGCGACTGCGTTGGCGTCGTTCCTCGCGAGTGCCGCGGGACTGTGGGAGGGATGGTGGGAGCGCAGGGTTGGATCCGAGAGTGCGGCGCCAGCGCTCGTATTTGCGATCGTGGCTGTCGTGGCCGTGGCTAGTTCGGAGCTACTCGCGAATTACAGAGAGGAGCCGCCCCTTCCTCCCCTGTCCTTGGGAATGACTGAGGCTTGCCTAGTCGTGGTCTCCGCTGCCTGCTTTCTGGTTCCTTCAGCACTGCTGGTCTTGGCTGGCGGCATCAGGAGGCTCGCAATGCCACCGGATGGAACCAACTGACGCCCCTAGCAGCCCGTGGTGGAAGTGTCCCTTGCACACGGTGTCAGGCGGCGACCGTACGGGGTGAGTGGAGCCATCCGATCACGATGTGCGGGATCCATTGAGACTGGAGGTTGAGGAGGGCGCGCCCGAGGG
>JBIOUG010000003.1:0-38141 GCA_044866775.1 Thermoanaerobaculia bacterium | reverse complement strand
GGATCGCGATCTCCTGCTCGCAGGTCGGGTCACCCGAGGGGCAATCCTCCTGCTGCACCGGGTTCTCCTCCTCGTCGAACAGCACGAGCTGCACCGCGTCGAGCGGATACCAGGCCGCCGTCGGGCCTTCCTGCGCGCAGGAGTAGCCCGCCGCCGCGTTGTCGCCCTCGCGCCAGACCAGGAAGTCCGTGCCGCCGTTGAAGGCGCCGCCGTTGATGAAGCGGGCGGCGAAGGTCGTCGCCAGCGCCTCGCGGTTGTTGGTGACGCCGGCCGCCTCGTGGCGGCCGTAGAAGGTGTGGTCACCGGCGACGAACGGGCAGTCGGCGTGCGGTACGCCCGAGAACGCGGTCGCGCAGGATTCGATATGGACCAGCGTCTCGCCCTGGGCGAAGTTCTGCCCCGGGTTGATGTAGAAGTAGTCGCCCCAGAGGATGTTGCGGTCGTCGAGCACCGCGTCGTAGGCCGGGAACTGCGAGGGGAAGAGCAGGTTGCAGGCAGTGACGGCGTCGACCGTCACGTAGCCGCGCATGATGTCGTTGGTCGTCGCCGAGCGGCTGCCGTCGTGGTTGGCGCCGGCGCAGTTGCCGGTCACCGGCGAGGTGTTGCCGATAAGCCAGGCCTGCAGGTGGGCGCGGAACGAGGCGCTGATCGCCGGGTTGGTGTACGGCAGGACGCCGGAGCAGGAGGCGAAGCTGACGTCGCTCGAGATCGCGCCCTGCGGGCTGATGCTGTCGCTGCCGGTATCCTGGCCGGCCGAAGCCGTCTGCGGCAGGTTGCCGCTGACCAAGATGTCGCGCAGGTTGATGGTGACGACGTCGAAGCCGGTGAGGTAGACGTCGAAGTCGAGCACCGGCACCGACTGGTCGGACCACACCGTCACGTGCGCCAGTGCGGCCGCGGCCGAGGCGTTGTTGATCGAGAACAAGGCGCTGACGCCGTTCGGGTCGTTGCTGTCGACCTCGAAGTACGGGAGCAGCAGGGTGGCGGCCGGCACGTCATCGATCGTGCCGACCGCGGCATGGACCTGCCCGCTCAGGCCCAGCAGCGCCACCAGGGGCAGGCAAAAGACAACTCTCCTCTTCATGATCGATCTTCTCCTCCTACACCGCCGTTGGTGTGTCGTGCCCGCAGTGGCGCGGGCGCATCGTCTAACCGCTTGAAGCCACAGTGACTATGGCACCCCGGGCGAGGATGTCTCGGGCGAATCGCTTACGGGCGAATCGCTTATGGCTTTCGTCGTTAACGCGGGGTGCGGCGTGCCGCTGCCGCCGCTTCGGGTTGAGATCGTTTCAGGCCCGCAGAGTGCGTCGCTGCCGGCTTCCTCGGCGGCTTTCGCGTCGCCGTCAACCTCCGAGCAGGTCGGGCGGCTTCTCGATCTCCCGCGGCGCCGTCAGCACCTTGTAGAAGCACCAGATCGTCAGCCCCCAGACGAAGGCCGTCGAGGCGAGCAGGAACACCCAGCCGAGAGGGGTCATCGCAGTCTCCTCTTCCCTGTTCAGTCCTTGATCGGCTCGCGCCCGTCGATGTCGAGCCCCGCCGCGCGCCAGCGCTTCTCGCCGATGCGGGTGCAGACGACGAGCAGGACGACCGTCGCCAGCACCAGCAGCAACGCTCCCTGGCGCAGCGGCTCCCCGGTCACCGAATCGATCCAGGCCCCGAGGCTCTGCCAGCAGAAGGCGACGAAGACGACGAGCAGGTAGGTCGGCGTGACGTACTTCAGGATCCAGCGGTAGACGCCGGGGATGCGCAGCAGAGCGCCCTCGTGCGCCACGTCGAGGCCGCGGTCGACGCCGAACACCCACGAGAAGCAGATGATCTGCACCATCGCCAGGACGAAGATCAAGAAGGTCCCCACCCAGTCGTCGATCGTCGACCAGAAGATCCCGCCCTGGCTGTAGTACATGACCAGGAACGAGCCGGCGACGCAGATCGACACCATCAGCGTGGTGGCCGCCTTGCGCGTCCAGCCGAGCGACTCCTGGAAGAAGGCGAGCGACGGCTGGTACATCGAGATCGAGCTGGTGATGGCGGCCAGGAAGAGCATCAGGAACCAGACCGCGCCGATGAAGTTGCCGAAGACGCCCATGTGAGCGAAGACCACCGGCAGGGTGTTGAAGCCGAGGCCGAAGGTCCCGCCCTGGACGGCGCCGATCATGTTCGAGGTGCCGAGGAAGACGAAGGCGGCGGTCAGGGTGATGAGGCCGCCGAAGCCGACCTCGAAGAGCTCGTTGGTGGCCGAGGCGGTGAGCCCGGAGAGTACGACGTCGTCCTTCTTCCGCAGGTAGGAGGCATAGTTGAGGATGACGCCGAAGCCCACCGAGAGCGAGAAGAAGATCTGCCCCGCCGCCGCGAGCCAGGTCTGCGCCCGGCCGAGCGCCGCGAAGTTCGGGTTCCACATGTAGCCGAGGCCGTTGATGACGTTCTGGTCGGGCAGCGCCGGGTCCGGCGTGCCGAGGGTGAGCACGCGGGCGAGGACGATCAAGGCGCAAACCGCCATCAGCGGCATCGCCCAGCTCACGAACTTCTCGATCCCCTTGGAGAGACCGCGGAAGACCAGCCAGATGTTGACCGTGAAGGTGATCACCCAGAAGACGAAGGTCTGGATCGAGCCGCCGGCGATGACGCCGTTCTCCGCCCGCCCGGTGAAGTCGGTGTAGAACTGGGCGGCGCGCGCCGTCTGGTCGGCGATCGGGGCCGCGGCGTCGACGCCGATGCCGCCGGTCATGAAGTGCCACATGTAACCCAGGCACCAGGCCTCGATGTAGGTGTAGTAGTACGAGACCGCGAGCGGGATGAGCACGCCGATGATCCCGAGGTAGCGGGCGATCCCGCCCTTGCCGAAGACCCCCATGATCGAGGGCGAGGAGTGGAGGCCCTTGCGCCCCCCGTACTTGCCCATCGTCCACTCGGCCCAGCCGATCGGGATGCCGAGGAACAGCAGCGCGCAGAAGTACGGAATCATGAAGGCGCCGCCGCCGTTGGCGGCCGCCTGCCCCGGGAAGCGCAAGAAGTTGCCGAGACCCACCGCCGACCCGGCGACCGCGAGAATGACGCCGAGTCGGGTACCCCACTGCTCGTGTGTCGGGTGTTGCGCCATGGAGCCTCCCCGAAAGACACCGGCTCATCCACCCCGGGAGCGCGCCCCCGGGCCCCGCCAAGGGCTCGAAAGCGCGGCGGAGACTAGCATTCCGCCCGCTACGGGGTAAGCTTCCGCCCGCCATCCAGGTAGCTGAGGACGGGAGGACAGGTAATGTCGCAGGGAAAGGCAGCCGCGAGCGGCGGCGGACTGATCCGGGAGCTCGGGCTCCTCGACTCGACGATGATCGTCGCCGGCTCGATGATCGGCTCGGGCATCTTCATCGTCTCGGCCGACATCGCCCGGCTGGTGGGCTCGGCGGGGTGGCTGATCATGGTCTGGGTGGTGACGGGGCTGCTGACCCTCGCCGCCGCCCTCTCCTACGGCGAGCTGGCGGCGATGATGCCGCTTGCCGGTGGGCAGTACGTCTACCTGCGCGAGTCCTACTCGCCGCTCTGGGGGTTCCTCTACGGCTGGACGCTCTTCCTGGTCATCCAGACCGGCACCATCGCGGCGGTCGCGGTCGCCTTCGCGCGTTTCCTCGGCGTGCTCTTCCCGTCGATCTCGCCGACCGCCTGGATCGTGCGGCCGATCGACTTCTCGGACAGCTACGCCGTCTCGCTCTCCTGGCAACAGCTCGTGGCGATCCTGCTCATCGTCTTCCTGACCTTCTTGAACACCCGCGGCCTCAAGGTCGGCAAGTGGATCCAGAACGTCTTCACCTCGACCAAGACGCTGTCGCTCGTCGCGCTCATCCTGCTCGGGGTGCTGGTCGGGCGCGACGCCGGCGCGGTGGCCGCCAACTTCGCCGACGCCTGGACGCCGCGCGACGTCGTGACGATCCGCCCCGACCTGCCGTGGATGCCGCCGCTGTCGGCGGCGGCGGGCGCGTTCGGGCTGCTGGTCGCCTTCTGCGTCGCGCAGGTGGGATCGCTCTTCTCGGCCGACGCCTGGAACAACATCACCTTCACCGCCGGCGAGGTGAAGAACCCGCGGCGCAACGTGCCGCTCTCGCTCGCCTTCGGCACCGGCCTGGTGATCGCGCTCTACGTGCTCGCCAACGTCGCCTACCTCTCGGTCCTGCGGCTGAGCGAGATCCAGAACGCCCCCGACGACCGCATCGCCACCGCGGCGCTGGCGCAGATGTTCGGCCCCGCGGCCGCCGGCATCATGGCGGTGGCGATCATCATCTCCACCTTCGGCTGCAACAACGGCCTGGTGCTGGCCGGGGCGCGGGTCTACTACGCGATGGCCCGCGACGGCCTCTTCTTCCGCGCCACCGGGCGGCTCAACGAGCGCCACGTGCCGGCGCGCGGCCTCATCTTCCAGTGCGTCTGGGCGGCGCTGCTGGTGCTGCCGCGGACCCGGCCGCGCGGCGCCGACGGCCAGCAGCTCCTCGACGCCGCGAGCGGCCAGCCGGTCTACGGTAACCTCTACGGCAACCTGCTCGACTACGTGGTCTTCGCGGTGCTCATCTTCTACATCCTCACCTTGGGCGGCATCTTCGTGCTGCGGCGCAAGCGCCCGGCGGCGGAGCGCCCCTACCGCGCCTTCGGCTATCCGCTGGTGCCCGCGCTCTACATTGCCACCGCGACGGTCATCCTGGCGGTGCTGCTCCTCTACCGCACCTCGACCACCTGGCCGGGGCTGCTCATCGTGCTGACCGGAATCCCGGTGTATCTCGTCTGGCGGCGGGTCGGGGTGCCCGTGGCCGAGACGCCGGAGACGGTGGCGCCCGATAGCGCATGAGCCCCGCCCCAGCGGCCGCGGCTTCGCGCCTTTAACGCAACTCGTCCGTCACGGAGGATCCATGGCAAGTCGACTGTTCGCCAAGAAGCCGCTCGGCATGCTGCTCGCGGAGATGGAGAGTGACAACCGGCTGCGGCGCGTCCTCGGCCCGGTCCAGCTCACCAGCCTGGGGGTCGGCGCCATCATCGGCGCCGGCATCTTCGTCGCCACCGGCGCCGCGGCGCACAACGTCGCCGGGCCGTCGCTCATGCTCTCCTACGTCGCGGCCGGCATCACCTGCGTCTTCGCGGCGCTCTGCTACGCCGAGTTCGCCTCGATGGTACCGGTCGCCGGCTCCGCCTTCACCTACGCCTACGCCACCCTGGGCGAGATGTTCGCCTGGATCATCGGCTGGGACCTGGTGCTCGAGTACGCGGTGGGCTCGGCGACGGTGGCGAACGGCTGGTCGAGCTTCTTCCAATCGCTGTTGCCGAAGATCGGCATCCACCTGCCGGAGGCGATCAGCCGGCCGCCGATCGTCTACGACGCGGCGACCGGCCACTTCGTCGCCACCAACGGCGTCATCAACCTGCCGGCGGTCGTCATCGTGGCGATCGTCACCGTGGTCCTGGTCAAAGGCATCCAGGAGAGCGCGAGCTTCAACGCCACGATGGTGGCCATCAAGCTCGCCGCCGTCCTGTTCGTGATCCTGGTCGGCGCGTTCTTCATCAACCCGGACAACTGGCACCCCTTCACGCCCTACGGCTGGGGCGGCGTGACCATCTTCGGCAAGACCGTGTTCGGCAAGACCGTCGGCGGCACGCCGGTCGGCATGCTCGCCGGCGCCGCCATCATCTTCTTCGCCTACATCGGTTTCGACTCGGTCTCGACACACGCCGAGGAGGCGCGGCGGCCGAACCGCGACGTGCCGATCGGCATCGTCACCTCGCTCATCGTCTGCACGGTGCTCTACATCCTGGTGGTCGCGGTGCTCACCGGCATGGTGCCGTACAACCGCATCGACACCGGCGCCGGGGTCTCCATGGCGTTCCGTGAGGTGGGGATGGGCTGGGCGGAGTCGATCGTCGCCATCGCCGGCGTCGCCGGAATCACCTCGGTGCTCCTGGTGATGATGCTCTCGGCGCCGCGCGTCTTCCTCGCCATGGCCCGCGACGGCATGGTGCCGCCGTCGTTCTTCGCGGCGGTCCATCCCAAGTTCCGCACCCCGTGGAAAACCACCATCCTGGTCGGCTCCTTCGTCGCCGTCGCCACCGGCTTTCTGCCCATCGACGCGCTGCTCCAGATGACCAACATCGGCACGCTCTTCGCCTTCGCCGTCGTCTGCGCCGCCGTGCTCATCATGCGCCGGACCAACCCCGAGGCCACGCGGCCGTTCCGCTGCCCGTGGGTGCCGGTGGTGCCGGTGCTCGGCATCCTCTGCTGTCTGCTGCTGATGCTGTCGCTGCCGACGGCCAACTGGTGGCGCCTGATCGGCTGGATGGCGATCGGCCTGGTGATCTACTTCACCTACAGCCGCCACCGCACGGTGATGACCCTCGCCACCGCGGAGGAGCTGGCGCGCTACGGCATCTCGCCCGGAGAGACGATCGACAAGGCGGTCAGGGGGACGGATCCCGACGCCCACGGCGGGCCCGGCACGAAGCCGCCGCCGCGCTGAGCCGGAGCTCCTCGTACGGCGGAGCTCAGTGGTGGGCTTCGCCGTACATCTTCTCGCCGGCGGCGACGCGGACGTCGAGCTTGTTCTGGCGCGGCGGCAGCGGGCAGGTGGCGTAGGCGGTGAAGACGCACGGCGGGTTGTAGGCCTTGTTGAAGTCCACCACCACCTTGCCGTCGGCGGGCGGCGGCGTCGAGAGGAAGCGGCCGCCGCCGTAGGTCTCTCCGCCGTTGGTGCGGTCGCCGAAGATGACGAAGAGGTCCCCCTTGGGCGAGCCCTCGAGCGCGTCGATGCGGTAGGTCTTGCCGTCGCGCTCGAAGACCAGCGCTCCCGGCGAGGGGGTGTCCTCGACGGTGCCGAGGATGTTCGGCACCGGTACCTGCTTCGGCGGGTCGTAGCGCTCGAAGCGCGCCGCGACGCGCCAGGCGGGGTCGAGCGGGAAGCTCTCGACGCCGCGGAAGGCGGCGAGGGCCGGGCTCTCGCGGTCGCGCGCCCGCAACGCCAGCCGATCGCCGCGGCGGATGACGAAGAACCGGAGCGGCCCGAGCTCGAGCACTTTGGTCTTGCCGTCGTCCTCATTCGAGGTGAGGGTCATCGTGGTGACCGGCTTCCCCTCGTGCGTGATCCCGGCCTCGGGCGCCGCCTCCAGGGTCACCTTGCCGCCGGCCAGGCGGAGCGTGCCGGCACGGGCCGGCGCCTTGCCGGCCGGGAACACGAACTCGTTGTCGGGCGCGCTGCCGAAGCGGTTCTCGCCTTCCTTGAGCCAGAAGAGCCCGAACAGCGTCAGCCAGCCGTCGGGGTTGCGCAAACCCTCGTCGCGCTCGCGCCGCCAGGACTCGATCTCCTGGAGATATTCGTCCTGCGGGGCGGTCGGGGCCGGCGCGGCGGCCGGCGCCGCGGGCGCCTCGGGCGCCGAGCCGTTCGCCGCCGGCGGCGCGTCGGCAAGAAGGCTCGAGGCGGCGAGCAGGGCGGCGAGGGCGGCGGCGGCGAGCTGGCGGCGGGAGTGGTTCATGGTCGCTCCTCTGGCGTGGCGCGGGAGCATAGCGGCTCCCGCCCGAGAGCAACGGTGCGCCGCCGCCCGGCATTCCGGGGTGGGGGCGCACGGTTCGACCCTGCCGCTCGACTCCCCCGTCGCCGATCTCGCAGCCCAGCTCCGGCGCGAGCACCGCCGGCGTCTCCCCGACGCCTTCCAGGCCGCCCTGGCCCGCTACCATGCGCTGCGCCTCGCGACGCGCAACACCCGCGACTTCCCACCGGACCGCCACCCGTGGGTGGTGGTGCCGTACGAGCTGTAGCGCGCGGTCGGTACAGCGCCGCCGTCGGCCTGCGGACTCCGCCTCGTTCTAAGCGGTAGCCTTCTCGACCTCTTCGGCAGGCGTCTTGGTGCCCACCGCCCGCCGCAGCAGCGCCTTCTCGGCCTGCCAGCGGGCGGCCGGGTCGAGCTCGGCGAGGAACTGGGTGCGGCCGGCCTCGCGGATCGCGAGCGGGACGCCGTCGCGGTAGAGCACGCGGTTGCCGGTCAAGGCGGGCAGGCGGCCGCCGGGCGTGAGGATCCCGAGCAGGTTCAGCGGATCGGCGGCGGAGACGGCAATCAGGGTGCCGGACGGGGTCGTCCGCCGCAGGGCGCGCAGCTTCCCCACCGCCTCGGGGAGCGCGAACTGCTCGCCCGAGAAGCCGCCGACGAAGCGGCCGCCGCGGATCTCGCCGCGCGCCTCGAGGCGCCGGTAGACGCGCAACAGGTCGCGCCAGGGCGGGAGCAGCGTCTCGCGCTCGAGGAGGCGCCGGAAGACGACGCCGTAGCGGCGCAGGAGGGCCCACGCCACGGCCTCGGCCGCCGCCGCGGAAATCTCCTCGCTCGCGAGCGCCGCGGCGACTCGTCCAGTAGCCCGGCCCGACTCCGGACGAGGCGCGAGCGCCTGCGCGCCGGGCTCCGGACGAGGCGTGAATCCTTTCGCGCCGGGCTCCGGTGCAGCCGCCGGCGCCGTCGCGCCCCGGCGCAACAGCGACCACCGCCCGGCGGCCTCGAGGGGCGAGGCGGCCCCGCGGTGCGCGGAGATGCGCGGGCGCTTGTGCGCCGGCCGCAGCAGAGCGCGCAGGCCCGAGGGGGCGTCGGCGGTGATGACACCGCCGGCCACCAGCTCCGCCAGCGCCGCCTCGACCTGGGTCTGGAGCAGCCCGCTCGCGGCGACGATCTCGCCGAAGAACGAGGCGCCCCGCGCCTGCAGCACGGCGAGCACCGCTGTCGCCGCGCTGGACGGCCCCAGCCTTTCCTTGTTCTGGCCGACCGAGACGGATGCCACATCCAAACCGAACGCTTTCCCCTTCGCGGCAGCCGCCGGCATGACCGCGGCCGGCGCCGGCGCCAGCTCTTCCCAGAGCGGCAAGTTCGAGCGCTGGAGGAAGGCCACCGGCGTCGCCCGCAGCGAGCCGCCCCGGCCGCCGACGGCCGGCGCCGGCGCGGTCCGGCCCCACACCCAGCGCCCGGAGAGGCACAGCGCGTCGAGCCAGGCGGCCTCGTAGCCGGCGACGCGGGCCGGCAGGATCTCCCCCTCCCACGCCGCCGCCGGCGCGCCGAACCCTTCGAGCTGCTCGAGGACGGGCGGCAGGCTGCCGGCACCCTCGCCCTGCTCGCCCGGCGCCGCCCGCTGCCAGGCACAGAGGAAGCGCAGGAAGTCGGCCGCCGTGACCGGCTCGATCTCCCGCCGCAAACGCTCGACGGTGGCGCGGTGGATGCGGGCGAGGAGGCGCCGCTCGCACCATTCGACCTCGCTCTCGGCCGGCCCGGGCGTGAACCGGCCGCGCAGCACGAACCCCTCGCCTTCGAGCGCCGCGAGCGCCGCCTCGGCGCCTCCTTGCGTCAGGCCCGCGTCGCGCGCCAGCGCCGCGGCGGTCACCGGCCCGAGGCCCGAGAGCCGCCCGCGCAGCAGCTCGACCCGCGCCTCCTCCGGCCCCCAGATACGCCCGGCGAGGCGCGGCGGCAGTACGAGCGCCGGCGCGAGCTCGGCCTCCGGGTGGACGGCGAGCAGCTCCGGCAGGCGCTCGGCGGCGACCCAGAGCGCCGGCGCGGCCGGGTCGGCAACCGGTGTTGCCACCGTCGCCCGCCCCGCCTCGACCAGCTCCGCGAACAGCCCCTCCCAGCCGCCGGCGCTTCCTTCGGCGGCGGTCAGGAAGCCGAGCACCGACAGCGCGTCGTGCAGCTCGTCGGCGTCCTGCGGCTCGGGCCACGCCTCCTCCTTGACCCGCGCGATCGCCGCCGCGTCGAGCACCGCCAGCTCGCCCGCCCCGTCGAGGTCGAGCCAGCGGCGGGTCTGCACGGCCTGGGTGCGGCGCTCCTCGAGCGGCGCGTCGTCGAGGAACTCGTAGACGCGCGCGTTCAAGATCTCGTGCGCCAGGGGCGAGGGCTCGGTCAGGTCGCGCGCCTCGACCGCGATCTCCCCCGCCTCGACGCGGGCGAGCAGCCGCTCGAGGCCGGTCGCGTCCATCGCTTCCTCCAGGCAGTCCTGGACGGTCTGGCGCACCAGCGGGTGATCGGGGATCTCGCGCTCGCCGACGATGTTCTCGAAGCAGGCGAGCTGGTCGGGGAAGAGGACCGCCGCGAGGTCCTCGGCCTGCTGGCGCTGCAGGCGCGGCGGCACCCGCCGGCCGCCGCGAAAGCGCGGTAGGGCGAGCGAGCGCGAGGCGTTCCAGCGCCAGCGCGTCGGGAAGACCGGCGAGTCGAGCATCGCCTGGGTGAGCACGCCGCGCACCGTCGCCGAGTGCAGGAAGTGGAAGACGTCGGGCAGCGGGAAGCTGTGGGTGGGGCCGAGCGAGAGCACCACCGCGTCCTCCCCCGCGGCCGCCTGGAGCTCGAAGTTGAAGCTCTGGCAGAAGCGTTTGCGCAGGGCGAGCCCGAGCGCTCGGTTGACGCGGCTACCGAAGGTCGAGTGGACGACCAGGTGCATGTCGCCGGCCTCGTCGAAGAAGCGCTCGGCGACGAGCGTGCGCTGCGAGGGGAGGAGGCCGAGCGCCGCCCACGCCGTCCCCAGGTACTCGGCGATCTGCCGCGCCGCGACCGGCGAGAGCCCCAGCTCCTCCGCCAGCCAGCCGGCGACCGCCTCGACGCCGTCGGCCGGCGAGGGCGCCGCCGCCATCCGCCCCGCCACCTCCTCGCGCAGCCGCGACACCGCCGCCGACAGCTCGTCGGTGCGCGCCGGCGCCTCGCCCAGCCAGAACGGGATCGACGGCGGCATGCCGCGCGCGTCCTCGACCCGCACCCGCCCGGGCTCGATCCTGAGGATGCGCCAAGACATGTTGCCAAGCTGGAAGACGTCGCCCGGCAGGCTCTCGACCGCGAAGTCCTCGTTGACGGTGCCGAGGAAGGTGCCGGACGGTTCGAGCAGGACGTCGTAGTCGGCGGTGTCGGGGATCGCGCCGCCCGAGGTCAAGGCAGTCATCCGCGCCCCGCGCCGCGGGCGCAGCCGGCCGTTGACCGCATCGTGGTGGAGATAGGCGGAGCGGCGGCCGCGGCGGGTGTGGAAGCCCTGCGCCAGCATGCCGACGATCTCGTCGAACTCGGGGCGCCCGAGGTCGCGATAAGGCCAGGCGCGGCGCACCAGGGCGAAGAGGTCGTCCTCGCGCCACTCCTCGGCAGACACCGCGGCCACGATCTGCTGCGCCAGGACGTCGAGCGGCTTCTCCGGCACGCGCAGGCGGTCGAGCTCGCCGCGGCGCACGGCGTCGAGGATCGCCGCGCACTCGACCAGCTCGTCGCGGCTGGTCGGGAAGAGACGGCCCTTGGGGAGGCCGCCGAGCGTGTGCCCCGACCGCCCCACCCGCTGCAGCACCCCGGCGATCGAGCGCGTCGAGCCGACCTGGCAGACCAGCTCGACCGCGCCGACGTCGATCCCCAGCTCGAGCGAGGAGGTGGCCACCACCACCTGCAGGTCGCCGGCCTTGAGCCGCCGCTCGGCCTCCATGCGCTTGTCGCGCGCCAAACTCCCGTGGTGCGCCGCGACTACGCCCTCACCCAGCCGATCGGCGAGGTGCCGCACCGTGCGCTCGGCCCGCCGGCGGGTGTTGACGAAGACGAGCGTCGTCCGGTGGGCGCGCACCAGGTCGGCGAGGCGGTCGTAGATCTCCTCCCAGACCTCGTTCGCCATCACCGCCTCGAGCGGCGCGCCCGGCAGCTCGAGCCCGAGGTCCAGCCGCCGGCGGTGGCCGACGTCGACGATCGTGCAGGCGGGGGGCGTTCCGGCAGCGCCGCCCATCCCCACCAGCCAGCGCGCCACCTCCTCGATCGGCCGCTGGGTTGCCGAGAGGCCGATGCGCACCAGCCCTCCCGGCCGCGCCGCCAGCGCCTCTAGGCGCTCGAGCGAGAGCGCCAGGTGGGCGCCGCGGCGGTTGGGGGCGAGGGCGTGGATCTCGTCGACGATGAGGCTCCGCACCGTGCGCAGCATGCCCCGGCCGCTGTCGCTCGTCAGCAAGAGGTAGAGCGACTCGGGCGTCGTTACCAGGATGTGCGGCGGCCGCCGCCCCATCGCCGTGCGTTGGGCGGCCGGCGTGTCGCCGGTGCGCAGCGCGGTGCGGATCTCGACCGGCGGCAGGCCGCGCGCCGCGCACTCGTCGCGGATGCCGGCGAGCGGCTCCTCGAGGTTGGTGTGGATGTCGTTCGAGAGCGCCCGCAGCGGCGAGACGTAGACGACCCGCGTCGCCTCCTCGAGCCGCCCGGCGAGGGCATCGCGCGTCAGCTCGTCGAGCGCGGCCAAGAAGGCGGCCAGGGTCTTGCCCGAGCCTGTAGGCGCGGCGATCAGCGTGTGGGCCCCGGAGCGGATGGCCGGCCAGGCGCGCGTCTGCACCTCGGTCGGGCCGCCGAAGCGGCGCTCGAACCAGGCGGCGACGGCGGGATGAAACGACGTCAGCGCAGCCATATCAGGCAGTAGAGCACGAAAATCGCCCGGGCGGAAGTCGGGCGTGAAGACTCAGCTCCGGATCAGTCGCCAGCGGGCGATCTGCACCAGCAGGAAGGGGATGAGGTTGGTGTTCACCAGGTCCTTGACGCTCTCCACCCAGCTAAAACCGTCCCGCAGGTCGAAGACTTCCATGGCCAGCGAGACGAGCAGGCCGAGGAGGAGGGCGGCGTAGCTGGTGATGCGCAGGCGCAGCAGGATGAGCGACACCAGCAGCGCCAGGAAGCCGATGTAGATGTGGATCGCGTCCTTGGTCAGCGGCAGCACCGAGAGCCAGAGGAGCTTGAAGTCCTGGTAGCCGGACGGCATGGCAGGAGTCGAGCCTACCGCAATCGTCGCGCGGGCGAAGGACTTGCTCGAGCTCGGCTTCCGCCCGCGGCGGGATCCCCGCCCGGCCGTCAAGCCGACCCCGCCGGCGTCCGAAGAGACGCCGGCACCGACGCGGATCTCCCCTGGGCGCGCCCGGCCGGAGTCGGCTCCGGCCGGGGGTTGGGGCAGTTCAGTAGCGATAGCAGGTGCAGCTCTGGTAGTTCCACTCGGTGCAATAGGGATCGGGTTGGCACGGGTCCACGCAGTTGCAGTCCCAGGGTTGCCAGTTCCAGCCGATGGAATAGCAATACTGCTCCGCTTCGGGATCACACTCCGGCGGCGGGGGTGGGGAATAGGTCGAGCAGATGTAGGCGACCCAGATCGTCGCCCCGAACGTGCCGCAGTAAGGAGAGACGCCGCTCTGGGAGCCGCCATTGCAGTTCTGGACCGAGGCCTGGCCCGGGCTGTTGCCGGAGCCGTTGGCGACCGGCACCGAGACCCACAGGGTCCCCATCGGATCGTCGCAACACACGGGATCGTTCTCCTTGATGTACTCGCTCACGGAGACGTAGGCGCCGTCGCAGGAGCCGGCCACCGTGAAATAGGGCGTCGAGACCTGGTGCACCCAGGCGCTGTCCGAGAGGTCCCCGCCGTACCAGTCCCCTGTCGGGTTGTAGTCCTGCGAGTGCCAGGTATCGCAACTGCAGACGTTGCCCCACTGTCCGTTGTGTGCGGTGCTCGGGCCATGGAAGCAGGTGGTGCCGTCGTCCGGGCACTCTCGGTACTGGTGGTAGGAGCCGAAATAGAGATTGATATCGCCGGTCATGGCGCCCGTACCGGGCGAGTGGGCCGAGTCGACGTTGTTGCTGCAGACGCCGTGGCTCGCGTGGTTGTTGCACTCGAGCGCCCACCAGCGGTTCATCCACCGGTAGCCGCTGTAGACCGACAAGGCGCAGGTGCAACTGTCGCCGGCGGAGGCGGCCGTGGTGGCGCTCGGCGTTCCAGCCATGGCGGCCCAGGCGGCGTCACGCTTGGTCGTATCCCGTCGACCGCCGCGGAACTCGCGCGTCGAGAGCCCGGTCTTCTCGCGGAAGCTCGCCTCCACGGCCGCCATCTCCGCCTCCATCGCGCGGCAGTCCCCGGCTTTGCTGCTTCCCAAACGGCACTTGTCGAGGTCGATCTGGAGGTACGCCCGCCGCTCGAGGAGATCGGTCAGCTCGTCGGCGGAGGCGCTCACGCCCATCTCCTGCATCCGCTGATTCACTTCGGTCAGGACATCCTTCCGCTCCCGGAGCGCGAGCTCCATCTCCCGGGGCGGGATCGATTCCGCGAGCGCCTTGCGTGCCTGGGGACTCGACCTCACCGCCGCCGGGCCGCTCCGCGGCTCCTCCCCATATCCATCAGAGGCAGTGGCCAAAACCAGAACAAGGACGAGCAGAAGGCGGGTACGGTTGGCCATCGGTGTCTCCTCTCTTGTGCATCTAATGATGCAATTCATGGACCGGAAGTCGGAGACCTCCTATCCGTAGGTGGGCTGACACCGCGGCCCCGCTTCGCCGCGGCCGCGTCCCGGTCATTCTCGGGCGTGAACCGGCGAGTCGCGGCACCGTCCCGCTTCGACGCGCCGCAGCCCCGGCTGCGGCCGGCGCCGGAGGAGAAAGGGCCCTACAGCCGGCGGTGGGCGGCGACCGGCATCGAGCGGCGGATGCGCACCAGGCGCTCGCGGTCGATCTCGGCGAGCGCGATGCCGGGGCCGTCGGAGGCGCAGGCCACGACCTGCCCCCAGGGATCGACGATCATCGCGTGACCCCAGCTCTCCTTGAGTCCCTGGTCGTCGTGGCGGCCGTGCTGCGCCGGTGCCAGGACCCAGCACTGGTTCTCGATGGCGCGGGCGCGCAGGAGCGGCTCCCAGTGGTCCTTGCCGGTGGTGAGGGTGAAGGCCGAGGGGACCGCGAGAAGCTCGGCGCCGGCCGCGGTGAGGCGCCGGTAGAGCTCCGGGAAGCGGAGGTCGTAGCAGATCGAGAGCCCGAGCCGGCCGAGCGGCGTCTCCACCACCGCCGTCTCGTCGCCCGGTACCACGGTCGCCGACTCGAAGAAGCGCAGCTCGTCCGAGACGTCGACGTCGAAGAGGTGGATCTTGCGGTAGGTGGCGAGGACGGCGCCGTCGGGCGCGAAGAGGACGCTCGTGTTGTAGCAGCGGCCCGCCGCCGCGGCCGCCTCGTTGAACGAGCCCAGCAGGAGGTGGATGCCGAGCCGCCGCGCCAGCGCCGCGAAGCGCTCGCAGGTCGGGCCGCCGAGCGGCTCGGCGCGCCGCACCTTTTCCGCGTGCGGGCCGAGGTAGTTGGTGTTCTCGGGCGTGGCGACGAAGCGGGCGCCGCGGGCGGCGGCGCGCTCGACGAGCTCGCGCGCGGCCTGCCAGTTGGCGGCTTCGTCGGAGGTGGACGTTAGCTGGACAACGGCGGCTAGGTGCATGGCGCGACCATTCAAGACACAATCTCTAGCACATCTATCCAGCCCATCCATCTTGCACATCTAACTGTGCTGCGACCCAGCCGCCACGCCGGTGTCACGCCGCGCCGGCATGCTCATGGCCGATGGATCAGACTCTGCTCGCTCTGCTCGTCCCCGTCTCCCTGGCCGCCGCCTCGCTGCTGCTGACGCTGGTCGCGCAGCGCGCGACTCTGCGCTTGCTCGGCCGCCGGCCGCCGGAGCCGGCCGCTCTGCCGCCGATCTCGGTGCTCAAGCCGCTGCGCGGCATCGACGAGGGGCTGTACGCGAACCTGGCGGCGATGGCGCGGCAGGACTATCCGCTGTTCGAGCTGGTGCTGGGGACGGAGGAGCCCGACGACCCGGCGCTGGTGGTGGCGCGCGCGCTCCGGGCCGACTTCCCCGCGACGCCTTCGTCGCCGCCTCGGTCGCCGCCGCGCACGTGCTCGCCGCGCATCCGTGCGTGGTCGGCAAGTCGATGCTCTTCCGGCGCTCCCACCTGACGGCGCTCGGCGGCTGGCGCGCGATGGCGAACGTCCTCGCCGAGGACTACCTCCTGGGTCGCCGCTTCCACGCCGCCGGCTACCGTGTCGCCCTCTCGCCGCACGTCGTGCCCGTGGTGACCGGACGGCGCAGCGTCGCGGAGTTCTGCTGCCGCCACCTGCGCTGGGGGCGGAGCTGGGTCGTCTTCGCGCTCGCGCTGGCCGCGGCGGGACCCGCCGGACCCGCCTACGCGCTGCGGGTCGGCGTCGCCGGCGGCATCGCCGCTGCGGCCTCGAGCCTCCTCAAACGGGCGTGCAGCCGGCCACGGCCGGACGCCGGGATCGGCGGCTTCGCCGCTCTCGTCGAGTGCCCCGACGCCTTCTCGTTCCTCTCCGGCCACGCTGCCGCCGCCTTTGCCATCGCCGTCGCCCTCGCCGGCCAAGGAGGCTGGCTGGGGCCACTGGCGCTGATGCTGGCGATCGGGATCGCGCTCTCGCGCGTCTATTTAGGCGCCCACCACCCGCTCGACGTCGCCGCGGGGGTGCTGCTCGGGGCGCTGGCCGGGCTCGCGGCCCGCGCACTGCTGGCGCCGGCCGGTGGTTTTGCGTAGGCGATTGAAGAAGGCGCTGCCCCACGTATCCCTACAAGGGCATTCGCGCCCTGCCTCAGCTCACCAGCCGGCCCCAGACGCCACCTTCGGCGAGCTCCACCAGCTCCGTATCGGCGAAGCGGTTTCTGAGGTCGTCCGGGGCGCGGGTGAGGACGCGCAGGTAGGTGTCGGTCAGCCCGCGCTGCAGACCGCCGCGTGGCCGCTCCCAAAGGACGGTCTCGATCCGCCCCAGGTGCCGCGCGGCGAAGGCGTGCTCCGCTTCGGCTGCCGCGGCGAGCATCGCCGCCACCCGCTCGCGCCGTGCCGGCGGCGGCACCTGGTCCGGCAGCGCCGCCGCCTCGGTGCCGGCGCGCGCGGAGAAGGGGAAGACGTGGACGCGGGCGAAGCCGGCCGCGCGCACGAAGGCGAGGCTCTCCGCGAACTCCACCTCGGTCTCGCCGGGGAAGCCGACCAGGACGTCCGTCGTCACGGCGACGCCGGGGACGGCGCGGCGCACCCGCGCCAGGAGGGCGGCGTAGCGGGCGGCCGTGTAGGGGCGGCGCATGCGGCGGAGGGTGGCCGACGAGCCGCTCTGGAGCGAGAGGTGCAGGTGGCGACAGAGACGGCGGTCGTGCCAGAGGGTGAGGAGGCGGTCGTCCAGCTCCCAGGGAGCGATCGAGGTCAGACGCAGGCGGGGGGCGCCGCTCGCGGCGAGGAGACGCGCCACCAGGTCGGCGAGGCGGAGAGCGCCGGCGCGATAGGCGGAGATCTGAACGCCGGTGACGACCAGCTCTCGCGCGCCGCGGCGCACCAGCGCCTGCGCCTCCGCGAGGATCTCGTCCGGCGGCAGGCTGCGCTGCGCGCCGCGCGTCCGCGGCACGATGCAGAAGGCGCAGCGCATGCTGCAGCCGTCCTCGATCTTGAGCAGGGCGCGGGTGCGGCCGAGGCCGGTCGAGAAGGCGGCGGCGGGCGGCTCCGCGACCGAGGCGACGGGAGCGGCGAGGTCGGGGAAGCGGGCGTGAACGCGCTCGAGGAGGCGGTCCTTGTCGTCGTTGGCGATCAGGAGGTCGACGGCGCTGAGGCCGCGCGCCTCCTCGGCGGCGGCGGTGGCGTAGCACCCGGTGAGGACGGTGCGCAGGGCCGGATTGGCGCTCCGGCCGCGGCCGGCCGCCCGGCGCGAGTCGCGGGCGGCCTCCGCCGTGACGGTGCAGGAGTTGACGACGTGCAGATCGGCCGCGGCGAGCGCGTCGACGACCTCGTGCCCGGCGGCCCGGAACTCCCGCGCCAGGCGCTCAACCTCCGCCTGATTGAGCTTGCAGCCGAGGTTGGTGAAGTGGACGCGCATAGTGCCTAGGCCCGCGCCGCGGCTTTCCGCTCCTCGAGCTCCTCGAGCGTGCGCGGCCAGTCCTCCTTGAGCAGGCGCGACAGCACCCGGTCGGCGAGCAGCCGCCCGCCGGTCTGGCAGCGCGGGCAGTAGTTGGCCTCGTTCTCGGCGTAGAGGATGCGCTGCACCGGGGTGCCGCAGTCGGGGCAGGGCTGGCCGAAGCGGCCGTGCACGGCCATGCCGTCGCGGAAGGCGGTGACACGCTCGGGGAACCCCTCCCCCACTTCCTGCCGCAGCCGCTCGGTCCAGTCACGGAGCGTGGCCTGGGTAGCGGCGAGGAGACGCTCGGCCTCCCCGTCCGTCAGCTCGGTCGTGCGCTTGAAGGGCGAGAGCCTGGCGCGGTGCAGGATTTCGTCGGAGTAGGAGTTGCCGATGCCGGAGAGGATGTGGGGGTCGGTCAGGGCGCGCTTCAGGGTGTGGGTCTCACGCGCGAGCGCGGCGCGGAAGGCGGGGAGGTCGGCGTCGAGGGGCTCGAGGCCGCCCGGATCGAGGGCGGCGAGCGCGGGCTCGCCGCGCACGAGGCGGAGGGAGGCGCGCTTCTTGGGGCTCGCTTCGGTGAAGAGCAGGGTCGCGCCGGGGAGGTCGAAGGCGGCGAGGGCGTTCTTGCCAGGGAGCTTGGCGCCGGCGGGGCGGAGGTGGAAGCGGCCGGCGACCATGAGGTGGAAGACCAAGAAGAGATCGTCTTCGAATTGCCAGACGATGCGCTTGCCGAGGCGGCGCAGAGCGGTGACGGGGCGGCCGGTGGCGGCGGAAAGCGGCGGTTCGACGGAGCGGAGGACGAACGGGCTTGCCAGGCGGATGCGGTCGACAGGGCGGCCGACGAGGATGGGCTCCAAGCGTTCGAGGTAGACGACGATGTCCGGCAGCTCGGGCACGCCAGGGATTGTAGGCGGGTTGCTGATGTCCGGCCGCGCGTGGTAGGCACCCGAGGATGCGAACGCTTCTCTACCTGATCCTTTTCGGTGGCCTGACCTCGCCGGCCTGGGGGGCGGCTAACGAGTGGGTGGTGAATGGGCCGTCGCGGGTGCGGCTGATCACGCCGTACGCGGTGGCGCCGGCGGAGGGGGAGGTGCGGATGGGGGTGGAGATGCGGCTCGAGGAGGGGTGGCACAGCTACTGGAAGAACAGCGGGGACGCGGGATATGCGCCGACGGTCGAGGTGGCGGGGCCGATGAGCGGTGTGGAGCTGCTCTATCCGGTGCCGCGGCGGTTCGACCTGCCGGGAGAGCTGGTGGCGTTCGGATACGCGGACGAGGTCCTCTATCCGCTGCGGGGGCGGCTGGCGGCGCGCGGGGAGAGGGAGGTGCGGCTCACGGCCGAGGTCGACTACGTCGTGTGCGCCGAGGAGTGCATCCCGTATCAGGCGTCGCTCGCGCTGCGACAGCCGGTGGGTGAGCAGGCCGTCGAGGACCCGGAGACGGCGCCGGTCGTGCGCCGGTGGTGGGGCCTCGTGCCGCGGACGGTCGAGGAGGTGCCGGGGGTGGAGACGAGCGGGCGGCTGGTGGCCGACGGCGGCGGCGGCCCGGCGCTCGAGGTCCGGGTCCGGGGCGTGGAGGCGGCGCCGGGCACGCAGGTGTTCTTCGCGCCGCACGATCTGTTCGAGCTCGGGAGGCCGGAGGCCCGGCCGGTCGCGGGCGGGGTGGTCTTCCGGGCGCCGCTTGCCTCACGGCAGGCTGGGATGGACCTTCCGGCGCGCATCCCCTTCGAGTGGACGGTGACCGGGCTCGCCCGCGGCGGGGAGCCGCTGGCGATCGAGGCGCGGCGGCAGGTGGCCGGGGTGATCCAGCAGGGCGCGGATGAAGAGGAGCCGACGGGGGTGGGCGATACGACCGCCGGCGGCAGAGGGGCGCTCTCCGTCTCGCTCGCCGCCGCGGCGGCGGTGGCCGCGACGCTGGCGGCGCTCTATCTCTGGGGGATCCTCGGGGTGTCGGCGGCCCGCGAGCAGCCGGAAGGCCAGGGCGGCGGCTGGCGCGGGCTCCTCGGCTTCGCCGCCGCCGGCGGCACGGTCTGGGCCCTTCTCGGGCTGGCGCACGTGGTGCACCGCGAGGCGCTCGTCGGGGTGGAGCTGGCCCTTCTCGGCCTGGCGCTCTGCGCCTGGCTGCGGCGGCGGGCCGCGGGCCGAGGTATGCTTCCTGCCGCCCTGACGGTGGGCCTGCTGGCCTGCGCCGCAGCAGCGGTGTGGCTCGCCCATCGCGGACAGCTCTGACCCGGAAGGAGGCTCGACATGCGCGTATCCAAGACCCTCATCCTCGCGGCGTTCGCGCTGGCGCTCGGCGCCGCACCCGTCCTCGCGGCCGCCGGCGTCGTCGGCGAGGCCGCTCCCGCGTTCAAGCTCAAGGGTCTGGACGGCAAGACTCATTCGCTCGCCGACCACAAGGGGAAAGTCGTCGTCCTCGAGTGGATCAACCCCGAGTGCCCCTACTCCGACCGCCACGCGCGCGAGAAGACGATGACCGGCCTCGCCGACAAGCACGGCGAGGTGGTGTGGCTGGCCATCAACAGCACCAATCCGCAGCACGGCAACTACCTCGAGCCGGCGGAGCACCTGGCCTGGAACAAGCAGCGCGGCATCGACTACGCGGTGCTCTACGACCCGACGGGCCAGGTGGGCAAGGCCTACGGCGCCAAGACGACGCCGCACATGTTCATCATCGACCCGCAGGGGAAGATCGCCTACAACGGCGCCATCGACGACGACCCGAGCGGCCGCCAGGCCAAGCCCGAGCGCACCAACTACGTCGACCTGGGCCTCGTCGCCGAGGCCGCGAAGCACGACCCGAACCCCGCCACCACCAAGCCCTACGGCTGCTCGGTCAAGTACTAGCGGCTGCCGCCCGAAGCGGCGCGCGGGCGGGCGACCCCGGTCGCCCGCCCGTCGCTTCGGCTCCCCTGCGGCCGGATCGCCCGGTCTCATCCGGCCGGAGTCAAATTCCAATCGATCAATTTTTTCAGTCGCTTGCGTTCGCGGCTCCCTTGACGAGCGCCTGATAATCGCTTAACATAGTGGTTTAGGTTACCTGGCCAGAACCGCTCGTTCGCATCGTGCCGATGGCAGTCCAGCCCCGCGAGCTGGCGTGTGGGAACGCACAGCGCCGTGCGCTGTCGGGGGAGCTCGCTTTTCTTTGAGGAGGACGTATGGCGACGAAGGAGCCGACGACGAAGGATGAGATCTTCGAGGAGATCTGCACGCTGGTCGAAGCAGGAGCCGCCCCTACGGCCTGTGCGCCGGAGGTCCGCGACATGCTGCACGCTCGCTACTTCGCTTGGATCGACACCGTCCAGGCGGGCAACTCGCAAAGCCCGATGGACGTCTGGGGCCAGGGTGCCGGTGCGCAGCTCAAGCAGAAGTTCCGCGAGATCGGCCAGGCCGCAGCGAAGAAGTCCAAGGAGAACAAGAAGGACAAGGTAGACAGTACGGAGGGCACGACCGCCTACCGCCAAGTGGAAGCGGAGTCCGATTGTCCCTTCTGTCCGCCGCCGGAGGGTTGATTCAGGCTGGCGCGATACCTGTCTGCCTGCGGCGCTGACCGGGGCTGATGGCGAAGGAGCCGCTCGAAGGTGGCTCCTTTCGCCTCAACGGTCGTGCGCGTAGACTCCTGCCAGCTTGACCTCCAGCACCTGGACCCGCGCACTGATCGTCGTGGCAGGCCTCCAAATCCTGGGGGCCCTGGCAGGGTTTGCCTTCGGCGATCCCTACACCTCCGATGCGTTCGCCGGCGCGGCGATCCCTCCGCGTTGGTTCGTCCTGCCGATCCTTGTCTTCGCCTCAGGGGGCACGCTGCTGCTGGTCATGGGTCGCGACGACGTTCGCGCCGCGCGGTTGGGCCTCTTTTTCCTCCTTCTCGCCACCCCCTTCACCAGCCGCTGGCTGCTGGTGCTCGCGGAGTGGGCGCCGCGTCCGGTGGCTCTGCCTGCGGTCGTCCTGCGCAGCCTGCACGTGGATTCGTTCTTCGCCTGGTCGTTCTGGCTCTTCGCGCACGAGTTTCCGCAGGCGCCTACGTCGCGGCGGGTGCGGCGGGCCCTCGCGTGGGGCGAGCGCGTCGCGCTGCTCAGCGGCCTTGCCCTCGCCGGCAAGGAGCTGTTGGCCATCGCGCTCGCCGTCGCCATGGCTCCTGCCGGGGCCTCCGCCGCGAGCATTGCGCTCGACAAGCCGAGCTACGAGCATTATTGGATCCCGACGCTTCTTACCATCACCGCTCTCTCGGTCCTGCTGTGGCGGGCGCGGAAGGCGGTAGGGGCCGAGCGGCGCCGGGTTGGGCTGTTCGTGACAGCCCTGGCGATCGGTCTCACACCACTCTTCTCGCAGATCGCCTTGGGGGCCATTCCCGCCTACCAGCGGTTTCTCGAGCAGCCAGTGGTGCTGCCTGTGATCGTCATCCTGACGCTGGTTTTCTTCTTCACCGTCCCATTCACCACCGCCTACGCCGTCCTCGTCCACCACGTCCTCAACGTCAAGCTGCTCGCCCGGCGCGCCATCCAGTACGCGCTGGCGCGCGGCACGGCCATCGCTCTGATCGCGCTGCCGCTCGCGGCCCTCATCGTCTACTTCTACCTGCGCGCCGACCTCCCGCTCGCCGACCTCGTCTCCGGCAACGGGTGGCTCCTCCTCGCCCTCGCCAGCGCCGGCGCGTTGGCCCTCTACTTCCGCGCGCCGCTGCTCGAAGCCATCGATCGCCGCTTCTTCCGCGAGCAGTACAACTCGCGCCGCATCCTGACCGTCCTGGTGCACGACCTGCGCGGCGTGAGCGACGCCAACGACCTCGCGGAGCTCATCTGCCGCGAGATGGACCGCGCCCTCCACCTCGAGAGCGCCGCGGTGCTGGTCGAGGACCCGCGCTCGGGCACCTTCACCGATCCCCACACCCGCAGCCGCCGCCGGCTCGACGCCTCCTCGCCGCTCGCCCGCCTGGTGGCGGACACCAGCGAGCCGCTCGACACCGAGCTCGAGGGCCGGCCGTCGCCCGTCACCCGGCTGCCCTTGGACGACCGCCACTGGCTCGCCGAGCACGCGGTCAAGCTCATCACCCCGATCCCGGCGAGCGACGGCACGCTCCTCGGCATGATCCTGCTCGGCGCCAAGAAGAGCGGCCTGCCTTTCCTCGCCGACGACCGGCAGCTCCTGCGCGACATCGCCAACTCGGCGGCGATGGGCATCGAGCTCTCGCGCATCCGCCGGGAGGTCGTCGAGCAGCAGGCGACGACGAAGGGCGACAACGGCCAGCCGTCGGCCACCGTGGCCACTCCGCCGAAGACCGAGAACGCCCGCGAATGCCCGCACTGCGGCCGGGTCTATCTCTCCTACACCGTCTTCTGCACCCACTGCAGCCGCAAGCTCGAGCCGGCCCAGATCCCGTACGTGCTGCCGCCCAACCGCTTCCGCTTCGAGCGGCGGATCGGCGCCGGCGGCATGGGCGTCGTCTACCGCGCCAGCGACCTCTCGCTCGGCCGCCCGGTGGCGATCAAGACGCTGCGCAAGGTCTCGCCCGACCACGCGCTGCGGCTGCGACGCGAGGCGCGCACCGCCGCGGCGGTGGTGCACCCGCACCTCGCCTCGATCTACGGCGTCGACACCTGGCAGACGACGCCGATGCTGATCCTCGAGCTGCTCGAAGGCGGCACGCTCGGGCAGCGGATCGAGAAGGGGGTCCTGCCGCCGCTCGAGACGGTGGAGATCGGCATCGCCATGGCGGGGGCGCTCGAGCGCCTGCACGGCGCCGACATCCTGCACCGCGACGTCAAGCCGAACAACATCGGCTTCACCCGCGAAGGCGTCCCCAAGCTGATGGACTTCGGCATCGCGCGCATGGTCCTCGACTCGCGCACCGAGCCGGGGCCGGTCTCGGGCTCGTCGGACTGGATGGAGGTGGTGGACGACCAGGTCGTGACGTGGGTCTGGGGCGTGCCCGGCGATCCACAGACGCGCAGCCGCCAGCTCGTGGGCACCCTCTCCTACCTCTCCCCCGAGGCGCTGGAAGGCGAGCCGGCGACGGCCTCGTTCGACCTCTGGGGGCTCGCGGTCGTGCTCTACGAGTGCCTGATCGGGCGCAAGCTCTTCCGCGGCGACGAGATCAAGCAGGTCATGGCGCGCATCGTCATGGGGCGCGTGCCGGAGCTGACCGACGTGCGGCCCGAGGCGCCGGAGGCGCTGGGGAGCTTCTTTCGCACGGCGCTCCACCGCGACATCGACCGCCGCCCACCGACCGCGGCGGCGCTGCGGGAGAGACTGCTCGCGGTCAAGGCGGAGCTGCGGGGCTAGAAGGGCCCGCCCAGCTCGCTGACCAGCGCCCGCGTCTTGGTGCCCAGCCCGACGCCGTCGCCGAGCGGCAGCACCACCGCCCGGAGCTGCGGGTGGCTCATGAAGTAGCCGTTGAAGGCGCGGAGGGCGTCGGCGTCGGGATCGTCTGCCGCCGCGTCGGAGGGCTCGGCCACCTCGCCGCCCCACAGCAGGTTGTCGACCACCACCAGCCCCCCGACCCGCAGGCGCGGCAGCACGAGGTCGAGGTAGCGCCGGTACTCGCTCTTGATCGCGTCGAGGTAGACGAGGTCGATCCCGGGCTCGAGGCGCGGCAGCACTTCGATGCCCGCCCCTTGGACCAGCTCCACCCGCTCGGCGACGCCGCCGCGCGCGAGGAAGTCCCGCGCCTGGGCAAGGCGCTCCGGGTTGGTGTCGATCGTCACCACCCGCCCCGCGGGCGCGCCGCGCGCCAGGCACAGCGCGCCGTAGCCGATGGCCGTCCCCACCTCGACCATGCGCCGCGCGCCGGTAGCACGCGCCAGGATCTCCAGCAGCCGGCCGACCTCGGGGTCGGAGATCGGCACCCCGTCGCGCGCCGCGAGCGCCTCCATCTCCGCCAGCAGCGGATCGCGCGGCGGCAGCAGCCGATCGAGGTACTCCTCCTGCGCCAGGTGGAGGATGCGGCCGTGGGAGCGCTTCATTGGGCGATTGTAGCGTCGCTGGTGCGTTACAATCCCGCCGCTGCGGAGACTTCGTGCGTCGCTTCCCCCCTTACCTGCTCTTCGTCGCTCCCGTTGTTCTCGCGGCGACAGTCGCCGCTCAAGAGGCTCCGCCGCCTCCGTCGCCGCTGGCGATCGAAGAGATCGCGGTCGACCCGGCCGCCCCCGGCCCCGACACCCTCTGCAAGCTGCGGGTGAAGGTGCGCAACGGCGGCCAGCAGATCGCCTCGCGCCTAGCCTTCGCGGTCAAGATCAACGGCCAGCCGCTCCCGGTCTACGCCAACCAGCTCTACCTGCAGAATCTCCCGCCCGGCCAGGCGTCGGAGGTGCGCCTCTACAACTTCTGGACGACCGAGACCAGCCGCCCGGTCCCCAAGGACGGCAAGCTCGCGATCGAAGTGGCGCTCAAGGAGGCGAGCTGGGTGGAGGTCAAGACCGAGGAAGGGGTCGAGGTCTCGCGTCCGCTCGGCACGGTCCCTGGGCTCCCCGTCGCCAAGAGTCTCACTCTGACGCTAAGGAAATAGGGCGGACGCAGGCGCGCCACGCCGCAGCCTCTCACCCACAGCTATGTTCCCCTCTCCCATGTGGGAGAGGGGCCAGGGGTGAGGGAGATCGGATCAATGCAGTAAAGCTGGAAGCAGCTCGGATCTTGCCTACCGGGAGTGCTCGCCGGCTGAACACGGTGCCGTCCTCAAGCCGGCGTCCACCCCAACCCTTCCAACGCCACCGTCAGTCGGCGCCCCGACCCCATCTCCCTATACTCGTAATTCGTGTCGAACCGCACGTCGCACGGGCCGGCCGCCGCCGGCACCGGCATCCGCACCTCGTGCGGCCCCGGACCGCTGATCGCGGTGTCGACACCGCTGCAGGTGCTGGAGATCGCGACGCGCGGCGAGGCGGCGCCGGGCTCGAGCACCAGCTCCCGGCCCTCGCCCGCCGCCGGAATGAGCAGCATCATCCAGAGACTTCCGGGGCCGGGGGCGTCGCGTACCTGCAGCACGCCGTCGCCCGCCAGCCAACGCCGCGCCAGCATCTGGAGGTCGCCACCCGGCTCGGTCGCGAGCCACGGTCCAACGAAGCTGAAGCGCGGTCCGGCGGGAGGCTTGGCCGGCACCTCGACTTCGGCCACCGCGTACTCGCGCCCGTCGACCTCCTCGCCCGCGGTCTCGAGCGGCCAGCGCCCGCCGCGCGCCTGATAGAGGCCGGCGGTCAGCCGATAGCGTCCCGGCGGCAACGCGGGCGCGAGCGCCGACTGATGGAGCGGCACCTCGTAGCGCACCGGCGTCCCGGGGTGCCAACGCTGCGGAAAGGGATGGTCGAAGGTGCGCAGCACGTGGCCGGGACGCTCCAGGAGATGGACGAAGACGAGCGGGTCGCCCTCGCGGCCGTAGAGGTCCTCGGTCGGCGTCCACGCCAGGGTGAGCGTCCGCACGTGACCGTGCGGGAGCTGCACGACCGGCGGGCTGACCTCGAGGCGCGCCACGGGAGCGTCACTGCTGCAACCGCCGAGGGTACCGCCGGCCGCAACGGCCGCGGCGGCGAGGAGGACCTGCGCGAGCGGGTACCGGAGACAGAGCTTGGGCATCGGGATGCGCGACACGCTAGCCACCCCTCCAGGGCCTGTCAAGCGGGCCGGCGCGGCCGGAAGGTCGCCGAGCAGTCCGGCCCTTCCCAGACCGTCACCTCGGCGAGCGGCGCTCCGGGCAGCGCGCCGGCGAGCTCGGCGTGGAACCAGGTCGCGATCCGCTCCGTCGTCGGGCTCTCGCGGTCGAAGGGCGGGACGGTGTTGAGGTCGCGGTGGTCCAGCCGCGCGGCGAGCGCGTCGAGCGCCCGCTTGACGGCCACGAAGTCGTAAGCCATCCCCTCGCCGTCCAGCCCCTCCGTCTCGAGGCAGGCCTCGACGCGCCACGAGTGCCCATGCGCCGCCTCCGGCCCCCCGCGATAGGAGGTCAGATGGTGCGCCGCCTCGAAGCGGGAAAGAACGCGCAGGGTAAAGGTGGGCACGGGAGGCTTCACGATAGGTGGCGTCCCCCTCTCCCATGTGGGAGAGGGGCCAGGGGTGAGGGAGATCGGATCAACGCAGTACGCATGACGCAGCTCTTACGTCTCCCTATCTTCAGCGCTCACCACGAGAGAACGGTCCCTCTTTCAACCTGAGGGAGATCGGATCAACGCAGTAAAGATGGACGGAGCCAGAAGGCTCAAGACAGCCCTCACGGCCGCAGCGAGTGGGCGCTCCGTTTTCAAGCACCGTTCAGCAACTGTTCAACGTGCGCAATGACCATCTCGATGGCTACCCTGTTCTCTCCGCCCTCCGGAATTATCACATCGGCCCACCGCTTCGACGGCTCGACGAACTCGAGGTGCATCGGCCGCACGGTTTCGGTGTACTGGCGCAGCACGTCGTCGACCGAGCGGCCGCGCTCGGCGAGATCGCGCTTCAGGCGGCGCATCAGGCGCAGGTCGGCGTCGGTGTCGACGTAGATCTTGAAGTCGAGGAGCGCGCGCAGCGCCGGCTCGACGAAGAGCAGGATCCCTTCGAGCAGCACCACCGGGCGCGGCTCGGCGCGGCGCGTCCTCGTCGTGCGGCGGTGGCGCACGAAGTCGTAGATCGGCACCTCCACCGCCCGCCCCTGCTTGAGCGCCGTCACCTGCTCGACCAGCAGCTCGTTGTCGAGCGCCGACGGGTGGTCGAAGTTGTGGCGCAGCAGGTGGGCGTCGCTCTGCCACGCGACGTCGCGGTAGTAGCTGTCCTGCTCGAGGAAGGCGATGCGCTCGCGGCCGACGGCGTCGAGGATCGCCCGCGCGACCGTGGTCTTCCCCGAGCCGGTGCCCCCCGCGACGCCGAGGACGCAGGGACGCAGCGCCGGCGCGGCGTCCGGCGACGCTGCAGCGTGCGGATCCATGTAGGCGGATTGTAAGCCCCCAGGCGCATGCCTCCCCCTCTCCCATGTGGGAGAGGGGCCAGGGGTGAGGGAGATCGGGTCAACGCAGTAAAGATGGAGACAGCTCGAACGCTCGCTCCACACCGACGATCTGCCGCCAGTGAACGGCGCCTCTTCTCTATACTTACGCCGATATGCCGCCCCGCTTCGACTCCGAGCGGCGCACGCTGCTGCTGGCCGTCGCCGACCTGCTCGACGCCGGCCTCGTGCGCAGCCTCGGGTTCGCCCAGCGCGGCGGCTACGAGCGCCTCTGGCTCGGCCAGGCCATCCACAGCCGCTACCAGGAGCAGGCGATCGAGGGGGACGCGAGCTACCGGCGCGAGGTGGCGGTCTCCTACTGCTTCCCGCACCGCGGCTGGGAGGTCACGGTCTGCGGCCGGATCGACGGCCTGCGCCGGGAGCCCGACGGCGCCCTGGTCGTCGAGGAGATCAAGTCGGTGCGGCGCGGCGCCCAGCTCCCGCCCGCCCAGCGCGAGCTCTACCAGCGGCAGGCGCAGCTCTACGCCTGGATCCTCGCTCAGGCCGAGACCGCGCCGGTGCGCGCCGAGCTGGTGCTGATCACGATCGGCAGCGACGAGGTCGAGCGCGAGCCGCTCGAGGCCGACTTCCGCCCGCTCGAAGCCGCCGTCCGGCGCCGCCTCAACATCCTGATCCAGGCCTACGAGGCCGAGCGCGAGGCCGCGGCGGCGCGCCACGAGGCCGCCCGGCGCCTCGCCTTCCCCTACGGCGAGCCGCGCCCGGGGCAGGAGGAGATCCTGGCCGCCGTCGGCACCGCGCTCGCCAACCGCGAGCACGTGCTGCTGCAGGCGGCGACCGGGATCGGCAAGACCGTGGCGGCCCTGTTCCCGGCGCTGCAGTACGCGCTCGCCAACGACAAGCGCCTCTTCGTCTTGACCGCCAAGACCCTGCAGCAGGACATGGCCGCGACGGTCCTCCGCATGCTCAACCGCGAGGGCGCCTTCCACTCGGTGCGCCTGCGGGCCAAGGCCAAGATGTGCGCCAACGACCAGGTGATCTGCCACGAGGAGTACTGCCGCTTCGCCAAGGACTACGCGCTCAAGCTCCAGGGCAGCGGGGTCGTGCGGCGGCTTCTCGACGAGTACCCCTCGCTCGAGCCCGACGACGTCTTCCGCGCCGCCCAGATGACCGAGGTCTGCCCCTTCGAGGTGAGCCTCGAGCTGCTCGGCCGCGCCCAGGTCGCGGTCTGCGACTACAACTACGTCTTCGACCCGTACGTCTCGCTGCCCGAGTTCGGCGCCGACCGCGACCTCTCGGACGTCGTGCTGGTGATCGACGAGGTGCACAACCTGGTCGAGCGCGGGCGCGGCTACTACAGCCCGCAGCTCTCGGCGGCGGCGGCGCGGCGGGCGGCCGAGGTCATCGGGCCCGGGGGCGAGGCGGTTCACCGCTGGATCGAGGCGCTCTGCCGGCGGCTGGCGGCCCTGATCGAGAGCGCGGTGGCGAATGCCCTGGAGGAGGGGCCGGCGGGCGAGCGGGCGGTCGAGGCGCCGCTCCCCGAGGATGCCCTCTGGCTGCTGCGCCCCGAGCTCGACGCCGCCTTCGTCGACTACCTCGAGCACCAGCGCACGACCCGCACCTTCCGCGCCGAGGACCCCTTCGTCGGCCTCTACTTCGACACCCTGCGCTTCTTGAACGGCCTCGTCGTCTCCGACGCCGCCTTCAGCCACTGCCTCGAGCGGCGCGGCGGCGACAGCCGGCTGCGGGTGCTGTGCAAGGACCCGAGCCGGTTCCTCGGCGGCATCATCCGCCGCGCGCACACGACGATCGGCCTCTCGGCCACCCTCTCGCCGCCGCAGTTCTACTTCGACCTCCTGGGCTTCGAGGCCGGGCGCACCGCCTTCGTCGAGATCCCCAATCCCTTCCCGCCCGCGAACCGGCGGGTGGTGATCGACTCGACCGTCGCCACCGCCTGGCGCGAGCGGCCGGCCAACTACGACCGCCTCGCCGCGCGGCTGGCGGCGTTCGCCGACGCGGTGCCCGGCAACTGCCTCGCCCTCTTCCCGAGCTACGACTTCCTGGCCGAGGTCGCCGGCCGGATGCGCCTCCACGGCAAGCGCGTCCTGGTGCAGCGGCAGGCCGACGGCGACCGCGAGCGCGAGGCGATCCTCGACACGCTGCGCACGGCGCTGCTCGGCGACGTGCTGCTCCTGGCGGTGGCCGGCGGCGTCTTCGCCGAAGGGGTCGACTACCCGGGCGACATGCTGCGCGCGGTGGCGGTCGTCGGCCCCTGCCTGCCGGCGATCACCCTCGAGCAGCAACTCCTCAAGGCCTACTTCGAGGAGCGCTTCGAGCGCGGCTTCGAGTACGCCTTCGTGGTACCGGGGATGACGCGCGTCGTCCAGGCCGCCGGCCGGCTCATCCGCTCGGCGGGCGACACCGGCGTCATCGCCCTCTTCGACCGCCGCTTCCTCCACGCCCCCTACCGCGACCACCTGCCGGGCGACTGGCTGCCCGAGGAAGGCGCCGGCGCCCTGGTCGGCGAGCCGGGGGCGGTGGCGGCGGAGTTCTTCCGCGCGCTGCGCGCGGCGGAGCCCCCGACCAAACACCCCGGCCACTCCGGCCGTATAAGGGAGTGAACGGACGAGAGACGGACGAATCTCCTTCTCCCGGATCCCTCCTCCACCCCGCCCCCCACGGCGGGGTTTTTTTCATCTGACGGCCCCAAACGTGCAGGGCGGAGAGGCCATGACGGTCAGCAGCCTGCGAACGGAGATCGAGAGGATCGCCGCGGACGCGGGGGCCGAGCAGGTCGGGGTCGCTTTCCACGACTACGAGACGCACCGGAGCTGGAGCCTCCATGGCGATCTCTGGTTCCACGCCGCCAGCACCATCAAGGTGCCGGTGCTGCTCGGCGTCTATGGGGCGATCCATGCGGGTCTGCTGAGCGAGGAATCCCGGGTGCACGTGCGGAACCGCTTCTTCAGCCTCGTCGACGGCTCGCGCTTCCGCATCGATGCGAGCCGCGACGCCAACCCCGACGTGCAGCGGGCGATCGGCCGCACGATGAAGGTCAAGGAGCTGGCGCACCACATGATCGCCACCAGCAGCAACCTGGCGACCAATCTGCTGCTCGACGTCATCGGCCTCGAGGTGATGGAGCGCATCCTGGCGCCGCTGCGTCTCGACGGCATCGAGCTGCGGCGGGGCGTCGAGGACGAGCTGGCGTGGCAGGCCGGCATCAATAACCGGGTGACGGCCAACGGGCTGGTCCATGCGCTGCGGCTGATCGTCGAGGAGCGGGCCTACTCGGCGGCCGTCGCCCGACGATTGCTCGACATCCTGCACCAGCAGCAGTTCAGGGACGGCATTCCGGCGGGCCTGCCGGACGGCGCGCGGGTGGCGCACAAGACCGGCGGGATCTCGACCGCCGCCCACGACGCCGGCATCGTCTTCCTGCCCGACCGCGAGCCCTACGTGCTGGCGGTGCTGACGCAATGGCCGCCCGACGCCGGACGCCGGCGCGAGGTGATCGCCCGCATCT
Organism: Thermoanaerobaculia bacterium; assembly: GCA_044866775.1. Taxonomy (GTDB): domain Bacteria; phylum Acidobacteriota; class Thermoanaerobaculia; order Multivoradales; family UBA5704; genus DASUNQ01. The sequence goes on along the minus strand of JBIOUG010000003.1, from coordinate 7,064 downwards.
CGCAGCGCATCTTCGAGCATCTGCGGGCGAGGGAGCAGGAGCTTGCCTGAACCCGTGCCCCGATCAGCGCCTGCCCAGGGAGGCGACCTCTCGGGTCGCGGAGCCCATCACCGGGCTCCGCAACCGGAAGCGCCGCCGGGCGCGCCGCCGCTGCCGGTCGTCGACGGACTGCGGCTCGCCCGCCCGTACCGCGAAGCGCTACGGCCCGGTGGCATCCTGCGCGACGCCGATGGGCGCGGGCGCCGGCTGCCGCGCTTCTTCTACGAGATCGATTCCTGGGAGACGGCGCGCGCCACGCCGCTCGCGCCACACTTCATGCTCTGGGAGCTCGTCGGCGTCGACGTGCGCGAGGCCGAGCTGCTGCGCACCTTCCCGCGCTACGTGCCGTGCGCCGTGACGCTGATGGCGGCGGCGCTCGAGCCCTTCCGCGCTGCGGTCGGCACGTACGTGCACGTCGCCGCCAACGGCGGCTACCGCTCGCCGGCCCACCGGCTGTCGACGGTGGCGACGCCGCACTGCTGGGCCACGGCGGTCAACATCTATCGCATCGGCGACGACTGGCTCGACACGCCGGAGACGATCGAGCGCTACAACCGCATCGCCGGCGAGACGATGAACGGCGTCTGGGCGCGGCCCTATGGCGGCGGCCGCGGCTGCGTCGACGACCAGATCCACCTCGATCTCGGCTTCGTCACCCTGGTGCCGCACGGCGCCGCGTCGGAGGACGGCGCCGGGCCCGGGCCGGAGCCGCCATGACCACGAAGCGCGAGGGCACGGCGGGCGGCGGCGCGAGCGCGAGGCGCCGTGCGCCAGGCCAAGCTCGCGCCGGCGCGCCCGCGGCGCTCCCCGAGGCGCCGGCAGGCCCGGACATCCCGCTGGCCCTCGCCGCCACCGGCATGGAGGCCGAGCTCGAGCTGTGGATCGACGGCCAACGCCGCCAGCCGGAGGATGTCTTCGGCGATCCCACCGCCTTCGTCCGCGGCGAGCTGATGCACCGCAAGGGCACCTCCTACCACCTGCCGACCGGCGCCGCCGTCTACTTCGACACCGGCGTCATCGAAGTAGCGACGCCGGCGATCGAGATCGAGCGCGGCGCGGCGGCGCGCGCCGGCCGCCAGTTGTGGGAGGCGATCCGCTTCGTCCGCCGCGAGCTCGACGCCTGGGAGCGCGAGAGCGGCGAGCAGGCGCGGCTGGTCGGCTACAGCATGCACTACAACGTCTCCTTCGAGCTGCCACCCGCCCGGCAAGGCCGGCAGCGCACCGTGCGCAAGCTCGCGCTGCTGCTCACCTACATCCTCCCCTTCCCGGTGATGCTGCTGGCGACCAACCGCCGCTCGTCGAGCGGCGTCGGCGTGCGCCCGCGCGGCAACCGGCTGGAAGTGACCGTCGACTTCACGCCGGAGCCGGCGCTCTCGATCGCCACCGGCTCGCTCGTCCTCGGCATCGTGCGCGCGGTGATGCGCTGGCCGTCCTACGACCTCGGCATGCTCGAGCGGATGGAGATCCCGGTCGTCGCCGGCTTCGTCCCGGCCAAGCACGCCACCCGCCAGGGTTGGGTCGCGCGCTTCGACTGCTTCCCGGCGAACCCTTTCACCTGCGAGGTCGATCTGCCATCGTGGCCGCTGCGTGACGGCCGCCGGGTGAGCTTGCGCGACCTCGCGGGGACCATCACCCGCCGCTTCTGGCCTTCGATCCGCCGTCTCACCGGTCCGTTCAGCCTGCGCTTGATCGGCGGCGTGATGCGCGGCCGCGCGCCGTCGCTGCTCGACCTCGCCGACCGCCCGCCGGCCAACGAGGACGTCGGGCGGCTGTGCACCTGGGACGACCTCTTCCCCGAACGCCTGCTCAGCCGCTCGCGCTACGAACAGGTCTTGATCCGCGCCGTCTCCGGCCACAAGCTGCACCTCGAGGGACATTGGTACACGCCCGCCAACGTCCGCGGCTGGTCCCAGGTCATCTTCCAGCGCGACGACGGGACGACCCACGTCTTCCCGCTCGACTTCCTGGTCCGCCAGCTAAGCCACTGGGAGCGGCCACGCCGGCCCCGGCGGCAGTCGAAACGAGCGGAACCTCATGAGGGCTGACCCGGCGGCTCCTCGGGTTTCTAGCGCGCGGAGGAGGCTCGGCCGCCGGCGCCGTGCTCTTATGCCGGAGGGCGATCCCGCCACCTGCGAGGCCGCTGCCCCTGCCGCCTCTCCTGCCAGCGCTGCCGCAGGCCGCCCCCTTGCGGGCGCATCTGCCCGGCGCGCAGGCGGCGCAGGAACTCCATGAAGAGCCGCTCCTGGTGCGGATCGAGGATCTCGCGGCTGGCGAGGACGTTGCGCGCCAGCGCCCCCTCGAGCTCGGCGTAGGTGCGGCCGATGTCGGCCAGCAGCGCCCGCACCCGCGCCTCGTCGGGCTCGGCGGCGAGCAGCTCTCGCCGCAGCTCCCAGTTGAGGTCGGCGAGGCGCCGGCGCTGCATGGTCGTGGCGACGAAGAACTGGCGCTGCACGGCGAGGAACCGCTCGCGCTCCTTCCCCTCGAGCCCGAGACGATCGGCCAGACGCACGAGCGGCACCGGCAGCGGCCGGTTCTCGAGGGAGGTTTCGCCGGGCGGTGGCGCCTCACCCCCCAGCGGACCCTCGCCAAGTGCTCCGGGTGGCCTCTCGCCCGGCGGCAGCGCCTCGCGAGGCGCGGGCCCCGGCCTGCCGCCGCCGGGCTGCGGCTCCGGGCGCAGGCGCTGCACCGCGAGCGTGCCCAGGACTCCCAGGTTGACCCCCAGCGAGAGCAGCAGGGCGAGAGGCAGCCACCACCGCCTCACGAGTCACCCCAGCCGGCGAGCGGATCGGCCGCCCCGCTCCCCTCGCCGCCGACCGCCTCGAGATACTCCTCCGCCAGGCTGGGCGCCAGCAGCTCCGGCGCCGCGTCGTCGCCCGCCGCCTCTCCGCCCGCGAGGTCGTCGCCGGCCGGCCTCCCGGCGCCGGCCTTCGCCGCGAGACCAGCCGGCGTCATCTCGCCCGCGCCGCTCGCGGTGACCTGCCGCAGCGTCCCCACCCCGGCGCCCAGCAGCACCCCCGCCGCCAGCGCCACCGCCCCGGCGGCGCGTACCCAGACCGGCGCCAGCGACCACGACAGCGCCGCCGGCCCCTCGGCCTCGCGCCGCACCCGCGCCATCACCTCGCGGCCGAAGCCCGCCGGCACCGGGCCGGCCGGCGGCGGCTCCAGCGTCCGCCAGGCGGTTTCCAGCCGGCGCAGCGCCGCGGCGAGGTCCGGCTCGCGCGCCAGCCGCGCGCGCTGCGCCGCCGCCTTCGCCGGCGGCAGCTCGCCCGCGAGCAGTCCGATCAGCTCCTCGGTGTCACCCCGTCTCATCGCTCGTTCCCTCGCTTGAAACCCTTCGCGCCCGGCGATCCTGCGCCGCCTCGAGGTGGCGCATCGCCCGCACCAGCCGGCTCTCGACGGCGCCCTCGGTGATCCCCAGGACCCGCGCCGCCTCACGGTAGGAAAGCCCCTCGAAGCGCACCAGCACCAGCACCGCCCGCTGCCCGGGGGGCAGCCGCTCGATCCCCCGGCGCGTCGCGCGCCAGCGGCGCCGCGCCGCGAGCTCCGCTTCCGGCCCGGGGCGGACGTCCGCCGGATCGAGCGCCGGCGCCGCCTCGTCCTCGGCCTCCTCGCCCAACCGCAGGAAGCGCACCACCCGCCGGCGGCGGAGGAGGTTCAGACAGTGATTGACGGCGATGCGGTAGAGCCAGGTGTAGACCTGGCCGCGGGGGCGATAGGTCCCTGCCTTACGGAAGGCTTTGAGGAAGACCTCCTGCGCCGCGTCGCGCGCCTCCTCGAGGTCGCCGAGCAGGCGCTCGCAAAGGCGCAGCAGCCGCTCCTGGTGGCTCGCGACCAGGGGCGAGAAGGCTTCCACGTCGCCCGCGGCCACCCGCCGGAGGAGCTCCCAGCCGGGGTCGGCGGCTTCCGCGTCGTGCACCACTCGTCCCCTGGAACCCCTGCCGCCGTCGGGTCCTGCGGGGCGCGCCGCGGTCAGGAGGGCTGGACCGACTCGTCGCGCTCGTCGCGCCAGCGCTGGCAGCGCCGGCGCAGGGTGGCGAACAGCCAAGCCTCGCGGTCGGCCACCCGCTCCCAGCGATAGGAGAGGACGACGAGCACCTCCTGCAGCAGCTCGGCCGCGTCGGGCTCGGGGATCTCGTAGCCGGCGAGCAGACGCTCGACGTCCGGCTGCAGCCGGTGCAGCAGCTCGCCGATCGGCTCATCGCCGGAGGAGCCTTTGGAAGGGACCATGCGGGGGCGCTCCACCTCGCCCGCACGCGGCCGCTCAGCGGTCTCGCAGCGCGCCCTGTCAGGCTGCGTCAGGCACGGACCTCTGCGGCCTCGTGCATCTCTGCCGGGTCGTATTCGTAGAGCAGCGACCGCACCGTCTTGCTCGGCGCCAGAGCGATCCCGTCCTCGTAGGTGTACATGTCGATCGTCTCCCACGGGCAGTAGCGCGCGCAGAGCTGGCAGCCGATGCAGCGCTCGAGGTCCACCTCGACCAGCTTCATGAAGTCGCGGTGCTCGGGGCCGGGGACGATCTCGATGCAGTCGACCGGGCAGAAGGCGATGCAGGCTTCGCAGCCGGTGCAGCCGGTCTGATCGATGACGGCGAGCTGGCGCGGCGCCTTGGCGCGCGGGGCTTTGTCGACCTCGATCTTCTTCGTAAACGGAAAGCTCTCTGCCATCGGGACTCCCGGTCGGCGAGGCGCGAAGGCTTTCGCGCCGGGCTCCAATCATCCAAGGAGCGCCTTCCGTTGCGCGACCAGCGCGACGGGCTCCTTGGGGACGCGCGCGGGACTGTATCAGAATCCGCGCCATGATCGAGCGCGTGGCGGAGTTCATGGCGGCGCCAAGCCGCGACGATTTCGCGGCTCTGGCGCTCGCCGCCTTCGCCTTCCAGTTCGAGCACGTCGCGCCCTACCGCCGCCTCTGCGAGGCCCGGGGGGCGGCGCCAGGCCGGGTGGGCGACTGGCGCGAGGTGCCGCCGGTGCCGGCGGCCGCCTTCAAGAGCGTCGAGCTGGCCGCGGCGCCGGCGGTCGAGGTCTTCCGCAGCAGCGGCACGACCGCGGGCCCCGAGGCCCGCAGCGTCCACCATCATCCCTTTCCGGAGCTCTACCGGCGGGCGATCGACGCCTCGTTCCCGGGCTTCTGCCTGCCGGCCGCCGCCCCGGTGCCGATGCTCTCGCTGGTGCCCGCCCGCTCCCAGGCGCCCGACTCGAGCCTCGCCTTCATGATCGACCACGCGCTCGCCCGCTGGGGAAGCCCGGAGAGCGCCGTCGCCTGGGGCCCGCGCGGCGTCAAGGCGGCGCGCGCCCGCTCCTGGGCCGCGGCGCGCCAGCGCGACCGCCGGCCGGCGCTGGTCCTCGGCACCTCGCTCGCGCTGCTGCAGTGGCTCGAGGCCCTCGAGCGCCAGGACCTCCACTTCCGGCTGCCGGCGGGGAGCGCCGTCTTCGACACCGGCGGCTTCAAGGGCCGCAGCCGCGAGGTCGAGCCGGGAGAGCTGCCGCGGCGCCTCGCGGAGCGGCTCGGCGTGCCCCGCGAACGCGTGGTGCGCGAGTACGGCATGACGGAGCTGACGAGCCAGCTCTACACGCGCGCCCTCGCCGGCGGCGATCCCGACCTCTTCGTCGCCCCACCCTGGGTGCGGGTGCGGGTGCTCGACCCGGAGACCCTCGCCGAAGCGCCGGCCGGCCGGCCGGGCCTGGTGGCGATCTTCGACCTCGCCAACCTGGGCTCGGCGGTCCACCTGCTGACCGAGGACCTGGGAGCGATCGAGCCGGGCGGCCTGCGCCTCCTCGGCCGGGCGGCGGGCGCCGAGCTGCGCGGCTGCTCGCAGCAGGTCGAAGGGCTGGCGGAAGGACCTGCACTTCGGCGCCAGCCGCCGCCGCGCTAAGTGCAGCGTCGCCGGGGCGAATCTGCGCATAGGCGGCAAGAACTCGTTCGCCTATCCGCCGAAGCACTGCTAGGCCGAGCGCTTGGGCGGCGCCGGCGGCCCCGCACCAATCCTGAGATCCCGTGACCGGCCGCGGCCTAAGCATCCTTCGCTCTGTCGCCCAAGCGCTCGCCGGGTTAAGCCTTATCCGCCTACCCGCCGAGCGCATAGTCACCCCTCGGACAGCCGCGACTGGGTGGTACTACTTCTCCCCTGGTATAATGCAACCAGCAGAGCACACGACACTACGCATCCGCAGAATCATGGCGACTTGGGCATGGGCGAATTGGGCGGCGACGCATTTCGCGCCGCAAACAGGAGTCGCCCAAGCCGTAGAAGCGAGCGGTTAGACCGCAGGAAACACGTCCGCGCGCAAGGATAGGAAGAGAACATGGCTAAGCTCGTATTCGGAATGAATCAGTCCTTGGACGGGTACGTCGACCATATGGCGTTCGCGCCCAGCCCCACGCTATTTCGCCACTTCATCAAGGAAGCTCAGGGGCAGGCGGGCAGTGTGTACGGCCGCCGAATGTATGAGATCATGCGTTACTGGGACGACGACCATCCTGAATGGAATGCGGAGGAACGCGCCTTCGCGGCGGCGTGGCGAAACCAACCGAAATGGGTCGTCTCGCGCTCGTTGAAGGCGGTAGGCCCCAACGCCAAACTTGTTGAGGAAGATCTTGAGGGCGCGATCCGCGAGATAAAGGCCGAACGCGACGGGGAGATCGAAGTTGCTGGCCCAGACTTGGCGCACAGCTTAACCAAACTTGGCCTGATCGATGAATATCGAATCTACCTGCATCCCGTCGTCCTTGGTCACGGCAAGCCATATTTCGCTGGACCCCGGCCGCCGCTCCGCTTTATAGCTAGTGACCGGATTGACGAGGCTGTGATCCGGTTGACCTATGTTCCTGCCTAATTTCGCGACTCTCAGGAACGTCATTGCCGCTGAGATATGGTCACTGGCTAGGCCCGACTGCGGTCTAACATGGCATCATAAGAAAGCCACGTCCTCGTGGCTCCGATGAAGCGATGAGACGGACCTCCCTCCCTGATCGTGACTTGGCGGTCTCCCCCGTTGGGGAGATGCTCGGGTTGGTATCGAGACCTG
>JBIOUG010000002.1:0-55118 GCA_044866775.1 Thermoanaerobaculia bacterium | reverse complement strand
CCAGTTCTTCGTCGCGACCTTCACTACCGCCGCCGGCGACGACGCCGAGCCGCCGCTGGTCCGCGCGCTCTCGCCGCCCGACAGCGCGTTGACCGGCTCGCTCACCAAGACCGAGACGCGGGCGTTGATCGGCACGCCGGTCGTGCCGTCGGGCGGCGAGAGCGCGCGGACCAGCGGCGGCTCGGCGTCGTCGCCGGCGGCGGTAGTGAAGGTCGCGACGAAGAACTGGACGAGCTGACCCGTCAAGTCGGCGACGTCGGAGACCTCGACGCGATACCCCGTCGAGGCCAGAAGCCCGCCGGCCGGCGCGAAGGTCGCGCTCCTGCCGTTCGCCGCCACCTCGACCGTTCCCGCGACCGCGGTGAAGGTCGCCGCGTGGAGCAGGCGGAAGGTCGACGGCGTGACGGTCAGCGGGTTGACCGCTTCGCTGAAGGAGATCTGGACCAGGGCGTCGGTGCCGACGCCGGTGGCGCCGCTCGCCGGGTCGATGACGGTGACGGTGGGCCGCGTCACGTCGCCGGCGGTGCCGGTGCGGAAGGTGTAGCTCGTCGGGTTGTCGAGCGGGTTGCCGACGAGGTCGGTGACGTCGGTCGACACCACCACCGCGTGCTCGGCGTTGCCGAGCAGCGCGGCCGCCGAGGTGAAGGTGGCGCGGCGGTTGCCGTCGGAGAGCGCGAAGGAGCCGGGGACCGGCACGCCGGCGACCGTGATGCGGATGCCGCGCGGCACCGAGATCGGGTCGACCGGCTCGTCGAACTGCAGCACCACGAGGGCGTTGACCGGCACGCCGAGGGCGTCGCCGGCCGGGCTCGTCGCCAGCAGCCGCGGCCGCGCCTCGTCGGCGGCGAAGGTCGTGGTGAAGCTGAACGAGCGGCTGCCGCCCAAGGCGTTGCCGGCGGCGTCGTGGATCGCGGTCGACAGGAACACCGAGTGCGAGCGCCCGGCGGCCAGCGGCCGCTGCGGCACGAAGGCGGCGGTCCTGCCGTCGGCGTCGACCTGCACCATCCCCGGCACGTTCTGGAAGGTGATGTTGTCGCGCACCGTCCAGTTGGCCGGCACCAGCGAGGCCGGGTCCATGCGCTCGCTGAACTCGACGCCGATCGGCGCGTTGACCGGCACCCCGGTCTGCCCCTGCGCCGGGCTGCTGCGCACCATGGTCGGCGGCGTCGTGTCGAGCACCACGGCGGTCGTGAACGTGCTCTCGAAGGGCGCCGCCAGGAGGTTCCCCGCGAGGTCGCGCACGCCCGCCACCCGCACCGTGTGGAGCGTCGTCCCGGCGAGCTGCTGCGCCGGGGTCAAGGTCACCGAGAGGCCGTCGCTCGAGAGCTTGACCGTGCCGGGGAGCTCCACCGCGCCGGCGAAGAGGCGCACCACGCCGGTCACGACCGACGACGGGGCGAGCGGCTCGGTGAAGCGCACGATGACCAGCGAGTTGGCGGGGACGTTCACGGCGCCGGGCGCCGGCGTCACCTGTGCCACCGCCGGCGGCACGGTATCGGCGTTGAACGGGTCGGTGCCGCGCTGCGACTCCTCGAGGTTCGTCAGACCGTCGCCGTCGGGGTCGTCGGCGGCGTCGCCGGCGTCGTTGGGATCGAGGCCGAAGCGGCTCTCGTAGCCGTCGGGCATGCCGTCGCCGTCGCTGTCGGCGCGCAGCGGGTCGGTGACGTGGCCGTCGGCCCCGGGCACCACCTCCTCGCCGTCGGCGAGGCCGTCGTCGTCGGTGTCGGGGTCGACCGGGTCGGTGTTCTCCAGCACCTCCTCGCCGTTGGGCAGGCCGTCGGCGTCGCCGTCCTCGCTGCCGTCGGGGATGCCGTTGAAGTTGCTGTCGGTGCGCAGCGGATCGAGCCGCAGCCGCGCCTCCACACCGTCGGGCAGGCCGTCGTTGTCGCTGTCGCGGTCGAGGATGTTGCGCGTGCCGTCGCCGTCGGTGTCGACCAAGGGACTCGGCTCGAGCCCGTCGAGGAGACCGTCCCCGTCCGTGTCGGGGAGGACCGGGCTCGAGCCAAGGGTCAGCTCCTGGGGATCGATCAGACCGTCGGCGTCGGTGTCGTTCAAGAAGATGCTGGTGCCGAGGTCGAACTCCTGCCGGTTGGTCAGGCCGTCGAAGTCGAAGTCGGCGGCGCCGTCGGCGGCGCTCGCCGGGTCGAGCCCCGGGCCGCCCGGGCGCGAGATGAGCTCGATCTCGGCGAGCCCCGGGGTGTTGCTCTCATCGGCGGTGGCGGTGAAGCGCACGCGGCGCACGTCGTCGAGGTCGACCGGCACCGCGACGTCGCGCGACGGCGCCGGCAGCAGCACCTCGCCGGAGTTGAAGACCTCGGCGCCGCCGGCGTCGAAGGCCTGGAAGACGCCGGCGAAGAAGTCGAAGCCGTCGGCGTTCTGGCGGTTGCCGAGCAGTCGCACCTGAGCGACGCTCTGGTCGCTCGGCAGCACGACCTCGATCCACGGCGCGCTGCGCTTGTTGGCGGCGTCGCCGACGGCGGTGAACCAGGAGGTCTGCGGGTTGCCGTCCGCCGCCCGCGCCGGCGGGAAGGAGGAGGAGAAGCTGCTGGCGTTGACCTGCACGCCGGGCAGGCGCGCGAGGTTCGAGCCGCCGGGGTTGATGGCGTTGAGCGCCTCGTAGTCGTCGGGGATGCCGTCGCCGTCGGCGTCGGTCGACAGCTCGACGCGCAGCGCGATCGTGCCGATGACGCCCTCGTGCGTCGCCGTCACCAGGAGATTGCCGCTCGAGCGCGCGGTGACGAAGCCGTCGGCCGAGACGGTGGCGATGTCGCGGTTCGAGATCAGGTAGAAGGTGCCGGTGTCGCCGAGCGTGATGTCGATGTCGGTGCCGTCGACGAGCTCGCCGGTGGTGACGAGCTGCGCCCCGGGCGCCGCCGCGGTGAGGACCGGCGCCGGCGAGGTCATGACCAGCGACACCGGGATCGGCTCGTCGTCGCCGAAGGTGATCGGGCCGATGATCGTTTGCCCGTTCGGCTCGCCGCGGACGAAGGCGGAGTGCGCCTTCTCGACCTGGCCGTCGCGGTTGCAGACGACGCGCACGCGGAAGGCGCCCTGGGGCACCGGCACGTTGCCGAGGGTGAAGGTGCCGTCGGGCGAGACCTGCACCTGGCGGTTCAGGACGGTCGCGATGCAGCTCTCGTCGAGCCGCGGGCCGGGATCGAAGTCGCGCACCAGCGGGTCGAGGCCGCGCCGTAGCTCCTCGCCGTCGGGCAGCGTGTCGCCGTCGGTGTCGGCGCGCAGCGGGTGGGTGCCGTGCTCCAGCTCGTCGAGGTTGGTCAGGCCGTCGACGTCGGTGTCGACGAACTGCTCGCCGGGCGTCGAGGGGTCGAAGCCGTAGCTGATCTCGAAGATGTCCGGCAGGCCGTCGCCGTCGCCGTCGCCGGCGGTGCCGACGAGGAGGTCGAGCTGGCCGGCGTGGAAGTCGGTCGAGGTGGACTGGTGCTCGATGTCGCCGAAGAGGATTGTGATCGTCGCCTGGCCGGGACCGATCGCGGTCAGCAGACCGGTCGCGCCGACGGTCAGGATGCGGGTGTCCGAGGACTCATAGAAGGTGAACGGGCTGGCGGTGACGTCGCGCGGGCCGCCGCCGACATCGGGCGCGACGACGCTCAACTGGGCCGTCTGGCCGACGACCAGCGCGGCCGCCGGCGAGGTGACCACGAGGTCGAGCGGCGCGACGGGTGGATCGGGTGGTGGAGGCGGGTCCTGGGCGAGCAGCGCCGCCGCCACCAAGCCCATCGCAGCCAGCGTCCCAGCGAGGTTCCGCCGCATAGCGTTCATCTTCCTTCGCAGAGGTACTTCGTCAGGCGGATCTGCTGCACCATCTTGCCGCCGGCCGCCTCGGTGAAGTTCGAGGTGCCGACGTACACCGTGCGGTCGCGCACCAGCAGCTCGTAGTCCTGGCCGAGGTTGGGGTCGTCGGCGCGCCAGGTCTCCCACCGGCGCTCGCCGGCGGCGTCGAGCTCGGCGAGGTACGGCCACCCTTCCTTGCCGCCCGCGACGAGCAGCGTGCCGTCCGGCGAGGGGGCGACGCGGAAGCGCGAGAAGCCTTCCTTCGCCTCCGTCACCGGCTTCTCCCACAGCAGACGCAGCTCCGGGTCGTAGAGCTGGAGCCTGATCTCCTGGGCCTGCGAGTCGGCGCGGTCGTAGACCAGCGCGATCCGGCCGTCCGGGAGCGCCGCGAGCGCGCCGTGCCGGCCGGGAAAGGACAGCTCCTTCGCCAGGGTCCCGTCGGCGCCGAGGCGCCGCACGACCACCTGCGACGGCCCGCGCAGCAGCATGTCGTAGCTGCCGCCGTTGGCGAGGAGGAGGAGCCTGCCGCCCGGCTCCTCGAGCGCGTCGAGGTAGCGCGCCGTGTGGCCCAAGGTGTGGACGAAGCGGCGCTCGATCTCGCCGCGCGTGGTGACGACGAGCGCCAGCGCGTCGCGCCCCTGGCGCCCGAGCGCCAGGAGGTTCCCCGAGGAGAGCGGCAGGAGCGCGAGCAGCATGCTGTTGCCCTCGAGCGGCAGCACCTGACCGCGCTCGAGCACGCCGCCCGGGCCGATCTCGAGCAGCACCGCCGAGTGCATGTTCCCCTCGGCGGCGCCGAAGAGCCGCTCGCCGAGGACGGCGACGTCGTCGAGAGCGGTCAGGGCCACCTGCTCGAACGGCGTCGGCTTGCCGGCGTCGAGGCGGTTGAAGGTGGCGAGCGGCTTGACCTCGCCGCCCGGCGCGACGCGCCAGAAGCCGACCGCGAAGCTCTCGAAGCCGCCGGTCGGCGGGCGCAGCCAGCCGCCGACCGCGAGCTCCTGCGGCCCCCAGAAGGCGAGGCCGGCGAGACGTGTGTCGAAGCCGGGAGCGTCGATGAACCGCTCCCACTGCAGCGCCAGCACGCAGGCGCCGGCCGGGGCGCCGCCCGCGCCGGCGAGGCAGCCGGCGAGCAGGAAGGCGCGGAGCAGGCCCCGGGTCGCAAGCCTCATGGGCAGCACTGGCAGACGTCGTTGTACTGCCGGCTCAGGAAGGCGTAGTCGCCGCCCAGCCGCAGCCCGGCGTAATAGATGTCGGCGAAGTCGAAGCAACGCTTCCGGGTGAAGAAGCCGGCCTGCGAGGCGGCGCAGGTCGCCCGCATGTCCTGGTACATACCGACGTCGCAGCCCGCCTTGGCGACGATGAGGGCGCCCGACCCGCCGGGGTAGCAGGTCTGGTAGCACTCGTCGTGCGTGTCGCAGGCGCGCGGGTTCGGGCAGGTCGCCTGGCCGGCGCAGATCGCGAACTGGGTGTCGGCGCCGCCGGCCGGGTTGTCCTTGTCGAAGCCCGGCGAGGCGGGCAGGCTGCAGCCGTCGTACTGCCGCTTCCAGGTCGGGCACTGGAAGCGCTCGGTGCAGTCGAGCAGGTCGCCGAACGGGATCGGCTTCTTCGGCACCACCTCGTCGTCGGCGCAGCACTGCGTCTTCTTGGTGAAGATGTCCTCCTCGTCACAGCACCCCTGCGTCGCCGGGTCGAACTTCACCCCGTCGCAGCAGGTCGAGTTGGTCAGCTTCTCGTAGAAGCAGAGGCAGAGCGGCTGGCCGGTGCAGATGTCCCGCGTGCACTCGTTGCCGTCGTCGCACTGGCAGGTGCAGGTGTCCGGCGGCTGCGGCTGCCCGCACCCGCCCCAGCCGGCGTGGGTGATGCCGAAGCCCGGGTCGGAGACGATCGCCAGGCCGTCCTCGGTCGTCGTCCCCTTGCCGACGTTGACGAACTGGTTGAGGTCGTGGTCGAACTGGAAGATGTCGATCATGCGTCCGGCGGGCATGCCGTCGTTGGGGATCTGGATGCGCGCCGGCGGATCGAAGGCGACGCCGGCCGGCTGCACCGTCCAGGCCGGCGGCATGAAGAAGGTGCCCGACGGCGGCGGCATCGGCACCTTGTCGAGGTGCACCTGGGTGATCGAGACGCGGCCGGTGCGCGCGCCGTCGCGGAAGGTCGCCGAGTTGGCGAAGACGGTCAGCTCGAGGCCGGGCACCCCCGGCATCTTGATCGTCACGTCCTGCGGCCCGCCGACGATCTGCGACTCGGAGAGGTCGAGCGCCGGGATCAGGATCGGCTGGCCGAGGATGTTCTCCTGCCCCGCCACCGTCACCGTCTCGAAGGCGAGCGGCGGGAAGACCTCGGGGCGCGGCGACAGCCGGGGATCGACGATCAGGTGGACGTGCCCGACCGGCACGCCGGTCAGCAGGAACTCTCCTTGCGCGCCGGTCAGCGACTCGACGCTGGTACCGTCGATGCGCACCGTGGCCCCGGGGATCGGCGTGTGCGCGTTGTCGAGGACGACGCCCGAGAAGCGCGTCTCGGCCGGGTCGCCGGGGGTCAGCGCCGACGCGGTAAAGGTCGCCGGCAGGCCGGCGAACCCCTCGAAGGTCGCGGCGACGACGTTGTTGTTGATCCCGGGCTGGACCCCGAGCGTCAGCACCGCGCGCACCAGTCCGTCGATCCCGGTGTGGCGCAGCAGGCGGGTCTGGCCGTCGAGGGTGCCGGTCCCCTTGACCACCTCGAACGCCACCTCGACGCCTTCGATCGGGTTGCCGTCCTTGTCCACCACCAGCGCCTCGAGCGGCATCGGCAGCGGCTGGCCGACGCCGCCGCGCTGGTTGTCGCCGGCGGTCATCAGCACCTTGTCCGGCGCCGCGGCGAGGCCGGTGGCGCAGAACTCCACCTCGCCGGTGACCCCCAGCGCGCTCGCGACGACGCGGTTGGTCCCCTGCCCCGAGGTGTCGCCGAGCGTGAACCAGGCGGCCGCGCGGCCGGCGCCGTCGGTCGGCACCTGGAGGAGCCGCTCGGGCTCCGCCGAGGGTGAGACGCGGACCGTGCCGTTGTTGCGGGTGACCTGGAAGCGGACCAGCCGCCCGGCGAGCGGGTTCCCCAGCTCGTCCTCGACCACGGCGACGAGCGGCTGCGGCAGCGCGGACCGGACGAGGCCGCTCTGGCCGTTGCCGTCGGCCATCGCGATGCGCGCCCCGACCGGCTCCTGGAAGAGGACGTTGATCGTGTGCCGGCCGGTGTTGCCGACGCGGTCGGTCGCCACCGCCTCGATGGTGTTGGGGCCGCGCACCAGCGGCAGCTCCTCGACCAGGAAGGCGCCGCCGGAGACCTGCGCCGTGACGCCGTTGACCACGACCGTCGCCTCGGCGCCGCCGTGGACGAGGTCGTTCACCAAGCCGGTGACGGCGACCGCCGGGTTGGGCGCCACGAAGCCGTCGCGCGGCGAGTCGATGCGCACGATCGGCGCGATCTCGTCGCGCACCACCTGCACCGTCGCCGTTCCCGTGCGGCCGTTGGTCTTGGTGGCCAGGGCGACGAGAGTGTTGGTGCCCTGCCGCAGCGGCACGGTGGCGGAGAAGGCGCCGAAGGAGAGCGGGGCGGGGACGCCGTTGACCTCGACGGCGGCGACGCCGAGGCCGACGGTGCCGCTCACCACCACCTCGACGTCGCGCGTCACCGCGCCATCCTCCGGGGCGGTGACGGAGATCTCGAGCGGCACGCTGTCGACCGCGAACTCGACGCTCGCCGAGCCGCGGTTGGCGAACCGGTCCGCGATCGAGGCGACCAGCGTGACGTCGCCATCGGGCAGCGCCGCGTCGGGAACGCAGCGCGCCTCGTCGGGCGCGGTGTCGCAGGCGGCGGCGAGCGGCGATCCGTTCACCGTCAGCGCGAGGCTCGCGAGGTCGATGCCGCTGTCGTCCTCGTAGCGCACGCGAATCGGCGCCCGCGCCTCGAGCACGAAGCCGCCGCCCGCCGGCTCCAGGATCTCGACCACCGGCGGCTCGTTGTCGCGCCGCAGCACCAGCTCGAAGGCGTGCGAGGCGCTGCCGTTGTTGCCGGCGCGGTCGCGGACGGCGGCGGTCACCGTGTGGATGCCCTCGGTGAGGGGCGGCGGCTCGCAGCTCGCCTGCCCCGGCCCGACCGCGCAGCCGGCGAGCGGGTTGCCGTCCAGGCGCACCACGAGCGTCGCCGGGTCGACGCCCGAGGTCGCGTCGGAGTAGGTGACGGTGATCGCCGGCGTCTCGTCGCCGACCACCTGCGCCGGCGGCGCGGTGATGGCGACGGTCGGCCCGGCGGTGTCGACGGTGAAGGTTGCGGTCGCGGTGCCGAGGTTGCCGGCAACGTCGGCGGCGCGGGCCTCGACGGCGTGCTGCCCTTCGGCGAGCGGGGTCGTGGGCGTGAAGCGGACGCCGCCGGGGCCCACTTGGGCGCCGGCCGTCACGTCGGCGCCGTCGAGCAGCAGGCGCACGGTCGTGAGGTCGACGCCGGAGAGGTCGTCGGTGTAGGTGGCCTCGATCGCCGGCAGGGCGCTGGTCACGAAGCCGCCTGCCGGCGGGGCGACGATCGTCACCACCGGCGCCGCCACGTCGAGCTTGACGAAGCGGATCTGCGAGTCCTTGTCGGCCGAGAGGTTGCGCCCGGCGATCGCCACGCCGTCGAAGCGCAGGCTCTTCTGCAGGTCGACGTCGCGGCCGGCGCGCAGGGCGCCGCGGAAGGGGCGGTTCTTGTCGATGCGGACGTCGCGCAGCGCGACGAGCGCAAGGCGGCTCGCGGGGTCGGGTGCCGGCACAGGTCCGTCGGCCAGCTCCTCGAGGCGGATGTCGCCCTCCGCGAGGATGGCGCCGGCGCCGCTCAGCGTGCCGGTCACGCGCACGTCGCCGGCGACGAAGAGGACGTCGTCGACGACGGCGTTGGCAAGCTCGGTGTTCCCCTCGATGACCCGGTCGGCGAGGGCGCGCAGCTCGGCCGCGCTCGGCAGCGCCGGGAGGGTCACGGCCGGAGCGCCCGACTGCGTGGCACCGTTGACGGTGCCGTGGAGCGTCAGACTGCCGACGGCGGTAACGTCGCCGGTCACGACGCTCCCGGACTGGAGGTCGACCGTGCCGTTCGAGTGGAGGTTGCCGGTGACGCTGGTGGCGCCGACGACCTGCAGCTTCTCGCCGGCGACCAGCGCGTAGCGGTACCAGACCTTCGACCCGGGGTCCGGGAGGAGGAAGTCGGCGGCGGCCGCCGCGGCGAGCGCCGCCAGCAGCCCGGCCGCCCACGCGGTCCGGCGCCCGCGCCGACACGTTGTCGTCGTGACACACCTGCGGATGCCCATCGACCCCCCCAGCAAAGACAGCGAACTGTTCAAACCTCGACTTACCACCAAAGGTGCGGCGGGCGGCGCTGGCGGGACAGGCGGCGGAGACGAAGGGCCGGGGCGGAGGAGGGAGACTCCGCCCCGGGTTGGGAGGAGGGAAACGATGGCGGGACTTCCGGCCTTGCGGCCGCGAGGTCAGGGGCGTCGGTCGCCGGCCCGTCCTCGCCGGCATTGCTAGTCCACGATGTGTGCCAGGGGCCAGGCAGGATCGTAAGTAGTTCTATTGGTGAGCCTTACTGATTCATGTAGGGAGGACGGTGGGGCGTGACGCCGCGGGTCTCGTCATCGATCGGGGACGACGGTGTTCTCTCCGTCCGACAGCATCCGGCGGAACGCTGGCGGACGGCTTCGCCGAAAGTTGACGGCTCGGTACGTCCTCCGAAAACGCCCGGGACGTAGCCCGGGCGCTACGAGTCCGTGATGTTTCGCCATCGCCCCAGCATCGCCCCCCCGTCGGGTCCGTAACGTAGCGCCCGGCCCACGTGCCGGGCGTTTTCGCGCCATCGCCCCGCGATCACCCTCAGATCAATCGGCTCACGATCGAGATCTCCGAGGTCAGCGTGCGGTGCACCGGGCAGCGGTCGGCGATCTCGAGCAGGCGCTGGCGCTGGTCGGCGTCGAGCGGGCCGAGCACCTCGATGTCGCGCTCGATGCGGTCGATCTTCCCCTCCTTGGTCTCGCACTTGGCACAGTCGACGGCGTGGATCTTATCGTGGCGCAGGCGCACCCGCACGCCTTCGAGCGGCAGCCCCTTGCGGTCGGCGTAGAGCCGCAAGGTCATCGAGGTGCAGGCGCCGAGCGCCGCCACCAGCAGGTCGTAGGGCGTCGGTCCGCTGTCGGTGCCGCCGAACTCCTCGGGCTCGTCGGCGCGCAGGCGATGGCGGCGCGCGACGATCTCCTGCGCCAGCCCCGCGGGGCCGCCGACGACCAGCACCTGGCCCGGCGCGCCCGCCTCCTCGCGCCGCTCGACCTCCTCCTCCACCCCTTCGACGTAGCGCCCCGCCCAGGCGGCGAGCACCTCGCCGACGTAGCGGGCGTCGCGCTCGCGGGTCAGCAGGTGGTCGGCGTTGTCGAGCGAGACGAAGCTCTTCGGGTGCTTGGCGGCGACGAAGATGCGTGCGGCGTTCTCGATCGCCACGATCTCGTCGAGCGGCGAGTGGAAGATGAGGAGCGGCTTGTGGAGGTGCTCGATCGCCGGGCGCAGGTGCTCCTCCTCGAGGTCGGCGAGGAGATGGCGGCGGATGCGGAAGGTGCGCCCGCCGAGGGCGACCTCGGCCTCCTCGGCCTCGGCGAGCGCCGGCGCGCGCTTGACCAGGAGGTCGCGCAGGTGCGCCGTCGAGCTGGGCGCGCCGATCGTCGCCACCGCGGCGGACTCCGGGATGCGCGCCGCCGCCGCCAGCACCGCCGCGCCGCCCAGGCTGTGGCCGACCAGGATGCGCGGCGCGCGGTAGCGCTGCCGCAGCGCGCCGGCCGCCGCCACCAGGTCGTCGAGGTTGGAGGAGAAGTTGCTGGCGGCGAAGTCGCCCGCGCTCTCGCCGAGCCCGGTGAAGTCGAAGCGCAGCACCGCGATCCCGCGCTCGACCAGCGCCTGGCTGATCCAGCCCGCCGCTTTCAGGTCCTTCGAGCAGGTGAAGCAGTGGGCGAAGAGGGCGAAGGCGGTGGGCTCGGTGTCCGGGCTCTCCAGCCGCCCCACCAGCTCGCCGCCCAGCGCACCGGGGAAGCGCAGGCGCTCGCGTCGCATGTGGATCTCCTCTGGGGCTACGACGCCGGCCCGGCGGGCGCCAGATCGGCGACCCACTGCCGCTGCGCCCGCGTTTCCGGCACCGGCACTCCACGCGTCGTCTCGATCGCGCGGAACGCGTCGTCAGGCTCCTCCCCGGCGGCGACCAGGAGGGACGCGGCCACCAGGGCGGACCTGCCAATGCCCTGGCGGCAGTGGAGGGCAACGTTCCTCCCTGACTCGAGCGCATGCTCCAGCACGCCGACCAGCTTGGCCATCTCCGCCCGTGATTCGGGCACACCGCGGTCGGCAATCGGAAAGGCGTAGAACTCAAGCCCCTGCTCGCGGCTCCGGGCCTCTTCCTCCTGGAGCTCCAGCGCGCCGACCTCCTCCGCTGTGAGGAGCGAAGCGATGACATCGAGACCGGCTTCCTGCCACGACCGCACGTCGTCGGCGAGCCAGTCTCCTCCCCGCGGCCGGGGCACGATCCCAAGCCGGCCAGGCCAGGGACCCGGAATCCAGTAGACGTCAGCTCTCATCGTCGCCGCCCTCGAATCCTGCCACCCGGACAGCTTCCCTCGGCAGAGCATCGACGTCCACGCCCCGTTCACGCAGAACGTAGACTCGATGGTGCCCCTCCATAATTGTGCCGTCGGATCTTGCTTTGAGCGCTCCCGGCTGACCCGGCCGCAGCGACCCAATGAGTACATCCGTGGCCAGCTTCCTGAGCTCCGCCAGCTTTGGTCTACTCAGCGAGCTCTCCGAGTGCAATGACTTCAGTGGAACCTTGTCCATCAGCTAGCCGCGCCCATGCCTTCCGTCGGAGGTTGGAGCCGTCACGACTTCACGCCGCGAACGGTTCTATACCGCGCTCTGTGAACGAAGTTTGCCAAGCTTCGAACCAAGCTCGCGCTTGACGGCGAAGTGCACGTGGTATCGCTGCATCACCGCAGCACTAAGAGCCTCCTCTGATAGTGCCTTGTCGACGTCATCCGGCGACCATTCCATGCTATTCATCAGGCCTTGGACTCCTATAATCGTTTCGACCAGTGCCTGTTCGAACCAGCCACGAATTGCGTCACGCGCAAATTCCTCTATCCCGGGCACCTCACGAAACTCCTTCGCGAAAAAACCAGCCATGTCAGCGAATACCCGAAAGTCGGCATTCACAAGAAGAAGGTTCTGATCGATCAGATACTTCGCAGCTCGATCCTCGATGTCGCCATGCTCGCGCGTCCCGTTCTTTACACTGACCCATTGCACGACAGGGAACGGATCAGGTTTCACTCTCTTGCCCGGTGTCCCGCCAACCTTCTCAAAGATGGCGTAAACATTGCCGCCGGCACCTCCGGAGCCTCCGGACTTGCCGCCGCCGTCTCCAGACGGCAGTGGCTCCCGAAGCACATCGCTAACCCGCCCACCGCGCGCAAGCACATCTTCATTGATTGAGCTGGCTCCACCTGCGGTCGGTCGATAACGGCTCAGCTTGAACAGCTCTATGATCTCCTTCAGCCGATCCCTAATAGACTTCGTGTGGTCCGTGTTGGCGGCGGCGGCGGCTCTCTCAGCGACAAGTTGCGCGATATCGTCTGGAAGTCTCTCTCGGAACTCTGCGGCCCAGTCAGCCCAAGGTAGTGGCTCGTTGTTGATAAGAAGTGCAGTTCGCGAAGTATTCGTCGTCAGGCACCCTGTTCCGTCGTCTTGTGGTTCGACATAGATTACGACGTAACGATAGCCGAACGTGACGCCGAATTGCTGGAGCCTGGACATCCCGGCGCGCCCGGTCGCGAGCTCATAGAGTTCATCCTGATAGTGTGCCCCCACATGCCCAGCAGACTCCACGAATCCGGAGTTGTTCGTGATAGCGGGTTCGTCCTTCAGTATCCACCAGTAGGCGGTTGCATCCGAAAGCTCCACATGTCCTGATGACACTGCATGCTGCGCCAGATAAGAACCCTGTCCCGTGAGGGTGCGGAGGTAGTTGCGATCCTTGTCGGAGCGAGGATACTCCCAGCCTTCACGTGCTCTCACCGTGATACCATGCGGAAAGTGGAAGTAACGGGTATTTAGATATTTTGAGATCCACCGCGACGGTGATGGAACACCAGGTGGTGCTTGTATCGTGTTGGCGTCCTCGCTCTGGCCGAGCAACACAACCTTCGTCCCGTGGGCCTGAATCATCTCGGGCCGCACATCATCGTCGAGCGGCAGAAAGTGCTTGTACGATCCATCGTTGTGGTGCCATTGCCGCAAGCCGTACTGCCCAAGATCCCTGTCTCGATACAGGTGAATCATCGAGCCCTCGCCATCCTTCCACGAGAGATAGAGGACACCTGCCGGGTTGCGAGTTGCCGCCGCAATCTTTGCCCCGACTCCGTAGTTGCCTGAGAACGACTGCGCTGAGACGGATGAGGAAAGCTGGTTGATAAACCGGACCATTTCCTCTCCTGTCATTCCGTCGCCGTTATCAAGAACGCAGAGTTTTTGCACCCCTTCCAGGTCGAAAGTTGTCCAGTCCATGTCCCAGACAACCTCGCCCGGGACACCAGATCTCACGATTGCCTCGATCGCGTTCTGAGTCAGCTCTCGGAGGTACTGGAGCGGATGGCAGTCCTGACCAAGGCGGTCCAGCAGGAACCCAATGTTTTGGACGGTCATCGCGAGGAAGTTTTCCCCGCCATGGCGAAGCCGGTGGGACACCGCGGACTCCTTTCTCCCGGCAGTAGGTGATGGCGACCGCCAGGATCCGGTTATCGAACCGGCGCGAGGTCAGGTAGGTGGCACCAAGCCAACGACCGTGTCGTGCGACCGGAGCGACAGGCCCAATAGTACGCCCCTGCGGGCCGAGCTGCAAATACGCACGCTTTGCCCAGTTCCAGATACTCTCCTCTCTCGAAGACTCGGGCGCCAATCTCTCCTCGCCGCCAGCATGGGCATCGCGAACCGACCTCACCATATGGGCTAGACTGCCCCGCGGCCGGGCAGTTTCCCAATGGATACCATCCTCGAAGCCATCGGGGTGCGGAAGGAGTACCCCGACGGCACCGTCGCCCTCGCCGGCGTGGATCTCGCGGTGCGCCGCGGCGAGACGGTGGCGCTGGTGGGCGAGAGCGGGAGCGGCAAGACGACGCTGCTGCGGCTCTTCAACCGCATGGTCGAGCCGAGCGCCGGTGAGGCGCGGGTCGAGGGGCGGGCGGTCGCCGGGCTCGATCCGATCGCGCTCCGCCGCCGCATCGGCTACGTGCCGCAGGAAGGCGGGCTGTTGCCGCACTGGACGGTGGCGCGCAACGTCGAGCTGGTGCCGCGCCTCCTCGGCTGGGAGGCGGCGCGGCGGCGCGAGCGGGCGGCCGCCATGCTCGCGCTCGTCGGCCTCGATCCCGTGCGCCACGGCGAGCGCTACCCGGCCGAGCTCTCGGGCGGCCAGCGCCAGCGGGCCGCCTTCGCCCGCGCCCTCGCCGGCGACCCGCCGGTGCTGCTGCTCGACGAGCCGTTCGGCGCCTTGGACCCGCTCACCCGCTTGGAGCTCCAGGCGCAGTTCCTGGAGCTGAAGACGCGCCTCGACAAGTCGCTGCTGCTGGTGACTCACGACCTGGGCGAGGCCTTCCGGCTGGCCGACCGGGTGGGCGTCATGCGCCACGGCCGGCTGCTCCAGCTCGCCGCGCCGGCCGAGCTCGCGGCGCGGCCGGCGGCAGGCTACGTGAGCGACCTGCTGCGGCTGCGCGACGGGCTGCAAGCCGGGGCGGCGGCAGGGGACGTAGAGAAGGTGGCGGTGGGCTGATGGAGCAGAAAACAAAAGAAGCTCAGGTAGGAAGGAAGCCGGGCTTCGGGCGAGCGTGCAAAGCCTCACCGGTGAGGTTGAGCGACGTGTCCCGTCCCGCCTCGTCATCCCGAGCGAGAGCGAGGGATGACATAGGGCGCGTTGGCGTCGCTACCAGAGTGGTCGCAGCCGCTCGCATTCATCGTCTTCTCCTCGCCGCCCTCCTCGCTGCCGCTTTCTTCCTACCCAGCTCTTCCTCTTTTTCCTTCGCCGCCGACACTCCCCCCATCGTCGTCGCCTCGAAGAACTTCGAGGAGAGCCGCCTTCTCGCCGAGATGTTCGCGCAGCTCCTCGAGGCGCGGACGGGCCTCGTGGTCGAGCGCCGGCTCGGCCTCGCCGGCACGCAGGTCTGCTTCGAGGCGCTGCGCAGCGGCGCCGTCGACCTCTACCCCGAGTACACCGGGACGGGGCTGGCGTCGATCCTCGCGGAGCAGCCGCGCGGCGGCAGCGCCGAGACGCTGGCGCGCGTCCGCCGCGCCTTCGGCGATCGCTGGGACCTCGTCTGGCTGGCGCCGCTCGGGTTCGAGAACGCCTTCGAGGTGGCGGTGCGCGGGCCGCTGGCGCGCGCCGAACGGCTGCGGACGATCTCCGACCTGGCGCGCGTCGCGCCGCGGCTGCCGGCCGCCTTCGGCTACGAGTTCGTCGAGCGCGAGGACGGGCTGCCGGGGCTCGCGCGGGTCTACGGCCTGCTCTTCGCGAGCGTCCGCCCGATGCAACACGCCTTGAAGTACGCCGCGGCGGCGGCCGGCGACGTCGAGGCGCTCGACGTCTACACGACCGACGGCCGCCTGGCGGTCGAGGACCTGGTGGTGCTCGAGGACGACCGCGGCTTCTTCCCGCCCTACGAGGCGGCGCCGCTCGTCCGCGGCGCCACCCTGCGGCGGCATCCCGAGATCGCCGTCGTCTTGGGCGATCTGGCAGGGGTGCTCGACGAGGCGCGGATGCGGCGCCTCAACTTCCGCCTCCAGGAAGGGAAGGAGAGCGAGGAGGACGTGGCGCGCGACGCGCTGCGCGAGCTGGGGCTCCTGGGCGGCGCCGCCGGGCCGGCGCGGGCGGCGAAGGCGCCCGGCCTGCTCGCCTATCTCTGGAGCGAGCGGCGCGCCATCGCCCGCCGCACCGGCGAGCACCTGGCGCTCTCGGCGGTGGCGCTGCTGCTCGGGGTGGCGCTGGCGGTGCCGCTCGGGCTCGCGCTCGAGCGCCGGCGGCGCCTCGCCGAGCCGGTGATCCGCCTCCTCGCCGCCGTCCAGACCGTCCCCTCGCTTGCCCTCCTCGCCTTCATGATCCCGCTCCTCGGCGTCGGCGCGCTGCCGGCCGTGGTGGCGCTCTGGATCTACTCGCTCTTCCCGATCGTCCGCAACACCTTCTCCGGCGTCCGCGACGCCGACCCGCGGGCGGTCGAGGCGGCGACGGCGCTCGGCATGACCCCCGACCAGGTGCTGCGCCAGGTGCGGCTGCCGCTCGCGGCGCCGGTGCTCCTGGCCGGCATCCGCACCGCCGCCGTGCTCACCGTCGGCACGGCCACCCTCGCCGCTTTCATCGGCGCCGGCGGCCTGGGCGAGCCGATCGTCACCGGCCTGCAGCTCGCGAGCACGCCGCGCATCCTCTCGGGAGCGATCCCGGCGGCGGCGTTGGCGCTGCTTGTCGACGGCGGGCTGGGGTTGGTGGAGCGGGCGGTCCGGCCGCGGGGGCTGGAGGCGGCGGGTACGAGGACCGGCGGGCGAGCGCCACGGCGGCCGGCGGCGGAGGCGGCATGACGTCTGCCGTGGCGGTGCCCCGGGGAGCACGCCGATGACTGGACTCCCGCCGGGCGAGGTGGGGACGACCGCCGACCAGTCGCGGATCGTGATCGAGGACCGGAGCGGCGCCGGCGGCCGCGAGCGCGACCTGGAGGACCTGCGCCGCGGTCTCTCGCAGCGGCCGCTCTCGATCCCCAGCCGCTTCTTCTATGACGACCGCGGCTCGGCCCTCTTCGAGCGCATCACGACGCTGCCCGAGTACTACCAGACGCGCACCGAGTCGGCGCTCCTCGCCCGCATCGCGCCCGAGGTGGCGGCAGTGACCCGGGCGCGCACCCTGGTCGAGCTGGGAGCGGGCGCGGCGACCAAGACCCGCCACCTGCTGGACGCTCTCGCCGGCGCCGGCACGCTCCGCTGCTACGTGCCGATCGACGTCGCCGAAGGCACGATGCGCCGGGTGGCCGAGGAGCTGACCGGCGAGTACCCCGGGCTCCTCGTCCACGGCATCGTCGGCGACTTCCTCCACGAGCTGCGCGAGCTGCCGGGCGAGGCGCCGCACCTCGTCATCTTCCTGGGCGGCACGATCGGCAACTTGCGGCGAGAGGAGGCGCGCCGCTTCCTCGGCCTCGTCGCGGCGGCGATGTCGCCGGGCGACCACTTCCTCCTGGGCGTCGACCTGGTCAAGCCGGTCGAGCGCGTCGAGGCGGCGTACAACGACGCCCAGGGCGTGACCGCGGAGTTCAACCGCAACATCCTGCGCGTCGTCAACGACCTGACCGGCGGCGACTTCCAGCCCGAGGCCTTCAGCCACCGCGCCTTCTACGACCCGGAGAAGGATCGCATCGAGGCGCGCCTGGTGGCGAGGTCGCCGCAGACCGTCCAGCTTCCCGAGCTCGGTCTCACGCTCGACGTCGAGGCCGGCGAGGAGATTCACACCGAGATCAGCGCCAAGTTCGACCGCCCGCGCATCGAAGCGCTCCTCTCCGAGGCCGGCCTCCGGCCCGTCGCCTGGCACACCGACCCCGAGGAGCTGTTCGGGCTGGCGCTGGCGCGGAAGGCGGGGCCGGCGCTCGGCTGAGCCGCGTGCGACGGGCGGTGCGACGCAACCGGCGATGTCTGTGATCCCGAGCCGAGAACGAGAAGACCTCCGGGTAGGGCTGATCGGCTTCGGTCTGGCGGGCGCGGCCTTCCATGCGCCGCTGATCGCCGTCACGCCGGGGCTGCGGCTGGCCGCCGTCGTCACCTCCAATCCCGAGCGGGCGGCGAAGGCCCGGCGGGAGCATCCGAGGGTGGATGTCGTCGCGACCGCGGACTGGTTGTGGCAGCGCGGCGGGCTCGACCTCGTCGTCGTGGCGACGCCGAACCGGACCCACGCGCCGCTCGCCCGGGCGGCGCTGGAGGCCGGGCTCGCCGTCGTGGTCGACAAGCCGTTCGCCGTGACGGCCGCGGACGGGCGGGCGCTCGTCGACGAGGCGCGGCGGCGCGGCCTCATCCTCACCGTGTTCCAGAACCGCCGCTGGGACGGGGACTTCCTGACCCTGCAGCGGTTGCTCGCGGAAGGGGCGTTCGGGGAGGTCTTTCGCTTCGAGTCGCGCTTCGAGCGCTGGCGGCCGACGCCCAAGCCCGGCTGGCGACAGCTCGGCGCGCCGGAGGAGGGCGGCGGCGTGCTCTACGACCTCGGCAGTCACCTGATCGACCAGGCCCTGGTCCGCTTCGGGCCGGTCCGGCAGGTGTACGCGGAGCTCGACCGCCGCTTCGGCGGCGCGGTCGACGACGACACCTTCGTCGCCCTCACCCACGCCTCCGGCGTCCGCTCGCACCTCTGGATGAGCAACGCCGCCGCCCAGCCCGGGCCGCGCCTGCGCGTCCTCGGGAGCAGGGCCGCCTACAGCAAGCACGGACTGGACGTCCAGGAGGAGGCCCTGCGCGAGGGCCGCCGCCCCGGCACCCCCGGCTGGGGCGAAGAGCCCGAGGAGCGATGGGGTTGGTTCGGCGCGGGCGACGACCTCCGCCGCGTGCCGACCGAGCCCGGCGCCTACCAGCGGTTCTACGAAGGAATCGTGGCGGCGCTCCGCGACGGGGCGCCGCCGCCCGTCGACCCCGCCGAAGCCGTCGCCGGCCTCGAGGCCATCGAGGCCGCCCGCCGCTCGGGCGCCGAGCGCCGCGTGATCCCGCTCTCGTCGCCCTGACGGACCGGTGAGCGACAAGGACCCCGGCGAGCGTCCTCGCGCGTCAGCCGTGCTTGCTGAAGGTCTCCACCCACCCGCGCGTGCGAGCGAGCCGCGCCAACGCCTGCTGCAACCGCGCCGCGTTCTCGGGGTAGTTGATCCAGGTGCTGCGGCCGGAGGGATGCGGGAGGGGGACGACCTCGAAGGTGTACCCCTGGCGCGAGCCTTTGAAGACCTCGCCGACGCGCTCGGCGAGCGGCGCGGGCGGTAGGAACTTGGCGATCGCGAGCTGGCCCAGGGCGATGACGGTCGCCGGTCGGAGGAGGCGCAGCTCGGCTTCCAGCCACGGCGCGCAGTTCGCGATCTCCTGCGGTGACGGCACCCGGTCGCCGCCCTGCGGCGCGCGGCCCGGGAAGCAGCGGATGGCCGCCGCCATCCACACCTTCGCGCGGAACTCCTCCTCCGGCACGCCGAGGGACGCGAACCAGGAGAACAGGCGCGTGCCGGCGGTGTAGGCGAAGAGGCGCCGGTGCCCGACCTCGCGCGGCCCGGGCGCCTGGCCGACCAGCATGAGCTTCGGCAGTCCCCGCGGCAGGAAGGCGACCGGCGGAGGCACCACCGTCGGGCAGCGCCGGCAGCCCACCAGCTCCTCGAAATGGGCGGCGAGCTGCGGGTTCGGTTTGGTCATCGCGAGTCGCGGCTCACGGGCCCTGCCTTCCTTACCCGAGCTTTTTCATCCTTGGCCCGCTTTCGCCGGAGCCACCTCCGCCTCCGCCGCCGGCAACACCTCGACCGCCGGCTCCCACCAGTCCCGCCCGGGCTCGAAGAGGTCGCCCTCGTGGGCGCAGGGCGCGGCGATGTGGTCACGGCCGTAGAGCGGCTTGCCGCTGTGGCGTTGCCGCTGGGTCGGGTAGATGGTGCCGCAGACGAGGCAGAAGCGGCCGATGACGCGGCCACGCCGCTCCGGCGGCACCTGGCTGGCGGGCGCGGCGTGGGGGTGGCGGTAGACCATGGCGAGGCCCCTCGGCTGACGTTGCAGCCAGCCTTACCCTAGCGCGCGCCGATCAGCTCGGCGCGCGAGAAGAAGAAGGCGATCTCGAGCGCGGCGTTCTCGGGCGAGTCGCTGCCGTGGATGGCGTTGCGCTCGATCGAGCTGCCGTAGAGGGCGCGGACGGTGCCCGGCGCGGCCTTGGCGACGTCGGTCGCGCCCATCGTCTCGCGCAGGTGCGCGACGGCGTTGTCGCGCTCGAGGACGAGCGGGACGACCGGGCCGCTGGTCATGAACTCGACCAGGCTGCCGTAGAACGGGCGCTCCTTGTGGATCTCGTAGAAGGCGCGCGCCTGGTCGGCGGTGAGCCGCACCTTCTTGAGGGCGCGGATGGTGAAGCCCTCGCCCTCCAGGTGGGCGAGGATCTTGCCCGCGTTGCCGGCGGCAACGCTGTCGGGCTTCAAGATCGCTAGCGTCTGCATCATCGAGTCTCCGTAGTCCGCTGTAGCTCAGCCAACCGCCGCGCCGTCGTCCTCTTCCAGAACCTGAAACTCTCCCGCCGGGCTCGCGAGCACGAAGGCCGTGCCGACGATCTCGACCGCCCCGGCCGGCCCCAGGAGCACCGCCGAGCCGGCGGGGATGCCGAGCCCGAGCTCTACTCCCGGCTCGGCGGCGAGCTTGCGCAGCCGCCGGTCGTGGTCGAGGTCGAAGTTGGGCTCGACGGCGGCGCGCGGCAGCCAGCCGAGGCCGGGGATCACACCGCCGCCGAAGATGCTCCGCGCCACCCGGCCGGCCGACTGCGCGGCGGCGGCGATCGCCACCACCACGCCGCCGGTGCGCAGCCTCGCCGCCAGCGCCTCGGCGGCCGGCGTGCCGGCGAGCGCCTCGAGCAGGTGGTCGGTGACGCCACCCCCGAGGTAGACCGCCGAGACGGTCGCGATGCGCTCGCCGTTGCGCCCCCGCCGCGCGTCGCGGGCGCGGTAGATCGGGATCGTCTCCGTCTGCCGCCCGAACGTCTGCCCCAGGTACTCGGCGAGGTGGTGGCCGTAGTCGGACGAGCCGCTGGCGGCGGGGATAAAGCCGACCGGCCCCGGCGCCACCTTCTTCTCCCAGGCGCCGTCGGCGTCGAGGGTCTCGCCGAAGCTGAACTCGCCGCCGCCGAGCAACGCCAGCCAGCCGTCGCCGGGGATGCGCGCCTGCCCGAGATCTCCGCCGCTCACTTCCCCAGCGCCCGCGCCGCCGTCGCGCCGAGCTCGGCCGGCGACTCGACGACGTGGATGCCGGCGGCGCGCATCGTCTCCATCTTCTCCGCCGCCGTTCCCTTGCCGCCTGCGACGATCGCCCCGGCGTGCCCCATGCGGCGGCCGGGCGGCGCCGTCCGCCCCGCGATGAAGCCGACGACCGGCCGGTCGAAGTGCTCCTTGACCCAGGCCGCCGCCTCCTCCTCGGCGCTGCCGCCGATCTCGCCGATCAGGATCACCGCCTCGGTCGCGCCGTCGCCGGCGAAGGCGGCGAGGCAGTCGATGAAGTTGGTGCCGTTGACCGGATCGCCGCCGATGCCGACGCAGGTCGACTGGCCGAGCCCGAGGTTGGTGAGCTGCCAGACCGCCTCGTAGGTGAGCGTGCCCGAGCGGCTGACCACCCCGACACCCCCCGGCAGGTGGATGTGCCCGGGCATGATGCCGATCTTGGCCATGCCGGGCGAGATCACCCCCGGGCAGTTGGGGCCGACGAGGCGCGTCGGATGGTCGCGCAGGAAGGTCTTGACCTTCAGCATGTCGGCGACGGGGATCCCCTCGGTGATGCAGATCACCAGCTCGACCGCGGCCGCCGCCGCCTCCATCACCGCGTCGGCGGCGAACGGCGGCGGCACGAAGATCATCGAGGCGTTGCAGTCGGTCGCCGCGCGCGCCTCCTCCACCGAGTCGAAGACCGGGATCCCCTCGACCGTCTCGCCGCCCTTGCCCGGCGTCACTCCGGCCACCACCTGCGTGCCGTAGTCGCGGCAGCCGAGGGCGTGGAAGGTCCCCTCCTTGCCGGTGATCCCCTGCACCACCAGGCGCGTGTCGCGGTTCACCCAGATGGCCACTAGCGCGCCCCTCCGGCCACCGCCACCGCCTTCGCCGCGGCGTCGGCCATGTCTTCGGCGACGATGAAGTCGAACGGCGCCTGGCGCAGGATGCGCCGCCCCTCCTCGACGTTCGTCCCCTCGAGCCGCACCACGACCGGCGTCCGCACCTCGCCCAGCTCCGTGATCGCCGCGACGACGCCGTTGGCGATGCGGTCGGTGCGCGCGATGCCGCCGAAGATGTTGATCAGCACCGCGCGCACGCTGGGGTCGGAGACGAGGAGGCGGAAGGCGTTCTTGACCGCTTCCTGGGAGGCCGAGCCACCGACGTCGAGGAAGTTGGCCGGCTCGCCGCCGTAGAGCTTGATGATGTCCATGGTCGCCATCGCCAGGCCGGCGCCGTTGACCATGCAGCCGATCGTGCCGTCGAGCTTGATGTAGTTGAGGCCGTGCTTGCCGGCCTCGACCTCCATCGGGTTCTCCTCGGCGAGGTCGCGCATGGCGACGACGTCCGGGCGGCGGAAGAGGGCGTTGTCGTCGAAGTTCATCTTGGCGTCGAGGGCGAGGACCGAACCGTCGCCGGTCACCAGCAGCGGATTGATCTCGACCAGCGAGGCGTCGGTCCCGAGGTAGGCCGCGACCACCGCCTCGACGAGCTTCGCCGCCTCGCGCGCCGTCTTGCCGCGCAGCCGGAGGCCGCGCGCCACCGCCCGCGCCTGGAACGGCAGGAGCCCGAGGTGCGGGTCGACCGCGACCCGCAGGATGGCCGACGGGTCGTGCGCCGCCACCTCCTCGATGTCCATGCCGCCGGAGGCCGAAGCCATGACGATCGGCTTGGCGAGCCGCCGGTCGAGGGTGACCGAGAGATAGAGCTCGGAGGCGATGTCGAGCGCCTCCTCGACCAGGACCTTGCGCACCGTCTGCCCCTCGGGCCCGGTCTGCGGTGTGACGAGCCGCATGCCGAGGATCTGCCGCGCCTTCTCCCGCGCCTCTTCCGGCGAGCCGGCGAGCTTGACCCCGCCCCCCTTGCCACGCCCGCCGGCGTGGATCTGCGCCTTGACGACGCAGCGGCCGCCCAGCTCGGCGCAGATCCGCGCCGTCTCGTCGGCGTCGTCCGTCACCTGCCCGCGCGGCGTCGCCACGCCGTAGCGGCGCAAGATCTCCTTGGCTTGGTACTCGTGGATCTTCACCAATCCCTCCTCAAGGGGCCCGAAGAAAGCTGCTGGGTAGGGAAGAAGACGCCCTTTGCGTGGCTCGTGGAGGCCCGCCGGAGCCGCCGAAGTGTAGCAGACGACCACCGTACAGGCGCGCGAGCACGGTCCCGGTGGCTGGACATCTGATGCTTGATGCGTGATGATCTCTGCATGCGCACCACGCTCGATATCGACGACGACATCCTGCAGGCAGCCAAGGAGATCGCTGACAACCGCGGTACCACTGCAGGGCGCGTGCTGTCGGACCTGGCGCGGAAGGCGCTCGAAACAAAGCGAGCGCCCAGGCTGCGGAACGGCGTCCCGCTGCTCCCCCGGCGGCCGAAGAGTAGCCCGCGGCCAACGATGGATCTCGTCAACCGCCTGCGCGACGAGCCGTGAAGCGGGTCGCCCTGTTGGATGTCAACGTCCTGGTGGCGCTCTTCGACCCGGATCATGTCCATCATGACGCCGCGCACGACTGGTTCGCCGCCAACCGGCAGACTAGCTGGGCGACCTGCCCGCTGACCGAAAATGGGCTGATCCGCGTGCTCTCGAATCCGGCGTACACGCCGGCACCCGAGACGCCTGCCGCGCTCATCCGGCGCCTCGACTTGTTCTGCGCCAGCGGTCAGCACGTCTTCTGGACTGACGAGATCTCACTGCGTGATCCGGGAGTCCTCGAACGGACCGGCGGCCTATCCCACCGCCACGTCACCGACGCCTACCTACTCGGCCTCGCGAAGCACCGCAAGGGCAGGCTCGCGACGTTCGATCGCCGCATCCCGCTCGCCGCCGTCGTTGGCGCCGAGCCCGAGCACCTCGAGGTCATCCCGGCGTAGCGAGGCCCGGCCACGAGGCCGTACGCCCCGGCTCGCCGGCGGTGCGTGCGCGGCTGACGACGGGAGGGCGGCGGACTTGTACAAGGTGGTGAAGGCCCGTCGTTCAGCTTCTACTGGCGGCCGATCGAGACCAACTGCGAAGATGGGGACAGGATCGAGAAGGCGATCCTAGGCCCGAACTCCGAGTTCTGGGACCAGGACGGCGATCCCGCAGACGCTACAATCCTCGACGTCGCAGGGGTACCACTTGAAGAACTCTGAATCCTGACTGTCTACCTCGCTTGGAGCGGACCGGCGGACGGCTGGACGCCCCCGTCGGAGCTCTGAGGCGAAGATCTGGCGAACCCCGCCGTTGCCCCGCCGCTGTATCCTCACCCCGATGCCCCCCCTGGCGCGTCAGCTCCGCTGGTATATCGCGATCCGCGTGGTCGCCATCGGGAGCGTCCTGCTCCCGTACGTCCTGCTGCAGCTCGCCTCGCCGCCGACCGAGGTGGACGCCGGCGCGCCGGCCGTGACGGCGCCGCCGCCGGCGTTCACCGGACCGCCCGAGCCGGCGGCCCCGACCGCGGTCGAGCTGCTGCCGCCGCGGCTGGTCTACGGCATCGCCGTCCTCACCTTCCTCGCCACACTCGCCTACATCGCCCTGCTCCGGGCGCTCGCCGGACGCTACGAGCTCCAGGCCTACATCCAGTTCGCCGGGGACCTGCTGCTGATCACGCTCCTCGTCCACTCGCTCGGCGGCATCGCGAGCCCCTTCTCGCTGCTCTACCTCATCGTCATCGCCGTCGCCGCGACGCTGCTGCGCCGGCGGGCCGGCGTGCTGGTGGCCTCGGCCGCCTACCTGCTCTACGCCGGGCTCGTGCTGGCGCTCTACTTCGGCTGGATCGAGCCCGCGGTCCACCTGCCGCGCGAGACGGTCTCCATCTGGCGGCTGGCCTACAACCTGGCGGTCCATCTCTTCGGCTTCTACGCCGTCGCGCTCCTGACCTCCTACCTGTCGCGCAACGTGGCGCGCGCCGAGCAGGCGCTCGAGGAAAAGAGCGAGGACCTGGCCGACCTCGAGGTGGCGCATCGCGACGTCATCCAGTCGATCGGCAGCGGCCTCATCACCACCGACCTCGAGGGGACGGTGACGGGCGCCAACCGCGCCGCGCTCGAGATCCTCGCCGTCGAGGAGCGCGAGCTGGTGGGCCGGGAGATCTTCCGCACCGCGCTCTTCGGCGAGGAGCGTTGGCGGCGGGTGGTCGCGGCGTCGAGCGGCGAGGAGCGGCTGCGCGACCAGGTGGAGGTGGTGCGCGGCGGCGAGGTGGCGACGGTCGGCTTCACGCTGTCGCGGCTGACCGACGCCGGCGGCGATCATCGCGGGTTCATCGTCGCCTTCCAGGATCTGACGCGCTGGCTGCGCCTGCAGGAGCAGGTGCGGATCAAGGACCGCATGGCGGCCGTGGGCGAGCTCGCGGCCGGGCTGGCGCACGAGATCGGCAACCCCTTGGCGGCGATCTCGGGGTCGGTGCAGCTCCTGTCGCGCTCGCCCGGCGACGGCGAGGCGCAGCGGAAGCTGGTCGGGATCCTGCTCAAGGAGAGCCAGCGGCTCGACCGCACGATCAAGGGCTTCCTGCGCTTCGCCCGCCCGCGTGAGCGCTCGAGCGTCCACTTCGACGTCGCGCGCCTGCTCGCCAACAACTTCGAGCTGCTCCGCAACAGCGAGGAGGTCTCGCCCCGCCACCGGCTGGAGCTCGAGCTCGACCCGCCGAGCGCGCCGCTGGTGGCCGACCCCGACCAGATCAGCCAGATCTTCTGGAACCTGGCGCGCAACGCCCTGCGCGCCATGCCCGACGGCGGCGAGCTGCGGGTCTCCGGGCAGCTCCGCGACGGCGGCTACCGCCTGCAGGTGGCCGACACCGGGCGCGGCATGTCCGAGGAGCAGCGAGCCAACCTCTTCCACCCCTTCCAGTCGTTCTTCGACAGCGGCACCGGCATCGGCATGGCGATCGTCTACCGCATCGTGCAGGAGCACGGCGGGCGCCTCGACGTCGAGAGCCAGCCCGGGCGCGGCAGCACGATCACCGTCGTCCTGCCGGCGCCCGAGACCGCCGTCGCGCTGGCGCCGGCCGGGGCCGCAGAGGCCATGCTATGAGCGCGCGCCTTTTGGTCGTCGACGACGAGGAGAGCATCCTCGAGTTCCTCTCGCTACTCTTCCGCGACGAGGGCTACGCCGTCGAGACCGCGCGCTCGGTCGAGGAGGCGCGCCGCGCCCTCGCCGGCAACGGCTTCGACCTCGTGCTCTGCGACATCCTGATGCCCGACGGCAGCGGCCTCGACCTGCTCAAGGAGATCAAGGCCGGCGACCCCAACGCGGCGGTCCTGGTGATGACCGCCTACACCTCGACGCGCTCGGCGATCGAGGCGATGAAGCTCGGCGCCTACGACTACATCTCGAAGCCCTTCGACGTCGACGAGCTGCGGATCGTGGCGCAGAAGGCGCTCGAGCGCGTCGAGCTGGTGGGCGAGAACGTCTACCTGCGGCGCGAGCTCGAGCAGAAGTACACCTTCAACAACATCATCGGCAAGAGCTCGCGGATGCAGGCCATCTTCTCGCTCATCGACCGCGTGGCGCGCACCGCCTCGACGGTCCTGATCCACGGCGAGAGCGGCACCGGCAAGGAGCTCATCGCCCGCGCCATCCACTTCGCGAGCCCGCGCGCGCAGCGGCGGTTCCTGTCGATCAACTGCGGCGCGCTGCCGGAGAACCTGCTCGAGAGCGAGCTGTTCGGACACGAGCGCGGCGCCTTCACCGGCGCGGTGCGCGACAAAAAGGGGCTCTTCCAGGAGGCCGACCGCGGCACGCTGTTCCTCGACGAGATCGGCGAGATGACGCCGACCATGCAGGTCAAGCTCCTGCGCGCGCTGCAGGAGAAGACGGTGCGCAAGGTGGGCGGCAACGTCGAGGAGACGATCGACGTGCGCATCATCGCCGCCACCAACCAGGACCTCGAGGAGCGGATCGCCAAGGGCGACTTCCGCGAGGACCTCTACTACCGCATCAACGTCATCCCCATCCACCTGCCGCCGCTGCGCCAGCGGCGCGAGGACATCCCGATCCTCGCCGACTTCTTCATCGACAAGTACAGCCGCCACATGGAGCTGCCGCCGAAGCGCCTGTCAGTCGAGGCGATGCGCATGCTCGAGAGCTACGACTGGCCGGGCAACGTGCGCGAGCTCGAGAACCTGATCGAGCGCCTGCTGGCCCTGGCGCCGGGTGAGACGATCACCTCCCGCGACCTGCCGGTGCACCTGCTCACCCACCGCCGCAGCCAGTCCGACGGCATCACCCTGCCGCGCGAGGGTCTCGACTTGGAGGCGTATCTCGAGGAGATCCGCGCACAGTTGATGGCCCAGGCCCTCGAGCGCACCGGCGGCGTCCAGACCCAGGCCGCCGAGCTGCTCGGCATGACATTCCGCAGCTTCCGCTACTACGCCAAGAAGGCGGGGTTGAAAGGGAGCGACGGCGAGGAGGAGACGGCAGGCGAGGTCCCCGACCCGGCGCGGGCCTAGACCGATCCCTATTTGTTCAAGTTTTTGGATCAGTGGTACTCTTAGCCGTACCGTCGCGGCGCTGTCCTTGCCCAGAGTTCACGCGCCAGGCTCACGTGACCGACCCGGGAGGTGCTCGACATGGCCAAGAGCCGTGCTTCATTCGTCAAACGCCAGCGCGAGATCGAGAAGAAACAGAAGCGCGAGGCCAAGCTCCAGCGCCGCCTCGAGCGGAAAAACAACCCGGGCGCTCCGGAGGAGATGCAGCCGATCGAAGGGGACGCCTCCCAGGAGACCTCCTCGCCCTCGCCCGCCGAGGAAACCTCCTCGCCCTCGCCCCTCTGATGCGGGAGGAGGCTGGATCTACTCCGCCGCCGGTGGCATGGCGGGGGCGGCGGGTGCGGCAGCCGGCGGCACCGGCAGGTCGCCGATGAGGAGGCCGTAGCCGGAGGTGCCGAGGTAGAGCTGGCCGTCGAGGATCAGGGCGGCGGCGACGTCGCGGGCCGGCACCGGCAGCTCGAGGCGGCGCAGGGTGCCGCGCTCGCGGTCGTAGAGCTGGGCGGCGCCCTCGTCCGATAGACCGGCGATCAGGATCGCGGCGTACCGGCCGTCGCCCGTCGCGAGGACGCGCGAAGGCTTGGCGGCGAGCTCGATCCACAGCGCGTCCTCTCCCTGCCGCGACCAGGCCCCTTGCGAGCCCCAGAAGAGAAGGCGGTCGCCGAGGGCGGAGAGCCGGCCGCCGGCGTAGGGGCTCGTGGTGCTGTGATTAGCGCCGGGGGTCAGGCGGTGGAGACCCTCGCCGGCGCTCACCCAGAGGGCGCCGCCGTAGAAGGCCGCCGAGCGCGGGGTTCCGTGCTTGAGCGGCTTCTCCACCCAGCGCCCGTCCGCCTCGCGCTCGATGAGCGCCGACGCCGACCGCGCCACCACCATGCCGCTGGGCCCGGGCTCCGCGAGCACCTGCTCGACCCGCCCTTCGCCGAGCGCCGGCACGCGCGCCCAGCCCCCGTCGGCACCGCTCCCCTCGCGCTCGAAGAGGCCGCGCTCGGTCGCCGCCCAGGCGCGCTCTCCCTGGGTCGCCAGCTCGATGACGGTCGGCAGCGGCGCGAAGTCGGGCGCGAAGGTGCGGCCACCGTCGCGTGAGCTGTGGACGCCCGAGTACGGCCCGGCGTGGTTGACCGCCACCAGCAGCTCGCGGCCGGCGGTGGCCAGAGCGGTGACCCGCAGGTTGGTCATGCCGCGGGCGGCGCGCCGGAAGGTCGCGGCGCCGTCGATCGAGAGCCACACTCCGGAGCCCTCGGTGGCGAGCAGGATCCGGCGCGGCCGCTCGGGGTGATAGGCGACGACGTTGATCGAGAGGTCGGGCGCGGTGCGCCGCTCCCACCCCTGGCCGCCGTTGCCCGAGACGTAGAGGCCGCCGACGGTGCCGGCCAGGAGGCGGCCGTCGGGGAGCACCGCGAAGCTCGGCGTGCGCCGCTCGTCGAGCCCCTCCTTGAAGCGCTCCCAGCGCCCGCCGAGGTCGGCCGTGCGATAGACCCAGCCGCAGGTCGTCGCCCACACCTCGCCCGGCCGCTCCGGCACCGGCGTCAGGCTGAAGACCTCGGAGTCGAGCACCATGCCCTCGAAGACACCGTACCAGGTGCCGCCGCCGTCGTCGCTGCGGTAGGCGCGGCGCCAGGTGCCGGCGATGACGGTCGCCGGCTGCCGCGCGTCGACGAGGAGGCTCGTGACCTTGCCCATCTCCGGCAGCGCATCGGTCAGGCGCTTCCAGGCGAGCCCGCCGTTGCGGCTCCCCCAGACGCCCGAGAGCGTGCCGGCGTAGAGCCACCCTTCCTTGCCGGGCACCAGGGCGAGGGCATAGACCGGCTCTTGCGGCAGTCCCTCGCCGCGCGCCGCCCAGTGCTTGCCGAGGTCGTCGGAGAAGGCCACGTGCCCGCCGCCCCAGACCCCCCAGAGGGCGGCCCAGACGCGCGACGGTTGGTTGGGGTCGAAGTGCAGCCCGCCGATCACCCAGCCACCGAACGGCCGCGGCGCACCGGCGTCGGCCCAGGTGGCGCCGCCGTCGCGCGACAGGTAGACCTGCCCGGCGGAGGTGCCGGCGAGGACCAGGTCGGGGTCCCCGGGGTCGATCGCGAGCGCGCGCACGTCGGCACCGAAGAGCGGCGCTGGGCGCCACTCGGCGGCGGCCGCAGGGCGCACAAAGCCGGCGGCGAGGAGCGCCCAGACCAGAGCCTGTGAAGCGACTCGGTACGTCCTCCGAAAACGCCCGGGACGTTGCCCGGGCGCTGCGCTCAGGACAACCTCGCTCTCGGCTTGCACGTCAGTCGCGTGATGCCGCATAGCGCTTTCCGATGATCTCCGCCAGGATGCCGATCGCGATCTCTCCCGGGCTGTCGCCGCCGATCGGCAGCCCGATGGGCGCGTGAAGCTCGGTCTCGCCGAAGTCGGCGCCGCGCGCCGCCAGCTCCTCCCGCACCCGCTCCACCTTGCGCCGGCTGCCCATGAGGCCGAGATACCGCAGCCCCGGCGGCGCCTGCCGCAGGATCGCCCCGAGCGCCGCGGTGTCGGTGTCCCAGCAGCGCGTGACGACGGCCGCGTAGAGGTCGCGGCCGGCGACCGGCGCCAGGAAGTCCTCCTCGTAGTCGCGCCCGACCGCGCCGACGCGCGCCCGCGCCGGGAACAGCTCGGGGCGGCGGAACTCGGCGCGGTCGTCGACTACCAGCGGCTCGAAGCCGGCGAGCGCGCCGGCCTGGGCGAGCGCCTGGCCGACCGGGCCGCCGCCGCACACCACCAGCACCGGCGCCGCGCCCACGACGTCGAGGAAGACCTCGGCCATGCCGCCGCAGACCATGCCGGTGGCCTCGCCGCGCACCGCCTCCTCAGTCAGGTAGTAGCGCTTGACCTCAGAGCCGCCGTCGCCGGCCAGCTTGGCCGCGGCGTCGGCCTGCACCATGGCCTCGAAGGCGCCGCCGCCGAGGTTGCCGCAGGCGCTGCCGTCCGGGCGCACCAGGAGCTTCCATCCCACTTTTCCCGGCGTCGACCCCTCGGCGCGCACTATCTGGCAGAGCACCACCCTGCTCCAGCGCTGCAAAGCGCGTTCCGTCTCGGCGAGGACCTCGGCGGGGGCGGGCGCGACCATCGGCATCATTGTATGCGGGACGTCCTCTCGAAAACGCCCGGGACGTAGCCCGGGCGCTACAGGATGACGCCGGACCGCCCGGCACGAGGGCGAACGCTATGGGCCGTCGTTCGTAGCGCCCGGGCTACGTCCCGGGCGTTTGGGCGGGCGGGGCGTGTCAGTGCTCTTTCGTGAGGCCGAGGAATCGCTTCACCGCGAACCAACGGTTGCGCAGCTTCCAGAAGCGGCTCGCCTGCATGGCGGCGAGGCGGGCGCGGAGGCCGGCGATCTCGGCCGCGGCGCGCGCCGCCTCCTCCTGCCGCAGCGCCTCGCTGCGCCAGAGCTCGCCCTGGAAGAACCCCACTTCCTGGCGGGCCGAGCGCAGGAGGGCGGCGGCGAGCGTGCTCGCGTGCTCGACGAAGCGGCCGCCGCGGCGGTCGGCGACGCGCAGCACGAGCGGCGCCGAGCGCGGCGTCGCCGGCGGCAGCGGCGCGGCGAAGAGCCACCCAGAGCGCAGCGCGGCCGGCTCGCCGAGGAGCGCGGCGACGTCCTCGCGCGGGCGGTCGATCGGGGCCGCGGCGAGGAGACGGCCGTCGAGCAGCACCTCGACCGCCGCGAGCGGCTCGCCGACGAGGCGCACCGCCCAGCCGCGCAGGGTGAGGGTGCCGGCGCGGTCGATCTCGCACTGCTCGAGGAAGAAGCGCGGCTCGGGGTCGAAGGGGAGGCGGTCGAGGGCGTCAGGGCCGGCGGCGCCGGCGGCAGCCGGTGTGCTCGCGACGTAGAGGTCGTGGAAGTCGCAGAGGCCGCGCCGCAGGCGGCGCACGGACGCCGCGGGCTGATCCGGGCCCCGCCGCAGGGCCGCGCGCACGAAGGCCTCAGTCACCCAGGTGGAGCCGTAGTCGCTCGGCTCGAGCGAGGCGCTCTCGCTGACCGCCTGGAAGAGGATGCCGTGCTCGGACATCGCCGTCCCGGGCGGCAGGACGCTCTCGTCGTGGACGCTGAAGGCGAGGAGGCCGCCCGGCGCGAGGAGGGCCTGGAGGCGGCCGAGCCAGGCGACGAAGCTCGGCTCGGGGAGGTGGGTGAAGAGCGAGGTGACGAGGATGGCGTCGAAGCGGCGGTCGCAGCGGAAGTCCTCGGGGCGCACGGTGGAGAGGAGGCCGTGGACGCCGAAGCGCTCTTCCTGGAAGCGGACGCCGCCGGCGTAGACGTCGGCCACCCACACGCGCTCGGGCGGCAGGTCGCGGACGAGGAAGCGGGTGACGCGGCCGTAGCCGCTCGCGAAGTCGAGGAGGGAGCCGACGCGCGCGAGGGAGCCGAAGTGGGCGGCGAGGAGCTGGCGGCAGGCGGCGGCGATGTTGAGGCCGGAGCTGACGTAGGTGGCGAGGGCCTGGTCGCGGTCGCCTTCGGCGGCAGCGAGGAGGAAGGCGAGCATCTCGTCGTCGGGGTGGACGGCGAGGTCGACTTCGGCGGCGTCGAGGTTGTTCGCGGCGAGGACTGCGCGCACCAAGGGGCCGGGATCGGCCGCCTGTGAAGTCGGGAGTGGTTCTGCTCGGGAGGAAGGCTGCACGAGAGTCCTTGGGTGCGGTGCGAGGCGATTCTAGCCTGCGATGAAAAAGAAGAAGCCCCGCGCGGCACCGACAGTCGCCGTGCGCTGCGCCGGTCCTCCGGTCGCTCACAGGAGCGCCGCTTCGCGGTGCTGGTAGTGAGGCGTAGTGGCCTTCGGTTCGCACGTCGCTGCGCGACGTGCATCACAACGGTGTTGCTGTCCGCATCGGGCGCGCTCCGGTTCGCTCCCTGCGGACCGGCACAGCGCACGGCTGCATGACTCGAAGCTCTGAGGCGACGCCGGTTTCCCCGTGATCCCGGGCGTTTTCGGAGGACGGCCCGAATTCCTTCACCGGCCCTGTAGCGCCCGGGCTACGTCCCGGGCGTTTTCGGAGGACGTACCGAATTCCTTCACACGCTCTGTAGGATTGGCAGGTGCCTTCCCGTCCAACCGGCCACTCGGCGTGGCGCAACGCCTTGCTGGTGATCCTCCTGGTCTGCGCGGGGGTGGGGTATCTGCGCTCGCTGGAGGATGCGTTGGATGGGTTCGACCGGCGGGCGAATCGGGCGGGGCCGCCGCTGTCTTGGCGGCTGAGGAAGGCGCCGGTGGTGGCGCTGGCGGAGTGCTTGGAGGGGGCGCGGGGGCGGCTGCCGGAGGGTGGGGTCGTGGCCTTTACCGGGCCGGCCGAGCGGGCCGAGCAGCGGCTGCTGCGGTGGCGCTGGGCGGCTTACTTCCTTCCCGAGTTCGACGTCGT
Source organism: Thermoanaerobaculia bacterium (assembly GCA_044866775.1). GTDB lineage: Bacteria > Acidobacteriota > Thermoanaerobaculia > Multivoradales > UBA5704 > DASUNQ01. The sequence continues at coordinate 22,498 of JBIOUG010000002.1, read as the reverse complement.
GATGTATCGGGGGGAGGCGACTGTGGGCGATCCGGGCTACGTCGTGGCTTGCCGGCGGGAGCTAGGCGGCGATGCGCGGCTGCTCGAGGTGGCGCGGCTGCCTGGGGGGCGGCTGTATCGGGTGCGAGAGGCGGCAGGTGGCGCGGGCGCTGCGGCCCAGAGCGGGCAGGTGAATGACGAGGCACCGCGGTGAGCACGGTCGCGCTGGCGGCGATTTTGTTGTGGGTGGGGAGTCGGTTCGTCGCGCCGCTGACTGTGGCGGGACAGGGGCGGGCGTATCGGCTGGTGGTCTCGCTGGTTGCGGGGCTGATCGCTCTTTATCTGCTCCAGACGGCGCTCGACCTGGCGGGAATCCGGTGGACGCGCTGGAGCCTGGGGGTGGGGCTGCTGGCGATCGCGGGGTGCGGGCACTTCGTGGTGGCGCGGCGTTACGACGGGTTGGATGAGCCGACGCGACTGTCTTCCGACCTCGGGTGGGGTGATGCAGTAGCGGGGGGCGCGGTGGCGGTGTTCGGGCTCTTCGCGCCGACGCTCTGGGTGACCACGCCGGACTGGGCCTATCACTGGGGGCTCAAGGCGCAGCGCTACTTCCTCGCCGGCGAGGTCGACCTCGGGCTCCTGACGCGGCCCTGGAGCTGGAGCCTGCACCCGGACTATCCGCACCTGCTTCCCGACCTGCATGCGGCGACCGCCATCCTCGCCGGGCGCTTCGCGGCGCCGGAGCAGATGCTCTGGTCGGTGGTCTTCTTCGCGCTGCTGCTGGTCGTGGCGCGCGAGCTGCTGCGGCAGCAGGGGGTCGATCGCGGAGCGCGACAGGCGACGATGGCGCTGCTCGGGCTCCTCGCCGGCGGCTTCGCCTTGCGCAGCCTCGCGGCCGGCGCCGCCGACTGGCCGCTCGGGCTGGCGCTGCTGCTAGCCTTGCCGGCGCTGCTCGACGGGGCGGTATCGGAGCCTGCGGCCGAGCTGCAGCTCGAACGATCGGAGCCTGCGGCCGAGCTACAGCTCGGCCTGGCCGCCGCCCTCGCCGCCGGGTCGAAGATCGAGGGGGTGGCGCTCGGCGCGGCGATGGTGGGCGTCTTCTGGCTGCGGCGAGGGCGGCGGCTGACGCTCGCCGCCGCCTTGCGGAGCGCCGCGCCGCCCGCCGCGGTCGTCCTTCCCTGGCTGGCGGTGGCGCTCCGTCACCACCTCTTCCTCGACTACGACGCCGGCGGGCCCGAGCTGCGGCATCTCGGGGCCGTCGGCGCGGCCCTGCTCGAAGCGATGGCCGAGCCGGCCTGGAGCGGGCTGCTGGCCGCGGTCTTGCTGCCGCTCCCGCTGCTCTTCGTCCCGCGCGCCCGCGCCTTCGCCGCCGTCGCTTGCCTCCAGCTCCTCTTCTACGGCTACGTCTATCTGAGCGCCACCGCCGCCCACCGCTTCTACGTGCTCTCGACCTTCGCGCGCCTCGCGCTCCACCTCCTGCCGGCGGCGCTGGTCGCCACCGCCGCCGTGCTCTGGGGGCGGCGGGCCCCTTAGGAGTGCTGCACCTCCTGGCCGGTCTCGACTGGAAGCTCGTCGCCACCTTGGCGGCCCTGCTGCTCGTCCTCCAGGGCGTCTGCTTCCTCCTCGCGCGCGGGCTCGGCCTGTGGCTGCGCTGGCAGCCCGCCGCGCTCGGCATCGCTTTGCCGCTGCTCCTGCTCGCGCCGTGGTTCTCGCGCTCGCAGCTCCTGGCGCCGTGCAACATCCTGCGCGAGCTGCCGGACGCCGTCCGCAACCGCACCGACCTCGCCGCCCTGCCGAAGCCCGATCCCTACGACGGGCTCAACGATGTCATGTACCAGCTCCTGCCGTGGGAGCTCGAGGTGCGCCACGCACTCGCCGAGCGGCGGCTGCCCTTCTGGTCCGACCTCGTCGATGGCGGCAGCAACCTCTGGGCGAACCCGCAGGCGGGCGTGCTGTCGCCGGTCGAGATGCTGGCGCGCGCGGTACCCATCCAGCACCACCTGCTCGCGGCGCTCGCGCTCAAGCTGCTGCTCTGCTTCGAGGGGACGTGGCTGCTGTGCCGGCGGCTGGGCCGCAGCCGCGCCGCGTCGGGGCTGGCCGCGACGGCGTTCGCGCTCGGCGGCGGCGTCATGGGCTGGGCGGTGTTCCCGATCAGCTCGACCCTGGCCTGGGTGCCGTGGCTGACGGCGGGCGCGATCGGGCTCTTCCGGCGGCCGCGGCCGCGGGCCGTGGCCACGACCGCGGTGCTGGCGGCGGCGCTCCTCGTCTCCGGGCATCCGGAGACCGCCGCCATCGGCGGGCTCTTCGCCGCGCTCTGCGGCCTCTGTCTGCGCCGGCGCCGCGCCGGTCTTCGGCGCTCCCTGCTGGCGGCGAGCGCCGCGGCGATCCTCGGCTTCGGGCTCGCCGCGCCGCACGTCCTGCCGTTCCTCGCCGTCGTGCCCGCGTCCCAGCGGGCGCAGGAGACGCTGGCCGATTCAGGGGAGTTGGAGCTCTCGCACTTCGCGGAGCCCAGCTTCTGGCTGCGTGCGCGCGTCGCGACCTTCGTCGTCTCGCCGACCAACCCGCACGCCTACGGACGCCCGTATCGGGAGCCCTTCCGCGGACCCTACACCTGGCCGGAAGCGGTCGGCGGCTACGTGGGGCTGCTGCCGTTCGCGGGCTTCCTCATCGCGCTGTGCGCCGTCCGCCACCGCCGGGCCGCGCCGTTCCTGGCCTTCGCCGTCGCGAGCCTGCTGGTCACGGCCCGCTGGCTGCCGTTCACCGAGCTTGCCGAGGCCGTGCCCTGGCTGCGCGTCCTCGCGATCTCGCGTTGCCTCCCGGTCGGCTCGCTGGCGCTCGCGGTCGGCGGCGCCTGCGGCATCGACGCGATGCTCGAGCGCTCGCGCCGCTGGCCGCTGTGGCTCTGTTTCGGCGCCGCGGCGGCGATCAGCCTCGCCGTGCGGCGCGACGGTTGGGTCATCGTCCTCTGGGTCCTCGCGGCGGGCGTCCTCGTCGCCGGCGGGTGGAGCCGCCGGGGCGCGGTCCTCCTGGCTTCGCTCGTCCTGCTGCTGGACCTCGTGCCGTGGTCGCGAGGGATGATTCCGTCCTGCGTGCCCGATCTCTTCTACCCCCGGACGCCGTTCATCGAGCGGGTGGCGGAGGAGACCGGCGGCAGGCTCGAGGGGCGGGCCGTCGGCGCGCGGCAGCTCCTCTTCCCTTCGCTTCTTCCCGTCTACGGCGTCGCCGAGCCGCGCCCGCACAATCCACTTGCCCCGATGCCCTACCTCGACGCGCTCGATGCGGCGTTCGCGTTCAGGCCGACGCGGCAGAATTATTTCCCGGGCTTCTACCGCGTCGACCATCCGCTGCTCGACTTCCTCAATGTCCGCGTCGTCGTCGGCAGCATCGAGGTCCGGCCGCCGCGGACCCTCGAGCGCCTCGACGGCGGCCGCCCTGCGCTCTACCACCTCTACCGCAACCCTGACGCCCTGCCGCGCTGGTTTCTCACGGATCGGGTGGACGTGATCGAGCGTGGCGAGGCGCGGGACTGGATCCGCAGGATGTCCGATCCGCGCCGGATCGCGCTCTTCCGCGACGAGCTGACGCCAGGGTGGGCTCCGGTGGTCACCGGGGCCGTGGAGGCGCGGGACGGCGGGCCCGGGCATGTCGTGCTCGCGCTGCCGGCGCCGGGCGAGAAGCTCCTCGCGACCTCGATCCCGGCCGCGCCCGGGTGGAGGGTCGCAGGAACGAACGGCCCGCTCCGACTCGTCACCGTCAATGGCGCCTTCCTCGGCGTCGCCGTGCCGGCGGGCGCGATGCGGGTCGCGCTGTCGTTCCGGCCTCCGGGCCTGCTACCAGGCCTGGTCGCCGGCTCGCTCGCGGCCCTCGCCGTGGTCGCTCTGGCGGTTCGAGGCTCCCGGACCGCGCGGCGGCGGCGCGGCCCAGGCGACGAGTAGCGCGATGCTGAGCGCCGCCAGACCGCAGCCGGCGAGGAACGGCCGGGGGCGATAGAGCAGCACGATCTCCCGCGCCCCACGCGGCAGCCAGGCGCCGGCGAAGAGGCCGTTCGTCGTCACCGTGCGCACCGGGCGGCCGTCCGCCAGCACGCGCCAGTGGCCGTCCTGGTAGACGCTGCTGGCGAGGAGGCGCGGCTCCGCCAGGTGGGCGCGCGCGACGATCCGCGCCGGCTCGATCGTGACCAGTTCGAGCTGCGAATCCGCGGGGCGCGCCGCCTGCCAGTAGCCGTCCGCGTCCGCCGCCTCGTCGACGATTGCCTTGGCCGCGAAGTTGCGGTTGCCCTCGAGCCACGGCTGCCCGTAGCGCTCCGGATAGACCTGCGCCGCCGCGGGCAGGAAGAGGCGCGGCAGCGGCCGCCGGCGCGCGTAGACCCAGCCGGCCGGATCCTCGAAGACGCGCCGGAGCGGCCATCCCAGCCGGACTCCCGGCTTGGTCAGGACGTAGCGCACGCCGAGCAGGTCGTAGAACGGATGCCGCGGGCGCCCGAGCTCCGGGATCACCCAGTCCGGCGTGCGGAAGAGCGGATGGGCGAACTGCCGGTAGGCGCCCGGCGCGAACGGGTTGTAGAGGCGCACGTCGGCGAGGCCGTAGAGGCTCGGCAGGTTGGGCTGGAAGACGGGGCCGAAACCCACCATGCGCTCGCCCGCCGCGAGCCGCCGCTGGAGGAAGGCGACCGGCGGCGGCGCCGGGAAGGCGAGATGCTTCGGCATCGGCGGATTCTCGGGTCCGTGCGCGGCGAGCAGCTCCACCGCGACGATCGCGGCCAGCGCGGCGCACACCCAGCGCCGTCGCGGGCCGGCGAGGAGCACGACCGCCGCCAGGGCGACGACGGCGAGCTGCGCCCACATCCAGCCGCGGCGGAAGTCGCCCAGGATCGTGGGGTCCCAGGGGTTCGCGTGGGCGACGTATCCCCAGGCGATCGTCAAGCCGAGGAGAAGCGCCCAGGCGACGGCGAGCGGGCGGCTCCGCGCCGTCTCGCCGCGCTGCAGGCGTTCGACGGTGCAGGCAGCGAGGTACGCCAGGCTGAAGGCCACGAGCAGCGCCACGCGCCGGTTGTGGTGCGCGGCGGTCGCGCCGACGAGCGGGAGCTTATAGACCAGGGCGGCGAATCCGGGCGGCTGGGCGAGGAGGAGGAGCGACGCCGCAAGGGTGGCGCGCATCAGCCGCTCCTGCGGGAACCGCGGCCGGCCGGTCAGGGCGAGCAGCGCGAGGAGCAGCGTCGCGCTGCCGGCGAAGCCGGTCGCGGTCTCGTTCGAGTTGATCTCCCCCCAGAACGGGCCGCGGCGGCTGTTGCCGTAGGCGTTGGGGGCAGCGATCGGCAGCAGGCGCTTGGCGACCAGGTCGCGCCAGCCCGCCCGCGCTTCCCGGTCGCCCAGCTCCTGGCGCAGCTCGCGCCAGCCGCGCGGGCCGAAATGGGCCTCGAGCACCGCCGCGCGCTCGCTCTTCGGCAGGTGGTCGAGCATCGGTAGCAGGACCGGCGCCGCGGCGCCGGCGGCGAGCGCCGCGGCGACCATCCCCCGCGCCAGGAACCCAGCGCGCGCGCCGCGCGGCCGCCGCCGCAGGCGAGCAAGGAAGAAGGCGCCGGCGAGCGCCGCGGCGTAAAGCGTCACTTCGGGATGCCCGCCGACGCCGAGCGCGAACACCGCGAGCCAGAGCAGGAGCCAGTCGGCGCGCCGGCCGGGAGCCCGGCGCGCTGGGCGCGCAACGGAAAGCGCTCCCGGCCTTGATTGGAGCCCGGCGCGAAAGCTTTCGCACCTTCCCTCGTCGCAGCGCACGACGGCGTAGAGCACCACCGGCAGCAGCGCCGCGGCGTTGACGATCGGCCAGCCGAGCCAGATGAGCAGGAACCCGCCGAGGCCGTACGCCAGGCTGCCGCAGAGCGCGGCGCCGCCGCACATCCCCTGGCGCCTGAGGAGCAGGGCCATGAACACCAACGGCACGAGGAGGCGCAGGAACCCCGTCACCCCGGCGGCCTGAACCAGGGGCAACGGCAGCGCCAGCAGCACCAGCGGCTGCAGGAGCTGCGACTGCGGATCGGCGAGGAGCGGGATCCCCGGCCCGACGAGCGGATCCCAGAGCGGCCAGCGTCCGGCAGCGAGGGCGCGGCGCACCGCGGTCAGGGTCGGCGCGATCTGCTGCGTCAGGTCGACCTGCGGGTTGCCGGGCGGGTCGGCCGGCGGCAGCGCCGTGAACGGCGCCGAGAGGCGCAGGCTGTCGAGGGGCAGCAGCACCCTGCCGGCGAAGAGGACCGGGCCGAAGAGCGCGAGGAGGACGAGGGCGAAGACGGCGGCGAGGCGCCAGGGCAGGGCGTCGTACCAGCGGCGGAGGGCGGCGAGGAGGAGGCCGGCGAGGACCAGCGCGTAGAGGCCCGGCAGCAGGTCGAGCGGGCGCCACTCGGCGAGGGGCGCGATCACATCTCGTCCGTGAGGCCGAGCGCGCGCTTGAGCGCGAACCAGCGGTCACGCAGCTTCCAGAACCGGCTCGCCCGCATGGCGGCGATGCGCGCGTGCAGCGCCTCGATGTCCTGGCGCGCGGCGGCGCGCTCCCGCTCGGCCGCGCCAGCGGTGGCGAGGAGGTCGAGACGCGCGGCACGCAGCAGAGCCTCGGCGAGCGTTCCGCGCCAGAGCGCCGTCTCCCGGCCGGCGGCGTCCACGGCGCGCACTTCGAGCACGGTGGCACCGGGCGGCGCCGCGTGCGGCAGCGACACGTCGAGCCGCCACCCCACCGGCTGCACCCGCTCGCCGGGGAAGAGCGCCGCCACGGCGTCGCGCGGCGGCAGCAGCCGGCAGCGCTGGACCACGGCGCCGTCAACTACCGCCTGCACCTCCGCCAGGAGCCGGCCGTGCGCGCGGTCCACACCCCAGCCGGCGAGCGCCCACCGGCGCGGACCCACCTGGCGGCAGGTCTCGACGAACCCCTGCGGGCGGCCGCCGAGATCAGGCGGTGGACCGTCCGTGAGCTGCTCGACGACCAGGTACAGGTCCTGGAAGTTGCAGAGCGCGCGCGGGAAGCGGAGGACGGCGGCGCCCGGCGCCGCGCTCGCGAGCGCCCGGCGCACGAAGTCCTCGCTCGCCCAGCAGGTGCCGTAGTCGGCCGCCGAGAGCGAGCCGCTCTCGCTCACCGGCGCGAAGCGGAAGCCGCCGGGCGGCGCGCCGTCGGGTCCCGCCACGCCGTCGCCGAGCAGGCTCGGATCGTGGACGCTGAAGGCGAGCGCGCCGCCGGGCGCGACGAGCGACCAGAGGCGCGCCAGCCAGCGGCCGAAGCTGCGCTCGGGGAGGTGGGTGAAGAGCGAGGAGACGAAGACGCAGTCGAAGCGCCGCGGCGAGGCGAAAGCCTCGGGCTCGACGGTCGAGACGATGCCGTGGACGCCGAAGCGCTCCTCCTGGAAGCGGACGGCGCCGGCGTAGACGTCGGCCACCCAGACCCGCTCGGGGGGGAGCGCGCGGGCGATGAAGCGGGTCACGCGCCCGTAGCCGCTCGCGAAGTCGAGCAGCGCCCCGATGCGCTCGAGGCTCCCGGAGCGCCACTCGAGCAGTCGCCGCAGGGCCTCCCAGATCTCGGCGCCGGAGCGGAAGTAGCTCGACAGCGCCGGTCCCCGGCCGCCGCCCAGACGGTGGAGGAAGAGCTTGAACATCTCGTCGTCGGCGTCGACGGCGAGGTCGACGCCGCTCGCCACGACGTCGTCGCAGAGCGCGAGGAGGTAGGGATCGGCCTCGTCGGGGGCGTGGGCGAGCATGGGCGCCGGGATGCTACCCGACGCCGGGGCTCAAAACGCGGCGGTGTCGCCCCTGCCCACCAGGCCGCCCGGCCGGTTGTGGTAGGTGCGCACGACGCCGGTGCGGGTGTCGATCACCTTGAGCCAGTACTCGACGTCGGTGAGCGCGCCGTAGAAGACCCAGAACCTGCCGTTCAGGGCGCGGCCGTCGAGCACCTTGACCACCAGCTCCAGGCTCTGCGGCGCGAAGAACCAGAAGGTGCCGGTCTGGGCGGACAGCGGCACGGCGCGCCCGGCGCCGGTGGTGCCGCCGGCGTGCTGGTTGCGCCAGGTCACCTCGACCCGGAAGCGTCCGCCCAGCAGGCACAGGCTCTGCGGGCCGGCGGCGCAGGCCGACGGCGCCCCCTTGCGCGCGGCCGGCGCCTCGAGGCCGGAAGGCCGCGGCACCTCGCGCGGCGCCAGCACCTTGCCGCGAACCGCCGCCGGCAGGGCCAGCGTGTCGCCCAGCGCTCCCTGGATGCCGGGCCGGTTGTGGTAGGTGCGCGACGAGCCGGTCGCGGTGTCGGTCACCTTCGCCCAGTACTCGACGTCGGAGAGGCCGCCGAGGAAGACCCAGATGTGGCCGTTGACGGCCCGCCCGTCGAGCGCCTTGACGACCAGCTCGACGTTGCCGGAGTCGAAGAACCAGAGGAGCCCCGTCTGGCTCGACGCCGCTCCCGGCGCCGCCATCACCCGCCCCGCGCCGCGCGCCCCGCCGGCGTGCTGGTTGCGCCAGGTGACCTCGACGCGCACGCGGCCGTCGAGCAGGCAGAGCACGGTCGAGTTCGGGCCGCAGGCGGGACCCGGGGGCTTCGGTGCCGGGGGCGGAGGCGTCGGCGGCGGGGGCGATGGCGGCGGCGGGGCCGGCGCGCCGCTCGCGGGATAGACCGCCGCGACCGCCTCGCGGTCATCGGCGGCGAGACGCGCGCCGCGGCCGTCGTCGTGGACGCTGGCCCACATCAGCGCGTCGCGGACGCCGGAGTGCCCGAGCCCGAGGGTGTGTCCCAGCTCGTGCGCGAAGACCTCCTCGGCCACCCGCGGGTCGCCGCGGAAGAAGCACTCGGTGCCGTCGTTGGTTACGATGTCGGCCTCGACCGCCTCGTGGTAGGCCCGGCCCTGGAAGCTGCGCGTCGCGGAGCGGAAGTAGGGGCCGCCGACCGCGATGACGCCGCCGCCCGAGCAACTGAAGGCGCCGTCGCCCTCGGCGTGCTGCGGGTCGTCGAAGAGGATGGCGTTGACGCCGTCGGTGCGGGTGAGGCCGGCGCCGGCCGAGGTGGTGCCGGCGTAGGCGTAGCGGATGCCGCTCCCGGCGTCGCCGTTCCAGGCGTCGACGGCGACCCGGAAGGCGGCGACCGAGGCGTCCAGCCCGAGTCCGGGCTGGCCGGCGGCGTTGACCCGCCAGGCGATGGTGTCCCCCAGCTCGAAGCCGAACCAGCGGATGGGATTGCCGTCGCCGGCGGTCAGCAGCGAGGACGGGGCCGTCACCTGCTCGAACGGCGCCGTCGACCGCTCGATCGCACCCTCCGGTTCTAGATAATCGGCCGGCCGCCGCCGTCCCGCGGCGCGGTCCCCGAGCCATGCCGCGAAGCGCTCGAGGTCGCGCGGGCGGTCGAGGCCGTGGTCGTGGAACTGGGGCTCGCCGCCCGGCCCGACCACCACCTCGTGGGCGCCGGCGAGGTCGCGCAGGGCGAGGCGCCGCCCCTCCGAGCGCACTTCGTGGAAGGCGCCGAGCATCAGATGGAGGATGCGGTAGGCGCCGTCGTCGCCCGCGACCAGGAAGAGGAGCGCCCGCTCGCCGGCGGCGAACCGCGGCGCGCCGGCGATGCGCAGGCCAATCCCATCCACGCCCTCGCCGCCCGGAACCCGCACCACGATGCGGCTCCCGGCCGGATGCCCCTGGACCACGCGCTCGACGTCGACCAAGTAGTCGGTCGCCGGCGGCCCGGCGAGCGGCGACGGCGTGACGTCGACCACCTGCACCTCGGCCACGACGCTCGCCTGATCGGCGAGCGTGGCGTCGGAGGGCATGAGATAGGTCGTCGCCTCGATGGCGGGAGGCGCGACGAGCGCGGTGAAGATCGTCGAGAGGAGACGGAGGAGACGGAGCGAGCGCTTCATGGAGGACCTCCGGTTGCTGCGCGGGGGTGCTGCGAGGACTGCCACTGCGGAACCCACCGGCGAATGCTGCCCGGGAGAACAGCCGGCGGCGGCGGGGTTATTTCGCGGTCAGGAGGATTTGTCGGACCCGCCGGCCGTCCCCGCCGGCTTGCCTTCGCTCGCCTTGCTCTCGCCCTTGCTCTCGCCCTTCTCGGCCGCGGCGGGCTTGTCGCTCCCGCCGCCCTCCTTGGCGTCCTTGCCTTCTTTCCCTTCTTTGCCCTCCTTCGCCCCGCCGCCCTCGGCGCCCTTGTCCTTGCCGTGGCCGCCGTAGTCGGTGACGTACCAGCCGCTCCCCTTGAAGTGCGCGGCCGGGGCCGAGAAGAGCTTCTTGACCGGACCGCCGCAGGCGGGGCAGGCGGCCAGCGGCGGCTCGTCCATGCGCTGCAGCCGCTCGGTGCGCTGGCCGCACTGGAGGCACTCGTACTCATAGATCGGCATGGCCGAGAGATCTCCTCGCTGGTTGTGGTGCTGGGCGCCGGCAGCCGATTGATGCCGCTACGGGGTGAAGTCGCCGCCGCCTTCGGTCCGGAACCGGATCTTGATGGCGCCACTCGTCTCTTCGCGGGTCCGCGGACCCTCCTCCGGCGCTTCGGCGGCGCGCCGGATGAGCTGCAGGACCTGGAAAGCGTACAGGATCTTGCCGTTGTCCGCCGCGCTGTGGGGTCCCTCGCTGCAGATCTCGTAGAGCGTCCGGCGGCCGTCGACCAGCGCCAACAGCCGGTACTCGTCGCGGTCGAGCGCTGCCTCGACCAGGTCCTCGGTGCGGCAGCTCATCTCGAAGATCGTGTCGCGCTTGCCGAGCCGCGCCACCAGGGCCTTGGCGTCGGGGGCCCCCTTGATGCCCTGCAGGATCACCTGGCGCATCGGCAAGAGGATGCGCACCTGGTGGCCGATCTCGAACTCGCCGAGGGTGAAGCTGACCCGCCCCTCGCGCCAGTAGAAGAGGCTCCAGACGATCGCCTCGACCTGCTTGCGGATGGCGTCGTAGACCTCGGCCGGCGAGAGGATGCCGCGCTCGATGAGCAGCTCGCCGTGGCGGCGCTTCAACTGCTCGCGCTCGCGCATGGTCTCGAGGAAGTCGCGCGACGACAGGCGCCCGCTGCGCAGCAGGAAGTTGCCGAGGCTGTCCTCGAGATCCGTCGAGGTGGCGTGGACGACGTTGCCCTCGCGGATGTGGACCCGCTTGACGACTCCCGCGCGGCTGGCCTCGATCACCCCCGGCACCTGGAAGCGATCGATGGTGTGGAGAATCTCGGGGAGCGCGGTCTCCGCGAGATCGCCGTGGAACTGGAAGCTCGATTCACCACCAGGCACGGCAGCTACCCCTCCGTCGATTCCGCGCCGAGCAAGCGTTCCGTCCTGCGAGTTGGCGAGGGAGTATAACAGCACGGATGCGCAGTGACAGCGCGGCGAGAAGGCTGCGCCTGCCCCCGAAATGTGCAATTCCTTGAAGCGGGGCGCCAAGACCGGCTGCTACCATCCCCGCGATGCTTTCCCCGGAGGAGGCCTGGAGCCGTCTCGAGCCGCACCTGGCGTCGCTGCCCGAGGAGAGCCTGCCGCGACGGCGCGCCGTGGGACGGGTGCTGGCGCGGCCGCTGGCGGCGCGGGTGGACGTGCCGCCGGCGGACGTCTCGGCAATGGACGGCTACGCCCTCGCCGGGCCGGCGGCGCCGGGGGAGCGGCGGCCGGTCGCGGGGACCGTGGCGGCGGGCGAGGCGCCGGGGCTCGTCCTGCCACTGGGCGCGGCGGTGCGCGTGATGACCGGCGCGCCGGCGCCGCTCGGGGCGGACCGAGTGGTGCCGGTCGAGGAGACCGACGGCGGGCGCGAGGTGGTGGAGCTGCGGGGAACGCCGGAGGCCGGCGCGCACCTGCGGCGGCGTGGTGAGGTGATGCGGGAGGGCGAGGCGCTGCTGGCGGCCGGTGATCTCATCACCCCCGGCGCCCTGGCGCTCCTCGCGACCCACGGCTATGCCGAGCTGCCGGTCCATCGCGCGCCGCGCGTCGCGGTTCTCACGACGGGGGACGAGGTGGTGCCGCCCGAGGCCGATCCCCGCCCAGGCCAGCTCCGTGACTCGAACACCGACTTCCTGCTCGCCGCCGGCGCCACCCTCGGGCTCGCCTTCGAGTCGCTCGGGATCGCGCCCGACCGCGAGGAGGCGCTCCTGCCCCTCGTCGAGCGCGGCCTCGGCCACGACGTGTTGCTGCTGTGCGGCGGCGTCTCGGCCGGCGAGTTCGACCTCGTCGAGCCGGTCCTCGCGCGCCTCGGCTGCAGCACCCTCTTCGACGCCGTCGCGATCCAGCCCGGCAAGCCGCTGGTCGCCGCGGTCCACCCCGGCGGGCTGGTCTTCGGTCTCCCCGGGAACCCGGCCTCGGTCATGGTCGGCTTCTGGCTTTTCGTCCGCCCCGCCCTCCGCCGCCTCCTCGGCGCCGCCGACGCCTACTGGCACGGCGCTCTGTCCGGAGTGCTCGCCGCCCCCCTGCCCGCCGCCCGTGGGCGCACCCGCTTCCTGCCGGCGGAGATCGCCTTCGAGCAGGGCGCGCTCGCGGTCACCCCGATCCCGCCGCAAGGCTCGCACGATCTCGCGGCCTACGCCCGCGGCACCGCGCTCGTGCGAGTTCCCGCCGGCGCGCCGCCGGCCCCGGCCGGCGCGGCTTGCGAGATCCTTCCGCTCGCCGATTGGCGCGAGCCTGCGGCCCGGAGCTAGGGAAGCCTCGCCCTATTCGTAGCGCAACGCTTCGATCGGCTCGAGACCCGAGGCGCGGCGCGCCGGCCAGAGGCCGAAGAAGAGGCCGACGCCGGCGGCGAAGCCGAAGGCCACGGCGACCGACTCCGGCGCCACCGCGACGGTCCAGCCGGCGAAGCGGCTCAAGGCGAAGGAGCCGCCGATGCCGGCCAGGAGGCCGACGGCGCCGCCCGCGAGGCAGAGGACCAGCGCCTCGATCAGGAACTGGAGCAGGATGTCGCGCCGGCGGGCGCCGAGCGACTTGCGCAGGCCGATCTCCTTCGTCCGCTCGGTCACCGAGACGAGCATGATGTTCATGATGCCGATGCCGCCGACCAGGAGCGAGATCGCCGCGATGCCGGCGAGCAGGAAGGAGAAGGTGCGCGTCGTCTCCTGGACCGTCGAGAGCAGGGTCGCCTGGTCGCGGACGGTGAAGTCGGCCTCCTCGCCCGGGCGCAGGCGGTGCTCGCGGCGCAGCACCTGGTCGACCTCGGCCAGCGCCGCGTCCATCGCCTCGCGGCTCACCGCCTGCACGCCGATGGCGCGCACCCGGTCGGTCCCCATCACCCGCACCTGCGCGGTGGCGAGCGGGATGTAGAGGCTCTCGTCGGGGTTGGCGAACCCCTGGCCACCCTTCTCGGCCAGCACCCCGAGGACGCGGAAGGGAATGCCGGCGATGCGGACCGTCTGCCCGACCAGGGCCGGCGCGGGGACGCCGAGCGCATCGCCGGCGAGCGCGCCGAGGACCACGACGCGGCGCCGCCCGCGGTCCTCGGCCGGAGTGAAGAGGCGGCCGGCGGCGAGCGCGAAGTTGTTGACCGCGAAGTAGCTCGGCCAGGCGCCGACGATCGAGACGTTGGCGTTGGCCGCGCCGTACTCGACTTGTAGCCGGTCCTCGACCTCGGGAGCGACGGCGACGATGCTGCGGCCGCGCTCGAGGAGCGCCTCGGCGTCCTCGACCGTCAAGTTCGACTGCCCGCGGCCGACGCCGCCGAAGAACGACTGGCCGGGCCGCACGGTGAGGACGTTCGCGCCGAGCGTCTGCAGCCGCTCCTCGACCGTCCGCTGCGCCCCCTCGCCGAGGGCGACCATGGTGATCACCGCGGCGATGCCGATGACCACGCCCAGCATGGTCAACAGCGAGCGCAGCTTGTTGGTGACCAGTGCCTGGAGCGCGACGCGGACGATCTCGAGGAGCAACACCTCAGTTCCCTCGCGACCCGCCGCCGCGGCCGCCGCCGCGCCCGCCGGCGCCTCCCGCTCCGCGCGCACCACCACCGCCGCCGAGCGGTCCGCTCATGCGCTGGCGCATGCGGTCGGAGAACTCCTGCTGCCGCTGCTGGAGCTGCGCCACCGAGACCAGCGCCACCTCGTCGCCCGGCTCGAGCCCGCGCATCACCTCCGTGTACTCCCAGTCGGAGAGGCCGAGCACCACGCGCCGCGGCGCCAGCCCTCCGGCCGCCTTCACGAAGACAACCGCCGGGCGGGTGTCGCTCGCCGCAGCCTCCATGGCGTCGCCGTCGCCGCGCCCGCCGCGCCAGCCCGCCCCGTCCCCGCGGCGCCGGCCGCTCGTCGCCGCGCCGTCGCCACCTCGCTGGCGGCCTCCCCACCCCTCCCCACCTCCCCTGCCGCCGCGCGCGAGCGACAGCGCTTCGGGATCGACCCCCAGCACCTCGGCCGCGGCCCGCGCCTCCCGCGGGCTCACCACCGCCGCGTTGGGCACCGCCACCACGTCTTCCCGGCTGGCGATCTCGACCGTCACCTCGGCGTTCATCCCCGGCCGCAGCAACCCCTCGGGGTTGGGCAGCCGCACCAGGACCGGGAACATGGTGATGTTCTGCTCGACGATCGCCTGCGGCTCGATCTTGGCCACGGCGCCGCGGAAGGTCCGGCCCGGGTAGGCCTCGACGGTGACGCGCGCCGGCTGGCCGGGGCGCACGCGGCCGATGTCGACCTCGTCGACGCGGGCGCGCACCTGCATCTCGCCCAGGTCCGCCATGCGGAAGAGCGTGGTGCCGCCGGAGACGTTCGAGCTCGCCGAAGCGATGATCTGGCCGGGCTCGACGGTGCGCTCGAGGAGCGTGCCGTCGATCGGCGCGCGGATGGTCACGTCCTGCCGCTTTTCCTGCGCCAGGCGCAGGGTCGCCCGCGCGCGCACCAGGGTCGCCTGCGCCGCGGCCGTCACCTCAACCGTCTTCTCGTACTCGGACTGCGGGATGAGCCCCTCGTCGCGCAGCCGCCGCGAGCGCGCCTGCTCGGCCTCGGCGGTCGCCACCCGCACGCGGGCCGAGTCGAGGTCGGCGGCGGCCTGGTCGACGGCACTCTGCACGTCGCGCGGATCGATCTCGGCGAGCAGCGCGCCGCGCGCCACCTGGTCGCCGCTCTCGACGGCGACCTCCAGCACCTCGCCCGCGGCGTTGGACTTGACCTCCACCACGCGCACCGGCTCGATCAACCCGGCTGCCTCCGCCACGACGTCGATCGTCCGCCGCTCCACCTGGGCGACGGTCGACGACAACGCCTCCTCGTCCTTCGGCTGATGGAAGGCGAACGCGCCCAGGGCGAGCAGGAGCAGTACCCCGCTGCCCATCCCGATCTTGAATCTCGTGCTCATGCGGTTCACCTCACGCCGGCCCACTGTCAGAACGCGCCGGGAGGCCGTCCGTGTTTCCGGCCGCCCCGCTCCTGACATTTCCCTTACAGGTCGAGAGCCGTCGGGTGCCCGACTCTACGCGATCCGCCGCGGCGAGGCGGCGAAAGGCCACCCACCCTCGTCGCCCGCACCTCTGGTTTGCATGAGATGCTGGAGCCCGGGGGCCACCGGGCCCTTCGTCCGGAGACCGACGCATGACCGATCCCCGCACTCCCTCCCCCGCCCGCTGGCTCGTCACGCCGCTCCTCGTCGCCGCCGCCTTCTTCGCGGGCATCACCTGGCGCTCGCGCAGCCTGGGGCAGCCGGCGACCGACCCCCCGGCGACGGCTTTCGCCGCCGCGCCGGCCCAGACGCCGCCCGCCCGCCCCTCCCCCGCCGCCCGGCGCGAGCTGTCGGAGACCGAGAGCGCCACCGTCGATCTCTTCCGCGCCGCCTCACCGTCGGTCGTCTTCATCACCACGCTCGCCGTGCAGCGCGACGCCTTCACGCTCAACCTCTTCGAGATCCCGCGCGGCATGGGCTCGGGCTTTCTCTGGGACGACCGCGGACACGTCATCACCAACTTCCACGTCATCCAGGGGGCGAGCCGCGCGCAAGTGACCCTCGCCGATCACTCCACCTGGGAGGCCACCCTGGTCGGCCAGGCGCCGGAGAAGGACCTCGCGGTCCTCCATATCGACGCGCCGGCATCGCGACTGCGGCCGCTGCCGATCGGCCGCTCCGCGAACCTCCAGGTCGGGCAGTGGGTCTTTGCGATCGGCAACCCCTTCGGGCTCGACCAGACGCTCACCACCGGCGTCATCAGCGCCCTGGGCCGGGAGATCCAGTCGCTGGCGCGCGTGCCGATCCGCGACGCCGTGCAGACCGACGCCGCGATCAACCCCGGCAACTCGGGCGGGCCGCTGCTCGACAGCGGCGGGCGGGTCATCGGCATCAACACCGCGATCTACAGCCCTTCCGGCGCCTACGCCGGGATCGGCTTCGCCATCCCTGTCGATACCCTCGCCTGGGTAGCCCCCGAGCTGATCCAGCACGGCCGCCTCGTGCGGCCGACCCTCGGGGTGGAGCTCGCCGCCGATCGGTTGGTGCGCGAGCTGGGGCTCGAGGGAGCGCTGATCGTCAACGTGGTCCGGGGCAGCGGCGCCGCCCGCGCCGGGCTGCAGCCGACACGGTACGATCGCTCCGGGAGAGTGGAGCTGGGCGACCTCATCGTGGCGCTCGACGGCAGCCCGATCGCGAGCTCGGGCGACCTGCTACTCGCCTTGGAGAGGCGCAACCCGGGCGACCGCGTGCGCGTCACCGTCGAGCGCGACGGTCGCCGGCGCGAGGTCGAGGCGGTCCTAGGGCGGGCGGGCTGAGGCGGCGACGCTCGTGGAGCTTGTAACCTCTGGCGCCCTCCCGACTCTGTAGGAGCAAAGGAGGAAGACGATGGGCGCAACCCTTCACGAGAGGACGTTCGACTCGATCTACCGGCCGCTCTGGCTCACCTATGGGCTGGTGCCGTTCCTGGCCGGCCTCGATAAGTTCTTCAACCTGCTGGCCGACTGGCCGGGGTACCTGAGCCCGGCGATCTCCGGCCTGCTGTCGCCCCAGACCTTCATGTACGTGGTGGGAGTGATCGAGATGGCCGTAGGCGTCATGGTGCTCACGCGCTGGACGCGGCTGGGCGCCTGGATCGCCGCCGCCTGGCTGGTGCTGATCGCGGTCAACCTGATCACCATGGGAACCTTCGACGTCGCCGTGCGCGACCTCGCGATGGCGGTCGGCGCCTACACCCTGGCGCGGCTGGCCGAGGCGCGGCAGGAGGCGACCGCGGCCGCCGCGACACCGGCGCTGCGGGAGCGGCAGGCCTAAACCATGCTGCCGCGACTTGCGCAGGTCTCACCGGCGCTGGCGGCGCTCGCCGACGAGGAGGTGGTGGTGCGCGTCCTCGCCGGCGACGCGCCGCTCTTCGAGATCCTCATGCGCCGCCACAACCAGCGGCTCTACCGCGTCGCGCGCGCCATCCTGGGCGACGACGACGAGGCCGAGGATGTGATGCAGGAGGCCTACGTGCGGGCGTTCCGCGAGCTCGGGAGCTTCCGCGGCGAGGCGCGCTTCTCGACCTGGCTGACGCGCATCGCCGTCCACGAGGCGCTGGCGCGCGGCCGGAAGCGCCGCCGCCTCGTGCCGGTGCCGCTGCCGGCAGAACGGGGAGGCGACGGCGAAAGGCCGGCTGGGCCTCCGGAGCCGCCGGCGACCGGCGCCGACCCGGAGCGCGCCGCCGCGAACCGCGAGCTCGGCGAGGCGCTGCTCGCGGCGGTCGAGGCGCTGCCCGAGCCCTGGCGTGCGGTGTTCGTGCTGCGCGAGGTGGAGGGCCTGTCGACCGAGGAGACCGCGGCGGCGCTCGACATCACCCCGGAGAACGCCAAGGTGCGCCTCCATCGCGCCCGCGCCGCCCTGCGCCGCCACCTCGACGAGCGCATCGGCCGCGAGGTGCGGCGGCTCTACCTCTTCCACGCACCGCGCTGCGATCGGGTCGTCGAGACCGTCTTCGCGCGGCTGCGGCTGGAGTGAGGCGGGTTCCGCCGGTTGTGGCGGAAGCGCATGGGAATCGAACCCACCCCCCACGCCGCAACCGGCGCGGGACAGCGGTTTTGAAGACCGCGGAAGGCACCAGCCCCCGAGCGCTTCCGGGCGCGGATTGTAGCCTGTAACCGGCCGCGCCCCCGTCCTAGCGCCGCGGCGGCTCGGGGGCCGGGGTCTCCTCGGCTTCCTCCTGCTCGCGCTCGAGCTCGCGACGCTCGCGGTCGGGATGGCTGCGGCTCCGCGCGAGCTCGCGCTCGAGGGCCCGCATCGCCTCCTCGACGCTCCGGAGCACGCTATCCCTGACCGCGTCCAGTGCTTCGCGGTTCGCTTCGATCGCCCGGCGCACGGCCTCCATCTCCGCCTCGGTCGGCAGCGCCGTCTCGGCCAGGCGCCGCGCCGCCTCCTCGAGCCGCTCGCGGTCCTCGGCGGAGAGTTTCCCGGCCTCGGCCAGGCGCTCGGCCTGCTCGGCGAGCCGCTCGACGTCGGTCTCGAGCTCGCGGGCGTGGCGCTCGACGAGCTTCTCGACGTGCTCGTCGATCTCGGCCGCGTGCCGCTCGGTGGCGCGCTCGATCTCCGCCTCGAGCCGTTCCAGCTCGGGCTCGAGCCGCCGCATCACGCGCTCGGCCTCGCGCGCGATGTCCTCGGCCAGGCGCTCGATCTCCTCGGCGCGCTCGCGGTTGGGGACGTGGTACACCGGCCGCGGCGCGCGCGGGGGCCGGGGCGGCGCCGGCGCGGCGCCGGGGGCCGGCGTCGCATGCGGCGGCCGCGCGGGCGGCGGCGCAGCCGATCGAGGGGAGCGCGCGGGCCGTGGGGTGGCTTCCGGTGCCGGCGTCGCGTGGGCAGGAGTGCGCGACGGCGGTGGGACAGGCGCAACGCCCGGTGTGGCGGGCGGTGGCGCTGGCGCGTCCGGAGCCGAGACCGGCGTCGGGAGCGGCGCTGGCACGCGGGGAGCCGCGCTTGCGACTGGCGTCGGGAGCGGCACCGGTGGCGGCTCCGGCGCCTCGGCCGCGAGCTCGTCGTCGCCCGGCGGTTCAGGCGTCGCCTCCGGCGCCTCGCTCTCCGGGGCTTCGGCCTCGGGCGCCTCTGCCGCGTCCGGCGCCGTCTCCGCCTCGGCGGTCGCAGCCGGGTCGGGCGCCTCCGGCGCCTCCGCCACCGCGCCCTCGTCGTCGCTGGTCATCGCGGTGCTCGCCGCGACGCCCGGCACAAAGGCCACCACGGCGACGAGCAGCAGCGCGACCGCGCCGAGCAACCACGCTGCCCTCGGCCGCCGCTCGTCTGGGTGCGCACCGTCCAGCAGGCGGCGGATGCGCCGCGCGAGCTGCGACGGACGCCCCATCATCCCCGGCGCCGGCAGCGCGGCGCGCCGGCCGGCAGGCAGCGACCAGCGCGCCACCTCGGCGAGGCAGCGGGCGAGCGACAGCGCGCTCCCCGTGCGCCGCACCGACCACTCGTCGCACAGCAGCTCCGAGATCTCGCGCAGCCGGCGCAGGGCGACGCGGTTGAGCGGCTGGACGAAGGCGAGGGCTCCGGCGAGCTGACCGAGCAGGAGCCAGACCGGGTCGCGCCGCGCGAGGTGTCCCATCTCGTGTGCCAGGAGCCCCGCCATCTCCTCGGCGTCGAGCTCGGCCAGCGCGCGCGGCGGCAGCGCGATCTCCGGGCGCCGCAGGCCCATCGCCACCGGCACCGGCAGGTGCGGCGCGCAGGTCAGCCGCGCGCGGCGGAGAGGCGTCGCCCCGGCGATCCGCGCCAGCAGGCGGAAGGCGGTGCCGCCCGAGACCTCGGCGCGGCCGCGCAGGTAACGGCGGAGGAGCAGATAGGAGGCTCCGAGGCGCAGGAGGAGGACGCAGGCGCCGGTGGCCCAGAGGGTGAGGAGAACAGCGGGCCAATCGATCCTCGACAGCGCGGAGAGGAGAGCCGGGCGGCGGTGTGCTGAGACCTCGTCGGCAGTCGCCGCTGCGGAGGAGAGCTGGGTGGGGAAAGAGGGCGACTTCTGTTCCGCGGCCGTCGTGTGGGATGCACTGGCGGTAGCGGCAGCGGCGAGCGCTCCTGCAGATGCCGTCGCGGTTCGGCCCGCGACCGCGTCGGGCAGCGAGGGCCGATCGACGAGCCGGCGGGCGGGGCGCTCGGCCTCTGCCGCCGGTCCGGAAACCGACGCCGGCGCGAGCTCGCGCTCGGCCGCCGCCGCGAGAGTCCAGCTCCCGCCGAGTGGCGCACCGCCGAAGGCTACCTGCAGCGTCGCCGTCAGGAAGGCGCCGAACAGCGCGGCGCGCCAGACCGTCTCCTCGAGCGCCAGCGATCGCCTGGCGAGCCACCGCCCCGCGACGCAGGCGAGCGCGAGCAGCAGCGTGCTGTGCAGCAGGTAGGTCAGGAACCAGGCAGTCAGGAGCTGCGGGATCACGGCCTCTCCTTTCGCGCGTGGGCGGCGATCAGCCGGCGCAGGCGCGCCAGCTCGTCGGGCTCGACGTCGTGTTGGGACAGCAGGTGGCTGACGAGGGCGGTCACGTCGCCGCGGAAGAGCTGGGCGGTCAGGTCCGCCACCATCGACCGGGTCACCTGGTCCTCGGTGACCAGCGGCTGGTAGACGAAGCGCCGGCCCTCGCTGCGGTGCGCCACGACCTCCTTCTTCTCCAGCTTCTGGAGCATCGTGGCGATGGTCGTCGGCGCGAGGCCGCGCTCGGGCTCGAGCGCCTCGTGCACCTCCGACACCGTCGCCTCGCCGCGCTGCCAGAGCACGCGCAGGATGGCGAGCTGCAGGTCACCGAGCCGGTACGAACGGGGCATGGCGCAGGCTCCTCTCGTGTTCGACGACCGCGATAGTACTACCGTGGTAGTTGAGGAGTCAAGAGGAGGAGCCCTGCAAGGCGCAGGTCACGACGTACGGCGAAGATGGATCCAGGTTTTGCCCTGCTCAGATCCTTCGCTACAGGGAGGAAGACGGTCGTCGCTGGATTGCGGTCAGATAGTTCCGGCCCTGCCGGGACGGAAGCCGGCTGGGTGGCCTGCCCTTCTGATAACGTATCTTACTGACTTCCTGCTTCGGAGGAGAGCTGCAGATGAGGCGGTTGGCCGCGACTGCATTGGTCCTCGGGCTTGTCCTTGCTCTGTCGACAGCGCTCATCGGTGGCACTGCGACCAGGGAAGAGACCGTCGCGTTCAACGTCGAGACCAAGAAGTACCACTGCCTCGACTGCCGGTGGGCAATCAAGTGCACGAGGAACTGTGTCCAGGTCCCGATCTCCGAAGCTAGACGACGAGGCGGAGTGGCGTGCAAGGTCTGTGGGGGCTCATGCCGCTAAACCTGGGGGTGAACTTGCAGGCGCTGCGCAAGGGATGCTGGCAGGCCGATATTTCCCTACCTGAAGACTCGTAGCAGTCAGCAAGGCTCCGCGATGTCGAGGCCCTTCTTCAGCGCTTCCGTTTCAGTGCTCGAGACTGAGTTCGACCGCCGGAACGGCGATCAGGAGTTTCTCCGCGATCTGCTTCACGAGCTCGGCTATCGGTCCACGGATCGAGCAACCAGGCTGAAGAGAAGGGTGGTCGAGGCTCTTGGCGAGCCAACAGAGCCCTCCCCACGGGAGCGTCCAGCTCGGTCGCTTCTCCTCGAACCGCCTCCCCGAGGGCTGGCGGCGCCCGGCGCCGCGGAGCGACCTCGCCAACGCCGCCCGGCTCCGCAGTTGACCAATGCGCCAGAGGCCATACTCGACGCATGGACTGCGCTGGAGGTTCTCTCTCCCCAGAGCTTCCGTCGTCCTGAGGACCTGGCCGTAGGCGGCGATCGCCGAGCGGTTGCATGGCTCGATCGCGATCGCCTGCCATGGGAAGGCGCTCGCCGAGTGGCGTATGGCCGAACGGCCCCTGGTCGAGGGGCTCGACGAGATCCTTCGCCGCTCCTCCAAGGACGGAGAGAGCCCGCTTGACCGCGCGACGATCACAGCCGGTTGGGAGTGGCTCATTGTGCGCCTCGGCCTTCCCCGAGCGCTTGTCGCACCGACGCGTTTCGCGATCCGCTGGTTCGAGCCTTACTGGAACTCGCAGCCACCCGAGCCTCTTCTGCTGAACAGCTTCTTTCTCAAGGACCTCGGAGCGGCCAAGCTGCTGTTCTCCGAAGGCAGAGCGACCTCGAACTTGAGACGCTACGTGGGGAGCGAGATTCCGGCTGTGCGCCACGACCTGTTGCACGACGACGGTGCACTTGAGGCGCTTGTGGCGCCGTCGCTCATCCCTCCGGCACGCTGGCCGGGACCGCAGCGCCACTCCCTCGTGCTTCTGCAGCAGGCGGCCGTGAATCTCGCCTTTCGCGAGCTCAGGGACACCGGCATCCTCGCCGTCAATGGTCCGCCGGGCACGGGCAAGACGACCTTGCTGCGGGATCTCGTCGCAGGAATCGTCACCGCACGGGCTGAGGTCATGGTCGGGTTCGATGATCCGGCCACGGCGTTCTCCCACTCGGGGGAGAAGCTCAAGGTGGGTCAGGTTTGGCTGCACCTCTATCGCCTCGACAAGAGCGTCAAGGGTTTCGAGATGCTCGTCGCCTCATCGAATAACATGGCATCATAAGAAAGCCACGTCCTCGTGGCTCCGATGAAGCGATGAGACGGACCTCCCTCCCTGATCGTGACTTGGCGGTCTCCCCCGTTGGGGAGATGCTCGGGTTGGTATCGAGACCTG
>JBIOUG010000001.1:0-8642 GCA_044866775.1 Thermoanaerobaculia bacterium | reverse complement strand
CCAGGATCATCAGCACCCAGGCCGCCGGCTTGAGCTTCGTCTCCGAGGGTTCCGCCATCGTCCTTCCCTCCCAGGGACTCCGTACGCGCGAGCGCCGGAGCCGGTGTCAGATGCGACGCAGCGCGGGGCGGGATTATGGCACGGCTCCCATTGACGCCCTGTCCAGCGCGGTTTAGAATTGACGGCAATTCAAATCACCTCTATTGAAGCAAAGGGGATCCCATGCAGTGGGCACTCACCTCCTGCCGTGTCGCGTCCTTGGCCGTCGCCGGTCTGCTCGCCTTGCCCGGCGGCCTGGCGGCCTTCGTCTCCAGCCGCTGCAGCGACTCCATGCAGCTCGACGGCACGGCGAACCTGGGCGGCAAGTCCCCCTCCCCCACGTTCAAGCTCCCCAGCGTCAGCGTCAAGAAGTGCCTCGACGTCGAAAGCGATGCGAGCGCCACCGAAGGGATGGCGACCCAAGCCTGCCACTTCGAGAACTCCGGGTCGTCGTCTGCGACCTTCATCTTCTGCGACATGGTCGAGCTGTCTTCAGGGGCGGCCAGCGTACCGATCGACAACCCCTGCAACATGGGCTTCGACAACACCGTCAAGAAGTGGCTGTGCACGAAGGACAATCCCAGGACCGTCTCCGGAAAGCCCGGCGCCCACTTCGGCTGCCAGGTGGTCACTCTCGGCCCCGCCGGCAGCGCGACGGCGAGCTACACGACCCCTCCCCTGAGCGTGACCAGCAAGGACTTCAAGGGCAAGAGCGCCTGGGACTTCCAGGTCAGCTACGCCGACATCTTCAATCTGAACGTAGACGGCGCCGTGCGGCCGTTCGACGACACGACCTGCGGCGGCTGTTTCGGCGCCAACACGGCCACCAATTTCGGGCGCTCGCCCGCCCACCCGCCCAGGGAGCTGGCGACCGGCTTCTGGATCATGTCCGACGTCCCGATCACCGACCCCTTCGTGCGCTGGCAGGAGCTGGACGGCACGCTCCATCTTCCACAATATGCATCTCTCGCCGACGGGCCCGCCGTCCCCAACGACTTCCCGGTCCAGGTGCCGGGAGTCGAGAGCGTTCCCCAGCCGCCGGGCCGGCCGCCGCTCGCCTACGATCTCGATCTCCTGCTCTGGGACATCCATACCATGTCGGCGCCGCCCGAGGAGGTGCTGGCGGCACGAATCGACGTCTACCTGGGTGGTGACGACAGAGTGATCGACATCACCGCCGAGCCGCGCACAACCCAGATTCCAGGCGGCTCGATGGACTACGGCCACATCACCATCAGCCAGTTCAGCGACGGCTTCGTGGAGGAGGGAACGGAGGTGCCCTTCTCGGTCGCGGTCGTAGAGCCCGCGGCGCCGCTGCGGCAGTGCTGGGAGCAGGACGGCCGCGCCATCCAGGACACCCTGCCGCCCTTCGTGACCGATCACCGGGTGATCTTCGACGGCGAGTCGCTGGTGGTCTCGATCGACGCCACCGACGCCACGACTCCAGTGCTCGCCGCCAACTTCTTCTACTCGCTCGACGGCGGCCCGTGGCAGCTGCATCCCTTGCGCTCCACCGTCGACCCCATGAGCGAACCGCGCACCAACTCGTTCACCGGCGCGGTGCCGCTGCCCGGCGCGCAGAGCAGCCTCGAGTACTTCTTCAGCGTCCAGGACGGCGTCCTCAACCTGACCTGGTTCGGCACCGGCCAGGTGGCGCTCTTCCCCGACTGCAACGACAATGGGGTGGACGACGCGGCCGACATCGCCAGCGGCAGCTCGGCGGACGTGGACGGCTCGGGGCGTCCCGACGAATGCGAGGTGGGGGTCGCGTTCTGCCTGGTGCGCGGCACGGCGGTCGGCGGGCAGGTGACCATGCAGGTCGCCGGCTTCCCGGCCACCTGCTCCCTCTCGGTGACGACCACCGCAGGCCAGAGCGGCGCGGCCGTGGCCGCCGCGCTCGCCGCCGCCTGCGCCGTCGACCCCTGCTTCGTTGCCGAGGGGATCACCTGCTCCTCCGCGGGCGAACAGTTGACCGTGCGCGGCTTCCGGGTGCAACCTGGCGATCTGACTATCGTCTCGAGCGACGCAGGCATCGTCCACGTGAACGAGAGCCTCTCGATCCCGGCGCTCGGGCCGGCAGGAGCGGTGGCCCTGGCATTCCTGCTCCTCGCGACAGGCGTCGCTTTGCTGCGCCGATGAGCGCGGCAAACGACCCGCTCGTCGTCCACCTCGAGGCGATCGTCCGCTCGGGAGCACAGTCCACCTACGTCGCCCAGGCGCTGGAGCGAGTCCAGCGGAAGCTCGCCGCAACCGCGGCCCCGATGGCATGGGAAACGGTCCCAGTCGCGGCCTTCGACCGTGCCCTGCCCGAGGCCATCCAGTCCTGCTGGATCTTCCTCATCCGCGCCGGCGCCGAGACCGGCGCCGAGCGGCATCCGAACAGCCATCGGAGATCGCTGTCGCTCACCGGGTGGGGAGAGTTCCAGCTTCGTGCGGCGGGGCGTTGGGAGTCGCATCCGCTGGTCAGCGACCCGGAGGCGCCGCTGGAGCGGCTGTGGGTCTCGATCCCGCCGAGCACGTGGCACCGGCTCTTCGTCGGGGCCGAAAGCTGGGGAATGCTCTCGTTCCACACGGTGCCGGCCGAGGACCTCATCGAGGAGCGACCGATCGGGCCGGAAGGCCTCGACGGCGGGCCGACCGAGCAGCGCCGGTACCAGGCGCCGGAGTAACCGCTGTTCGCTGGAACCCCAGGAAGCTCCGGAAAACCCTTATGAAGGCCCTGGAACGTGCAGGAAGGTCCTGGAAACTTCAGGAAGGTCCTGCAACCTCCAAGAAGCTTATGAAAACTCCAGGAAGGCTGGAAACTCCAGGAAGCTCATGGAGACTCCAGGAAGCTCATGGAAGTCAGATCGAGGCGCTGGAAGCTCCAGCAGGCCCATGGAAGCTCACTGCTGTCCAAGAACGGTGAGCCTCGGGCTCTGGGCGCTTGATTCTGGGGCCTTTCAGGCCGGGGAGATGGCTGCCTGGGGTTGAGGTCTCAAGGGCTGGTGCTGTCCAACTCCGGCCAAGGCGAGCTGCTCAGGCGATCCCAGTGGAGGCACCTCGAAGGGGTCATTGAGCCAGTCCCAGAGATCGCGATAGGTGAAGAGGTTCCAGCGCAGCAGGGCGTTGAGGCGTGTACTTCTATATAGCAATGCGGCAGTTGTCTTAGCACAAAACAGTGAGCTACAGTCACGGCAGGCAGCTCACAGTCCATCTCGAGGAGGGAGCACGGCATGCTCGATCCCGGACGCAAATGCAGGCACGGTTTCCTCTTCGTTCTTTCCATGACTCTCTTGGGAATTGAACCTCCTGCATGGGCCCAGTCGCAGCTGTCCGATTTCACACTCTTTGCCGGCCATCGGCTGGAACTCGATGAGATCCGCGACTCACAGGGCAACGTCGGCACCAACTTCGCGCTCCGCGTCCACAGAGGTCCGTCGGACACACTCCTCGGCAACGTGAAGGCTCGCACGGTCGTCGGGATCTTCGGCTCGATTCGCGTTGAGGGCAGCGTCGCTACCGAGGGCGAGGTCATCATCGGACCTCACGGAAGCCTGGAGGCCACCGGTGGTGTGTTCGAGCATCAGAGTCTCCCTCTGGTCATGCTTCCGGAGCTGAACTTCCAGGCCGGCGGACAGGATGTGCGGATCCCCTCCCGAGCGAGCGGCTGGATTCCTCCCGGTTCCTACGGCCGCATGCGTGCGGGGCAGGGCGCCGAGCTCCGGTTCGGTGCCGGCGATTATTTCATCCGCAGCCTCGTCCTCGGTGCCGGCGCCCGGCTGACGCTCGACCCCGGCTCGCACCAGACCGCGGTTCATGTGACCCAGGTCCTGGTCTTCGGGAGAAACACCGAAGTGCGGCTCGCGTCCAGCTCCACTCTCGACGTCTCGATCGAGGTCCTTGGAGAAGTCGAGATCGGGGCCCGCTCGGTCGTCCGCGGCACCCTCGTGGCGCCCCGGGCGACGGTGGTCCTGCGCGAGGGCTCGGTGCTCGAGGGGGCCTGCTACGCCCACCGCATTTCCATACGGCCGGGTGCTGCGTTCCAGGGGCATCGGGCCCTCCTCGATTTCGATGGGGACGGCGTCGAGGACACAGCCGACAACTGCCCCGCCTCGGCCAACAGTGACCAGGCGGATGCAGACGACGACGGGCAGGGCGATGCATGCGATGCGTGCAACGCGGGCGCAGATGCTGATCGTGACGGGGTATGCAACGTGGTGGACAACTGCCCCGGCATCCCGAATGCCGACCAGGTCGACATCGATCGCAACGGAACCGGCGATCGCTGCGACGCCCAGGACTGCAACGGGCCGCTGTCCGCCAGCGAGCAGCTGAGGGCGACGGCACTGGCGCACGAGGCGGTCAACCTCACACCGCAGCGCCGCGTGCTCTTTCTGACGTCCGTCTGCCTCGGAGCGGCACGCGGCGCGCGGGTGACCATCTTCGACTACCCGCTCAATCGCTCGATCGTGGTCACCGCCGATCTTGTTGCCGATCGAGTGGTGGCCGTTGAGTTCTCGGACGAGCAGCCGGTGGTCAGCCCGTCCGAGCGGGATGAGGCTCTCGCGGCGGCCGCGGGCGACCCCGAGGTGCAAGCACTTTCGACCGCACTGGCCATCAGTCCGGCGATCACCAACTTCGTCGTGCGTTCCGGCCCCGAGCCGCCGGGCTCGCCGGTTGAGGTCTGCGAGTCCCATCGCTGCGCCGAGGTGATTTACGGCTCGCTCTTGCCGCCCTCGTCGCAGTTCCAACCGCCTGAGATCTATGGCGACGGCAGCGTCCGCTGGCGGGGGGTTCAGTGGCAGTTCGGGGCCGTCGTCGACCTTGTCACCGGCGAAGTCGTGGACGTTCGGACGTACTAGCCCGCCTGGGCCAGGAGGCATGACATGGAGTTTCGATCCAAAGCAGCGGTCGTCCACGCCGGTTGGGCACTCACCCTGCTCCTGCTGGTTCCGAGCCCCAGCCGAGCGTACTTCGGCTGCGACCAGGTCAGCCTGCCCCCCTTTGGCTCGGCGCCCGGTGCTCCGGCCGGGGTCTACGGGAGCTGGCCGGGCTATGCGGCCGAGAGCCCGGCCGGCGCCACGCCCGGGTTCTTCGGGACCAAGCGGTGGTCATTCAAGTGGCAGGCCAACGGAGAGGGGATCGAGCTGCTGGACGTGGCGTACGGAACGGACCCCACCAACCGGCGACTCGTCGCGAAGAAAATCAGCCTGGCCTACCTCATGACGCGCTACGAGCATCCGGGCGTTTCCACGCATCCGACCACCGATCCCGTGAGCTGCAACCTATCGTTCGCCACGGGCTCGGCCTTTAACGACACACCGTGGGCCGGGCTCTTGTCCGGCACCGGCGCCACGATGCACTGCAGCCACGTGCCCTCCACGGTCTGCGACCTGGGCGAACGGCACTGCGAGACGAGCGGCCCCAATGCCGGACACTGCTTCGGCGCTCCCGCGGTCGCCTGTGCCTCGGATGCGGAGTGCATTGCGAAGCCGCGTAGCGGCGCACTCGACCCGGCGGACCCCGACTGCAGCGGTAGTGGCAACTGTACGCCCTGCAACGGTGTCTGCATCGGGACGCAGGTCGAGCTGGGCGGACTCGAGCTCGGCGGGAACAACGAGCAGGTGTCGGGCTCCTCGCAGGCGGACGTCGTGCTGACGAGCGTCTTTCTCTACGGTGGGTACCAGTTCGTCCAGCGATACCGATTCAAGGACGACGGGCGACTGGTTGCCAGCCTCCGTTTCGGCGGCATCTACCAGGTTGACTGGCACCAGCACGGGGTCTATTGGCGCCTCGAGCTGGCTCCCGAAGGGGACGCAGCAAATGACGTGATCGAAACCTGTGCGACCGGTGCTTGCTCCGACAGCCCCGCCGGATGGACGCGTAACGCGTGCGGATGCGCCACCACAGCGTCCGCGCCCGACACGGTCTGGCGTTCCTACGACCTGAGCACCGCACTGGGGGGGATCCCGTCGCGCAGCATCGTGGTCTCACCAGGACCGAACGACGGCGCCGCCGAGCCGGTCGCCGCCACGTCCGTATGCGGCTCGCCTCTGGGTACTGACGGCAAGCCGACTGACGCCAAGGACTACTGCACCCTGCGCGTCTCCTCGTCGCTCGTCAACGAGGGTCTGACCCCTAATCCCCACGCCTGCAGCGACGGGTTGGATGTCTACGCGGCCGGTGCCTGTAAGACGGAAGGCGATATCGACGCCGGTGGCCCGGTGGTCTTGTACTACCTCGCCCACTTCACCGACCACGACCCCTGCAGTCCCGACGAGCAGAAATTCTGCGAGCCGCACGTCGGAACGGAGAGGGCTCTCGGTCCGCTGCTCGAGCTGAGGGGAGCCTGGTAGCGTTCCGGCGCAGCGGAGGCGGTAGCGCTCGAAGGCGGTCGCGAGGGTCCCAAGCGGTGCTTCCGGCACCGGCTCCTGCGTCACCAAAGAACGGGCGAGATCAAGGGCGTCCGGGATCTCGTCCTCCATACCTCAGGATCGAGCGGCACGTTCACGCGCTCGCGCTGCTACGGGCGAACCTCAGATTCGATGATCTCGCGCAACGAGAAGGTGCCAGCGCCCCTTCGACGGTCGCCACCTTGAGCGCGCCGTCCGACTCGGGCAGGCCACAGCGCGTTTGCATTTCGGGACGCGACGGCTCCGAACCCCATTCGACCGTAATCGACTGAGGCATGGCCCGGAACTGCCTGCGGAGCGGGCGTAGCCCCGGGCCCACGCGCGCGCCGCGGCGTTCGTAGCGCGGCTGGGTGGAAGCTCCATTGGCTCTACGGGATTTCCAGCTCCCTCACCGAGACTCAAGCTTCCGCATCCGAGTTCCCACGATCTTCAGGGATCAATACGCAGCGCCCCTCTGGGAAGCGGCGATCATGAACACGATCCGCTCATCCTCGTCGATCTCGAAGAAAAACCGCCAGTCGCCGATGCGATAGCGCCAGGTCTCGGGCTTGTAGCCCTTGAGCTTGCGGATGTTGGGTCCGAAGTGCGGCGACCGTTGGAGCTGTGAGTAGACGACCCGGCGCAGCCTATGGACGATCGTCCGCTGGCCTGACCGGGCGATCTTGTCGAGATCCTTGACGAACTGCTCGGTCTCGAAGACGCGGTACTCAGGGGACAAGGCGCCCTTTTCGCTGACGGGCGTCGCGTGAGCCGGCACGGAGCCGCTTGAGCAGCCGCTTGTCGGCAAGGATGTCAGCCATCTCGGCGTCGTCGACGAACTGCTCTTCCCGGACCTTCGCCAGGGCGGCAGTCTCGATCAGATTGGAGAGCGAACGCCGCTCCGCCGTAGCGGCCTCCTTGAGCTCCTCGTAGACGCTGTCGTCGAGCCGTAGGGTCACAACCTTCGCCACAGTCGTCCTCCGAATACATCTGCAGTCATTTTCATTGTACCAAGCCTGCGCGCGCCGATTCCCGAGGCGTCCTTAGCTGGTGCCGACTTAGCGGCCCTCGGCGTCGGTCGCGACCGCGAACTCGGCGCCGTAGCACTGCCCCGGCTCCACCACGACCTGCTGGTCGGGGGCCGGAGGGAGGCCAGGGGGCAGCGCGACGCTGATGGTGTAGGTGCCGGCCAGCCGGCCGTGGACCTCGAAGTGCCCGCCCGCATTGGTGAGCGCGGAGTAGCGCTCGCCGCCGGCGCCGGCGATCGTGATCCCGGCGCCAGGCACCCCGTCGCCCGGGACGCCCGCGAAGCTTTCGGGCTCCTGGCGGTGGACGAGCCCGTTGATACCGATCCGCTCCGCGCCCGCGGCGACTCGCCGCGCGTAGGCGAGATCGCGGGCGGCATGTGCCAGCGACGTCGTCCGGCTGCAGAGGCTGGTGCGCAGGATGGCGTCGTGCTCCCCCGTCCAGGCGTAAACGAAGTACGTCTTGCCGAGCTCGAACTCGAAGCCGCAGTCGCCGCCGCCCGCGTTGCGCTCATCTCGACCTCCTCACGGGAAGGCCTCGCACCCGAGGCTCCCACCGGGTTAGACACCCGGCGGGCTCTAGGCGGGCGCAGGGAGGATGAGCCGCTGCAGAAGGGCCGTTTGGATGTCGAGGCCCGGGTTCGTCTGGCTGCAGTCGATGGCGCCGTCGCAGCAGTTCTCGGCGTACTGCCAGAGCAGGATGTCGCAGGGCACCGGGACGGCAGGCGAGACGATGGCGTCGTCCCAGTCGATCAGGTTGCAGCTCGGGTAGTAGTACCTCGCCACCCAGGCCCCGTGACAGGGGATGCCCTGCCCGGCGGCCTGCGTCAAGGCGTCCCAGGTCGCGTCATCGCCCTGCCGGGCGTAGACGCAAGGCAGGACCGTGACGCGGCCGGCGGAGGCGGCGCCGCTGTAGCTCGCCAGGGCCGGCGCCCAGCCGGCGTAGTAGTCGAGCGCCAGCGACGGGCTCCCGCTCGCCGGAGTGCCCTCGACGTCGAGGAACATCAGCAGCTCGCCGCCGAGCGACGCCAGGTAGTCCACGCCGAAGGTGGCGAAGAGGTCGCCGACGACGTCGCTGATGAGCTTGTTGGCGGTCGCCGTCGAGACCAGGAGTTTGTTGCCCGGCGCCTCGGAGAGCTTGTAGATGTCCGGCGCCCAGGAGACGCAGGCGGCGAGGTCGCGCTCGGCGTTGAAGGCGGCGGCG